>JBEGSC010000002.1:0-457722 GCA_041180165.1 Pseudomonadota bacterium | reverse complement strand
CGGTTTCGCTGGTGACGGCTGGCGTAGTTGTGTTTTGTGCCGGCTCGCTCACATGGGCGTTAGTCACTTCGGCTTTAGGCTCTGCAGCTTTGCGTTTGGCACGTGGCTTTTTTGCAGGCGCCGCAGGCGGCAATGTCGCAGGGTCAGGGGCGGGCGGAAAGTCGTCAAACAGGGACAGTGTGCCGTCGTCTTGGTTTTTCATAGCGGGGTGTCGAACCCTTGTGGGTTCATGGACTGCCAGCGCCATGCGTCGGCGCACATGCGTTCAAGGTCAAACTGGGTTTCCCAATTCAGCAAGGCTTTGGCTTGGCGCGGATCGGCCAAACACTGGGCCACATCGCCAGGGCGGCGGGGTACCACTTGGTGAGGGATGGGCACGCCGTTGACGCGTGCAAATGTGTCAACCATGTCTTGCACGCTCACGCCACGGCCTGTGCCGAGGTTGACGGTGAGGAGTTTGGGTTCGTTCAAGGCACGCAGTGCGGCCAAGTGGCCAGCGGCCAAGTCGCTCACGTGCAGGTAGTCGCGCACGCCTGTGCCGTCGGGTGTGTCGTAGTCATTGCCAAAAATTTGCAAATGCTCGCGCTGGCCCAAGGCCACTTGTGTGATGTAGGGCATTAGGTTGTTGGGAATGCCGTTGGGCGCTTCGCCCAACAAGCCGCTTTCGTGCGCGCCCACAGGGTTGAAGTAGCGCAAGATGGCAATGCTCCAACGTGGGTCAGCCGCGTGCAGCTCGCGCAGCGCGTCTTCGCACATGAGCTTGGTGCGGCCATAGGGGTTGGTGGCGGTCAGCGCCGCTGTTTCGGGGATGGGTACGCTCACAGGGTCGCCATACACGGTGGCTGATGAGCTGAACACGATGCGGCGCACGTTGGCGCGGTCCATGGCCTGCAGCAGGTTGAGGGTGCCGCTGACGTTGTTCTCAAGGTAACGCAGGGGCTGAGCGACCGATTCGCCCACAGCCTTGAGGCCCGCAAAGTGGATGACGCCTGCAAAGTGGTGGCGGGCAAATAGGACGTCAAGTGCCGCTGAATCGCGAATGTCTGCCTGCACAAACTCGATGGGGCTGGCGTTCAAACGGGCCAAGCGGTCGAGTACTTTGGGGCTCGAATTGCACAAATTGTCCAAAATGACCACAGGTTGGCCTGCTTCTGCGAGGGTAACGACGGTGTGCGAGCCAATGAAGCCCGTGCCGCCTGTGATCAAAATGGGTTGTGTCATGCCGTGAAAAATTTATAAGTTTTGGCGATTATCCCCTGTGAATATGCGGTCTGCGGCCTAAAATAAAACCAGCTTGCCAGTGCGCACAGTTAGTGCTCTGGTGAGTGATTTCTATCTTTTTACCTTTTTAGTACTTTCATGAAACGCACACATTCCTCTCACGCTGCAGCGCACGCAGGCGCTGAATCTTGCATTGCCCTCATCGACGCCCGTTTCTTGGCGTGGTTGCAAGGCCAAACCGATACCGCACAAGACCACGTGCGCCCACAACTGCACCAGCTGCTGAGCAACGCGCTGGCGCACAACGGCCTCGACCTGAACCTGCGCCGCATTTATTGGTACAGCGATTCGACAGACGATCAAGCGATTGGCGGCCAAGTAAGCCGCGCCGTGTTGCCTCACAGCCAAGACGGTGGCTTGTCGATGTTGCGCACTTTGGGCGCTGACCTGAAGCGTTTGGCCGAGCGCGGCGCGTGCGACCATTTGTTGGTGGGCAGCGATGACGAACGACTGATCAGCCTGATTGACGAAGCCCAGCTCCACGGCATGTCAGTGCATTTGCTGGCCGACGAAGCCTCGCGCAATATGAGCCAGCTCAACCGCGAAGACCCAGGTTGGGCACGTTTGTTGTCGCAAGCCGACCAACGTGTGGTGTTGGGCGCGCAAGCTGCTCGCGACGGTGGTGCACGCCACGCCAGCTCGATGCACGCAGTGCCTCAGGTTGACCCCGAGCAGTTGCGCGAACAACTCAATACCGTTATCAACACTTGGTGGGCGGACGAGCCCGAAGACTTGCGTGAAGAACTGCGCGAAGAGTTGCAAAACACACGCGGTATTCCACAAGAGGTAGACCGCCAATTGTTGTTGGGCGTGCGTCGTGTGTTGGAGCGTGCACTGAGCTTCCAAGAGAAAAAACTCTTGCGCGAAATGGTGCGTGAACTGGTGTTGGGCCCTCAGGCTGCACAAGCACCGGCGGCGGAACACGCTGAATAAACCACGTTGACAAAACCCATCACGGAGTTACACACCATGAGCGATTTTTCTCCTGCCGACATCTTGGCCCAGGCGTTGCCCTACATCCGCAAGTTCCACGGCAAGACCTTGGTCATCAAATACGGCGGCAACGCCATGACCGACCCCGCGTTGCAAAAAGCATTTGCCGAAGACGTGGTGTTGCTCAAGCTCGTGGGCATGAACCCCGTGGTGGTGCACGGCGGTGGCCCGCAAATTGAAGGCTTGCTGCAACGCTTGGGCAAGAAGGGTGAGTTCATCGAAGGCATGCGCGTGACTGACGCCGAAACCATGGAAGTGGTGGAGTGGGTGTTGGGCGGCGAAGTGCAGCAAGACATCGTGGGCTTGATCAACCAAGCTGGCGGCAAAGCCGTTGGCCTGACAGGCCGCGATGGCGCGATGATTCGCGCCAAGAAGCTGACCGTGCACGACAGCAAAGACCCCAGCAAAACCTACGACGTGGGCCAAGTGGGCGATATCGTCAGCATCGACCCCAGCGTGGTCAAAGCCTTGCAAGCCGATGCCTTCATCCCCGTGGTGAGCCCGATCGGTTTTGGCGAGGTCAACGAGAGCTACAACATCAACGCCGACGTGGTGGCGGCCAAGCTGGCCACCGTGTTGAGCGCTGAAAAATTGTTGATGCTCACCAACATCCGTGGTGTGCTCGACAAGCAAGGCGAGCTGATGACCGAGCTGACACCTCGTCGCATTGACGAGCTGATTGCCGATGGCACCATCAGCGGCGGCATGATTCCTAAGATTGCTGGCGCTTTGGATGCCGCCAACAGTGGCGTGAAGGCGGTGCACATCATCGATGGCCGCGTGCCACACGCCATGCTCCTAGAGGTGTTGACGGAACAAGCCTTTGGCACCATGATTAGGTCGCACTAACTTACTTTCTAAGCCATGTCCGACAACGCCTTGCCCGACGAAGCCGCCCCTGACCGTGAAGAACCCAAGGTGCGCCACCGCATGAAACCGGGCCAACGGCGTGAGCAAATTTTGCAAACGTTGGCGGGTATGTTGGAGCAGCCAGGCTCAGAGCGCATCACCACCGCGTTGTTGGCTTCTAAGTTGGATGTGAGCGAAGCGGCGCTGTACCGCCACTTCGCCAGCAAGGCGCAAATGTTTGAAGGCTTGATTGACTTCATCGAGCACAGCGTGTTTGGCTTGGTCAATCAAATTGCCGAGCGCGAAGGCGATGGCGCATCAAAGGCCATGCGCATGGTGACGGTGCTGTTGCAGTTTGGCGAGAAAAACCCAGGCATGGCCCGCGTGATGGTGGGCGATGCCTTGGTGTTTGAAAACGAGCGTTTGCACCAGCGCATGAACCAATTGTTTGAGCGCATCGAATCGGCCCTTCGCCAAGTGCTGCGTGCGGCTGCCGAGGCCAACAAATCAGCCTCGCCCACCGCTGACGCCCAAGTGCGTGCGGCGGTGTTGATGGCGTTTGCTTTGGGGCAGTTGCAGCGCTTTACGCGTTCTGGCTTTAAGCGCTCGCCGCTGGACCACTTGGAAGCTTCGCTTGCTTTGATGTGTCGCTGATGCGCTTGGTGCGTCACTCGCATGACGACAAAATTTAGCCGTTCATCCCAACCCGATTTTTAAATTTTCAAAGGCGACTCATGAAACTCGTGCGTTACGGCAACCCCGGCAAAGAAAAACCAGGCCTCATTGATGCCGCAGGCAAGTTGCGTGACTTGAGTAAAGTCATCGCCGATGTGACGCCCGACCAGCTGAGCGACAAAGCTTTGGCGAAGTTGGCCAAGCTCAACACGGACAAGCTGCCTTTGGTCAAGGGCAAGCCTCGCATGGGCTGCCCTGTGGCGAATGTGGGCAAGTTCTTGGCAATTGGCTTGAACTATGCCGACCATGCGGCCGAGGCAGGCATGCCTATTCCCAAAGAGCCGATCGTGTTCACCAAGGCCACCAGCTGCATCCAAGGCCCGAACGACGATGTGATGTTGCCAAAGGGGTCGGTGAAGACCGATTGGGAAGTGGAGCTGGGTATCGTCATTGGTACTGAAGCTCGCTATGTGTCGCAAAAAGCGGCGCTTGAGCATGTGGCAGGTTACTGCCTGATCAATGATGTGAGCGAACGCGAATATCAACTAGAGCGCGGCGGCACTTGGGACAAGGGCAAGGGCTGCGACACCTTCGGCCCCATCGGCCCTTGGTTGGTCACGCGTGACGAAATAGCCAACCCACAAAAACTTAATATGTGGCTCGATGTAAACGACGTACGCATGCAAACCGGCAACACCAAAACCATGATTTTTGGTGTGGCCAAAATTGTGAGCTACCTGAGCCAGTTCATGACCTTGAAACCTGGTGATGTGATTTGCACGGGTACGCCCCCTGGTGTGGGTATGGGCGTGAAGAAAGACGGCAAGCCAGCGCCTGTGTATTTGAAGCGTGGCGATGTGATGACATTGGGCATTGAAGGCCTCGGCGAACAGCACCAAAAAGTGGTGGCATTTAAGCCGTAAATGGCGTTGACCTCACCTGTATCATTTGCTACATTTGTAGCAAATTGATTCAAGGGGAAACTATGGGAATGCCGGTTCGAATTGACGACGCGCTGTACGAGCAGGCCAAGTTGCATGCTTCCGCCGAGCGCCGCACGATTGCTGGGCAGTTAGAGTTTTGGGCGATGGTTGGCAAGGCTGCGCTTGACAACCCCGACTTACCCATCGATTTTGTACGCGACTTGTTGGTGGCTAAGGCTGAAGGCAAAAGCCTCGCTACCCCCTTTGTGCCAACCAGCAAGCACTGATTTTTCTGATGGCTTCATGCGAAGTGCAAGTGCTTCAGTCCGCTGCGTTTGCACGCAGTTATAAAAAGTTGCATCACAACCGCAAGTTGGATGTTGATGCAGCAGTTGAAAAAATTGTGCAAGACCCATTGCTCGGCGAACCCAAACGAGGCGACTTAGCTGGCACCTATGTGTACAAGTTCAAGAGCCAAACCCAACTGATGCTGTTGGCGTATGAGTTTGATCCCAAAACTCGGCACTTACTGCTCTTGGGCTCACATGAAAACTTTTATGAACAACTGAAGCGATAGGTGGATCGCTTCAGCAGAGTTAGCTCAGTTGCACCACCTGCATGCCTGGCAACGTCGCCGTAGGAAACTCCTCATGGTCAAACGCCTTGTCGCCATCCTCTGACGCCACGCCGGTGGTCACCAAAGTTTTGAAATCAAACTTGGTGTGGTCCATCAAGTGCGAAGGCACGACGTTTTGCAGCGCGGCAAACATGTTTTCGATGCGGCCTGGGTGTTTCTTTTCCCACTCGCGCAACATGTCGCCCACGACTTGGCGTTGCAGGCCGTCTTGGCTGCCGCACAGCGTGCACGGAATGATGGGGAACTGACGTACTTTGGCCCAGCGCTCTAAGTCTTTCTCGGCCACGTAGGCGAGGGGTCGAATCACCATGTGGTCGCCGCCGTCGCTCACGAGTTTGGGGGGCATGGCTTTGAGCTTGCCGCCATAGAACATGTTCAAGAAGAAGGTTTGCAAAATGTCGTCGCGATGGTGGCCCAGCGCGATTTTGTTGCAGCCCAACTCGCCCGCCACGCGGTACAAAATGCCTCGGCGCAAGCGCGAGCACAGGCTGCACATGGTTTTGCCTTCGGCAATCTTTTCTTTCACGATCGAGTAAGTGTCTTGCGTTTCGATGCGGAACTTCACGCCCACTTGCGCCAAATACTTGGGCAACACATCGGCAGGGAAGCCGGGTTGTTTTTGGTCGAGGTTGACCGCAATCAGTTCAAAGCTGATGGGTGCGCGCTGTTGCATCATTAGCAAGATGTCGAGCATGGCGTAGCTGTCTTTGCCACCTGACATGCAGACCATGATTTTGTCGCCTTCTTCGATCATGTTGTAGTCAACGATGGCTTGGCCCACTTGGCGGCACAGGCGCTTTTCGAGTTTGTGGTTCTCGTGCTCGATCTTGAGTTGTTTCGGATCTTTGTTGAGGTCTTTTTCTACGGTCGTCATTTGTTCAATTCCACTGTCCAGTTTCCATGCGAATGGCCACTTCGCAGTCTTCAAAAATTTCGAGCTTGGCGATCTTCACGCGCACGCCCAATACACCCGGCAGTTGCATGAGTCGGTGGGCGAGTTTGCCAATGAGGGTTTCGAGCAAGTTCACATGCTCGGCGGTGCATTCGCTGATGATGATTTGGCGTACCTTGCGGTAGTCCAGCACATGGCAAATGTCATCGTCATGCGGCAGCAGGGGCTGTGTGCCAAGGTTCAACTCTGCATCCACTTGAATGGGTTGTGGGTCAATCTTCTCGTGCTCCAAGATGCCCAAGTTGGCATCAAAGCGCAGGCCCGTGAGGTTCAAAATTTGTGTGCCTTTGCTGGCCATGTCACAGCACTCCTGGTTTGGCACGGAATACTTCGACGCCCACCGCTTCGCAGTCGGGGTAGACGTCGGGCTTGCGGGTAGACACGCGTGCGGCCATCACGCCGGTGTGTTCAAGTAGGCGTGTGAGGATGTCGTCGCACAAAGTTTCTTGCAAGTTGATGTGGCCTTGCGCGATGCGTGCGTGCACCACGGCGCGCACAAAGTCGTAGTCCACCACTTCGTCGATGCGGTCGTCTTTGGGGCTGGTGCCTGCGAACGACACATACAAGTCCACATCGATGACGATGCGTTGTGCCGCATGCAACTCGAAGTCGTGGATGCCGATGTGCGCTTGCACGGTGAGGCCGCGCAAAAACAGGCGGCGGCAGTTGCGTAAAAGGTGGTCGTTCATGATTTGAAAAGCTCCTCGACCACAAACATCACATCGCGTGCGAGTGGTACCAAATGTTGGCCGTTGTCCACACGCACGGTTGTACCGGTGATGCTGGCGTTACCCGCCAAAAACACCACACTGCTGGCCACGTCGGCGGGGTTGATGGGCTGACGCAGCAAGTTGGCACTTGCTGCGCGGTTGAAGTTGTCTTGGGTTTGTGGGCCGCTCAGGTACATCAAACCAGGCGCTACCGCGTTGACGCGCAAGGTGGGCGCGAGCGACTGGGCTTGCAAGCTGACTGCGCGTTCGAGCGCGAGTTTGGAGAGTGTGTACGAAAAATAATCGGGGTTGAGGTTGAACACCTTTTGGTCCAACACATGGATGACGCTGGGCTTGGCTGAGGTCATTGCCTGCGCTGCGCCAGAGCTTGCGGCGGCTGTCTTATCGCCGCTCAGAGCAGATGCCCCGTGAAGTGCTGCCATCCACTTGCCAAATCGCATCGGCGCCATGAGGTTGACCTTGATTTGCGCCAAAGCCTGCGCTTCGTCAAAGTCAGCACCCTCGTCGGGTACAAACAGCGATGCGTTGTTCACCACACATTGCAACGCGTGGCCGGTGATGGCCACAGTGGTGTCAAAAATGCTTTGGCAGCTGGCTTCGTCTGCCAAGTCGCCTTGCACGGCCAGTGCATCGACGCCCAAGGCGCGCAGTTCGGCGCACAGGGCGTTGGCCTCTGCCTCTGAATGGTTGTAGTGGCAGGCCACATTCCAACCCGTGCGCGCAAAGGCCAGGCCGATTTCGCGGCCTAAGCGAACGCTGCCGCCAGTGATGAGTGCCCAAGAGCGCATGGTGTGAGGTGCCTGTGGTGGAAGAGCGGAGAAAAGGGTGGGTTGGGTCGAGTTACGATCAGCACCCAATGACGATCCCCCAATTATCCAACGACCCGAGCCAACAGGCTTTGTACGCCTTGATTAACCGCCAAATTGCTAATGCAGGCGGCTGGCTGAGTTTTGACCGTTTCATGGCGCTCGCTTTGTACGCGCCGGGCATGGGCTACTACACCAACAGCCTGCGTAAATTTGGCCTCACGCCTGAGACCGGCAGCGACTTTGCCACTGCCCCCGAAATGTCCAAGCACTTTGGCCACACGCTGGCCCACCAAGTGGCTGAAGCTCTGCAAGTGACGGGTACAGACGAGGTGTGGGAGTTCGGCGCAGGCTCTGGCGCTTTGGCTTTGCAGTTGCTCGATAGCTTGGGTGACAGCGTCAAGCGTTACACCATCGTCGATTTATCCGGCAGCTTGCGTGAGCGCCAACAAGAAACGCTCAAGGCCCACGCGCACAAAGTGCAATGGGTGGACGCCTTGCCAGAGCAACTCAGCGGTGTGGTGGTGGGCAACGAAGTGCTCGATGCCATGCCTGTGCAGCTGCTGGTGCGCAAAGCCGGTCTGTGGCATGAGCGCGGTGTAGTTTGGAATGCGGATGCTTTGAATCAGAGCCAAGCGGGTGTGGCATCTTCTGCAAGCATTTCGCCTCTGCAATGGGAAGACCGCTTGACCGACCTGCGCCCACCCGTCGAGGTGATGGGTGAGCACGACTACCTCACCGAAATTCACCACCAAGCCGAAGCCTTTGTCGCCACCTTGGCCGACCGCTTCAAAGCGGGCGAAGCGGCCACGGGCAAAGGCGGCGCGGCATTCCTGATCGACTACGGTTTTCCTGAGAGTGAGTACTTCCATCCCCAACGCAGCATGGGCACGTTGATGTGCCACAAGCTGCACAAGTCAGACCCAGACCCACTGGTGGATGTGGGCGGCAAAGACATCACCGCACACGTCAATTTCACAGGCGTGGCGCTGGCCGCGCAAGACGCGGGCTTGAACGTGTTGGGCTACACCAGCCAAGCGCACTTCTTGATCAATTGCGGTTTGTTGCCACCGTTGGTCGATGCACCGCTAGACGAAAAAACCATGGCGCAAAAGCTCATCACCGAGCACGAGATGGGCGAGCTGTTCAAAGTGGTGGCCTTTGGCACGACCGAGTGGGAGCCGATGGGCTTTGCGCAAGGTGACCGCACTTACGCGCTGTAAGCCGCTGCATGACACGCTGGTTGATTGTTGTTTTCCTCGCGCTGTTGCTCATCAACGCGCTGACGCCTTGGCTTCAGAAGTTGGGGTTTGGACGCTTGCCTGGGGATATTCGGTTCAAGATTTTTGGGCGCGAGATATTTATTCCGCTGGCTTCTACGATCATTCTCAGCCTTGTTTGTGCGGGCATCTCTAAGGTTTTGTAGTCGTTTTTGGACTCCCCCTCGGTGTCAAGCGGAGTTGGGTGTACCTGCTCTGCTCCTACGCCGCTGAAGCGGCTAGATGTCGCTGCCGCAGGCACACCCAACTCCGCTTGACGCGTTCGGTTGTTTGCATGCATTCAAACCCGGTCGGCCGTTACTTTCTGATTGGCTGCAACTGCCTATGCGTGAATCGCAATGCAACGCGAGCCCAACGCCGCGAAGTGGCAAGGGTGGTGACCGCGGCAGCGACATCTAGCCGCTTTAGCGGCGTAGGAGCAGAGCGGTTACCGCCCTTGCCATTTCGCAGCGTTCAACTTAAAGCGAAAACTCAAAGTGCAGCAGCAATAGCCGCCACCCTTGCAGCATCTAATCGCTGACCCACAGCCGGACCTGTGAGCCCATCCTGCAACGCCTGCGCACTTACAGCAGTAGTGTCAACAGACTGCGCCGCCTTCAGTAGCGAAGCTAACCGAGGCCCCTGCGCATACGCCTCATCTTCTTTGCCCAACCGCCCACGTGCATCGCATTCACACGCTTGCAAGGCCAACAAGAAACGCTCAGGCCTGCGCAGTGCATCGCATCGCACCAGTAAACGCAACACTGCTTCAGCACCAAAGCCCAAGCTCTGGTGAATATTGCCGTGCTCACGCGCCACCAGCTCGGCCAGCTCTTTGCAGGCCACAGGCACACGCCAACGCTCGCACAGAGCGCGGGTGAGTTTTTCGCTGCGTTGCTCGTGGCCGATGTGGCGGGGCAATACGTCGGCAGGCGTTGTGCCTTTGCCGAGGTCGTGACACAGACATGCAAAGCGCACTTCTAGCGGGGCGTTCATGCGGGCCGATGCATCGAGCACCATTTCTAGGTGAATGCCTGTGTCAATCTCAGGGTGGTACTCGGCGCGTTGTGGCACGCCGTAGAGTTTGTCAACCTCTGGCAGCAAGCGTTGCAAAGCGCCGCAGTCGCGAAGCACTTGCAGCATGCGCGAAGGCTTGGCACCCATGAGGCCGCGTGAGAGTTCTTGCCATACGCGTTCGCTGACCAGTGCATCCACTTCGCCATCGGCCACCATCTCACGCATGAGCGCAACGGTTTCAGGCGCGACGGTGAATTCGGGAAAGCGCGCTGCAAAGCGGGCCACGCGCAAGATGCGCACGGGGTCTTCGCGAAAGGCGTCGGTCACATGGCGCAGCACTTGGGCGGCAATGTCTCGCTCGCCGCCATAGGGGTCGGTGCGGTTGCCGTGCTCGTCTTGCGCAATCGCGTTGATGGTGAGGTCGCGTCGCGCAAGGTCTTGCTCCAGCGTCACGTCGGGCGCGGCGTATACGCTAAAGCCATGGTAGCCGCGTGCGGTTTTACGCTCGGTGCGGGCCAGCGCATATTCTTCGTGCGTGGTCGGGTGCAAGAACACGGGAAAGTCTTTGCCCACAGGCTGATAGCCCTGCGCCACCAAAGCCTCGGGCGTGCCGCCTACCACCACCCAGTCGCGGTCGGAGCCGCTGACGCCCATGAGGGCATCACGCACCGCACCGCCGACGAGGTAGGTTTTCATCACTTGCCTGCGACGAACAATCGCTTGATGGACTTGGGCTCAGGCACGCCCAAGGCACGCAAGCCGGGTAAGTGGCCGATGGCCACGTTGTGCACTTTCATGGAGTCCAAGTTGTCTCGGCTCATCAGCGTTTTGCCTGGGGCCCATTCCATGAACAGGGCTTGCAGCCAGCCGATGGCGTAGGGCAGCGAGATGACGGGGCGCTGTTTGCCTACCCAGCGGCCTGCGAGTTGCACCAACTCCGCCAGCGTGAGGATGTCGGGGCCGCACAGTTCAAACACTTGGCCTTCAGTGCTGGGGGTGTTCACGCAATGCACGATGGCTTGCGCCACATCGTGTACCCACACAGGTTGAAAGCGCGTGTTCGCGCCTGCCAGCGGCATGACGGGGAACACCTTTTGCAAACTGGCAAACAGATTGATGAACTGGTCGTCTTTGCCAAAGATCACGCTGGGGCGCAGCAGCGTCAAACCCAATGGCGCTTTTTGTGCGGCGGACTGCAAGGCCAATTCACCTCGCGCTTTGCTGCGCTGATACATGGATGGGCCGTGCACATCGGCACCTAGAGCGCTGATGTGAATGAGACGCGTGACGTTTTCCGCATGACATGCACGTGCCAAATTGGCAGGCAGTGTGACGTGGGCGTGGGTGAATTCTTCTTCTGTGCCATGCAGGATGGCAATGAGGTTGATGACCACGTCATGGCCATGCACCAAGGCTTGCAGTTGTTGGGCGTCGTGCACATTAGCTTGCACCACGCTCACGCCCGGCATCATTTGGATGTGGCGTGCTGGCAAGCGGCGTGTGGGCACGGTGACTTGGTGGTGTTGTAGGCTCAGGCGTGAACACACATGACGGCCCACAAAGCCGCTGCCACCAAGGATGAGGATTTTTTGAGGCGTGAAAGAAGGCATAAAACACACTGTAGCGCGAAGCCGTTAGGCTTTTCTGACGAAATTGGATAATCACCCCATGAACCAACTCGACGCCCTCAAACAATTCACCACCGTGGTGGCCGACACCGGCGACTTTAAGCAGCTTGCACAGTTCCAGCCGCAAGACGCCACGACCAACCCATCGTTGATCCTCAAAGCGGTGCAAAAGCCCGAATACCTGCCTTTGCTCAAAGCCGTGGTGGCCGAGCACGGCAACGAGTCGATGGATGCGCAGATCGATCGCTTATTGGTGCGCTTTGGCTGCGAAATTTTGGCCACCATCCCAGGGCGGGTCTCCACCGAGGTGGATGCACGGTTGAGCTTTGACACAGCCGCTACCGTGGCGCGTGCCAAGCGCATCATGGCTTTGTACGAAGCGCAGGGCATCAAGCGCGAACGCGTGCTCATCAAAATCGCGTCCACTTGGGAAGGCATTCAAGCCGCTGCCGAGTTAGAGCGCGAAGGCATTCGAACCAACCTCACCTTGTTGTTCTCGTTTGCCCAAGCGGTGGCGTGCGGTGATGCCAAGGTGCAGTTGATCTCCCCCTTTGTGGGTCGCATTTACGACTGGTACAAAAAGTCCGCTGGCGGAGCATCAGGAGCCACCGCAAGCGGTGGGTGGGTAGAGGCCGATAACGCCAATGCCAATGACCCCGGCGTGAAGTCCGTCCGTGCGATTTACAACCACTACAAACGCCACGGTATCAAGACCGAGGTGATGGGTGCGAGCTTTAGAAACGTGGGCCAAATCACCGCATTGGCAGGCTGCGATTTGCTGACCATTGCGCCTGAGTTGCTGGCGCAGCTGGGTGCATCGACTGAGCCTTTGACGCAAGCGCTGAGTGCAACAGCTGCGATGCAGCTTGATTTGCCCGAGGTGCACCACACCGAGGCCTCGTTTCGTTACGCCTTGAATGACGATGCCATGGCGACAGAGAAGCTGGCCGAAGGCATTCGTGCGTTCTGTGTTGACGCCGTCAAGCTTGAGGCGTTGATGCACTAAGTGCGCTCAGCACAGACGAAAAAAAGCCCCGCAATGCGGGGCTTTTTTGTTTGGCAAGAGCACCGAAGTGCTCAGGCAAAGCAGCGAGGCAATTACATGCCCATGCCGCCCATACCACCCATGCCGCCCATACCACCCATGTCGGGCATGCCACCAGCAGACTCTTCTTTTGGAGCTTCTGACACCATGCACTCGGTGGTCAACATCAAAGAGGCCACAGACGCTGCGTTTTGCAAAGCAGTGCGTGTCACTTTGGTTGGGTCCAAGATACCCATTTCGATCATGTCGCCATAGGTGTCGTTGGAGGCGTTGAAGCCGTAGTTGCCCTTGCCGGCCAACACGTTGTTCACCACCACGCTGGCTTCGCCGCCGGCGTTGTAAACGATCTCGCGCAAAGGCGCTTCGATGGCTTTGAACACCAAAGCGATGCCGTGGTTTTGGTCTTCGTTGTCACCCTTCAAGGCGCCCACAGCTTGACGTGCACGCAGCAAAGCCACGCCGCCGCCAGCCACGATACCTTCTTCCACTGCAGCGCGGGTGGCGTGCAGGGCGTCTTCGACGCGGGCTTTCTTTTCTTTCATTTCGACTTCGGTGGCAGCGCCCACCTTGATCACGGCAACACCGCCAGCCAACTTCGCCACGCGCTCTTGCAGTTTTTCGCGGTCGTAGTCAGAAGTTGCTTCTTCGATTTGCACGCGGATTTGCTTGACGCGAGCTTCGATGTCAGCAGCTGCACCAGCGCCGTCGATGATGATGGTGTTTTCTTTGCCCACTTCGATGCGCTTGGCTTGACCGAGGTCTGCCAAAGTCACTTTTTCGAGGGTCAAGCCCACTTCTTCGGCGATCACTTTGCCGCCAGTCAAGATGGCGATGTCTTCCAACATGGCCTTGCGACGATCACCAAAGCCTGGAGCCTTGACAGCCACAACCTTCAAGATGCCACGGATGGTGTTGACCACCAAAGTTGCCAGGGCTTCGCCGTCGACGTCTTCAGCAATGATGAGCAATGGACGGCCAGCTTTTGCAACAGCTTCCAAAGTGGGCAACAAGTCGCGGATGTTGCTGATCTTCTTGTCGAACAACAACACGAAGGGGTTGTCCAGCAATGCAGCTTGCTTCTCGGGGTTGTTGATGAAGTAGGGGCTCAGGTAGCCACGGTCAAATTGCATGCCCTCGACCACGTCGAGTTCGTTTTGCAATGACTTGCCGTCTTCCACTGTGATGACGCCTTCTTTGCCCACTTTGTCCATCGCGTTGGCGATGATTTCGCCGATGCTGTGGTCGCTGTTGGCAGAGATCGAACCGACTTGGGCGATTTCTTTGGTGGTGGTGGTGGTCTTCGAGACTTTCTTCAGCTCTTCGATCAACGCGGCCACAGCCTTGTCGATGCCGCGCTTCAAGTCCATGGGGTTGCCGCCGGCAACCACGTACTTCATGCCTTCGCGCACGATGGCTTGAGCCAACACGGTCGCAGTGGTGGTGCCGTCGCCAGCGTTGTCAGAAGTCTTAGAGGCGACTTCTTTCACCATTTGTGCGCCCATGTTCATGAGCTTGTCTTTGAGTTCGATTTCTTTGGCCACAGACACGCCGTCTTTGGTCACGGTGGGGGCGCCGAAAGAGCGCTCGAGTACCACGTTGCGACCCTTGGGGCCCAAAGTCACTTTCACTGCGTTGGCGAGGATGTTCACGCCTTCAACCATGCGTGCGCGGGCTTCGCCGCCGAAAATTACGTCTTTTGCTGCCATTTTGATATTTCCTTAAATTTCTGAATCAGTGAATACTTATTCGACGACGGCGAAGAGGTCTTCCTCTTTCATCACCAACAATTCGTCGCCCGCCACCTTGACGGTTTGGCCGCTGTATTTGCCGAACAACACGCGGTCGCCGACTTTCACTGTCAAAGCTTTGGTCTCGCCTTTGTCATTGGTCTTGCCTGGGCCGACAGCCACAACTTCACCTTGATCAGGCTTTTCAGCGGCTGAATCAGGAATCACGATGCCAGAGGCGGTTTTGGTTTCGCTTTCGATACGTTTAACGATCACGCGGTCGCCGAGAGGACGAAGTTTCATTGCATCTCCAAATAGGAACTAAGGGTTGAAAGCAAAGCGCCCAGACAGGCTGGACGCCGATTAAGCCACTGGACGTGTGCTGTTAGCACTCCCATCCATTGAGTGCTAATTTTAGGACATCTGCGCGGAATTCAAGAGCCTGAACGCAAAAACATGAAAAAAGCACCGCCTCAGCGGTGCTTGGTTTTTCGTGTGAGTAAGTACTAATTTGGACGATGTTGCAACTCAAGGTAGCTCTAAGTTTTCAGCCGGTGCAGACGCTGATCGCGGCCCCACCATGCCAAGCTTGGCCTTGAGCGACTGCGGCTGCCCCGTGATGAGCGCTGCGTAGTTGGTGGTGTTGGACAGCACTTTTTTCACATAGTCCCGCGTCTCATTGAACGGCACGTTCTCGGCCCAGATGGCACCTTCCAACACAGGGCCTGTGCCGTCGTTGGGCGCACGCCAGCGGCGCGAGCGGCTGGGGCCTGCGTTGTATGCGCCCGCCGCCAAGGGCATGGAGCCTTCAAAACTGTCGAGCACCAATTTCAAATAGCCTGTTCCGATAGCGATGTTGGTGTCGCGGTCGTTGATTTGGTCAGGTGTGAAGCCGGTTAGACCAATTTTGCGGGCCGTCCACTTGGCGGTGGCTGGCATCACTTGCATCAAGCCTGCCGCGCCAACGTGTGAACGTGCATCGGTGACAAAGCGGCTTTCTTGGCGGATCAGACCGTACACATAAGCGGGGTCAAGGTTGATGGTTTTGCTGCGGGCAATGACCGCCTCTTTGTGCGGCATGGGGAAGCGTTGCTCAAAGTCGATGGCCACGCGCGTGCGCTCGCTGGTGTTGATGCAGCGGTCCCACACTTGGCTGTCGCAGGCGAGTTGCGCGGCGGCCAGCAGCTCACGGTCGCTCATCATGCCGGCTTTGCCTTGGGCATCCACCAAATTAGTGGCGTAGTTCCATTCGCGCACGCCTTCGCTGCGCAAGCCGATGCTGATGGCGTACAGCGCACGTTGCAGCGATGGGTTGCGACGTGCCACTTCCATCTCTTCTGCTGTGGGGGCCGGTGGGCGTGCAGGGGCCACCACTTTGCGGCCCAGCTCTTCGAGGGCGAGTTGTTCGTAAAAGCCGCGCACACCAGCAATGCTTTCTAGCAAGGTGTTGGCCTCTTGTTGGATTTGCGGTGTTACTTTTTTGTGGGCCAACAAAGCGCGGGCATACCAATAGACCCACGTTGGGTCTTTACGAGCTTCGGCGCTCATGTGGCTGATGGTGCTTTCCACGACCGACCACTTGGGTGTGTTGCCTGCACGCAAAGCTGCACGAACTTTCCAGCCCAACATGTCATCGTTCAAGTCTTTGTCGTTGGCGACACGGGCAAAGTGGCTCAAAGCGTCATCGTCCAAGCGCATGGCAGCTTGGCGGCCAATCACGCCCCACACCCAGTGGCGCTCTTCGGCGGTAAGGTAAGGGCGCCATTTGTCGCGCAACAAATTGGCAGCTTTGTCGGCGTCGGTGGTGGCCAGTTTGACCAAGGCCAACACCACCAGCTCTTGCTTGGCTTTGGAAGGCGCTGCAATTTGCTTGTTCAGAAACGGCAGGGGCTTGCTCAAGATGTCGTTCACGTGCGATGCGTCTGCGGGCGACACAATTTGCACGGCGTTGCGCGCCGTGCGTGGGCGGTTGTGTTCGGCCATCAAACGGGCTTTGCGCCAAATATCGAGCGCGGTGAATTGTTTGCTGAAGTACAGGCGGTCGGCGGCCAAGGTGCAGCCGTCATCGGCTTCTTTCATGCCCATCCAGTTTTTGCGCACTTCGTCGGCAATTGCTGGGCTCGCTTGTGGGCCTTTCTCTAGCAGTTCAACCGTCAAGAAGTAGCAGCGCAGTTCGCGGTCGTCGCGCATGCGGTAATGGGGGTGTTCGTCGCTGAGCGTGGTCCAGTCACGGCGTTGGCCCAAGAGCAATAGCCAGTCGTTGCGCAAGCGGTCTTCTTGGTAAGTGGCAGGGTAGCGGTTGAAGAAGGCGCGTACTTCGCTGTGCGAGGCTTCGTCTAGGCGGGCTTTGAGTTCCCAATATGCCGCCCATGGTTCGAGGATGTGGCCTTTGGCTTGTGGCAGCAGGGCGCTCAGGCGCTTGCGGTCGCCGCGCTTGTAGGCTTGAGCCATGTCGGTGATGACAGCATCCGCTTGGGTGTTGTTGGCGGGCGCAGCCACAACAGGTTGAACAACACCAAACGCCATAAAAACGCCGGCAAACAGTGACACAATGACTCGAAATTTCATAGCTTGATTATCTGTGGACAAAAAAACCTTGCGCCAGCAGCTCATTGAAGAGCGTTTGAACTTGCCCGATAGGCTGGAGAGGGCCGACATGTTGCAGCGCGTGATGCGCATTTGGTTGTTCAATCGACCCGACACGGTGATTGGTGCGTACTGGCCCATCAAGGGCGAGTTTGACCCACTGCCCGTGCTGCACCGCTGGAAAGAAGATGGCGAGCTGCTGGATCAACCGCAGCGCCGCCGCATTGGTTTGCCCGTGGTGGACAAGGCGCACAAAACCCTCACCTTTCACGCGTGGTACCCAGGTTGCCCCATGGAAGAAGATGCCTACGGCATTCCCAAGCCTAAAGACACCGAGGTGGTGGTGCCCACTTTGTTGTTTGTGCCTTGCGTGGGTTACGGGCCGGGTGGATTCCGCCTAGGCTATGGCGGTGGGTTTTATGACCGCACCTTAGCTACTTTGCAACCCAAGCCGTTCACGACCGGTTTAGGTTTTACGCATGGGTTTTTGCCCGATTTGATGCCTGAAGCGCACGACATGCCGCTGGATGCGCTGCTCAACGACAACGGGGTGGTTTGGCCTATGGGCTGAACCCTGTGCTTGTTCTATGGCGTTTATTTTTGCGCCATCAATGTTTTGAAATCTTGCTCGTAGCCACGCAGAGCTTGCACCATGCGCTCGCGCTGTGCGGGTGTGGTGCTGTTGTGGAACTTGGCAAAGCCCGCGCAGTTCTCGTTCCATAGCTCTTTGCTGTACGCGCGTGCACGTTCGTTGGGCGAGTTGAAGCTGCGTTCCACCAAGGCGCGTAGCAACGCTTGAGCCGACTCTTGTTTGGCAGTGCCTTCTTGCGCAATACGTTGCAAGGTTTGCAGGGTGTCGGCTTGGCGGCGTTCGCGTTCGGTGTAACTGAGCGCGGGGTCAAAGATGGACGTGCTGAGCCACTGGTGAAGCACCTCGCGCTGGGGTTTGTCTAGACGGCCATAAAAGTCTTCCAAGCGATTGGTCGCTTGTTTGGTGCGATAGCGCAGTCGTTCTTCGGCATTGGGGTCGAGCCAATCCTCTCTCCAAGTCTTGTTGGTTTTGTCGAAGCGTTGGCGCATGCTGCGCAATTGGTCTGCGCTGAGTTGACTGGCCAGTTGTGCCGAGGCGGGTTCCATGTGGCGGAGCACGCGAATGAAGCTGCTCTTCATGTCTTCGGTCACAGCGCAGACTTGCGCGGGTGTGATGTCAGTCGGAGCTAGGGCCTGCATGCGCTTAAGTAAGGCCACGTACTCGGGCAGTTGCTGTTGGCGGTGCCAACGTTGTAGGTCGGTCAAGGCATCGCGGGTGAATTGTTTTTGGTCGCCTTGCAAATCGGCGTAGCCATCCAGCCACCAATAAATCAAATCGTCGCTGTTGTTGTAGACCACCTTGATGGTGCTGCAGCCGCTCAAGCCCATCAAGGCGGTCAGGATCAACCAGGCCGATGCATGGCGGATAATTCTGCGAAAAATAAGGATGAATGACATGACAGCGTTGGATGTGGTGATCATGGCTGCCGGTAAAGGCACCCGTATGAAGAGCAGTATGCCTAAGGTTTTGCACCGTTTGGCGGGTAAGGCTTTGGTGCAGCATGTGATTGACACGGCGCGTACTTTAAAAGCACGTAACACCATCGTCATCACTGGCCATGGCGCTGATCAAGTGGAGCCCGCTTTGCTGGCTGCCAACGCCTCCGACAACTTGCAATTCGCCCGTCAAATGCCCCAGCTCGGCACGGGGCATGCGGTGCAACAAACCGTGCCTTTGTTGGCTGATGATGGTGTGGTGGTCGTGCTCTCTGGCGATGTGCCTTTGACGCAAGCCGACACGCTGCAAGCCTTGCTCGACTTGTGCGATGGCAAACAACTCGCACTCCTCACCATCGACTTTGCCGATCCCACAGGCTATGGCCGCATTGTGCGTAGTCCTAGCGGACACGTCCACGCCATCGTGGAGCACAAAGACGCGAATGAACAACAACGCGCCATCAACGAGGTGTACAGCGGCATCATGGCCGTGCCTGCGAAGTTGCTCAAGCCTTGGCTCGCGCGCTTAGACAACAACAACGCGCAGCAAGAGTTTTATTTGACCGATGTGGTCAAGTTTGCCGAGGCCGATGGCGTGCCTGTGGTGGCTCACAAAATCTCAGACGCCGCGCAAGTGGCGGGTGTGAACAGCCCCACGCAATTGGCCGAGCTGGAACGTGCGTATCAACTGCGCCAAGCCCACGCCTTCATGGCCGATGGCGTGCGCATCATTGACCCCGCACGCTTCGATGTGCGCGGCCACTTGAGCTGCGCGCAAGACGTGGAGATTGATGTGAACTGCATCTTCCAAGGTAGCGTGTCATTAGGCCAAGGCGTGAAGATTGGTGCGAACTGCGTGATTGCCAACTGCACCATCGCTGCTGGCGCGGTGATTCATCCCTTCACCCACATCGACGGAGAAAAGCTCGGTGTGAGCGTGGGCGAGGGCGCACTCATTGGCCCCTTCGCTCGCTTGCGCCCCGGCGCAGAGCTGGCCGCCGAGGTGCACATTGGCAACTTTGTGGAAGTCAAAAACTCCACGATGGCCAAGGGTTCCAAAGCCAACCACCTGGCTTACTTGGGCGACGCTACGGTGGGAGAGCGCGTGAACTACGGCGCAGGCAGCATCACGGCCAACTACGACGGTGCCAACAAACACCGTACTGTGATTGAGGCCGATGTGCATGTAGGTAGCAACTGCGTGTTGGTCGCTCCAGTCACCATCGGCGCAGGCGGCACAGTGGGCGGCGGCTCAACCATCACCAAGAGCACCGAGGCTGGCGCACTGAGCGTGGCGCGTGGCAAGCAAGTGAGCATTGCCAACTACAAGCGGCCTGAGAAAAAGCCCAAGGCTTAAAACTGAAAAGGCAGCCTAGGCTGCCTTTTTTACGACGCGTTGCTTTGAAGCCTGCTGAGGTGTGTGACTTATGTGCTGCGCAACACCGGCCACGTGCTGGTGAACTTTGCCCGCTTGGTTGCAAAAAACGCTTTCACATTCCGCACATTCGCATCCTGCGTGAGCAGACGTTGCGTGATGGCCAAGTAGTCGGGCATGTCTGCCGCTTGCACCACCAACACAAAGTCTGGCCCGGGCGACACGCGCCAACATTGCTGCACGGCGTTGTCTGCGCAGGCGCGTTGCTCGAAAGCGTCGAGTTGCTCGGTGCCTTGTTGGTCGAGCGTGACTTCCACCAAGGCGCTCAGGCCGTGGCCCAGCGCGGCGCCCAGCTTGTCGTGGTGGAGGATGGCAACTTGCCGCTCAATCCAGCCTTCATCTGCCAAGCGTTTGACGCGGCGCAGGCATGTGGGCGGTGAGATGTTGAGCTGCTCGGCCAAGCCCACGTTGCTAAGAGACGCATCGTGCTGCAAGGCGTTGAGTAGTTTCAAATCGACTTCGTCTAGATATTCTTGTTTCATATCGGTTGTAAATTTGAAATTAAATTCCAAATAAATCAATTGTTGCAATTTTCGTTCAAATAAGTAAAAAAATAAACAAGAAATTTCTTATTGATGTGCTTAATATTCGGGCGAACCAATTCAGGAGTGCTTTTTATGTGTGGCATTGTCGGCGCCGTTTCTACCCGCAACATCGTTCCCATCCTCGTGCAAGGTTTGCAGCGACTGGAATACCGTGGCTACGACTCGTGTGGCGTGGCCGTGCACTCGGCCAGCTTAGGTGCGAAGCAGGGTGGCTTGCAGCGTGCGCGCAGCACAGCCCGCGTGTCTGAGCTGATGGACCAAGTCAAGGCCGATCACATCGAAGGCGGCATTGGCATTGCGCACACGCGCTGGGCCACGCACGGTGCGCCTGCGGTGCACAACGCGCATCCACATTTCAGCCACGGCACAGGTGCTGGCGCGGGTGAATCCAAAGTTGGTCGCGTGGCGCTGGTCCACAACGGCATCATCGAAAACCACGACGAGCTGCGCGCTGCATTGCAAGCCAAGGGCTACGAGTTCTTGAGTCAAACAGACACCGAGGTCATTGCCCACTTGGTGGACAGCCTCTACAACGGCGATTTGTTTGAAGCGGTCAAGGCGGCCATCACGCAGCTGCACGGCGCGTATGCGATTGCGGTGTTTCACAAAGACGAGCCGCATCGTGTCATTGGCGCACGCGCAGGCTCGCCGCTCATTTTGGGCGTGGGCAAAGAACACAGCGAAACTTTCCTCGCCAGTGACGCCATGGCTTTGGCCGGCGTGACCGACCAAATCGTCTACCTCGAAGAGGGCGACGTGGTGGACATTCAAATTGGCAAATACTGGGTGCAAGACCGCAGCCACAAGCCGGTGACGCGTGAAGTCAAAACCGTGCAAGCGCACAGCGGCGCGGCAGAGTTGGGGCCTTACCGCCACTACATGCAAAAAGAAATCTTCGAGCAACCCCGCGCGATTGCCGACACGCTCGAAGGCGTGGAAGGCATCACGCCTGAGTTGTTTGGCAACGGCGCGTACTCGGTGTTCAAAACCATCGACAACGTGCTCATCCTCGCCTGCGGTACCAGCTATTACAGCGGCTGCACCGCCAAGTATTGGATTGAGGCGATTGCCAAAGTGCCTTGCCAAGTAGAGATTGCCAGCGAATACCGCTACCGCGAATCCGTGCCCAACCCCAACACCTTGGTGGTCACCATCAGCCAGTCGGGCGAAACCGCCGACACTTTGGCCGCGCTGCGCCATGCGCAGAGTTTGGGTATGACCAACACGCTCACCATTTGCAACGTGTCCACCAGCGCCATGGTGCGCGAGTGCAAGCTGGCCTACGTCACGCGTGCGGGTGCTGAGATTGGCGTGGCTTCCACCAAAGCGTTCACTACGCAACTGGCTGGCTTGTTCTTGCTCACGCTCGCCTTAGCGCAAACCAAAGGCCGTTTGAGCGACGAACAAGAAGCCGCACACATCAAAGAAATGCGCCACTTGCCCGCAGCCCTGCAAGCGGTGTTGGCGCTCGAGCCCCAGCTTATCGCTTGGTCACAAGAATTTGCCAGCAAAGAAAACGCCTTGTTCTTGGGCCGTGGCACGCATTACCCCATCGCGCTGGAAGGCGCGTTGAAGCTCAAAGAAATCACCTACATCCACGCCGAGGCCTATGCCGCAGGTGAGTTAAAGCACGGCCCCTTGGCCTTGGTCACCAGCGCCATGCCTGTGGTGACGGTCGCCCCTAATGACGTGTTGCTGGAAAAACTCAAAAGCAATATGCAAGAAGTACGCGCCCGCGGCGGCGTGTTGTATGTGTTGGCTGATGGCGATACGAAGATTGAAAGCAGCGAAGGCGTCAACGTCATTCGCATGCCCGAGCACTATGGCGTTCTCTCACCTATTCTGCACGTCGTGCCTTTGCAGTTGCTCAGCTATCACACGGCGTGTGCGCGTGGCACGGATGTGGACAAACCGCGTAACTTAGCAAAATCAGTTACCGTCGAATGACCCATAAGCCAGCTCGCCCAAGGCAATCGTCCAGCGAGCCTCGCATCGAAGTGCTCTCATCACGCGTCCACGGGAAGGGTGTATTCGCCTTGTGCCCGATGGCCCCGGGCGAGACCGTCATCGAATATGTGGGTGAAATCATTTCCATGGCCGAGGCGCAACGCCGCCACCCACACGACCCAAGCAACCCCGAGCACACGTTTTACTTTCACATCGACGATGCTCGCGTGATTGATGGCCGATGCGGCGGCAATGCTTCGCGTTGGATTAACCACTCATGCCGTCCCAACTGTGAGCCAATTGAAGAGAAGGGGCGTGTGTTCATCAAAACCCGTCGCCAAATATGGCGCGGTGAAGAGTTGACATTCAATTACGGGTTAGTAAGTGACGAGCCCATCACCGATGAACTCAAAGCCAAATATGCTTGTCGCTGCGGGGTTAAGAAGTGCAAAGGCACAATGCTCGCATGACAGATACATCGACACAATGGGACAAGGCCTGTAAAGCTTTGGATGAAGAATTTCAGCTCAGTGCCAACGAGCTGCCCACCATTGAAACCGCCAAAGCCTTGTTCTTACAACTCGTCGGTCGTCGCGAGATCACCCAAGAGGCGGCCAATGCCTTGATGTTCAGTTTGTATTTCTCTGGCTACCTCAGCATGTTGCTGTCGTTCAAGCAACAAACCCCTGACTTTGAAGTGCCTGATTACTTGCACAACCATCCGGTGCTTGAGGCGTCCAACCGTTGGGCCCAGTTGGCCACCGACGGTCATTTGCTGTTGCAGTTGGCGCAGCCCATCATCCGTGACACGCAAGACTTGTTAGACGCATTGAACTAAGCCCATGCGATGAACCCAGAAGATTTGCAAAAGCTGGTCACGCTGCGCATGCCGTTTGGCAAACACCAAGGCACGGTGTTGGCAGACCTGCCCGGCAACTACCTGAACTGGTTTGCGCGTGAAGGTTTTCCCAAAGGAGAAATTGGCCATTTGCTCAACCTCATGCACGAGATCGACCACAACGGGCTAAGCCAGTTGCTTGAGCCTCTTAGACGTGGCTAAGCTTTAACGCAGGCTCTTAAGCGCTTTTAGCGCACTGCGCCGTAGGGACAGTAGCCCGGACGCGGCCCCACTTGCGGATGCAATCTGCAGGTGTTGGGCCTTTTTTCATAGACGGTGCATCGGCGAGTTTTGGCATCCAAGTTTTGGCAGTCGCCATTGGCGCGGCGCGACAGGGTGAAGATGCTGTTCTTGAAATTGAAGTGCTCGATCACACCCATTTTTTGTAGGCGCTTGGCAATTTGTTTGGGCTCTTCGTGTTCGGCCTCAAACGGGTCGACCAGTTCAAGGCGAACCAAGTCTGGCAACTTCACTTCCACCGGCATGGTGCAGCAGTTGGCCGCGCAGGTGTTGCACAGACCGTTGCGATAGCGAGTCCAGGTGTCGCAGTTGTCGACGTTGACGATGGAGATGTGTGACCTCATGCAGCACTCTCCTGAGATTCAGGCAAAGAAGGCATTTGATACGCCAATACTTTGAGCGACCGCTCGGACGACACATCGGCAAACGCCGCCGGGTTGGCCACACGTTCGACAAACTTCAACTCAGGAGCAAGTTCTTCCATTCGCTCTTGCAAAAAGTCTAGACCCAACTCGGGCGCGTTCAGACACAGCAGCGCATAGCCGCCTGGGGCCAGCAGCTCAGGCAAGCGGCGCATGAGTTTGGCGTAGTCTTTGGTGGCGATGAAGCTGCCTTTTTGGTAGCTGGGTGGGTCGACGATGACGAGTCCATAAGGCCCGCTGCGGGTGATCTTGCCCCAGGTCTTAAAGATGTCGTGCATCAAGAAAGTCGCGCCGGTGGTGATGCCGTTGATCGGGTGGTTTTGCTGCCCAATGGCCATCGCGCCGTGGCTCATGTCCACGTTCACCACTTGCTTGGCTCCGGCTTGCAGCGCGACCACCGAGAACGCGCAGGTGTAGGCAAACAGGTTGAGCACTTTCAGGCGCGGCTGGTCAGCGCCGTAGTTGTGCACAAACGTGCGCACCCATTTGCGACCTTCAGCCATGTCCAAAAACAAGCCATGGTTTTGGCCCTTGAGCACATGCACGCGAAAGCGGCTGCCGTTCTCTGTCACCACATGTGGGTCGGGCACAGCGCCGCTCATCAAACGCGTTTCAATGTGGCCGTCAGCGCGGCATTGAAATACCCAGTTGAGTGGCTGGTCTGGCGCTATCTGTGCCCAGCGTTTGGAAAGGGCTGCGCCCACAGCGGCCAGTTCGTCTTCAGACACGGGTTGGAAGCTGGTCAACAGCATCACGGGTGGGAAGGCATCCAACGCCCATTGCTCGCAACCTGGGTGCAAACCACCACGACCATGGAACACGCGCTGCGCGTCGGTGGGCAGGGGCATGGCGGCAATGGCATTGAGCAAGGCTTGCATGTGGGTTGTACAGGGCAGAGTAGGTGTAAATGCGTAAGTGTAGGCACTTGTCCATTCAGGGTTAGGGGAAAGGGTGGCGCGGTAGGATATGAGCCTTTTTCAAAAACAAGTTTCGGAAATTTCATGACCCCAGCAGAACAAGAATTACGGACCGCCGCACTTGACTACCACCGCTCGCCCACCAAGGGCAAGATTCGTGTGGAGCCCACTCATCCGCTGGACAACCAGCACGATCTGAGCTTGGCCTATTCACCCGGCGTCGCGTACCCCTGCTTGGAGATCGAGAAAGACCCACAAACCTCTTACGAGTACACGAGCCGTGGCAATTTGGTGGGCGTCATCACCAACGGCACAGCGGTGCTAGGCTTGGGCGACATTGGCGCATTGGCCGGTAAGCCTGTGATGGAAGGCAAGGGCTGTTTGTTCAAGAAGTTCTCAGGCATTGACGTGTTTGACATTGAGCTCGATGAACACGATGCCGACAAATTGGTGGACATCATCGCCGCCATGGAGCCCACCTTTGGTGGCATCAACCTCGAAGACATCAAGGCGCCTGAGTGCTTCTACATCGAGAAGAAACTCAGCGAACGCATGAGCATTCCTGTGTTCCACGACGACCAACACGGCACAGCCATCATCTCTGCTGCGGCCATGTTGAACGGCTTGGAGCTCGCTGGCAAAGACATTCACAACATCAAAGTGGCCGTATCTGGCGCAGGTGCAGCTGCCTTGGCTTGCCTGGGCGTGTTTGTGGGCTTGGGCGTGAAGACCGAGAACATTTATGTGTGCGACTCCAAAGGCATCATTTACGAAGGCCGCCCCGGTGGTTACGACGAATCCAAAGCCCGTTTCGCACAAAAGACCGAGCTGCGTACGTTGGCCGATGCGGTCAACGGTGCTGACGTGTTCTTGGGCTGCTCAGCCCCTGGCGTGTTGACGCAAGACATGGTCAAGACCATGGCCGACAAGCCGCTCATCTTGGCCTTGGCCAACCCTGAGCCAGAAATTCGCCCTGAGTTGGCCAAAGCCGTGCGCCCTGATTGCATCATTGCCACCGGCCGCTCGGACTACCCCAACCAAGTGAACAACGTGTTGTGCTTCCCGTACATCTTCCGTGGTGCTTTGGATTGCGGTGCGACCAAAATCACCGACGCGATGAAGATTGCCTGTGTGCGCGAAATCGCCGACTTGGCCAAGTTGGAAGTGACCGCCGAAGTGCAAGCCGCTTACTCCGGTTTGGATTTGGCGTTTGGTGTGGACAACATCATTCCTAAACCATTCGACACACGCCTCATCCAGCGCATTG
Organism: Pseudomonadota bacterium; assembly: GCA_041180165.1. Classification (GTDB taxonomy): domain Bacteria; phylum Pseudomonadota; class Gammaproteobacteria; order Burkholderiales; family Burkholderiaceae_C; genus Limnohabitans. The sequence goes on along the minus strand of JBEGSC010000002.1, from coordinate 431,415 downwards.
CGCCTGCAGTGGCCCGTGCGGCTGAAGCCTCGGGTGTGGCCAAACGCCCCATCAAAGACTTTGACGCCTACGCCAAAACTTTGGCCGCTTGGATCAAGTAAGCCTTGAGTCGGCTCAAGCTCACCCGCGACAAGATCTACAAAACGGTATCGCGCCAAATGCATGGCGTGGTGCCGTGTTGGGTCTGCGGGGAGCATGTGGCGCATGCCGACGCCACGCTAGAGCATATTCAGCCGCTCAGTGAAGGTGGCAACAGCCACCAAGAAAACCTCGCCATCAGCCATGACCGCTGCAACAACATGCGGCACGCCAAGACGAAGGCCTGACTTCGCTTACTGATGCGCAGTACGTTCTAGTTTCTGCACATCGAAGTGCTGCGCTTTGAGTCGCTCTAGCAAGGCGTCATAGGCTTTGGCGTTGATTTGCGGTGTGCGCGATAGCACCCACAAATATTCGCGTTTTGCATCACTCACGGCAGCGAGTTGGTAGTCGGCATCCAGATCGATCACCCAGTAGTCACCCCACACCATCGGCAGCCAGCTCAGCCATGCGGGTGCGAAGCGTACTTGCAGTTTGGGTGATGTGGCGCTGCCAATTTGCTTGGCTAAGCCCAACGCGTCGATGGTGTCGCCATCGGCGGTGATGCAGCTGTTGAGCACTTGCACGGACCCATCAGCTTGCGCCAAGTACCTAGCGCGCGTGTTGGCCACGCACTTGGCCTGAAAGCGGTTGGGGAACTTGGCGATTTCATGCCAAGTGCCCATGTAGCGTGGCACATCCAAGCTGGCAATCGTGGTGACTGCTGGCAATGTTTGAGGGGTGGTGGTTGTTTGTGCGGCTAACTTGAGCGAGGTCAGTGGCAGCGCAACAAGCGCCAACACCATCAACCAGCGGGAATGTTTGAGCAGCATAAGCACGCCTCAGCTGAGTGTTTAGAAAACCAGTTGTGCGCGCAAGTGATGCAGCACGATTTCAGCAATTTGAATCAGCAGCAACAGCGCAATGGGCGACAAGTCCACACCGCCCATGTGAGGCAGCACGCGACGAATAGGGCGCAGTAGGGGATCGACCAATTGCGCTAAGAAGTAAGCAGCGTCTGATGCGGTTTTCATCCAAGACATCAGCACATAAATCAGCACCAACCACATCAAGCTCGACAAGATCACGCTTGCCAACTCAAAGCCTGCGTTGATGAACAAACTCAACCATTCAGAGGTCGCGCCCGCCACAATCCACAACAACGAGTGTTTGGCCAACAACACGGCGTAGGCGGCCACCAAGCTGGCGGTATCTAAGCGGCCAATGGCGGGCACAAAGCGGCGCACCGGCAACACAATCCAATTAGAGATGGCAAAAACAAATGGGGCCAAGGGGTTGCCGCCGCTGCGCGAGAGGTTGATACCCTGCAAGTGCATATACATGCGCAGCAAACAAGTGCCCGCGACAAGGCCCGCAGCGAAGTGAAGGATGAGGGAGAAAATTTGTAAGAGCATGACTAGAGTTTAGGCGGGCTGAGGCAAAATTTACGCATTCACTCCAGATTGTTCCGTATGAAGCAAACCCCTGCGATTCCACGTTTTATTTTTGCCAGCCGTTGGTTGCAGTTGCCTTTGTACTTGGGCCTCATCTTGGCGCAGTGCATGTATGTGTTTCACTTTTGGGTGGAATTGGTCCACCTGATTGAAGCTGCGTTTGGCAACCAACATGCTTTGGATGCCTTGGTGACGAGCATTGGCTACAAAAATGGCATGGTTGTCGACAAGCTCACCGAGTCCATCACCATGTTGGTGGTCTTGGGTTTGATTGATGTGGTCATGATCTCCAACCTGCTCATCATGGTCATCGTGGGCGGCTATGAGACCTTTGTGTCTCGCATGTATTTAGAAGGCCACCCCGATCAGCCCGAGTGGCTCAGCCATGTGAACGCATCGGTGTTGAAGGTCAAGCTGGGCATGGCCATCATCGGCATCTCGTCCATCCACTTGCTCAAAACTTTCATCAACGCGGCCAATTACGACGAAAAAGTGTTGATGTGGCAAACCATCATCCACATCACCTTCTTGCTCAGCGCATTGGCCATTGCATTGACTGACAAGATCTCGCACGCAGCTCACACCTCGCACGCCCCTTCTTCACACTAAATAGCCCGCATTCAGCAGCACGCCACTCTCATGCAAGCACGCAATCCCATTCACCGCAACGCACTCGTTCTGTTTTCGGGCGGTCAAGATTCCACCACCTGTTTGGCGCACGCCTTGGCGCAATACGAACGCGTGGAAACCTTGGCATTTGACTACCGCCAACGCCACTTGGTAGAGCTAGAAGCCCGCATGCAAGTGCTGGCGCAAGTGCGTAAGCAATTCCCCGAGTGGGGCGCTAAGTTGGGTGAAGACCACTTGCTCGACCTAGGCGTGCTGGGCCAAGTGAGCGAAACCTCGCTCACCCGCGACATGGCATTTCAAATGGAAAGCTCAGGCCTGCCCAACACCTTTGTGCCGGGGCGCAACCTGCTGTTTCTCACACTGGCTGCGGCGTTGGCTTATCGCCGTGGTTTGGATGTCATCGTCACTGGTGTGTGCGAAACCGATTTCTCGGGCTACCCCGACTGCCGCGACGACACCATGAAGGCCATGCAAATCGCCTTGTCACTTGGCATGGACCGCCGCTTGTTGATTGAAACGCCCCTCATGTGGATCGACAAAGCACAAACTTGGCAGCTCGCGCATGACCTCGGGCAGAAGGCGCACGCCACAGGTGGCGATCAGTTGGTGGACCTCATCGTCGAGCACACCCACACCTGCTACATGGGCGACCGCACGCACCGCCACGATTGGGGCTATGGCTGCGGCACATGCCCAGCGTGTGATTTGCGAGCCAAGGGCTGGGAGCGTTGGAAATCGTAAGTGCTTCGGTGGCTTCTTTCATTCCGCGACAAGAATGAACTTAGCCGCGCTGCCATCAGGCGCAGGCACAAACTGCCAAACGATTTCGTGATGGCTTGCCACGCTGGGACGATGCGCGATGGACACCAAACCACCGCCTTCTTCCCGCACCATCGTCAGTAGCTTTTCGTAGAGTGTTTTCTCGGCAGCTTCGTCGAGCGCGCTGGTGGCTTCGTCTGCAAACACCCAACGTGGGCGTTTGAGCAGCACACGCGCCATTGCCAAGCGTTGTTGCTCGCCGCCTGAGAGCTGTTGTGTCCAGTGTCCTGCCATATCGAGGTCGTTCACGAGATGTGGCAGCAGTGCGTCGTACAGAGCGCTTTTCAAAGCCTCGTCGGTGTAGTGCTCTGCACTGTCGGGGTAGGCCAGCGCTTGGCGCAAGGTGCCTTCAGGAAAGTACGGGCGCTGCGGCATGAACACGCTGTGCTCGGGCAACACCACCGGTCCGTAGGTGATGGGCTCACCGCGGCGGTCATGTGTGGGTGATGTCACGTGCGGCCAAATGCCTGCCAACACGCGCAGCAAGGTGGATTTGCCGCAACCTGATGGGCCACGAATCAACACGGTGTCGCCAGCCGCGGCGTTGAGCGAGGTGTCGGCCAGCAGCACATCGCCATTTGGCAGCGAGATGGTGAGTGGCGTGGTGTGCAGGGCATTGATGCCTGTGACTGCACCTGTGAATGACAGAGGCGCAGAGTCTGGCTCGGCAGAATCTGCCACCTTGACTGCCAGCATCTGATCTTGAAAACTTGTCAAACGCAGCGTGGTGGCTTGCCACGACGCCAAGCGGCTGTAGTTGCTGATGAACCAACTCAGCGACTCTTGCACCTGGCCAAAGGCGGATGAAATTTGCATCAACTCACCCAGCTGAATCGCGCCGCTGAAATAACGAGGCGATGCCACCAGCATGGGGAACACCACCGCCGCTTGACCGTAACCCGAGTTAAACCACGTATAGCGTTTTTGCACGCGCAGCAAGCGCATGAAGTTATCCAGCACCAGCTTGAAGCGCTCTTGCAGCGACAAGCGTTCCACGCGGCCACCACGGTCCAGCGCAATGGCTTCGCTGTATTCACGAACGCGCATCAGATGATGACGGAAGTCGGCTTCAAGCCGTTGCTGCGTGAAGTTGAGCGATGCCATGGAGCGGCCAATGAAGTGACCGATCAAGCTGCCGGCCAAGGCGTAAGCCAATGCCATCCACACCATGAAGCCGGGGATGTTGTAGGTTTCGCCCGCCACCTCAAAACTAAAGCCGCCTGAGAGCGACCACAAAATGCCCACAAAACTCAACAGCGTGACCGTGGCATCCAACAAGCCCATCGACAAGCTCACCGTGTCGGCAGTGAATTGCTGCACGTCTTCTTGAATCCGTTGGTCGGGGTTGTCTGTGCCGTGTTTGCTTTGCAGCTCAAGTTGGTAAAACACATGGCCCTTGAGCCAGCGCTGCAAGTAGTCGCGTGTCATCCACGCGCGCCAACGTACTTGCAGCAGCTGCGTGAGGTAAAAGCGATACACCGCCACGATGATGAAGCAGGTGGCCAGCATGGCAAACACGCCGAGCTGATGCCAAAACACCTCGGCATTGCGGTTTTGCAGCGCGTCGTAAAACACGCGGTTCCAGTCGTTGAGCAACACCATCATGTAAACCATGCCGAGGTTCAAGCCCACGCAAGCGGCCAGCAGCAAACGGGCCCGCCACTTTTCTTCGGATTGAAAATAGGGCAGCGACAAAGCCCAGACGCGGCTGAGTTGCAAACGGCTTTTTTGCCAATTGGTTGCCACGTTGTGGGCAACGCTTCTGAATGCGTTCATGTTTTTCAGACTTCGGTGTTGCGCACACCGCTGGCCACATGGCCTGCGGGTACGTGACGGGCGGCGGATTCGATGTGGCCGGTTTGGTCGTCAAAGAAAAAGTCGGGTTCGAACTCGCGCAAGAACTCGCCTTTCTCCAAGCCGCCCAAGAACATGGCTTCGTCCACTTCAATGTTCCAGTTCATCAGTGTGCGGATGGCGCGCTCGTGTGCAGGCGCGCTGCGCGCGGTGACGAGAGCTGTACGAATGCGCATGTGCGCTGTGCCTGCTTGTTGCAGTTGATGCAAGGCGGCGAGCAAGGGCTTGAAGGGACCTGCCGACAAAGGCTGTGCCGCTTTGGTTTTTTCGTGTTGCTGAAACGCGTCGAGGCCTTGGGCTTGAAACACGCGTTCTGCTTCATCACTGAACAACACGGCATCACCGTCAAACGCGATGCGCACTTCATGCGGGTTGGCGTCCGAGGCGTGGGCCGAGTGTGGGTACACCTGCGCGGCGGGTACGCCTGCATCTAAGGCGGAGCGCACATCTGACAAATGGGTGGACAAAAACAAGTTGGCGTTGAGCGGGCGCAAATAGCGCCAAGGGGATTGCCCACGCGTGAAGCTGCCACGTTGAATCGGCAAGCCGTAGTGCTGCGCCGAGCGGAACACGCGCATGCCGCTGACTGGGTCATTGCGCGAGAGGATGACCACTTCTACGCGTTGCGCCTCAGACGTGTTGAAGGCTAAGAGCTTTTGCACCAACGAGAAAGCGACACCAGGTTTGGCGGGTGTTTCTAGGCGATCAAGCTGCAAGTTCATGTAGGCGCGGTCGTCGCCTTGTTCGAAGACTTGGTTTTCTTCTTCAAAGTCAAACAAGGCGCGTGACGAAATCGCCACCACCAATTTACCGTCGAGAGAAACACCCATGAATTACCTCACCCACTGATTGAGTTGAATGATGGGCAGCATCACTGCCAAGACGATGAGCATCACCATCGCGCCCATCGCCACGATGAGCAAGGGCTCAAGTATGGTGGCCAGTTGTAAAGCGCGCCGCTGCACTTCTTCGCTCAGCTGTGCTGCGGCGCGTTGCAGCATGGTGGGCAGTGTGCCGGTTTGTTCACCCAAGCGCGAGAACATGACCAGCAAACGCGGAAAGCGTGGGTGCTGTGCAATGGCAGATGCCAATGGCGCACCTTCACGCACCAGCACCAGTGCGTCTTGCGCATCGCGTTTGAGGGCGGTGTTGCTGAGGGTGTCTGCGGCTGCTTGAAGTGCTTTCAAAATTGGCACGCCTGCGGTGGCGAGCATGGCCAGCGTGCTGGCAAATCGCGCGGCGTTGTAGCCGCGAGCCAAGCGGCCAATGAGAGGTAGCTGCAACCACAGGGCATCAAAACGCAAACGCACATCGGCTTGTTTCAACGCGAAATGACCGCCTGCTGATAACAAGGCGACCAGCACCAAACCCCACAACCAAAAATTCTGCACAAAGCTGCTCAAGGCCAGCATGACGCTGGTGAGCGCGGGGAGTTGCTGCTGGTTGCTGCCAAACACCTGCGCCACTTGCGGCACGACATAGGCCAGCAAAAACAACACGATGACCAAGGCCACCACACACACGATGGCGGGGTACAGGCCAGCGGCCAATAATTTTCCGCGCAAGTTTTGTTGCTCTTGCAAATCGTCGGCCAAGCGTTCGAGGACCAGCCCTAAGTGCCCGCTTTGCTCGCCTGCACCAATGACAGCGGTGAAGATGGCGCTGAATTCGCGGGGGTGTTGGCTCAGTGCTTTGGCAAACGGCGCGCCTGCATTCACTTCGGTACGCAGAGCAGACACCAAGTCGCGTTGACGGGGTGTTTCGGCTTCGTCGGCCAAGGCGCTCAAGGCACGTTCGAGCGGTAGGCCAGCATTGACCAAGCCCGAGAGCTGACGCGTCCACACCGCCAGCGCGGTGCTGCTGAAAACTTTGCTTTCCCAAATCACGGTGTTCAAGCCGCTGCCTGTGCGTTGCACAGGTTCGACCTTGAGCGGCACCAAATCTTGTGCACGCAACTGGCTGCGTGCCGTGCGCGCGGTGTCGGCCTCTAGCACACCACGGCGCGTTTGGCCTTGGGTATCGAGGGCTTCAAACGAATAGGCGGGCATGGTGGGTGTGGCTCGGTCGCTCAGCGTTAGTCACGCGTGACGCGAATCAGTTCTTCACGAGTGGAAATGCCCGCACGCACCAAGCGCTCGCCATCGTCGCGCATGAGCGTCATGCCGTTGCGCAGGGCCGCATCGCGCAGCTGTGCTTCGCTGGCTTGGTTGTGGATGAGGGCGCGGATGTCGTCGTTGGTGGTGAGCAATTCAAAAATACCGGTGCGGCCTTGGTAGCCGCTGTGGCCGCATTCATCGCAGCCTGTGCCTGAACAGTGTGTGCACGTCTTGCGCAGCAAGCGTTGGGCCAACACACCCAGCAAAGACGAGCTGAGCAAGAAAGGCTCCACACCCATGTCGGTCAATCGGGTGATGGCGCTGGCTGCATCGTTGGTGTGCAGCGTGGCCAACACTAAGTGACCGGTGAGCGAGGCTTGGATGGCGATTTGTGCGGTCTCAAAGTCGCGAATCTCACCAATCATGATGATGTCTGGGTCTTGGCGCAGGATGGCGCGCAGGGCCTTGGCAAAGTCCAAATCAATTTTGGGGTTCACCTGTGTTTGGCCCACGCCTGCCAGCTCGTATTCAATCGGGTCTTCCACCGTCATGATGTTGTTGCGCGTGGCGTCGAGCCCTTGCAGCGCGGCATACAGCGTGGTGGTTTTGCCCGAGCCTGTGGGGCCAGTGACCAAGATGATGCCGTGGGGCTGATGCACCAGCGCCTCAAAGCGGCGCAGAGTGTCGCCTTCCATGCCTACGGCTTGTAGGGTGAGTTTGCTCTCGGTCTTGTCGAGCAAACGCAGCACCGCGCGTTCGCCGTGCGCGCTGGGCAAGGTGGACACACGCACGTCAATGGCGCGTTGGCCGAGACGCAACGAGATGCGTCCGTCTTGCGGTAAACGTTTTTCGGCAATGTCTAGCTCAGCCATGATTTTCAGGCGCGAAATCAGCGCCGCATGCAAAGCGCGGTTGGGTTGCACCACTTCGCGCAACGTGCCGTCGACACGGAAACGCACACTGCTGTGGCGCTCATACGGTTCGATGTGAATGTCGCTCGCGCCATCGCGTGCGGCTTGCGTCAGCAGTGCATTAAGCATGCGGATGATGGGCGCGTCATCGGCAGCTTCGAGCAAGTCTTCCACAGCGGGCAGCTCTTGCATCATGCGCGTGAGGTCGGCGTCGCTTTCGACTTCGCTCACCACGGCAGCGGCGTTGCTGTCGGCTTGGGAATAGGCTTCGCTGATGCGTTTGGCGAGTGTGGCCTTGTCGGTGTATTCAAACGACTGCACAGCATAGGCGCGGGTGATTTCGCTCCAAGCTCCGAGGTCGGGCGCGTCGCTATGCCACAGCGTGAGCGTGTGGCCATCGTCCTCCAGCAAGAGCTGGTGGGTGCGGGCAAAGGCGTAGGGCAGCGGGCGGCGCATGTTTATTGGGCGGGTGTGGCGGCGGGCACAGCAGACTGTGGAGCATCTGTTTGACCTGCGGGTGTCTCTGCTTTGGGTTCTGCCTTTGGTTTAGGCACGGGGGCAGGTGGCAGCACAGGCGCATTGCCCGAGCCCAAGATGGGGTTGAAACCAGGCTGAGCTGCTTGTTGCAAGCCCATCATTTGTTGGTAGCGGTTGTTGCTGAGCGCGTCAGACGCAGCGGCGTCACGCACCACCACAGGTCGCAAGAACACCATCAAGTTTTTCTTGGTGCGTTGGCGGCTTTCGCTTTTGAACAACCAACCCAATACAGGGATATCGCCTAAAGCCGGAACTTGGCTGGATGCGCCGGCATATTCATCCGACAACAAACCGCCCAACACGATGATGGAGCCGTCGTCGACCAGCACATTCGATTCAATGCTGCGCTTGTTGGTGATGAGGCCTGCGGTGGATGACTTGGTGTAGTCGATGCTTGACACCTCTTGGAAGATGGTGAGCTTGACGGTGCCGGTCTCGCTGATTTGGGGTTTGACTTTGAGAGTCAAACCAACGTCTTTGCGCTCGACGGTTTGGAAGGGGTTAACCGCGCCGTTGGTCGTGTTGTTGTTGGTGTATTGGCCGGTGACGAAGGGCACGTTTTGGCCCACCACGATCTTGGCTTCTTCGTTGTCCAAGGTCAGCAGTGTGGGCGTGGACAACACATTGCCTTCACCGTTTTGTTGCAAGAACGTTGCCAAACTGCTCAGCACATAGGTGCCGTTGATTTGACGCGCGTTGCCAATGTTCAAGCCGCCGCCCAACGTGCCCAATGCCGCAGCGCCACCCGCAGCACCAATAATGTTGCCTTGACCAATGGTGGTGCTGATTTGATTGTTGAAGTTGGTGCCAATGATGCCCACATTGCCACCGGCTTGGCCTGTGGCGGTTTGCCATTGAATGCCCATCTGTGCGGCTTTATCGGCATTCACTTCAGCAATCAAGCTCTCCACCATCACTTGTGCGCGGCGTTGGTCGAGCATGTCAATGACAGCACGCAGTTGGCGGTATTGCGGTTCGGGCGCGGTGATGATGAGCGAGTTGGTGGCGGTGTCCGCTTGAATTTGTCCGCCGGTGGCAGCGCCGGCGGAGGTGGTTGTGCCCCCCAATGTGCTGCTAGGTGTGGTGGCAGGCGTGGCCATGGGGCTTGTGGTGTTCAGCGCGTTGTTGCCGTTGATGCCCGTGGCTTGTCCACTGACGGCCGCACGCAAAGTGGTGGCCAGTTTGGTGGCGTCTGCATTCTTCAAATACACCACATGGATGTTGCCGCTGGCGCTGGCCCCATTAGGTTGATCTAGCTTGGCCACGAGTGACTTCACCAGTGCGACACGTGCCGGGTTGGCTGCGCGCAAGATGAGGGCGTTGCTGCGTGGCTCGGCCAGCAGCGTGGTTTTGTATTCAGCACCAGTTTGGCCTGGGGTGGCTGTGGCCGCTGCGTTGACGTTGCTGCCTGACTCGACCAAGCGCAACACGAGAGGGGCCAAGTCCACCGCAATGGCGTGCTTGAGTTGAATCACTTCCACATCGCTGGCGTTAGACACATCAAGCGTGGCAATGATGCGGGCCAAGCGTTGTAGGTTGTCGGCGTAGTCGGTGATGATGATGGAGTTGTTGCCAGGGTTGACGTTGATGGTGTTGTTGGCGCTGATGAGCGGGCGCAACACGGGCACCAAGTTGTTGGCTTGCTCGAAGTTGAGTTTGAAGATGTGCGTGACGATTTGACCGCCACCCGAACCGCCGCTTGGCTTTTGTATTTCTTGCACACTGCCGCCTTGCAGTTTGGCATCTGTTTCGGGCACGATTTTGTAGAGGCCTTTGGTCTCGACCATGGCAAAGCCTTGCAAACGCAGGGTGGCCAAGAACTGGCTCCATGCTTCGTTGGGCGATACAGGTAACTCGGTGGTCAAGTTGATCGTGCCTTTGACGCGTGGGTCCACCACCAAGTTGCGGTTGGACAGCGTGGCCAATGTGCGTGCGACCGATTCAATTTCGGCATTCACAAAGTTGAGCGTGATGGGCTCTGATGAGGCCGCTTTTTGTGAAGCCTTTTTCGTGGGAGGTGCCGCATGTGCGTTCATCCAACCGCTGATGGCGGGAGCAAAAGCCAAGCCGATGGCCAAGCTGATTGCGTGACGCGTTTTGAACAATGTGTGAAGCGTAGCCATGTGTTAACCCAGTTTCAAAATCGACTTGGCACCTTGGCGTTGGCCAAGGATGTTGAGTAAGTTGGAGAGTGCAGCTTCTGCATCCGGTGCGGCAGAGGCTTCGCCATTGAAGTGCACGTGGCCGTTTTGCAGTTGGCCATGGCCTTGCAGTTGCAAGCTGCCTTCTAGCGTATCGAGTGTGAGCGCGATTGTGTCACCACCTTGCACTCGCACGCGGTAGCTGCCCAAGGGGCGCAAGGTGGACAAGCGTGTAGCGAGCTGTTGCATTTGCAATTCAGCTTGGCCTTGCAGACGTTCTTGGCCAGCTTGTTGTGTCCATTGCAACTGCGTGGTGTGCAACTGCATTTGGCCTTCGGGCTGAACAGTGTTCCAAGGTGCTCCCAAACCCACCAGCCAGCTTGCGGGCCAGTTGGATGTGTGGTCGCTCACCTGCACCCGCACGCCGCGCCACAAGGGCGACACATCCACGCGCACCGGCTGAGGTGTGCAGCAGGCGGAGGCCACGTTGGCGCTGAGGGTCAAGCGCAGGTTTGAAAAATCAATGCGTGGGCCCAGTTGCCACGTGACACGTGTGGGCAGTGCGGTGGTGCTGGCGGGGCGCGCTAGGTTGGTCGACGTGGCGATGTTGAGCGGACCTTCGTTCAGCACCCATTGCGCCGAGCCGTTCCACACCGTGCCTTGCGGGTCTTGCAGTAGCACACGCTCGCCGCTGGCTTGCGCGATGGCTTGTGTCAGCCAATACGCAGGGGCTTGGGTGATGAATGCCAAGGCCAAACCCATGCCAGCACCTGTCCATGCCCAGCGTGAACTGGTGCGTGTGGTGGCGGCAGAGCGTTGGCGTTGCATGTGCTTTAAGGCGCGGCGCCTCGGTTGGGCAAGCGCAGCACCAGGTTGCCATCCCACACCACCGCAGCATTCGCAGCTGGTGCAGAGCCATTGTTTGAGGCCGGTGCACTGCTGCGTGTGAGGTGGGCTTCCACGGGTAAGGCTTGTGCTTGGGTACGTGCTTGGGTGAGCCAGTTGGCCAAGGTGGGCGCGGGCACGGCTTTGAGTTGCACCGAGATGCGATCACCTTGCACATTGAGTTGAATCTGTGGGGCGGGCGTGAGGCCTTGCAGGGTGCGCAGCGCTTCATCCCGTGAGAGAGGGGTGCGCGCTTGCAGCGCTTGCGCTTGGCTTTGCAGCGCCAACATGTGGGCTTGTTGCTGGCCGATGTGCGCACGGCGGTTGTCGCTGTCACGCAAGGTGTTGAGCGCAGGTGCGATGGCGATGGACCAAAACAGCAGCACAGCCAGCAATGCACCCAACACAGAAACACCGCGCTGTTCGCGCTGGCTCAACGCCTGCCAGCGGGCGAGGGCTTGTGTGCGCAGTTGTGTGAGCGCACTCATTTCGCGCCCTCCGCTTGCAACACCCAGGTGTCATTGCCGTCTTGGCGCAGGCTGAGGCCTTGCGCTTTGAGCAGGGCCAGGCCCGATGGATTGTGATTAGGTGACACGCCTTGCACGCGCAGCGCGTGGTTGGCAAAGTGAATTTGTTGAGGCGTTTGCCCTGCTGGCAGCACACCTGTAAACGCAGCGAGCAGCGGCTCTAGGTCGGTGCTAGAAGCGGCACCTGATTTTTGTTGGAGTGCATCCACCTCGCGTTGCATTTGCAGCGGCGCATCAATGACCAAGGTCACGGAGGGGAAGGTGGTTTGCAAGATGTTGCTCAACGAGGCTTGTTGTGCGTTGAGGGCGCTGTGCTCTCGCCAAGCCAAGGCGTTGAGACCCAGCACTTGCAGTGCCACCAAGGCCACCACGCCCCAACGCACGGGCTTCCATGCGGGTGCGTGCAGCACGGTTTGCCATGCCGTCAACACTTGACGTTGCAGACGTTGTGCGCGGCCTTGCGCCCATTCGCCTTGCGCCAAATCCCACGCTGATTGGCTGGATTTGACCCATCGCTGAGCTGTGCTTTGCAGCATTGGCTGGCGTTGCAATGTGCTTTGCACGCGGGTCACCATGGCGGGCTCGGCTTGGATTTGTAAATCGTCTTGGCTCAGTTCGGCAAAGGCGCGCCACTGTGCGGTGTTGGGTGGCAGCAGCGTCACGCCGTGCGCATGGCACAGCACGCTTTGTGAATGGTCGGGTTCGCCCATCACTTGCAGCACGGGTTTGTCGCTGGGGGACAGTTCAGGCACGATGCGCTGCACGGTTAAGCCTGCGGCTTGCAGGGGGCTGAGTGCGTCGCGCAGCCATTGCTTGTCGCACACGGCGACCAAAGCCTCGCCACCGGTGCGGGCTGTGGTGTTGGCTTCTGGGTCAAGCACGATGTGCAGTTGCTGCGGCTCATCCAACAAGCGGTCTTCCAGCAAACCTTGCAGCACGCTTTGCAAACGTGGGCCGTGGCTTGCGGGCGGTAGCTGAACTTGCAGCCATGACAAACGGCTGTGCGGCACCACCGCCACTACTTCGCCCGCGTGGGCTGACAGCGTGGCTGCAGCCCCCGTGGCGGCGCGCAGCACGGTATGCCCGTCCGAATGAACATGGGCATATCCCGCCGTGATGGCTTGGGGGGAGTGGGGCAGTGCGATGATCAACATGAGAACCTTCATTGTAGAGAGCCGGACTCTCGCCAAAGCACCTTCAAATCTTGCATCTCACGCTGCACCAAAGAACGCTCTTGCAGCACGGTTTGTGGCATGCGCAAGCGGCCTGTGACTTCAAAGAACTTGGTGTTCACGCTGAACGCATCGCTCAAGTTGATGCTGCGCCCCAACGCTTTTTGGAATGCATCCAAGGTGGCCCAATGTTGGCGCTCACGCTGCTGAACCAAGCGTTGCGCATCCGACATGCCCATGCCGGGCACGCTGGCATACAGCACCTGAATGCTGGCGGTGTTCACATTGATGGGTGTGCGGGTCGGCAGCAAGGTGATGTGTGGGCTGAGGGTGCTCAGGGTTTGAGGCGTGAGGCCAAACCACGTGAGTTGCGATACGCGCTGAGGCATCAGGGGCGAAGCTTCGTTTTTGCGTTGCGCAGCCATGAGGCCTTGTGTGAGGAGGCTGAGCTGAGCAGGTGGCAGCCCTAATGCATCGAACAAGCGTTGAAATGCAATGACGCTGGCAGCATCCAACTGTTCGCCTTGCAATAAGTTGGTCACGTTGAGTCGCCCTTGCAAATCACTGATTTGTCCAGACAGCAGCACTTGCTGCGCCAATTTTCTGTCGTCCACGCTAGCCCCTGTGCCATCTGGCAAGGCGGACAAAAAGCTAGACAAACGCGCTTCTTGCAAAGGCACAGCCCATGGCTCGGCCAAGTGGTCGGTGGGTGCACTGGCGTCGCCCGCCCGTGCGTCTTCGCGCAGGATGACGCGTGCCCAGTCGAGTGCGCCTGTGAGTAGCCAGCGCGCTTGCGTGCGTTGACGCTCAGCGCCTTCGACCTCGATGGATTTCCATTGCTGCCACAGTGCACCCGCGGCAAACGTGGCCACCAGTGCCACGGTGAGCATGGCGGCCAGCAAGGCTGCGCCGCGTTGTGAGGAATGTGCCGTGTGCTTCATGTTTTGGTGTTGCTGAAGTTGGGGCGCACCCAGTCGAGGGTGATGCGGCCACGCACACCGGTGGTGGCGGGCAGGTCAATTTGTAGGCGAATGGCGTCGGGCAATGTACCTTGGCTGGTGGTGTTGCTTGGCTGGCTCACGCCAGCGGTATCGCCCGCGCTCGAGAGTGGGTTGGTCCACGCATTGCCACGGAAGTAGGTGAGCTGCCATGCGTCAAGGGGGATCAATTGGGTCTCAAGCAACGCGTCATCGCTGCTGGGATTTTGGCCCCAGCGTTCGGCGTTGGCCCAGGCTTGCTGCAAGGCTGCGCGGGTTTGCGCAGGGGCGGACTGCCAGCGCAGCCATTGGTTGCCGCGCAATGTCCACGCCACCACCCACATGCCTGCATCTGAGCCATCAGCGCGCCAAGCGGTGGCACGGCGCATCAAGCGTAGTGTGCGGCCATCCCACTGCACGCCTGCGTCGGTGATGCCCGTGACAGGTTGCACGGCATTGAGGTCGGTCTGCCATTGCGCGAGCACGGTTTGCAGCACGGCGGTTTTGTCGACCTGCGCTTGCGTGATGTCGCGGCTACGCATAAGGCTGTCAAGCCCGCGCCAACTCAAACCCGCCAGCACCGCCATGAGGGTGATGGCGATGAGCAGCTCAATGAGCGTGAAGCCGCGTTGGCGCTGAACGCTCGACGTGCGCGAATGCTGTGCAGCGGCTTGCAAGGTGCGGCGGCTTTGCATCAGTAACGCCCTAACACGGTGGTGATGTTGAGCACGGGCGTGGCTGCGTCAAACACTTGTGCGTCCACACGACGAAACGCGGGGTTGGGCGTGGTGCGCACCGTCAGCGCCACTTCAAAGTTGCGTTCGGCTTGTGGGCAGGGCAGGCGCGAGTCGCCCACGCTTGGCAGCTGCTGTGAAAGACGCAGTTGGTTCAATGCGTTGTCCGCACAAATTTGCGCGAGCAGCACATCGGCTTGGCGCTGCGCGTTGCGCGTGAGCGCACCGCTGACTTTGAGGCCGCTCATCAGCGCAATCGACACAATGGCGAGCGCCACCAGCACCTCGATGAGCGTGAAGCCACGCTGTTTCATGGCGCCACCTGAAAGGGGCGCAGCCCGTCTGTGCCAAGGGTCAGCGCAGAGGCTGCTTTTGCGTTGTTGGCTGCTGCCACGCTGAGCGTGATGCGAGCGGGTGCCAAGATGGGTTCGGGGCCTAGCACCACCAAGTTGGTAGGCGCAACGTTGTTGGCTGAAACATTGACCGTGCTGACCACTGCTTGAGTCCCCGCTGTCAGCCAAGTTTCTGTGCGGGCTGCAATTGGGTTGCTGAGGTTGGTGGGGGTTGACGTGATGGCTGTGTTGTTGCCCTGCGCGGGGTTGATTGCGGGGCGAATGACAAAGCCTTCGGGCGTGGTTTGCCAAATCAAGGCAATGCCACTGGTGCGCGATTGCGCACGGGCTGCTTCTAAAACAGCGATCAAGCGTTGTGCTTCACGCTCTAGCTGAGTTTGGCTGCTGTCGCGTAGTGACAAGCTCACACCGGCCATGCTCAAGCCAATGATGGCCAGCACCACCAACAGCTCCAACAAAGTGAGGCCGTGCTGGCGCTGCATGGCTGATGGGCGGGATTGTTTTATTGCCAGCTGCCGATGTCGGCGTTTTTGCCTTCGCCGCCGGGTTGGCCGTCAGCGCCGAGTGACAGCACATCCACTTCACCCTTCACGCCAGGATTCATGTATTGGTAAGGGCGGCCCCAAGGGTCGTTGGGGAGCTTGTCAATGTAAGGCTTCCAGTTCAGCGGCACTTGGCCTGCGGTGGGTTTGACCACCAAGGCGTTCAGGCCTTGTTCAGCCGTGGGGTAATTTTGGTTGTCCAAGCGGTAGAGCTTGAGTGCGTTCATCAAATTGCCCACATCGGTCTTGGCTGCGGTCACGCGTGCGTCGTCGGCACGGTTGAGCACGTTAGGCACCACCAGTGCAGCCAGCACGCCAATGATGGCGAGCACGACCATCAGTTCGATCAGTGTGAAGCCGCGTTGGCGTTTGGCTTTGGGAGCGTTTTGTTGGGCTTGCATATCAGGCATTTCAAAAATTTCTTATCAATGATCAATCATAATCCGCTCATGCTTCGCTACCGCCCTTCATTTGCCACCGCCTTGAGCGCTTCGTCGCGTGTGGTGTTGCCCGCCGCCACCTTGTTGGTGTGGGGCGCTGTGGCGTTCAGTGCGGTGACTTGGAGCTTGCGTTGGTCGGCCACGGGTTCTGCACCCAGCAATGCCACTGCTGCAGCGCAGGCCTTGCCTGAGGTAGATGTCTCTGCCGCTGCGCGTAGCCTAGGCGCAGCGCCTGTGCAAGCGGCTGCTGCGCCCACGCTGGCCAGCCGTTTTCAATTGCAAGGTGTGATGGCAGGCGGACCTAATGCAGGCGCTGCGCTCATCGCGGTGGACGGTAAAGCCGCCAAGCCCTTCCGCGTGGGCGCTGTGGTGGCGGATGGCTTGGTGCTGCAATCGGCCGAAGGGCGGCGTGTGACGCTCGGTGCTGCGATCGACGGGCCGCAAACCTTGGTGCTTGAACTACCCGCTAAGAAATGAGCTGGCTATGAGGCAAACAAAAAAGGGTAGCTAAGCTACCCTTTTGCTTTTTGCGCTTATCGATTTAACGCTGCAAGAACAAGCGATAAGCCGGATTCTGCGTCTCTTCCACATACGGATAGCCCAAGCCATCCAAGAAAGCGGTGAACGCTTTGTTGTCGGCCTTGGGCACTTGCAAGCCCATCAAGATGCGACCGTAGTCCGCACCTTGGTTGCGATAGTGGAAGAGGCTGATGTTCCAGCCGGGGCGCATGGCCAGCAAGAATTTCATCAGTGCACCGGGGCGCTCAGGGAACTCAAAACGCAAGATGCGTTCTTCGTGTGCCAATGACGAATGCCCGCCCACCATGTGGCGAATGTGCTCTTTGGCCAGCTCGTCGTGGGTGAGGTCAATGGCTTCAAAGCCGCTCTTGGTGAAGTGGCTTGCAATCTTGCTGCTTTCGCCTTTGATGCCAGTGGTCAAACCCACAAACACATGGGCTTTGGCTTGGTCGCTCATGCGGTAGTTGAACTCTGTCACATTGCGTGGCGACTTGCTGCCGCCAAAGCTGGGTAGCTTGCCAATCAGTTCGCAAAAGCGGCGCAGGCTACCAGGCTGCTCGGGGATGGTCACGGCAAACAAAGCTTCGCGTTCTTCGCCCACTTCGGCACGCTCGGCCACAAAGCGCAAGCGGTCGAAGTTCATGTTCGCGCCACACAAAATGGCGGCGTAGGTTTCGCCCTTGGTTTTGTGTTCGGCCACGTATTGTTTGATGGCTGCCACGGCCAATGCACCTGCGGGCTCCACGATGCTGCGGGTGTCCACAAACACATCTTTGATGGCGGCGCACACGGCATCCGTATCCACCGTGATGTAGCTATCCACCAAGTTTTTTGACACGCGGAAGGTCTCTTCGCCCACCAACTTCACCGCTGTGCCATCCGAGAATAAGCCCACGTCGTTGAGCGTGACGCGTTTGCCTTTGGCCACCGACTGCATCATGGCCGACGAGTCGTCCATTTGCACGCCAATCACTTTGATTTCAGGGCGCACGGCCTTGATGTAATTGGCAACGCCGCTGATCAAGCCACCGCCGCCAATCGCCACAAACACCGCGTCGAGCTGGTGCAGGTTGAGGCCTTGCAACTGGCGCAGCATTTCCATGGCAATCGTGCCTTGGCCGGCAATCACATCGGGGTCGTCAAACGGGTGGACAAAGGTCATGCCGTTTTTCTTTTCGAGCGTGAGTGCGTGGGTGTAAGCATCTGAATAGCTGTCACCTGCCAACACCACTTCGCCACCCAAAGCTTTGACCGCTTCAATCTTCACGCTGGGCGTGGTAGTGGGCATGACGATGATGGCTTTGACACCCAGTCGCTTAGCGCCCAATGCCACGCCTTGGGCGTGGTTACCCGCGGAGGCGCAAATCACGCCTTTCTTCAACTGCTCAGGCGTGAGGTGCGCCATCTTGTTGTACGCGCCGCGCAGCTTGAAGCTGTGCACAGGCTGCTGGTCTTCGCGCTTCAAGAGCACGGTGTTGTGAATTCGACGGCTGAGGTTTTTCGCCACCTCCAGCGCAGATTCACTCGCCACGTCGTACACACGGGCGGTCAAGATTTTTTTCAGGTAATCGGCGGGCTGCAGCGCGCGCGCTTTGGTGGTGTGGGTAGACATGGGGTGATTGTCTCTTATGAAAAAATCAGCACAGGCAAAAAAAAGCCCCGAGTTTTGCAACTCGGGGCATGAATCCACTTTTGAGGGTGGAGGAGACAAGCCCAAATTGTATGCAAATTTTGTTGCGCTGCAACAATTCGCAGACAATCACGCTAGAAATTTATTGGAGAAACACTCATGGAATGCACCGTCAGCTGGACCGGCAACTCAGGCACCCGTTCAGGCATGGGCTTTATTGCAGAAACAGGCAGCGGTCATGTGGTGGCCATGGATGGCGCGCCCGATGCAGCCAAGCCCGAGAACGGCGGCCAAAATTTGGCGCCTCGTCCCATGGAGATGCTCTTGGCAGGCACAGGTGGCTGCACCGCATATGACGTGGTGCTCATCTTGAAACGTGGCCGTCATAACGTGCAAGGCTGCAGCGTGAAGATCGTGAGCGAACGCGCCACCGAAGACCCCAAGGTGTTCACCAAAATCAATATGCACTTCACCGTTACCGGCCGAGGCGTGCCAGCCAGTGCGGTGGAGCGTGCCATTGCCATGAGCCACGACAAATACTGCTCGGCCAGCATCATGCTGGGCAAAACCGCAGAAATCACCACCAGCTTTGTGCTGGTAGAGGCTTAAAAGCCGTAAAGCAAAGACTTAGATGCGATGCGCCACGGTGGTCATCACCTTGGCGGCCACTTGCATCATGGCTTTGAAAGGCGCGGGCAGCTCCGCTGCTCCTGCAGTCAGTGCGTCTTTGGCGTGTTGCGCTTCGTCCACCTTCATTTGCGCCACGATGGCACGGCTGGGACCGTCATTCGCTGGCAGCAGCCCAAGGTGGCTTTCTAAATGGGCTTCAACCTGGCGCTCAGTCTCCACCACAAACCCAAGGCTCATGCGGTCGCCCCCCAGTTTGGCGGCGGCGTAGCCAATACCGAATGCACCTGCGTACCAAAGCGGGTTGAGCAAGCTGGGGCGCCCGCCAAGCTCGTGCAAACGCTGTTCACACCAAGCCAAGTGGTCGGTTTCTTCGTCACATGCGGTGGTCAGGTGCTGACGCAAGGCGTTGTCCTTTGTAGCCAAGGCTTGCGCGGTGTACAACGCTTGGGCACACACCTCGCCTACATGGTTCACGCGCATCAGAGCTGCGGCTTCAGCCTTTTGGCTTTCGGTCAGTGGGGCGGGGGTGGGTACCTCGGCGGTCCAGATGGGCGTGGGGCGGTTGGCGTGATGGCGGGCAAATACGGTGCGCAGGGCACTGTCGGCGGCAGTAAGTAGACGGTCCATACTTTGAAGTTTAAAGCGCGTGAATGTAGCTTGACAGGGCTATTTCGAGGAAATCTGAGAATTGTCAAAATCAACAAATTACGAGGGTTTATGCGGGTTTTGATAGGGTGATGTTGCATGAATGCAACGAAAAAGACGAGTTTTTGACACGTGTCATAGGTTTATGCGGTCGAGTCTGGTTCAATACGTTCAACTTCCCGAAAACGGAGGTTGGCTACTACAAAAAAGTAGGGCCCCTGTTCAAACCTTGGAGAACCTTGAAATGAAAAAAACCCTCGTTGCTATCGCAGCATTGGCCTCTGTGTCAGCTTTCGCACAATCATCTGTGACCATCTACGGTCAATTTGACGCTGGTATCTACAACATCAAAAAAGCCAACGGCACTGACAGCGCTACTGTCTATGGCGATGGCGCAGTTTTCTCAAACGTGCTGGGCTTCAAAGGCACTGAAGACATGGGTGGCGGCTTGAAAGCTGGCTTCCAAATGGAAACAGACGTGCAAACCAACAACGGTGGTGAAAACCAAAACGGTCAATTCCGTCGTCAAGCCAACGGCAGCATCGCTGGTGGCTTTGGTGAAGTCAAATTGGGCTTGACTACCAACCCAATCATCGCCACTAACGGCGCATTGATGCCAGTTGCTGGTAACTCTGTGTCTACATCGACATCTTCAGCTCTGGGCTACGCAGATTTCTACACAAAGAACGCTGTGACCTACACATCACCAGCTTTCATGGGTTTGACTGCTCAAATCCAACGCGGTATGTCTAACAACATCGAATCTTCATCACAAGGTTCAGTGACTGCATACAGCTTGGCTTACGTGAACGGTCCTTTGGAAGTCCGTTACGCTGCTCAAGATCGTAAAGCTGCCGCGATCGGCGCTGCTAACTCCGGTGCTAACCCATCTACAGCTACCGCAGCCGCTGCAGCTAAAGAGTCATCAGTGTTCGGCGTGAAGTACAAGATTGGTGCATTCACAGTTGGTGCAGCTCGTTTGCAAAACGAGACAACTTCGAAGGTTACTGGTAACCAAGCTGGTTTGGGCTACACAACTGGTGCATGGACATTGGGTGGTTCTTTGACCAAGTCTGAAGGCAGCAAGTTGACTAACCTGCAAGCTCGCTACGCTTTGAGCAAGCGCACCAACTTGATCGGTATGTACGGCATTGCTGACAACGCAGCTACCGTGAAGTTCAACCCTGTTGCATTCAACACAGGTAACTCACCAGCCACTATCACTGATACATACGCTGCTACTGCTAACACCAAGCAAACAGCTATCGGTTTGGGCTTGACTCACTCTTTCTAATCCCCACGCTGGCTTAGCCAGTTAAGGATTTAAAAAGAATAAAACCCCACTGTGGCAACACAGTGGGGTTTTTTGTGTGAATTTAAAGGCCTTTACCAAACAACAGCGTGCAGTTGATGCGCCTGTTTTCGTAGCCTTCTTTGAAGTGAATCTCATCCGTGGCGTGAAAGTAGGTAGAGTCAAACAAAACGCAACGGTTCATTTTGTAGGGAACGCGTACCATTTTGGCTTGTCGCTCATCCAGATACTGCTGGATAGTGGCGCTGTCAGCGTTGGCTTTCTCAAAGCTCCAGTCATCAGGTGGCGGCGTGTCGTACACCACAATGCCACCGGTGGAATGATCAAGGCAAGCATCATCAGGTGTTAGCCAAAAATTAATGTTGACGCGTGCAAAGTCGGCATGCAAATTGATGCCGGTCATGCGTTGATCGTATTTAAACCCCCAGGCTTGACGCAGGTCTTGGGTACCAATGACATTGGGCATGGCAAGCTTGAGTTGACGTGCAATTTCAAGGATGACGGGCGAACAAAAACCGCTGGCCATGAATGAGCCCAAATAACCGTTGGTGTAGCTTCTCTTCCATACGGTGGCTTCTTCACAAAATTGACGTAGCGCCAACAGCGCTTGTTCCGATAAAAAATTATCGATGACCACCAGTTTGGTCGTGTTGTGAGCAAAGTTGTGTTCAATCTCTTGAAAATTGTTTTCGCCCAACGCCGGCCCACTGAACGGGGTGTTGGGTAAGTAGTGATAAGCACCGATGGCATGACTTAATGCGACATGGTCCTGTGCTTCATTGGCCGTCTGATGTCGCGTGATGGCTTCTAGTGCCAATTTGGCTGACGGAGTTTGTAGACCGCGCGCTTGGAGCAAGCACAGCTGTTCACGGTCATGGCGTAAACGCGGCTCGGAAATTGGCCATTCTTGCGGGTTGTTAATGTTGGGTTGATGTTCTGACAGGAGTGCAGCTTGTCTGAAATGATGTTGTGCCAATTCAAGCTGATCGATATTGAAGTAATGGAAACCGAGCAATTCGTTGCACAACGCGTCATGTTCAATGAGCTGGCGATGTTCTTGAATCAATGCATCAAGCGAGTCGTTACGTTTGAGTTCGGCGTAGATGATCAGCAGGCCTTGAAGAGCTTGTGTCACGTTGTGATTGGATGCAAGTGCCTCCAGATAAGGCTCGATGGCTTCTTCGACTTGATCCTGGTTGTAAAGCAGAGCAGCTAGGCTGATGCATGCATCAGAGCGCCATGCCTCACCTAGCAAAGGATCAGCTTGGTGCGCTTTGTCAAAGCATGATTTCGCTTGGGGTGGATTATTTAATGCCACGTAGCACCAGCCTTTGTGCAGCCATGCTGCGGCTAGAGACGGGTTGAGTTCGAGTGCTCTGTCTAAATGCAAGATGGCATCTTGGGGGGCACCAGTGGCTTTCTCTGCAATGCCTAAATTTAGCCAAATGTCGGCTTGGGTCGGATCAAGTGAAATCGCCAAGCGAGTGCTGATTTTGGCATCTTCGAACTTTTCCAGCTTAATTTGGATGGCAGAGAGGTTCAGCAAAATAGATAACCGGTCTGGGGCAAGTCGATGTGCTTGAATCAGTTTGTGTTCAGCGGGTTCGAACTTTTTCTTTTCGATAAGGTCTAACCCATCTAAAAAAAGCTGTTTGGCTTCATGGAGTGCATTCATAGAAGAAATTCTATGTTCGAGCATGCTGCTTCACTGCGCACAGCTGCATTGATAATTGGGTTCATTTCAGTTTGTACGCATGCAGCAGACATTTAACGCTTCCTTCACCACGTCTCGTAACGCAGGTTTATCGCTTGACGGTGTGACTTTGCAGCGCGGCACTACCACCGTGTTTGATGGGTTGAGCTTGCAGCTACACGAGCCTCGCATTGGCTTAATTGGCGACAACGGGGCGGGCAAAAGCAGTTTGTTCCGTTTGCTCTGTGGGTTAGACCATCCGCAGGCAGGCCGTGTCCATGTGCCCGATGGCCCTCAGGCTGTAGGCATGATGTTTCAAAACCCAGATGACCAAATCATTTTCCCAACCGTGGAAGAGGAGCTGTCCCTGAGCTTGCAGCACTTGAAGCTACCACGCGCTGCTGCACAGCAGCACGTGCATGACGCTTTGCAAGTCCGAGGCTTGCTGGACTGGGCTCCACGTGCTGTGGGGGGGCTGAGTCAAGGGCAGCGCCAACATGTGTGCTGGCTGGCCCTCTCGCTCGCGCCGCACCGCGTGCTGCTGTTAGACGAGCCGTTTGCAAGCCTTGATTTACCCGGTCAAGCCCTGTTGCGCCAAGAGATTGAGCGCGCACCGCAACAAGTGCTGGTGTCCACCCATGTCTTGGCGCATGTGCGTCATTTTGAACGTGTCATTTGGCTAGACCGTGGCCGAGTGCGCGCCGATGGTGCAGGGGCTGAGGTGTGCGCGGCTTACGAAGCCGATGTGGCTTTGCGCACGGGTCAGGTTTGACGATGGGCAGTCTGTACAGCGATCAACTCACTTGGCTGCACGGCATGTCTGCTGGCGTGAAGCTGTTGGCTTTGGCATTGTTAGGTATAGGTTTGTTTGCAGCGCAGCAGTGGCAGGTGTTGCTGGCTGCGACCATGTTGTGCGTATTGGTGTTTGCTTCGCTGGGGGCCACCGCATTGCGTGCCAAGCCCTTGGTGGTGGGCGTGCTGGTGGCCAGTGCTTTGGTGGCTGGTTTTCATGTGTGGATGGAGCAGACGCTGCTGGCCGCCGTGACGGTGATGCGATTGCTCAGTGCCACTTTGATAGGCATTGCCCTGACGCTCACCACGCGCTACAGCGACTTGCTGCACGTGTTTGAATGGTTGTTGTTGCCCCTGCAAAAGCTGGGTGTGCGTACCGACCGTTTGGCTTTGCAGCTGGCTTTGATGCTGCGATTCACTGAGCAATTCTTCGTGGTGTGGCGACGCTTGGATGAGTCCTACCGCCTGCGAACCGGGAAAGCCGGCGGTTTTAAAATATTGGCTCCGCTCACCATTCACATGTTGGTCACCGCAAGGCGCGTGGCCGATACCTTGCATCTACGTTTGCGCCGCTAATGGCTGGATTTATGAACACCTCTACTTTTTCTTTGGCCCTGGTTTCGTTGTTTGCAGCTTTGATTGCTGTGTTTGGCCTGATCCCCAAGATTGATTTGCCACTGGGCGTGCCCATCACCTTGCAAACTTTGGGTGTGATGTTGGCAGGCTGCATGTTGGGGCCCAAGCGTGGCTTGCAGGCCCTGTTATTGTTTTTGGCTGCCGTGGCCGTGGGTTTGCCTTTGTTGTCAGGTGGTCGTGGTGGTGTGGGTGTGTTTTTCTCACCAGCCAGTGGCTACTTGTTGGGCTGGCCCTTGGGGGCATTTGTGGCGGGTTGGGTGATGGCGTTGTTGCCTAAGCACTCGCCACGCAGCTCAGCCATGAGTGCGTTCATCGCTTCCGCTATTGGTGGCTTGTTGGTGGTGCATGTGTGCGGTGTAGTGGGTTTGGTCAATATTGCCAACCTCACATGGGAGCAAGCCATCATGGGCACGCTGGTGTTTGTGCCGGGTGATTTGATCAAGTGCGTTTTGTGCGCCACCGTGGTCCACACTGTGGCGCGTGGTTTGCCAGACTGGCGCTTTGGTGGCTAACCAAAGCTTGGTCCACGCACCACTGGCGCATTGGGCCCAAACCCGTGGCGACGTGGTCGCGCTAAACGACGGCCAAGCCACACTGACTTTTGCCCAGCTGCACGCCGCTGTTGAGCAGCACGCACAAGCGTTGATCCACAGCCAAGCGCCTGCCACCGTTTTTGTAGACGACCAACTGAGCACTGTGCAACAGATGGTGTCGTTCATGGGCATCATCCAAAGCGGGCGTTGCGCTGCG
Organism: Pseudomonadota bacterium; assembly: GCA_041180165.1. GTDB lineage: Bacteria > Pseudomonadota > Gammaproteobacteria > Burkholderiales > Burkholderiaceae_C > Limnohabitans. Next base: position 406,658 of record JBEGSC010000002.1, on the reverse strand, counting down.
GTGAGCGACCCAGATTGGCCTGAAGCTGTGCGCGAGAGCGTCAAACGCCAATTGGGGGCGACCTTGACCGAACCCAGCACGCTGCAACACGCTGAACCTACCAGCCCTTTTTATATTGGCTTTACCTCTGGCAGCACCGGTGTGCCCAAAGGCTTTCGTCGTCACCACCAATCGTGGACCGAAAGCCTGCGCGTGTGCCTAGACACCTTTGGCACAGACGCCGCTACCCGTGTGCTGGCCCCAGGCCGGTTTTCGCATTCTTTGTTTTTGTTTGGCATGGTGCTGGGTCTTTGGAGTGGTGCAGGCGTGGTGGTGCAAGAGCGCTTTTCTGCCGCCCGCATGATGGACACCTTGCAGCTAGGTCAAACGCCATGCCTAGTGGCTGTACCCAGCCAGTTGCTGTTGATGCTGGCACTGGCCGAGCGCCGTAAAACACGGCCCATCGACAGTGTGCGTTTGATCCTCATCAGCGGTGCGCGTTGGATGCGTGACCACACGGCGGCTTTGCAAGCCTTGTTTCCAAAGGCCCGCATTGTGGAGTTTTATGGTGCGTCCGAAACTAGCTTTATGGCGTGGATGGATGCCGATGCGGCTGCGCCGGCACAAGCTGTGGGCAAGCCGTTTTCCAATGTTGACATCGCTATTCGTGACCCGCAGCCGCCTTTGGGTGTGGGGCAAATTTTTGTGCGAAGCCCCATGTTGTTCATGGACTATGCAGGGCCCAACACGGACAACACCGCCGCTGTGCGCGAGGGCGATTGGCTGTCGGTGCGTGATATGGGCTATGTAGATGCGCAAGGCTATTTGTGCCTGGTAGGCCGTGAAAACCGCATGGTGGTGACGCAGGGCAAAAACCTGTTTCCCGAAGAAGTGGAGGCCGTTTTGCTGGCCGACGCACGCATTAACCAAGCCTCGGTGCAAGGTGTGGCTGACCCTATACGGGGTCAGATGGTGGTGGCGGCGTTGCAGCTGCAAGCAGGCGCAGATGCGTTGACGCTGCAAGATGTTGCTGCGCTTTGCCGCACACACCTAGAAGCCTACAAAATACCAAAGCGCGTGTGGGTGTGCGATGTGTGGCCCCAAACGGCCAGCGGGAAAACCGACCATGCGGCCCTAGCGCAAGCGCTACAGGCAAGCGCGCTTAACCCCGATGTGAAAGGCCAACCATGTCTGCACCCCTTGCTTTGATTGCCGCTTGGGCGCGCAGTGCAGTGGTGCCGCGTGGCGGTGCGTTCAATGCATTGCACGCGCATGAGATGGCTGAGCCTGTGTTGCAAGCTTTGTTGCAACGTGCAGGCTTACCCGCTTCGGCTGTGGATGCTGTGGTGTTGGGTAACGCGCTAGGTGCAGGCGGCAACCCCGCCCGCATGTTGGCCTTGTATGCAGGCTTATCGCAACAGTGTGCAGCATTGACCATCGACACCCAGTGCTGCGCGGGTTTAGATGCGGTGGCTATGGGTGCGTCGCTGATTGCCTCGCGACAAGCCCATGTGGTGGTGGCGGGTGGCGCTGAGGCATGGAGCCGTTCGCCCATGCGCATGCATCGGCCTATGCGTACTGATGAAATGCCTATACCTTACGAGCGACCTGCATTTGCACCTACGCCAGAACAAGACCCAGACATGTTGCACTCTGCCGCACTTTATGGGGAAAAGCATGGCTACAGCCGTGCCGAACAAGAAGCCTATGCCTTACAAAGCCACTCGCGTGCTGTGAACAGCCAAGCGCACTTGGCCGCAGAAATTGTGGCGGTGGCCGGTGTCCAGCACGACGCGTATCCGCGCCATATGACACCCGAGCGCGCAGCGCGTATGCCTGTGGTAGCAAGTTCACCAAATGATGAAACTAGCCAATTTGGTTTGAGTGCGCTGACCATCTCCGCCCAAGCCGATGGGGCTGCGTTGGTGTTGCTGATGAGCCAGCAAGCTTGCGAAAAATGGGGCGTGTCTGCTGCGATGTCCCTGGTGGCTCAGGCTTCTGTCGGCAGTGCCCCTGAAGTGCCGCTGGTCGCAGCAGAGTTAGCGGCGCAAGAGGTGCTGCAGCGCTCAGGTGGATTGAAGGCTTCTGATGTGTCGCACGTGGAGTTGCACGATGCGTTTGCTGTGCAAGGGCTGAGCTTTGCCAAGGGGTTGGGCCTAGCGCCAGAGCAGCTTAATTTGCATGGTGGTGGTTTGGCACGGGGCCACCCCATAGGTGCATCGGGAGCGGTGGCATTGGTGCGATTGTTGTCGGACTTGGCAAGATCAACTCAGCCTATTGCGACGGGTTTGGTAGCAGTAGCGGGTGCAGGTGGGTTGGGCTCTGCTGCGCTTGTGCAGAGGCTCGGGGCGAGGTAGCGTTAGCCGACCACTTTGAAATACGTGTCCAAGCTGCTCCGTTCGGTGCGCGTTTGGTTCACGGGCGCATCGAGGTCTGCATAGCCCAAGGCCATGCCACAGACGATGACCGATCCCTCGTCCAGTCCCAAATGTTGACGAATCAGCGACGGGTACGATGCCATCGCCCCAATGGCGCAGGTGGCCAATCCTTTGGCTTGTGCCGCCAGCATTAACCCATAAAGCGTCATGCCCAAATCCATGTAGCCGCCGCTGCCAAACCCGTGCTCCAAGGTGACCACCAAAGCCACGGGGGCATCAAAGAATCGAAAGTTGCGTTCAAACTGCGCGTCGCGGCCGGCACGGTCGTCACGCGCCACACCCAGTGCGCCATAGAGGGCTTGGGCCGCCGCCACTTGGCGACGGCGCAATGTCATGGGCATGGGTTTGGGGAAGTAGTCGTAGTCTTCCGCTTCAGCTTGGCCATTGGTCCAAGCCTGCACAAGTGCATGGCTGAGCGATTCACGCACCTCCCCTTGAACTTGCACAAACGAGCCTGGCTGCAAATTGGCACCACTGGGGGCCAAACGTGCCAATGCCAGTAGTTCGTGCAGTGTTTGTGGGGTTACTGGCTGAGGTAAAAAGGCTCGAACGGATCGACGTTCGGTCATAGAGCAAAGGGCGTTCACAGCCAAATTATCAATGAAGTTTTTCACTGCAAGAAAGCGCCTCAATCCTCAGCGTAACTACTTACTCTAAGTAGCGAATTTTTACCAAGCGCCCCGCTAGACTTCTGAACACTTAAATCAAGGAGACTGAGATGCGTCGTGATGTTTTTTTAAAAACTGTGGCAGCTTTGGTGGCTTCGGGTGTTTTACCCATGACAGCGCAAGCTGCAGCTGCCATCAAAATGATGATTCCTGCGAACCCCGGCGGCGGTTGGGACACCACAGGTCGTGCATTGGGTAAAGCCATGCAAGACGCAGGCGTGGCCAGCACGGTGACTTTTGAAAACAAAGGTGGTGCAGCAGGCATCATCGGTTTGTCGCAGTTTGCCAACGCTACCAAGGGCGACCCAAATGCCTTGATGGTCATGGGTGCTGTGATGTTGGGCGGCATCATCACCGGCAAGGCGCCTGTGAGCTTGGACAAGGTCACGCCCATTGCGCGTTTGACCAGCGAGTACAACGTGTTTGTATTGCCTGCGAATTCGCCTTTCAAGAATATGAAAGAAGTGGTCGAGCAGCTCAAGAAAGACCCAGGCAGCGTCAAGTGGGGCGGCGGTTCGCGCGGTTCAACTGAGCACATCGCTGCAGCCATGTTGGCGCGTGAAGCCGGTGTGGATGCTTCCAAAATTAACTACGTGGCCTTCCGTGGCGGCGGTGAGGCCGTGGCTGCTATCTTGGGTGGCAACGTCACCGTGGGTGGCAGTGGCTATAGCGAATTCCAGCAATACATTGAGGCTGGAAAAATGACACCTATCGCTGTGACGTCTGGCACGCGATTGAAGGGACTGAATATCCCAACACTCAAAGAGATTGGCTACAACGTTGAAATCGGCAACTGGCGCGGTGTGTATGCCGCCGCTGGTATTACCCCTTCACAACGCAAAGAGTTGACCGACTTGGTGGTCAAGGCCTCACGCTCTAAGTCCTGGAATGAAGCTCTGACAAAAAATGGCTGGACACCTGCTGTGATGACAGGTGATGAGTTTGGCGATTTTGTGGATCGTGAGTTTGCTTCACTGCGTGCCACCATGGTTAAAGCAGGCATGATTTAACCGTGAGCATGACACGTTCTTCATTGACAAACCCTCAAACCTGGATAGGGGTGGGGGTGATTGTTTTATCGGGTTTGCTGACATGGGGAGGTCAAGACATATCCTCTGATGCAGGTTATGGTGGCGTTGGGCCTAACTTCCTCCCCTTAGTTGTGGCATTGGGTCTGTTGGTGTGTGGCATTTGTCTGGTTTGGCAAGCTGTCACGGGCGGCTACCGTGACATGCCTGAAGAACCCGCCGAACCTGCCGACTGGCACGCCACTGCTTGGGTGTCCGCTGGGGTGGTGGTCAACGCCTTGTTACTCACCACGGTTGGATTTGTACTGAGTTGTGCGTTGTGCTTTGTGTTGGCAGTGCGTGGCTTGCGTTTGTCGGAAGGCAAGCCAGCAGGTGATGCTCGTCAAACTTTCAAAGACGCACTCACAGGCTTGGCCATTGCAGCGCCCGTGTTTTGGTTGTTCAGCAAATTGCTGGCCATCAATCTGCCAAGCTTGACCAGCTCTGGCTGGCTTTGATCTAAGGGGGCCACATGATGGATACATGGACCCAGCTTCTGGGAGGTTTTGCAACTGCTGCAACGCCAATAAATTTGCTCTGGGCATTCGTCGGGTGCGCGCTCGGTACTGCGATTGGTGTGTTGCCGGGCTTAGGTCCCGCTGTGACAGTGGCCATGCTGCTACCGATTACCTCGCAAGTCGAGCCCACAGCATCAATGATCTTTTTTGCCGGTATTTACTACGGTGCCATGTACGGCGGGTCGACTACGTCAATCCTGCTCAACACGCCAGGTGAGACGGGCACGATGGTGACCGCGCTTGAGGGCTTCAAGATGGCCAAAAACGGCCGCGCGGGTGCTGCTTTAGCTACCGCTGCGATTGGCTCGTTTGTCGCGGGCTCGATTGCCACTGTGTTGGTGACATTGTTTGCCCCCATGGTTGCTGAATTCGCTGTCAAGCTCGGCCCACCCGAGTACTTCTGCATGATGTTGCTGGCGTTCATCACTGTCAGTGCGGTGCTTGGACAAAGCACTTTGCGTGGCATTACTGCTTTGTTGCTAGGTCTGGCGGCGGGTTTGATTGGTATGGATCAAATCTCAGGCCAGCTGCGCTACACCGGAGGTGTTCCAGAGTTGATGGATGGTATTGAGGTTGTGCTGATTGCTGTCGGTTTGTTTGCGGTTGGCGAGGTGATTTACAACACCATGTATGAGGGTAAGGTCAAAGCGGAAATCAATCACCTCAATCGTGTACATATGACACCCGATGAGTGGAAGCGTTCGTGGCCTGCTTGGTTGCGTGGCACATTCATGGGCTTTCCTTTCGGGACAATTCCAGCAGGCGGTTCAGAGATCCCTACATTTTTGAGCTATGCCACTGAGAAAAAACTCTCATCACACGCCCATGAGTTCGGTACTGTGGGGGCGATTGAAGGCGTGGCAGGCCCAGAGGCTGCTAACAACTCAGCCGTGACTGCAACGCTCGTACCTTTGCTGACCCTGGGTATACCTACTTCCGTGACAGCTGCCATTTTGCTGTCTGCTTTGCAAAACTATGGCATTCAAGCTGGCCCGCAACTGTTTGAGACTTCATCTGAATTGGTGTGGGCTTTGATTGCGTCGCTGTACATTGGCAACGTTATGCTGCTGGTGTTGAACCTGCCCTTGGTGGGGCTATGGGTGAAGTTACTCAAAATTCCGCGTCCACAGCTGTATGCGGGCATTTTGATTTTCGCTACCGTGGGTGTGTATGGCATGCGGCAAAGCAGCTTTGATTTGCTGCTGATGTTTGCCATCGGTTTGATGGGCTTGCTCATGCGTCGCTATGACTTTCCGGTTGCTCCAGTGATCGTTGGCATGATCTTGGGGCCCTTGGCTGAAGCTCAAATGCGCAACGCACTGTCAATTGGCGAAGGGCGCTGGCAAGTATTTGTTGAGCGTCCGATGGCTGCCACTTTGCTGGCAGTTGTTGTGCTTTGTTTGGTTATTCCTCGACTCTGGCGGCTCTTCGCTAAAGCTGAGAAATAAGGTTCTGAAAGACGGTCCAGACTGTCTTTAGAATGCAAATTCACTTTCATCTTTTTTAACCGGAGCTTCACATATGAAAAAGCAGTTCGTTACTTTGGCCGTAGCCACATTGTTGGCTGGCACCGCCTTTGCACAAGCCAATGACACCATTGCTAAAGTCAAAGCCGCAGGCTCAATCACCATGGGTGTGCGTGACTCTTCGGGCGCTTTGTCTTACACCTTGGGTGACGGCAAGTACGTGGGCTACCACGTTGAGATTTGCCAACGCATCATTGCCAACCTCGAAAAGGTTGCTGGCAAGAAGTTGGAAGTGAAGTACACACCTGTGACTTCACAAAACCGTATTCCTTTGGTTGAAAACGGCACAGTCGACATCGAGTGCGGCTCCACCACCAACAATGAAGCTCGCCAAAAACAAGTGGCATTCGCTTACACCACCTACGTGGAAGAAGTGCGCATTGCTGTGCGCGCTAACTCGGGCATCACATCGATCGCTCAGTTGAATGGCAAGAACGTGGCCACCACCACAGGTACCACTTCTGTGCAATTGCTGCGCAAAAACGAGCGCGCCACTGGTGTTGACTTCAAAGAAGTGTTTGGTAAGGACCATGCAGACAGCTTCTTGTTGCTCGAGTCTGGCCGCGCTGACGCGTTCGTGATGGATGGTCAAATCTTGGCTGGCAACATTGCCAACTCCAAAACTCCCGCCGATTTCAAAATCGTGGGTGAAGTGTTGAATGTCGAGCCGATCGCCATCATGTTCCGCAAGGATGACCCAGCTTTCAAGAAATTGGCTGACGACACGATTGCTGGCTTGGCCAAGTCTGGCGAACTCGCCAAGCTGTACGACAAGTGGTTCACACAAGCCATTCCTCCAAAGAACATCAAACTCGGCATGCCTGCCAGCGATGCCAACAAAGACGCTTGGAAAAACTTGAACGACAAGCCTGTCGAAGCCTACGCCAAGAAGTAATTTCAGAAGCGATACAACATGACACTTGATTGGCAGGTTTTTCTTCAGGACGACGGTGGTGGAAGAACCTACCTCGAGTGGATGTTTGATGCCTGGGGCTGGACGCTTTCTGTAGCGGGTAGTGCCTGGGTGGTGGCGATGCTGTCAGGATGCATCATGGGCATCTTGCGCACCTTGCCACAAGATACACGTCTGAATATCGTTTTAGCTAGATTCGCCAACGCGTGGGTGGAGCTGTTTCGCAACATCCCCGTGTTGGTCCAAATTTTTCTCTGGTACTTTGTGTTGCCCAAGGTCTTTCCGGCCATGCAACAAGTGCCGGGGTTTGTGTTGGTGGTGTTGGGCCTGGGCTTCTTCACCTCCTCACGTATTGCAGAGATGCTGCGCGCGGGTATCCAAGCCATGCCACGCGGCCAGCGTTATGCGGCCATGGCCATGGGCTTTACCACTTGGCAAACCTACCGCTATGTATTGCTGCCCATTGCGTTTCGCACCATTTGGCCGCCGCTCACCAGCGAGTCGATGAACTTGCTGAAAAACTCTTCGGTGGCTTTTGCGGTGTCGATTGCCGAACTCACCATGTACGCCATGCAAGTGCAAGAAGAAACCTCGCGCGGCATTGAGGTGTATTTGGTGGTGACTGCGATGTACACCTTGTCTGCATTTGCTGTGAACCGTGTGATGGCCTTTTTTGAGCGCCGCATGCAAATCCCTGGCCTCGTGGTTGCGGGCAATGTGGGCGGGGGGCACTGAGCATGAGCGCACTCGATTTTTCTTTTGTTGAATGGGAGATCTTCAACAAGTTTGTGTTGAAGGGCCTGTTGTTCAGCGTGGAGCTGACCATCATCGCCACCATTGGTGGCATTGTGTTTGGCACCATCCTCGCGCTCATGCGCTTGTCGGGTAACAAAGTGCTGGAACTGCCAGCCGTCATTTATGTGAACGGCATGCGCTCCATCCCCTTGGTGATGGTGATTCTGTGGTTCTTCTTGTTGATCCCGTTTCTGATTGGCCGCTCCATCGGTGCAGAGCTGTCGGCCATCATCACCTTTGTGGCGTTTGAAGCGGCTTACTTCAGTGAAATCATGCGGGCCGGCATTCAGTCCATCCCGCGTGGCCAGACCATGGCCGGTCAAGCCTTGGGCATGACCTACAGCCAAAACATGCGCCTGATTGTGTTGCCGCAAGCCTTTCGCAACATGATTCCTGTGTTGCTCACGCAAACCATCATCTTGTTCCAAGACACTTCGTTGGTCTATGCCATTGGCGCGTATGACCTGCTCAAGGGTTTTGTCACCGCAGGCAAGATTTATGGCCGCGTGGAAGAGGTGTACATCTTGGCCGCCTTGGTCTATTTCGTGATTTGTTTTGGCCTCTCGGCCCTGGTGCGTCGCTTGCAAGCGCGCATTGCCATCATTCGCTAAGCGTGACTTGCGCTGGAGTTCATCGTGATTGAATTAAAAAATGTTTCAAAGTGGTACGGACCCGTTCAGGTGCTGAACAACTGTTCCACCAACATCCAAAAAGGTGAGGTGGTTGTGGTCTGTGGCCCCTCAGGCTCTGGTAAATCTACCCTCATCAAAACCATCAACGCCTTGGAGCCGTTTCAGCAAGGTGAGATTTTTGTTGATGGCATTGCGGTGCACGGCAAAGACACCGACTTGCCCAAGCTGCGCAGTCGCGTGGGCATGGTGTTTCAGCACTTCGAGTTGTTCCCGCATCTGTCGGTGACTGAGAACTTGACGATTGCCCAGCAAAAAGTTTTGGGTCGCAGCGAAGAAGAAGCCCGTGCCCATGGCTTGAAGTATTTAGACCGCGTGGGCCTGATGGCGCACAAGGACAAGTTTCCAGGCCAACTCTCAGGTGGTCAACAACAACGCGTGGCCATTGCCCGTGCCTTGAGCATGGATCCCATCGTGATGTTGTTTGATGAACCCACCTCAGCCCTTGATCCCGAGATGGTGGGCGAGGTGTTGGACGTGATGGTTGACTTGGCCAACGAGGGCATGACCATGATGTGCGTGACCCACGAAATGGGCTTCGCCCGCAAAGTCGGCAGCCGCGTGATCTTCATGGATGTGGGAGGCAAGGTGTTGGAAGATTGCTCGAAGGACGAGTTCTTCAACCACCCCGAAAACCGTCAGCCACGGACCAAAGAGTTCTTGAACAAGATCTTGGCGCATTGAGGATAAATGCGCTGGTTTTGAAGGCACCTCGCATGAGGTGCTTTTTATTTTTTGGAGTCTCTCAACTTAAAGGTCCAGCACCAAACGGGATGATTTGCTGCGAGAGATACAAACCATCATGCAGTCATTCTTCTCTTGCTCTTCAGGTGTGAGGTACATGTCCCAGTGCTCGGGATCACCTTCTTTGACTTGCGTCAGGCAAGTGCCGCACACCCCTTCGCTGCACGAGAAGGGGACCTCGATACCAGCATCTTGAAGCACTTGCAAAATGCTTTTTTCAGGGGGCACTGTCAGTGTGAGATTGCGTTGGGCTAAGTGCACTTCAAAGGTGTTGTGGTCGCTCATGCGTTCGCTCCAGTTTCTGTGATTTTTTCTTGTGCCAACAATCGGTCAATGACGCGGCGTGACTGCACGCCACCGGCATCAATGTTGAGCATGAGCAGCTTGCGCTCGGGATGGCGCAAGATGTTTTGCTGCTGCAACTGCAGCATCTCCATGTCTTCGCCAAAAATTTTGCCTTGACCTTGGCGGATGGCATCAGTCAAGGCCGAGTCATCAGCTTTGAAGTTGCGGGCCATGCCCCAGTGGTACCAGTGCGAGGTCTCGGTCTCGGGCGTGATGAAGTCGACCACCACGCTGTAGGCCTTCTTGTCAGACGGGGCATGAAAGCCGCCGTTGCCCGCCAAGGCCACTCCCACGTCGATCATGATGTGGCTGGGTGGCGAAAAGCGGCAAATCTGCCAGCGGTCGACCTTGGCTTGCGGGTCCAAGCCGTTGGCGCTCATGGCCATCTGCCAGAACGGCGGAGCTTGGATGCCTTCCATGAAGCGCTGGGTCATTACCTTGTTGCCATCGACCTTGGTTTCGCAAGGCGTCTCGTCGATCTCGGGCTGGCCGATGCTGGTGGAATGCACATAGGTCTCGTGCGTCAGGTCCATCAGGTTGTCGATCATCAGGCGGTAGTCGGCTTGGACGTGGTACAGACCGCCGCCATAGGCCCAGGCGGGGTTGTCGAAAAATTCGAACACCGGCATTTGCGCCTCGTCGGCCTTGTTCTGCTCGCCGGGCCAGACCCAGACGAAACCGTAGCGTTCAACGACGGCAAAAGCCTTGACCGCCGGGAAGCCGCGCACGCGCTGGCCAGGCATGTGAACTGTCTTGCCATCGGCGCCCATTTCCAGCCCGTGGTAACCGCAGCGCAAGCCGTTCTTACAGGCTTTGCCCAACGACATGGGCGCACCGCGGTGCGGGCAGAAGTCTTCGACTGCAGCGACCTTGCCGTCCACACCTTTGAAAATCGCCATCTTTTCGTTGCAGATGGTGCGGCCCAGCGGTTTGTCGCCGAGTGCTTCGAGTTCGGCCAACGAGCAGGCCACATACCATGTGTTCTTAATGAACATGTCTTTTCCTCATGCGTCGATGAAGGCTATCTTGGAGGATGATTTCAATGTCACGCGTAAAGAAAAACCCGTAAGCCATATGCCTAAGCGACACGTTCGGCTGTAAAAAACAAAGCGACAATCAGCGCATGACGCAAGAAATCACCATCACAAGACCCGACGACTGGCACCTGCACGTGCGCGATGGCGCTGCACTCAACACCGTGGTGCCCCACACCGCCGCCGAATTTGGCCGTGCCATCATCATGCCCAACCTCAAGCCACCCGTCACCACGGCGGCGCAAGCACTTGAGTACAAACAACGCATCTTGGTAGCCGTTCCAAAGGGCGTGAGCTTCGAGCCCCTGATGACGCTCTACCTCACCGACAATTTGCCCGCTGACGAAATTGCCCGTGCCAAAGACGCCGGTGTGGTCGCCGCCAAGCTTTACCCAGCAGGCGCCACCACCAACAGCGATGCCGGTGTGACCGATATTCGCAAGACCTACAAAACACTGGAAGCCATGCAAAAGGCGGGCATGTTGTTGTTGGTGCACGGTGAAGTGACCAGCGCTGACATTGACCTGTTTGACCGCGAAGCCGTGTTCATCGACACCCAGCTCATTCCGCTGCGCAAAGACTTCCCCGAACTCAAAATTGTGTTCGAGCACATCACCACTGCAGATGCTGCGCAATACGTGGCCTCTGCAGACAAGTACACCGGCGCCACCATCACCGCGCACCACTTGCTGTATAACCGCAATGCCATCTTTACCGGCGGCATTCGCCCGCATTACTACTGCTTGCCTGTGTTGAAACGCGAGACGCACCGCCAAGCCCTGGTGAAGGCAGCCACGAGTGGCTCGCCCAAATTCTTCTTGGGCACCGACAGCGCACCACACCCTGCACAGCTCAAAGAGCACGCCACAGGTTGCGCCGGCTGCTACACCGCGCACGCCGCCATGCCCATGTACGCCGAAGCATTTGACAATGCAGGTGCACTCGACAAACTGGAAGGTTTTGCCAGCTTCTTTGGTGCAGACTTTTATGGTTTGCCACGCAATAGTGGCACGCTCACGCTGCGCCGCGAGAGCTGGACACCGCCCGAAAGTTTTGCATTCGGCGAAGCCGACCTGAAACCTTTGCGCTCTGGCGAGGCCTTGCCTTGGCGCGTGGTTTAAAGAAACCCGCACACACCGCAGCCGTTGAAGCCATCCAAACAGCTGCGTTTGGCGGCGATGTGCTGGCTGACATCGATTGGTCCCAGCCGTGGTTCGCGCCGTGGCGCGAACTAGGCGAGTCAACCGCACATTTATCGCTGAAACAGCAAAGTGTGGCTGCAGCGCTCAACGCCATCTTGCCCGCAGCCAAGCGCGAGGCCATCGCGGGATCGGGTGATATTGCGAGCGCAGCGAGCGTGAACACGACCCGTGCTGGCCTTGCACTTGGCGACGCCAAAGAGGTGAAGTTCGTCCCACAAGCAAACTTACCCGAAGGCCAAGCCTACGAAGATTTCATCTTCAAAACAGCACAGGTTCCCACCCGAGACGGTCTGCACGACTTCTTCAACGGCTTGTGTTGGCATCGTTTTCCACTGGCTAAACGCCGCCTCAACCAACTGCAAGCCGCCGAAATTGCCGCACAAGGCGTACAAGCCACACGCGGCCCCGTGCGCGATGCGCTCACTTTGTTTGACGAAAACGTCATCCTCATGCACGCGCCTGATGAAGTATGGGCGGCCTTGCAGGCGCGCGACTGGCTCAAACTCTTTGTGGACTTGCGGGCGCAATGGCAACAAGTGCACTTGGTGTTGTTTGGGCACGCGCTGCTTGAAAAGCTCATCACGCCCTACAAGTCCATCACGGGCCATGTGTATCGCATTGCGAGTGAGGTCAACCCGCACGACGAAGCTGCGCTAGACGCGTGGCTGGTGCAAGACCTTCAGCCGCCCAAACTGGCCACCAAGCCCTATGAACCTTTGCCCGTGCTGGGCGTGCCCGGCTGGTGGGCTGCCAACGGTGAGCGTGCGTTTTACGAAGACACACAGGTGTTTCGCCCGAAACGTGTTTTGGCAAACGCGACTTGATGGACACAATGACTTAGCAATTTTGTGGAATTAAGAGGCCCACTTGAAAAGTGCGCAAACACCCCTAATATTCAAGTCCTGCGGTGCCTTGTATTCACCGCTGAAAAGGAAAACATGAAACGCATTATTTTGTTCATCGTCACCAACTTGGCCGTCATGCTGGTGCTGAGCGTGGTGGCTAGCCTCTTGGGCGTCAACCGCTTCCTCACAGCCAATGGTTTGAACATGGGCGCTTTGTTGGGCTTTGCGGCGGTGATGGGTTTTGGCGGTGCTTTCATCTCGTTGTTGATGAGCAAGTCCATGGCCAAGTGGAGCACGGGCGCTGAAGTCATCACCCAGCCACGCAACCAAGACGAAGCTTGGATCATGGCTACTGTGCAACGCTTGTCTGAGCGTGCTGGCATTGCCATGCCAGAGGTGGCCATTTACGAGGGCGAGCCCAACGCGTTTGCCACGGGCGCTTTCAAAAACTCAGCCTTGGTGGCTGTGTCTACAGGCTTGCTGCAAGGCATGACCAAAGAAGAAATTGAGGCCGTGATTGGCCACGAAATTGCACACGTTGCCAATGGCGACATGGTCACGCTCACGCTCATTCAAGGCGTGCTTAACACCTTTGTGGTGTTCTTGAGCCGTGTGGTGGGCTACTTTGTCGACAGCATGTTGCGCAGCAAAGACGAGGAATCCACAGGCCCTGGCATGGGTTACTACATCACGAGCATCGTGCTCGATATCGTGTTGGGCTTTGTGGCCAGCATGGTCGTGGCATGGTTCAGCCGTCAACGCGAATTCCGTGCAGACGAAGGTTCAGCACAGCTCTTGGGCACCAAGCAACCCATGATCAACGCCTTGGCGCGTTTGGGCCAAATGCAAGCAGGTGCCTTGCCCAGCAGCGTGGCGGCCATGGGCATCACAGGCGATTTGAGCAAGCTCTTTGCATCACACCCTCCTTTGGAAGAGCGTATTGCTGCATTGCAAAACGCACGCTGATCGTTGACCGCACCGCAATCCCCTTGGACGGTCGCCCCCGCGCAAGCGGTGGCGACCGTTGCCATTCAACCTGATGCAGAGTTAACACCTGCGCAAAAGCGGTTCAATACCTTGCTCGCGCGCGTGTCAGCGTTGTCTGAGTCCATCGCCGCACTGGAGGCTTTGTCTACACAGCATCGCAGCAGCCACTTGCGTGCGATGGCTGCTTTGAAGAGCCAAGAAGACGCGGCACGTCAAAACCTGTTGCTGTTTTTGGATGATCGTCTGCATACGGCCGAGTTGACCGCGACGCAGCGACGCAGCGCGACGCAAATCATCTTGGCTTTGTGTGAAGCGCTAGCGCACAAGCAAGATCCGCAAGTGCAAGCCATCTTCAGCCAACACCACAGTGAAGAAGATGCGCAAGCTTTGGCTGAAGAAGCGCGCGCCGGTGCCGAGCATGCCAAGGCCGTGTTTGAAGATTTGTTTGGCAAGCCCCTGCACGGCGCTGACGATTTGCACACGGCAGAGGCGGTGTTTGAAGCGGGGCTGCGCCAATACCGCGAACAGCAACAACGACTTGAAGACAAACGCCAAGCCAAGAAGGCCAAGAAAAAACCTGCAGCCCGTCAGCTCAAAGACGCGCAGCAAAAAATGGATGCCAACACCGCACTACGCACGGTGTATCGCCAACTCGCCAGCGCCCTGCATCCTGATCGCGAACCTGACGAAGCCGAGCGCTTGCGCAAAACGGCGTTGATGAGCGAAGTCAACGCTGCGTATGACCGCAAGAACTTATCGGAGTTGCTCAAGCTGCAATTGCACATTGCCCAGATCGACAGCGCGGCCTTGAGCCGCATGGCAGACGACAAACTCAACGCCATGTGCCTGCTGCTTAAAGAGCAAATGGAGGCGTTGGAAGAAGACGAAGCTCAAGCCCAGTTTGAAATTCGCCACTACCTCGGTGTGAATGAGCTCGATCACATCAGCGCTGAGAGCTTGGCCCGTGCGCTGGCCATTCAGCTACGCGACAAAGAGCACGAGGTGGATACGCTAGAGCGCGACCTGCGCCGTATTCAAAACGAGGCGGAATTGAAGCGGTGGCTCAAAGAGCAAGCGCAGCTGGCCAAGGAAGCCAGAGCTGAGTTAACCGACTTAGACCGCTTGTTGTACCGATGAAAAAGCGCCCGAGTTGGGCGCTTTGACGTGGGGGCTTTGCGGGCTTAGCCCTCGATGTGCGGCTCTACCAATTTCGCCAGCTGTTCCAAGGACTCTTGCCATCCGAGGTAGCACATCTCCAGCGGAATCATCTCTGGAATACCAGCTTGTGTGACGTTCAACTCTGTGCCGCACAGCACGGGTGTGAGCGACACGGTGACTTCCAACACGCCGGGCAAGTTGGGGTCTTCAAACTTGTCGGTGTAACGGATGCGTTCGTTAGGCACAAGCTCAAGATACTCACCACCAAACGAATGACCATTGCCGCTGCCGAAATTGTGAAACGACATGCGGAACGTGCCACCCACGCGTGCATCAAGGTGATGCACCGTGCAGGTGAAGCCATAAGGCGGTAGCCACTTGGCCAAAGCGCCGCCTTCAAGGAAGGCGCGATAGACCTTTTCAGGTGACGTTTTTAAAACGCGGTGAAGGTGAACGCTTCGACTCGACATGCTGGTCTCCTTGAATGAGATTTCAAATACGTGAGGTCTTTAGACCGGCAAATAACCTTCCACCGACAAATAGCGCTCGCCCGTGTCGTAGTTAAAGCCCAGCACCGTGGCGCCTGCGGGGATCTCTGGCAGCTTTTGCGCAATCGCGGCCAGCGTTGCGCCAGAAGATATGCCTACCAACAAGCCTTCTTCAGCCGCACTGCGGCGGCCCATTTCTCGGGCGGCATCAGCCTCGACTTGAATCACACCGTCGAGCAGCGCAGTGTCTAAGTTCTTCGGAATGAAGCCCGCGCCAATGCCTTGAATGGGGTGAGGTGCCGGTGCGCCACCCGAGATGACGGGCGAAGCGGTGGGCTCCACCGCATACACCTTGAGCTTGGGCCACTTGGCTTTGAGCACCTGCGCGACGCCACTCAAGTGACCGCCCGTGCCCACGCCAGTGATGAGCACGTCTACGCCTTCTGGGAAGTCCGCGATGATTTCTTGCGCGGTGGTGCGGGTGTGCACTTCCACGTTGGCAGGGTTTTCAAACTGTTGCGGGATCCATGCGCCAGGTGTTTGCGCGGCCAGTTCTTCGGCGCGGGCAATGGCGCCCTTCATGCCTTTTTCGCGTGGCGTCAAATCAAAGCTGGCGCCGTAGGCCAGCATCAAGCGACGGCGTTCCACGCTCATGCTGTCTGGCATGACCAAGATGAGTTTGTAGCCCTTCACTGCAGCGACCATGGCGAGGCCCACGCCCGTGTTGCCCGAGGTGGGCTCGATGATGGTGCCGCCCGCTTTCAGAGCGCCCGACTTTTCAGCCGCTTCGACCATCGCCAAGGCAATGCGGTCTTTGATCGAGCCACCGGGGTTGGTGCGTTCGGACTTGACCCACACCTGATGCGTGTTGCCAAACAAACGGTTGATGCGAATGTGAGGTGTGTGGCCGATGGTGTCTAAAACGTTGTTGGCTTTCATGGGTGTCTCCGAGTGGCGATGTGTGATGGTGAGTGAAGTACGAAGGCTAGGTGGTGTGCCGAGTTAGTGCCGTTGCGTCATGAGCTGACGCGCCACGGCCTCGCCCACTTTGATGCCATCCACTCCCGCCGACAAAATGCCGCCCGCATAGCCCGCGCCTTCGCCAGCGGGATACAAGCCATGCAGATTGGGGCTTTGCAAGCTGTCGTCGTCACGCGCGATGCGTAAAGGCGATGAGGTGCGGGTTTCCACGCCTGTCATCACCGCGTCGTGCATGTCGTAGCCTTTGATCTTGCGGCCAAACACAGGCAGCGCTTCGCGCATGGCGGTGATGGCGTAGTCGGGTAAGGCGGTATGCAAGCTCACCATCTTCACGCCGGGTTTGTACGACGGTTCGACGCTGCCCAGCGCGGTGGATGCACGGTCAGCCACAAAGTCGCCCACGAGTTGGGAGGGCGCTTCGTACGTGCTGCCGCCCAAGGTGTAGGCGTGGGCTTCGAGTTGGCGTTGCAGCACCAGGCCTGCGAGTGGGTGGTAGCCGCCGGGGGCATCGTGCGTGCTGTGGCGCACGGCATTGCCGAGTTCTTGGCCTAGCTCGGCTTCAAATGCAGCGGGGTCGGTGGGGTAGTCGCTCGGGTCAATGCCCACCACGATGCCCGAGTTGGCGTTGCGCTCAGCGCGTGAGTATTGGCTCATGCCGTTGGTCACCACGCGACCTGCTTCGCTGGTGGCGGCCACCACCGTGCCGCCGGGGCACATGCAAAAGCTGTAGACGGCGCGGCCATTTTCGGCATGGTGCACCAGCTTGTAGTCGGCAGCGCCCAAGAGCGGGTGGCCCGCATGTTGGCCCCAACGGGCGCGGTCAATCACGCTTTGCGGGTGCTCAATGCGCACGCCAACAGAGAAGGGCTTGGCCTCCATCGCCACCGCATGGCGGTGCAGCATGGTGAAGGTGTCGCGCGAGCTGTGGCCCAGTGCCATCACCACATAGCGGGTGGGCAGGGAGTAGGTCTCGCCCGTGGCGTGGTTGTGGACCTTCAGGGCTTGAATGGCGCGCGATGATGAGGCTTTATCTGTGTTGTCTTCGTATTCGATGTCCACCACACGCTGCTCAAAGCGCACCTCACCGCCCAAGCGAATGATTTCTTCGCGCAAGCCTTCCACCACTTTGACCAACTTGAACGTGCCAATGTGCGGATGCGCGGTGAACAAAATTTCTTCGGGCGCACCAAAGCGCACAAACTCGTGCATCACCTTGCGGCCCAAGTGGCGTGGGTCTTTGATTTGGCTGTACAGCTTGCCGTCTGAGAACGTGCCTGCACCGCCTTCGCCAAATTGCACATTGCTCTCGGTGTTCAAAATCTTTTTGCGCCACAAGCCCCAGGTGTCTTTGGTGCGCTGGCGCACGGTGGTGCCGCGCTCAATCACGATGGGCTTGAAGCCCATTTGCGCCAAGACCAGCGCCGCGAAGATGCCACAAGGCCCAAAGCCCACCACCACGGGGCGCTCACCGGTGTGCGTGCCCCAGTCGCCGGGGGCATGCGCAGGCGCGTGCCACGCCATGTCGGGCGTGGCTTGGATGTGAGAGTTATTCTCGTGCTTGGCCAGCAGCGCCGCTTCTTGCGAGGCATCCACCAATGCGATGTCCACGATGTAGACCACCAACAGGTTTTGTTTGCGTGCGTCAAAGCTGCGCTTGAACACGCTCACTTCGGCGATGGCATTGGTCTCAATACCCAAGGCTTGCGCGGCCAAAGTGCGCAGGGCGTCTAAGGGGTGGGGTGGTAGCTGGCGGTCAGCCTCGGTTTCGGCGGGCGCATCGGCAGCGCGGCGTTCTTCGAAGGGGACGGCCGACAAAGGCAGTTTGAGTTCTGAGAGTCGAATCACAAGCGTGTGGCCCGTGGTGATCGGGCAAGTTATGTCGAGGGTTGTGATTATCCGTCGATAATCAAAGCGTGAAGTTCGCTAGGCCGTCGCTGGTGCAATCTGGGAAACCAGGCACTGGAGGAACGTCCGGACTGCGTAGGACAGCGTAAGAGGTAACACCTCTCCACCGTGAGGTGAGGATCAGAGCAACAGAGACGAGCCGATTCAGTTCGGGTGAAACGGGCAATCTCTACGCGCAGCAATACCAAGTAGGCCAGCCCCGAGCGGCGCGGTTCGCCGTGCTACTTGATCCTGTGGTCCGCAGGAATGGTTGGCGGGTAGGTAGCACCGAGCCGAGTGGGTGACCCTCGGCCCAGATTAATGACGGTCACGCGTGGGGCAACCCGCGTGCACAGAATCCGGCGTATCGGCGGACTTCACACTTTTCTTATCTTCAAGGCCGCAGATGTCAGACCCCATTTCCACCGACGGCTTTGAGCAACCCATCGTCCACGAAACCGCGCTCAGCAAGACGATGGTGTTTTCCGATGTGGACATTCAAAGCCACATGAACACCGCGCGACCCGACGAGCTGCAGTTTGAATACACGCGCTTGATGATGGGCGTGTTGTTGTTTCAGCCGCAACCCAAACGTATCTTGATGGTGGGCTTGGGCGGCGGCTCGTTGGCAAAGTTTTGTTACAAGCATTTGCCCGACGCACACATCACGGTGGTGGAAATCAACCCGCACGTCATTGCGTTGCGCCAAAGCTTTTGCATTCCCGACGACGATGCACGGTTTCAAGTGGTGCAAATGGATGCGGCACATTTCGTGGCGCAGACTGAGCAAAACTTTGATGTGGTGTTTGTCGATGGCTTTGACCAACACGGCATGCCCGAGCAGTTGTGCTCGCCGCAGTTTTATTCTGACTGCCGCCGCGTGCTCAACATTGGCGGCGTGGCTGTGGCTAATTTGCACCGCTTCAGCGCTTACCGCGATGTGTATGTGGACCGCATCGAAGCTGCATTTGATGGCGCGTTGTGGATCGTCAATGCGCCGGGTACGACCAACTGTGTGGTGTTTGCGGTGCATGATTTTTCTAAAGAAACAAAGCTCACTTTCAGCAAGCAAAAGCCTGCACATCTGAGTGATGAAGCATGGGCGCAAATTTCGTCCAGCATGGCGCGTGTGTTTTTATCGACGCAGAGCGCGGGCCACGCATAGGCGGATGAGCCACCTATTCGCCGCAATTACACTTGCTGCGATATGAGTGAAAAAGAACTACCTTTGCCGCAATCCCATTGGCTGGGTTTGTTAGCCCAACGTCGTCGAATGGTGGGGGCATTGTTGATCGTCCTTGCGCTGATGTGGGCGACGCCGCTCGGTCTCAAGTGGGTGTTGGTCAGTCAGCTGCAACGCACGCTGAAGCGTGAGGTGACAGTGCATGCGGTGCAGCTACACCCCTTGTCTTTGTCGCTCAGTGTGGACGGTCTTTCGATCAAAAATGCAGAGGGAGCTGAGTTTCTTGGCTGGCAGCGTTTGACGGTGGATGTGTCCGCAAAATCGATCACCCAGCACGCTTGGGTGCTTGACGCCCTCACGCTGCAAAGCCCACGTGTGTCAGTGGCGCATTTGGGTCAAGGACGTTTTGATTTTTCTGATTTACTCGTCAGCGACAAACCAGAAAGCTCAGTCGCCTTACCGCCGTTTGTGCTGCGCGAGGTGTCAATTTCAGATGGCCGTGTGAATTTGGATGATCGACCTTTTCAGCGCATGCACACGCTTGAAAATGTCAATTTCACATTGCCCATGGTCAGCAACGTATTTGGCAATCACGGCGTGTCACTCTTGCCCGAGTTTTCCGCCACTTTTAACGGCGCACCTTTGCATGTGTCGGGCGGGGTGCAGCCGCTTGCCGATGTGCCAGACGGGGCGTTGGCCTTGCGCGTAGATGCTTTTGATTTGACCGCCTTGCAGGCGTATATGCCGCCGACATGGCCCTTGCGTTTGGTCAGTGGCAAGTTGAGCACTGATTTGAAAATTCTCTTCAGCCAAGTTGCAGGAGATGCGGCCTTGTTGGTGAATGGCACTGTGCAGTTGCAAGATGTGGCGATCAACGATGTGCGCGAGAGAGCCTTGTTGTCGTTCAAAACCTTGGCCTTATCCTTGAGTACGAGCAATCTGTTGGCCGGGCCTGTGATGATCAGCAACGTCACGCTGGATGATCCTCAAGCTGCATTGCGCATTCACACAGATGGTCAAGTCAATTGGGTAGCTGCATTGCCACCTGCGCAGCTGCCACAGAGCAAGCCAGCGGCTACCAATAAGGCATTTGCAGTTCAGGTCGATCAACTCACTTTGACGCGCGGTGTTGTTGATTTTGCAGATGCGTCTGTAACGCCCGTCGTCCAAACACGCATCAGCGATATGAATGCGGTGATGAAGAACATCAGCACACAGCCTGGCACACAAGCCGATGTGGCGCTCAAAGCCACCATCGCTTCAACCGCGCCGTTGCAACTGCAAGCGCGCTTACAGCCTCTCGATGTGACAGCGTTTATGGATGCCAAGTTGCAGACCACAGGTGTGGATCTCACGCGTTTTTCTGGCTACGCGAAAAAGTATTTGGGCTATCCGATCAACAAGGGCAAGTTGTCGGTGAATGCGAGTTATCGCATTCAAAATAAACAATTACAGGCAGATCACCATGTGGTGATTGACCACCTGACCTTGGGAGAACAAGTGTCAAGCCCACACGCTGTGGATGCACCCGTGTCATTGGGTGTGTCTCTGCTGAAAAACAGCAGCGGGCAAATTGACATCGACTTACCAGTGTCTGGTGCTGTCGATGCGCCAGAGTTTTCGTTCGGTGGCTTGGTGGCTCAGACCATCGGCAATACGCTGCTCAAAGTCGTCACGGCACCGGTGCGTGCTGTTGGTAGTTTGCTAGGGAGTGAGGACAAAGAGGACTGAGGTCGCACCCTCAGCCCAACATGCGAATGCGCTCCACATGCGCCAGTAACGAGCGCATGGCCACGGGCCACAAACGGGGTGGCACATCGTCATAAGCCAGCTTCACCCAATCATCCATGCTGCCCTCGGGGTGCTGCTGTATGACCTTCAAAATTTTGGCTTCACGTTTGAGACGGTGAGCTTTGAGGTGGTGGATGCAAGCACGCGCATCGTGCGGCGCATCCCACAAGTTGCCCAGCACGTAGCCGTGTGCAGGCAGGATGAATTCAATGCGGTCTTGCTCGCATGCGGCCAATAGTTTGTCGAGCGAGTTCAAGTAGTCGTTCATGTTGCCGTCGGGCGGGTCAATCACGGTGGTGCTGCCGTTGAGCACATGGTCGCCGCTGAACAACAAGCCGTCTTCTTCGAGCACCAAGCACAGGTGGTTGGCGGCATGGCCCGGTGTATGAATCACACGCAAGGTGTGCGTCACACCGTTGCCTTGCAAGATCAAGTGCTCACCATCGTCAAGCTCGCGGTCGGGGGTGAATTGGCTGTGTGCTCGCGCAGAGGCGTGTGAGGCGAGGCCCAAAACGGGGGGCGTGTGTCCATGTTGTGCACACAGGGCTTGCAGCGGTGCCGCACCCGGTGAGTGGTCAGGGTGTGAATGCGTGCACACGATGTAACGGATGTTGCCGCCAGCAGCACGCCACAAGCGGTCGAGGTGTTCGGCATCTTCGGGGCCAGGGTCGATGGCCGCGTAGCCAGTGTCGGGATCGCCCACCAAATAGCTGTTGGTGCCGGGGCCGGTCATCACGCCCGGGTTGGGGGCGGTGAGGCGTTGCACGTTTTTGAGCAGCAGCACGGGTTGGTCACTTACCCAATCGAGGTGATGCAGCATTTGCCCATCGGGGCAGGTGAGGGCGAGTTCACCAAATGGCCCCTCGTGCTCCATATAACGTTCTTCTTTGCCGCCTAGCCAGCCAGCACGCGGACAGCTGGTGAACCAAGGTTGTTCGCTGGCGCAGTCCGCCAACACGCTGTCGACCGTGGCATAGCTTTGCAAGCGCTCTAGGGTTTTGATGGTGGGGTAGATGATGAAGAAATCGCCTTGGGCGTGGCGGCTCAGCGCATCCGCAGGGCGAACCCACTCAGGGACGAATTGTTCTTTCTCATCGGCCACGGGTGTTTGTGCGTCGGGCATGCGGGCCACCAAAAACGGCACATCAAAGCGGCGAGGCAGGTCGCGGTCGGTGATCCAGTGGGCCAGCACAAACACTTCGTCAGCCGCGAGCGTTAGGCCGCGTGCTGCGCACTGCTGGGCGAAATCGCCGCCCGAGGCTTTGCGGTCAAGCGCGGCAATGTCAGCCGCGTTGGCCATTTGGCCGTTGGCGTGGCGAGCCAGCAAGATGCCCAGTTCTTCAAAGCTTTCGCGAATGGCGGCAATGGCTTGGGTGAGGTGCAAGTCACTTTGCGTGGCGCGACGCTTGGCATGTGGGTGTGCCAGTGCGTCGGCTGCGTCAATGCCTCCGCCGGGAAAAACATAGGCACCCGGCGCAAAGCTGGCCGAGGCCGAGCGGCGTGTCATCAGCACTTCTAGCCCTTGCGGGCTATCGCGCAGCAGAAGCACGGTGGCGGCAGGTAGTAGGCGTGCGGGTTCTTTGTGGGGGTGAAGGAGTTGGGTAGTGCGGACCATGCGCACATTATGGAGATCCGCCAAGAACTGAGGTTTCTGAGTGTTTACCCTTGCGTAATTGCCGCATCTTGCGGCCCTTGGGTTTGACTAACAATTTGCCCAAGACAGTTTTTCTTTAGGAGTGATCTGCATGCAACGACGCACATTCAAAACCGCTATTGGTTTGGCTCTGACATTAGCCGCACTCAGCGTGCCGCAACTCGCCACTGCACAAGCCTGGCCGACTAAGCAACCGATCAAGATGGTGGCGGTGTTCCCACCAGGCGGCTCTGTGGATCAAGTGGCGCGTATCTTGGCGCAACAGCTCAGCACGCAAATTGGCCAAAGCGTGATTGTGGAAAACCGTGGAGGTGCGTCGGGTGCCATTGGTACAGCTGCTGTGGCGCAGTCTGCGCCTGATGGCTACACATTTGCCGTGGTGTTTGACACCCACGGTGTGAACCCTGCCCTCAACCCCAACTTGCCCTATGACACCCAAAAAGATCTGACACCGCTGGTGTTGGTGGGCACATCGCCCATGGTGCTGGCCACGCACGTCAACTCTGAATACAAAACCTTCAAGGACGTGGTGGACGCTGCGAAGGCCAAGAAGAATGTGAGCTTTGGTTCGATTGGTAACGGCAGTCTGGGGCACTTGGCCATGGCCTTGTTGGGCAAAGACGCCAACTTGGAATGGACCCACATTCCTTACAAAGGTGGCGGCCCGTTGATGAGCGACGCCATCTCTGGCCACGTGCCTTTGTCTATCGCTTCGGTGTTTGTGACCAAGCCCCATATCGACAGTGGACGTATGCGCCCATTGGCCGTGACCACCCCCAAACGCGCTGCTGATTTGCCTAACGTACCCACCATTGCCGAGAACGGCTACCCCGGCTTTGAAGCCCCCGCTTGGTGGGCTGTGTTGGCTCCTGCCAAAACACCGGCTGATGTGGTCAAACGCATGAACGAAGAGCTCAACAAAGCCCTGAAGAATCCCGAAGTGGCCAAGAAGCTCGACGCACAAGGCATTGACATCATGGGTGGCACACCTGCGCAAGCTGGTGCATTCATTGATAAGCAAATGAACATTTGGGCCAAGGTGGTCAAAGACAACGGCATCAAGGCTGATTGATTTTTTAATCGCCCTCACCAACAAAAAAGGCCACCGAGTAAGGTGGCCTTTTTTGTTGGTTGTGAGCGCTTGCCGGCGTGTGACTTAACGAGGTGCTTCACCGTCAGGTGTGATTTGCAAGGCGACCAAAAATCGCGCCACCATGTTGTAGGTGGCAATGGCGATGGTTAGCTCCACAAGTTCGGTGGTGGTGAAACGTGTCTGCATCTCTGCAAAAAGCGCGTCATCAACTTTCACATTGCGTGTGACTTGTGCCGCGTATTGCACCACCAAGGCTTCAATGTCATTGAACGCGGCGTCTGTCACGCTTTGGCAAGCATCACCTTGCATCACGCGGTTCAGCGCGTCGAGTTGGGCTTGTGTGCCCCCTGCGGTCAAAAAGTCGGGCGCATGGTGGTGGTACTCGTACTTCGCGCCGGTCAGTAACGCCACTGTGCAAATGCCCAGCTCGCACAACTTGCGGCTGGTGGGTAAGCCGGTGCGCACGTTTTTCAAATACACATTCCAGCCGCGTGCCACGGGCTCGCTCCACAGCAGGGCGCGGTCAAGGTTCATCAGTTCACCGCCGCGACGGGCCAAGATGGCATCGACCAAGTCTTGCGGTTGGTGTTTTTGTTCGGGGGTCCAGGCTGGAATGCGCATGAGAAAAGAAGGGTTGGTAGTAGAAGGCGTGCAGCATAAACGTAAGCGCGCTAATGGGCTGACTATTCAGCGACAGCCTTTGCCCTGCGAGGGGCAATGCAAGCAAGGGGTGGGGGTGTCGAATGGTGTGGATCGTGGCCGATAATCAGCCCATGCGAATTCGCTTCACCAAAATGCAAGGCGCCGGCAACGACTTCGTGGTCTTGGACGAGACCACGCAGCGCTTGCACCTCACGCCCGCTCACTACCGCTTTCTAGCCGATCGCCACTTTGGCGTGGGCGCAGACCAAATTCTCAGCGTACGCCCTGCGCCGCAGCCCGATGTGGACTTTGAATACGTCATCCACAACGCCGACGGCGGCGAGGTGGAGCAGTGCGGCAACGGCTCGCGCTGCTTTGTGCGCTTTGTGCGCGAACAAGGCCTGACTGACAAAACCACCGTGCGCGTCAAAGTGCATGGCGGCGTCATCACCCTTCAAGAAATGCCAGACGGTCAAGTGACGGTGGACATGGGTGCTCCAGTGTTCGACCTACCCCAAGTGCCGTTTGCGGCACCATACGCCACCACTGTGAACGACACCACTTGGCAATTGGCCCTGAGCAATGGCGACTTGGTGAACGTGGGCGTGGTGTCTATGGGTAACCCACATGCCGTGCAAGTGGTGGCCGATGTCGACACCGCCCCTGTGCTGGCGCAAGGCCCCCTCATTGAAAACCACGCAGCTTTTCCTAAGCGCGTGAATGCTGGCTTCATGCAAGTGCTCAGCCGCAACGCAGTGCGCTTGCGCGTGTTCGAGCGCGGAGCGGGCGAAACATTGGCCTGCGGCACTGGCGCTTGTGCGGCGGTGGTCACTGGCATTCGCTGGGGCTTGCTAGATTCACTTGTGAACGTGCAAACCCACGGCGGCACACTCACCATCGAATGGCAGGGCGGCGACACACCTGTGCGCATGACCGGCCCAGCCACCACCGTCTTTCAAGGCGAAATCACCATTCCTGACACCCTATGACCCATGCTGCTATGAACCCCATCACCGAAGACGACATCGCCAATTTTTTGGTGCACACGCCAGACTTCTTCGAGCGTCATGCCGAGCTGTTGTCAGCCGTCAAACTGACCAGCCCACACAGCCATCGCGCTGTGAGCTTGCAAGAGCGTCAAGCCGAAATGATGCGCGAGAAGATTCGCGCCCTTGAGTTGCGCATGATGGACATGATGCGCCACGGCACAGAAAACGAGGTGCTGATTGAGCGCATGCAACGCTGGGTCAAAACCCTGTTGATGACCAGCAATGCACGCGATTTGCCAAACATCATTGCCGATCACATCCAGCACGACTTCATGGTTCCGCAAGTGGCCATCAAGGTGTGGGACGTACGCGAGGATTTCAAAATTGAGCCCTTCGCGCAAAGTGTGATTGATCCCATCAAAGATTTCGCCGCTTCGTTGGCCACGCCCTATGTGGGCATCAACAACAACTTCGATGCCGTGCAGTGGCTGGCCGACCCCGCCGCCGCTCAGTCGGTTGCTTTCATCGCCTTGCGTGCCACGCGTCCTGAAGACACACCACAAACTGCGGCTGAGCAACCGGTGATTGGCTTGTTGGTTTTGGCTTCGCCCGATCCGCAGCGCTATTACGAAGGCATGGGCACTACCATCATCGAACGCATGGGTGACTTGGCCAGCGCAGCGCTCTCACACCTCCGTTAAAAACTACGCATTCAAAGTACATGGACTTGGTCGCCCGCTACCTCGACCACGTTCGCTTTGAAAAGCGCTTGGCTGAGCGTACCGTCACGCTCTACAGCCTCGACCTAGAAAAACTCACCGACTACGCAGCCCAAGCCAACGTGGCACTCGATGCGGTGCAAAGCACACACATCCGTCGTTGGGTGGCACAGATGCACAGCGGTGGCCGCAGTGGGCGCGGCATAGCGCTCATCCTCTCAGGTTGGCGCGGGTTTTATGTGTGGCTAGGCCGTCAAGGCTTGGTCAGTAGCAACCCCGTGCAAGACGTGCGCGCCCCTAAAGCTCCCAAGCCCTTGCCCAAAGCGTTGAGCGTGGACGATGCTGTGCAGTTGGCTGAGTACAAAACGCCTGATGAAGCAAGCGATCCGTGGCTAGAGTGCCGCGACGCTGCGCTGGTGGAACTGCTGTACGGCTGTGGCCTGCGCGTGGGCGAATTGGTCGGCTTAGATGTGCAAGCGGGTGCGCAAGCCAAAGGCTGGATTGATTTTGAAGCTGGCGAAGCCCACGTGTTGGGCAAAGGCAGCAAACGCCGCAGCGTGCCCGTGGGCAGCAAAGCACTAGAGGCCATGCAGGCCTGGATAGCCGTGCGCGAGCAAGGCCTGACCCCAGCCACTGCCGAACAAACCGCGATGTTTATTGGTCGCAACGGTACGCGCCTGACAGCCCAAGCTGTGTGGCAGCGCTTGCGTCAGCGCAGCTTGAAGGCGGGTTTGTCTACGCCCGTGCACCCGCACATGCTGCGCCACTCGTTTGCTAGCCATGTGCTGCAGTCCAGCCAAGATTTGCGAGGGGTGCAAGAGTTGCTGGGCCACGCCAACATCACCACCACGCAGGTGTATACGCGGTTGGATTTTCAGCATTTGGCCAAAGCGTATGACGCGGCGCATCCGAGGGCGCGTAAAAAATAATCAAAGGTTTGGATGGCTTGGCGCTTCCCAATCTGCGGGGATCCAAAGCAAATCGGCGGCGTTGGCTTTGATGCGCTGACGCGTGCCGCCCACAAACGCCCAGTCAACCATGAGTGCGCTGAGCTCGAACCTCAAAAGCCTTGGCTCAGCCCACGTTGAACGGGTCACCAGGCACAGTTGTCCATCTTCTGGCCGGATGCAACTGATGGAAAGCCAGCCATTTTCTTTTCTCAAACCGCGCTCGCTGTGATTTTTGAATGAGGGGTGACTGTAAAAGTGACTGATTTTTAAAAGTTATTTGCGATCAATATGTTTGTGAGTTTCGATTAATGAGGGACGCGGCCATCTCTGCCGCGACAATCAAAGCAATGAAAACTATCAAACTCAAAGCAGGCAAAGAACGCTCGGCCCTGCGCCGTCACCCTTGGATTTTTGAAGGCGCGATTGCCAAGGGCGGCGGCGACTCGGGCGAGACCGTGCGCGTGGAGAGCGCTGAGGGGCAGTTTTTGGGCTGGGCCTCGTTCAGCCCCAACTCCAAAATCCGTGCGCGCATTTGGAGCTTTGACGAAAAGCAACGCATTGACGCTTCGTTTTTTAAAGCGTCCATTGCCCGCGCCATCGCGGCGCGCAGCCGCTTTGACATTCAAAGCAACGGCGTGCGCCTGATTCACGGGGAATCTGATGGGCTGCCCGGCCTCATCGTCGACCGGTATGGCGACATCTTGGTGGCCGCCTTTTTGTCGTGTGGCACGGAGCGCTGGAAAAGCGTGATTGCCGATGAGTTGCTCGCGCAAACGGGCTTAACGAAACTCTACGAACGCTCAGACGCCAACGTGCGCCAACTCGAAGGCTTGCCCGAAGTCACAGGTTGGTTGCGCGGCGAGGGCGAGACTGGCGTGGTGCTGCGCGAACACGAGTGGCAGCTGTCGCTCGACGTGGCCGAAGGGCACAAAACCGGTTTTTATCTGGACCAGCGCGACAGCCGCAAGAAGTTTGCCGACTACGCCAAGCGTTTGCAGTTTCAGCGTGTGCTCAACTGCTATTGCTACACGGGTGGTTTTACAGTGGCGGCGCTGTCTGGTGGTGCGGCGCATGTGACGTCCATTGATTCATCTGGCCCGGCCATTGAGCTGGCTAAGGCCAATGTGGTTTTGAATGGGTTTGACGCTTCACGCACCACCATGATGGATGCGGATGTGAATGCCTCGTTGCGTCAATTCATTCAAGAGGGCCGCACGTTTGACGCCATCGTGCTTGACCCGCCCAAGTTCGCGCCCACCGCCGCGCATGCCGACCGTGCGGCACGGGCCTACAAAGACATCAACCGTTTGGCGTTCAAACTTTTGGAGCCGGGTGGCGTGTTGTTCACCTACAGCTGCTCGGGCGGCATCAGCGCTGACTTGTTTCACAAAATCGTGGCCTCGGCGGGCACAGATGCGGGCGTGGATGGCTACATCAGCGAGCGCATGCAAGGCGCGCCCGACCATCCGATGACGTTGACCTTCCCTGAAGGCGAATACCTCAAGGGCTTGGTGGTCATCAAAGCGGCGACGCTGGCCTGAGCAGCCAGCTCGGCGACAATAGCGTGCTACTGAAGTTGTTTTTACAAGGTTACTTTTTATGTTGATCCCCGCCACCATCCTGACCGGCTTTTTGGGCTCGGGCAAAACCACGCTGCTCAAGCGCGTGTTGACCGAAGCACATGGCCAAAAAATTGCCGTCATTGAAAACGAGTTTGGCGAAGAAAACATCGACAACGAGATCTTGGTGTCTGACACCAACGAGCAAATCATTCAGATGAACAACGGCTGCGTGTGCTGCTCGATCCGCGAAGACTTGCGCACCACATTGCAACTGTTGGCCGCTAAAAAACGCAAAGGTTTACTCGACTTCGAACGCGTGGTGATCGAAACAACAGGCTTGGCCGACCCCGGCCCTGTGGCGCAAACCTTCTTCATGGACGACGAAATTGCCGAGAGCTTCTTGCTCGACTCCATTCTCACCTTGGTCGACGCCAAGCACGCCGCTCAACAGCTCAATGACCGCCAAGAAGCGCGCCGCCAAGTGGGCTTTGCCGATCAAATCTTCATCAGCAAGGCTGATCTCGTATCGCCTGTCGAGCTAGATGCTTTGCAACACCGCCTGAAGCACATGAACCCACGCGCGCCACAAAAAGTGGCGCATTTCGGTGAAGTGTCTTTGAGCGAGGTGTTTGACCTGCGTGGCTTCAACTTGAACGCCAAGCTCGACATCGATCCCGACTTCCTGTCAGACGACGACCACCATCACCACCATGGCGAACACTGCGACCACCCTTCGCACAAGCATGACCATTCACATGGCCACGATCATGCGCACGGTGAACATTGCGACCATGACCATGTGCATGACGAGCATTGCAACCACGGCCACCATCACCACCATGATGATGACGTGAAGAGCTTTGTCTACAAGACCAAGCGCAAGTTCGATCCTGCCAAGCTGGAAGACTTTTTGGGTGCCATCGTCAACATCTATGGCCCCAAGATGCTGCGCTACAAAGGCGTGCTCAATATGAAAGGCACCGAAAAGAAGGTGATCTTCCAAGGCGTGCACCAGTTGATGGGTAGTGATTTAGGCCCCGATTGGGCCGAAGGCGAAGAGCGCATCAGCAAGATGGTGTTCATTGGTATTGATTTGCCGAAAGACATCTTGGTGCAAGGCCTTGAGCAATCTCTGGTTTGATGAGTTTTGTCAGTTTTAACTAATTTATTGAACCCTTGGGGATTGTGGCTACAATCCCGCGCGCCAGACCCTGCCAATGCATCCGCCTTGGCTGAGGCCGCGAGGAGACCCACCGTGAACGCAAAATCTAAGAAAACCGCTTCTAAGAAGCCTGTTGTCGCGAAAAAAGCGACGAAAACAGTTGCAACACCTAAAGCGGTTGCGAAAAAGGTTGTGAAAAAACCTGTGGCGGTGAAGACCCCCGCAAAGTCGGCCAAACCAGCCGCGAAACCCGCAGCCAAAAAAGCTGTGCCAGTTAAAGCCGCTGCCAAGAAAGTCGTTGCTAAAAAAGCGCCGGCTAAAAAACCTGCAGCTCCTAAAGCAGCACCTAACAAGGTAGTCGCTAAGAAGGTGGCAGCACCTGCTAAAAAAGCCGCTGCCAAGAAAGCGCCTGCCAAAGTGGTGAAGGCCCCTGCCAAAGCAGTGAAAGCGCCAGCTAAAGCAGTGGTGAAGGCTCCCGTCAAGGCCAAAGCCCCTGTCAAAGCCGCAGCTAAACCCGCTGCCAAGAAGGCTACTGCTAAGCCAGTGGCTAAAGTAGCAGCCAAGGCCGCGCCGAAAGCTGCATCCGCTAAGAAAACCCCAGTTGCGAAAACCCCAGCGGTCAAAACACCGGTGGTCAAAGCGGTCAAGCCCGCCAAAGAACCCAAAGCCAAAGTGGTGGCTGCACCTGCACCCGTTGTGCATGTGACGCCCATCATTCCTGGCTACACCCCTGTGGTGCACAAGAAAAACTCCAGAGCCGCCAAGATGGCGGCTTTGGTTCCACCCCCGCCAGCTCAAGTGGTTGCGTCCAACGCAGCCAAGAACAGCTTTATGCCGATGACGGCACCCTCTGCTCCAACCATTGTTCCCGTGATACCTAAAAAAGACGCCAAGCTTGCTAATAACTGGAAGACCAAAACGGCCGACCAACTGACCGATGCAGAAATCATCGCCATGCCTGACAGCGAGTACATGAACGCCACCCAAATGGCTTTCTTCCGTCTCAAGCTCGTGAATTTGAAAAACGAAGTGCTCAGTAACGCCAGTGAAACCACTGAGCATCTGCGTGAAGACACGGTGGTGGTACCCGATCCAGCTGATCGCGCCACGATTGAAGAAGAACACGCCTTGGAATTGCGCACGCGCGACCGCGAACGCAAGTTGCTTAAGAAGATTGAGCAGTCCATCCAGCGCATTGACGACGGCGACTATGGCTACTGCGATGAAACCGGTGAAGCTATCGGTGTGGGTCGTTTGTTGGCTCGTCCAACGGCTAGTTTGTCGCTCGAAGCACAAGAACGTCGCGAAATTAAGCAGCGCATGTTCGGGGATTGATGGCCAAAACGCCAAAAATCCTCAAAAAGCAGGTCTAAGGACCTGCTTTTTTTATGCCTGTTTTTCTTCATAAGCCACTTTTAGTGCCTTTTCTAAGTGCTTCATTTATAACGATTTTTGGCCAGTGGTGCGGATGTTAAAATCGCTGTAAGTTGTTGATTTCATTGAAAAAATTCCAAATCTGACTGTTCGGAACGCGTTTTCCTGATACAGTGCAAATAAGTGCAATTAAGTGGTGAAAAGTGCCCTTGGTGCTTTTGCCGCTGGTTGATGTGTTTGTCTGTCTGTGAAAAAGGGTTCCCAACGTGTTTCAGGGCGCTTCATCGCTGAGTCTCGACGCCAAAGGTCGTCTGTCGGTGCCAACGCGGCATCGCGACGTTTTGAGCGCGACTGCGGCTGGGCAGCTCACGATCACACGTCACCCCCACGGCTGTTTGATGATCTTTCCCCGTACCGAGTGGGAGAAGTTCCGTGAGCGCATTGCCTCGTTGCCGATGAGTGCGCAATGGTGGAAACGCATCTTCTTGGGCAATGCGATGGATGTGGAGATGGATGGCACAGGTCGTGTCCTCATCTCGCCTGAGCTGCGCACGGCAGCGGGCATCAGCAAAGACACCATGCTCTTGGGCATGGGGAACCACTTTGAACTTTGGGATAAGGCGACTTACGAGGCGCAAGAAGCCCAGGCCATGCAGGGTGAGATGCCCGATGTGTTCAAGGAATTCTCTTTTTAAAGGATGACGGTGGACACGCCATGGCAGCACACCACCGTCCTACTCAGCGAAGCTGTCGATGCACTCGACATCAAGCCGGACGGTACCTACGTAGATGCGACCTTTGGTCGTGGTGGGCATTCCCGTCTCATCTTGTCCAAGCTCTCGCCCCAAGGCCGTTTGATTGCCTTCGACAAAGACCTCGATGCGATTGCCGAGGCCCAACAAATTCAAGATCCGCGTTTCTCGATTCGTCACCAAGGCTTCACGCACTTGGGGGAGTTGGAGGCGGGTTCGATCGACGGTGTGCTGATGGATTTGGGGGTGAGCTCACCCCAGATCGACAACCCAGCACGCGGTTTTTCATTCAAGAACGACGGCCCCTTGGATATGCGCATGGACACGACTCGTGGCCAGAGTGTGTCCGAGTGGCTGGCCGAGGCAGAAGTCCAACACATCGCGGAGGTGATACGTGAATACGGCGAAGAACGGTTTGCTTTACAGATTGCAAAGGCGATTGATGCTCGCCGACAAGAACGGGGCGTGCCTACATCCACCGCTGAATTGGCCCAACTCGTGGCTGACACGGTCAAAACCCGCGAGCCGGGCAAGGATCCTGCAACGCGCACATTTCAGGCTTTTCGGATTTTCATCAATGCCGAGCTTGAGGAGTTGCAACAAGCGCTGAGCGCTTCGTTGCATGTGCTGCGCCCCGGAGGTCGATTGGCTGTGATCAGTTTCCATTCCTTGGAAGACCGCATCGTCAAACAGTTCATCACGCAACATTCGCGTGAGGTGTACGACCGCCGTGCGCCTTTTGCGGCGCCCAAGGTGATGGATTTCAAAGCGATTGATCGCATCAAGCCCAGTGCGGCTGAGGTGGAAGGCAACCCGCGCTCACGCAGTGCCATCATGCGTGTGGCTGAGCGCTTGGGAGTGCAGGCGTGAGTCGCGTGAGCTTTCTTCTCCTGATGGCGGTCATGGCCAGCGCGCTTTACTTGGTGCGCACACAGTACGAGTCACGCTCACTGACCACTGAGATTGATCGCGCCACCAGCTTGGCTCGTCAGTTGGAAACCGAGAACGACCGTTTGGATGTAGAGCGCCGTGCGCAAGCCACACCGCTGCGTGTTGAAAAACTCGCGCGTGAGCAGCTGCACATGCGCACCATCACACCTGCTATCACGCAATACGCCACTGTGCCAGGTGGCGCTGCTGCATCAGCGGAGGTTCGTCCATGAGCAGCCGCAGTGTGCAATACACCTCCAGCCCTTTGCTGGCCAGTAAGACGCCGATCTGGCGCAGCCAGTTCATCGTGGCGGTCATCGCTGCAGGCTTTTTGGGTCTGGTGGCGCGCGCGGCCTATGTGCAGGTGATTGACAACGCTTTCTTTAAGCGTCAGGGCGCCGTGCGTTTTGTGCGCACTTTGGATTTGCCGGCAAATCGTGGCCGCATCTTGGACCGTCATGGCAACATCTTGGCCTCTAGCGTACCCGTGCCTAGCATTTGGGCCAACCCAGAAGACATCGAGCGCGACCCAGCAAAGCTCAAAGCCTTGGCGAAGTTGCTGGGAATGAATCCAACCGACCTCGATAAGAAGCTGCAAGACGAAGACAAAACCTTTGTATGGCTAAAGCGTCAAGTGGACGAGTCGGTGGCCAAAGACATTGCTGCGCTCAAGATCAAAGGCGTGTACGACCGCAAAGAGTACAAACGCATTTACCCAGAGGGTGAATCGGTGGCGCACGTGGTGGGTTTCACCAACGTTGAAAACTTGGGTCAAGAAGGTGTGGAGCTGACCTTCAACAAAGACTTGGGTGGTAAGCCTGGCTCACGTCGCGTCATCAAAGACCGCTTGGGTCGCGTGGTGGAGGACATTGGTGAAATGATTCCGCCAGTGGACGGTAAAGATTTGCAGCTCAGCATTGACAGCAAGGTGCAGTACTTTGCTTACGAAAAGATCAAAGAGTCAGTGGTGAACAACAAGGCGGCGGCTGGCAGTGTTGTGGTCTTGGACATCAAGACAGGCGAGGTGTTGGCTTTGGTCAACTATCCCAGTTACTCACCAGGTAAGCGTGGCAATTTAAGTGGTGCACAGCTTCGCAACAGGGCACTCACCGATACCTTTGAACCAGGCTCCACCATGAAACCGCTCGTGGTGGGTTTGGCTTTGGAGAAGGGCATTGTTAAGCCAGAAACTTTGATTCAGACCGCGCCCGGCAAATTGCAAATGGGCACCGCCACGATCACCGATGCGCACCCACATGGCGTGCTGAGCGTGAATGAAATCATTCAAAAATCCAGCAACGTCGGCACGGTGAAGATCGCCATGCAAATGCAGCCCCATGACATGTGGGAAGTGTTCACGCAGATGGGATTAGGGCAAAAGCCTCAAGTTCCGTTTCCGGGTGCGGTGGCTGGCAAGGTGCGTCCATACAAAACATGGCGCCCGATTGAGCAAGCCACCATGAGCTATGGCTATGGTTTATCTACGAGTTTGTTTCAGTTGGCTCAGGCTTACACCGTTTTCGCCCACGACGGTGAAATGGTGCCCATGAGTTTGGTGAAAACCAACCAAGCGCAAGTCAGCGGAGCCCGCGTGTTGTCACCGCAAAACGCAGCCGCGATTCGCAACATGCTGCACATGGTGACCATCCAAGGTGGCACAGCGCCCAAGGCGCAAACCATGGGTTACTCGGTGGGGGGCAAAACTGGCACGGCACACAAGGTAGAAGGCAAGGGCTACGCCAGTAAAAAATACCGTGGCTTTTTCGTGGGCATCGCGCCCATCGACAACCCACGCATCGTGGTGGCGGTGATGGTGGATGAGCCGACCAATGGTGCTTACTTCGGTGGCGATGTGGCTGCACCGGTGTTCAGCCAAACCGTGCAACAAACCTTGCGCATGATGGGCGTGCAGCCCGACATGGCGGTCAAACCCCAAGTGGTGACCAAGATTGAGAAGGAGTCGTTTTGATGAAGCGACTGCATAGCCCCCAAGACGCCGCACAGTGGCTGCGCACGCAAGTGCGCGGTGTGTTGCACACCGACAGCCGTCGTGTGGGCGCAGGTGACGGCTTCATCGCTTGGCCAGGTGGTGTGACGGACGGTCGACAGTTCGTAGCCTCTGCATTGAAGCAAGGTGCGACTGCCTGTGTCGTGGAGCAATCAGGTGCTGACGCATTTGCGTGGACTGACAGCGACGCCATTGCTACTTATGACGGCTTGAAAGCCGCCAGCGGTTTGATTGCCGCAGCGTATTACGAGCAACCCAGCCAAGCGTTGGACGTGGTGGCTATCACCGGTACCAATGGCAAAACATCTAGCGCATGGTGGCTGGCGCATGCGCTGCACAACGCAGGCAAGCGCTGCGCCATCGTGGGCACCTTGGGTGTGGGTGAAGTCGGTCACCTCGAAGTGACGGGTATGACCACGCCCGACCCCGTGTTGTTACAAGCCCGCTTGCGTCATATGGTGGATGTCGGTGTGCATGCTTGCGCTATTGAAGCGTCATCGATTGGTTTGGCTGAGCATCGCTTGGACGGCACGCAGGTGCGTGTGGCCATGTTCACCAATTTCACCCAAGACCATTTGGATTACCACGGCAGCATGGACAGCTACTGGCAGGCCAAGCTGGCTTTGTTCAGCTGGGCAGGCTTGCAAGCGGCAGTGATCAATGTGGACGATGCCAAAGGTTCTGCTTTGGCTGCGCAACTGCAAGCACGCGCTGAAGCGCCAAGTGTTTGGATGGTGTCGTGTGCCACAGATTCAAGTGCTGTTTGCAGCCAATATACATCCACTCAACAGATCGTGGCTCGACACATCCAACACGGCATAACAGGTCTGTGCTTTGATGTGACAGAGGGCGATGAAGTGCACGCGCTTCAAACTCATTTGGTTGGTCATTACAACGTGAGCAATGTGTTGGGTGTCATCGCTTGTTTGCGCGCCTTGGGCTATAGCTTGGCTGACGCCGTGCAAGCTTGTCGCGAGTTGCCAGCCGTGCCAGGCCGCATGCAAACCGTGGGCGAAGCGGGCGAGCCTTTGGTCGTGATTGATTACGCACACACGCCAGATGCGGTGGCGCAAGCCGTACAAGCTTTGTTGCCACTCGCGCAGTCACGCGGTGGTGAACTGACCTGCGTGTTGGGTTGCGGTGGCGACCGCGATGCCGCCAAACGTCCCTTGATGGCCGCAGCCGCTGAGCAATACGCACAGCAGGTGGTGTTGACCAGCGACAACCCACGCAGCGAAGACCCGCAAACAATTTTGAATCAGATGTTGGCTGGCGTGCAAAACGCAGACAAAGCCATCGTCATTGCCGACCGTGCGCAAGCCATTGCGCAAACCGTACAGAACGCACGCGCACAAGATGTGGTGTTGGTCGCAGGCAAAGGCCACGAGGATTACCAAGAAATTGCAGGCGTCAAACATCCGTTCAGCGATGTGCAGCACGCACGCGATGCGTTGCTTCGTCGCGCTAAGCAGGAGGCGGCCCATGTCTGAGATGAACCTCAGCTTGAAGCAAATCAGCCAGTGGCTCAGCGGCGCACAGCTGGTGGGTGATGCCGCCTTGACGGTTCAACGCATCAACACAGACAGCCGCACCTGCCAAGCGGGCGACTTGT
Organism: Pseudomonadota bacterium; assembly: GCA_041180165.1. Lineage (GTDB taxonomy): Bacteria > Pseudomonadota > Gammaproteobacteria > Burkholderiales > Burkholderiaceae_C > Limnohabitans. The sequence continues at coordinate 369,976 of JBEGSC010000002.1, read as the reverse complement.
TTGTGGCCTTGAAAGGCGAGCGCTTTGATGCCAACGACTTTTTGCCGCAAGTGGCCACCAGCGGTGCTACTGCTGCTTTGGCCACGCACGGTTTGACCGAAGCCAAGCTCTCGGGTGTGCAAGTGCCAGACACGCGCATCGCGTTGGGGCAGTTAGCCAAAGGCTGGCGCAGCCAATTCAAATTGCCTGTGATTGCCGTGACAGGCAGCAACGGCAAAACCACCGTGACCCAAATGATTGCCAGCATCTTGCGTGCAGGCTTTGGTGACGATGCGTTGGCCACACAAGGCAACCTCAACAACGATATTGGCGTACCGCAAACCCTGTTGCGTATGCGCGCGCATCACCGCAGTGCGGTGGTGGAGTTGGGCATGAACCACCCTGGTGAAATTGCAGGTCTGGCTGACATGACCCAAGCCACCGTGGCCTTGGTCAACAACGCTCAGCGCGAACACCAAGAACACATGAACAGCGTTGATGCCGTGGCCCAAGAAAACGGCCAAGTCATTTTGGCTTTGCCCGCCAACGGCGTGGCGGTGTTCCCCGCTGACGACACCTACACCGCGCAATGGCAAGCCATGGCAGGTGCACGTGCCACGCTGTGTTTCTCACTCGCGTCCCACAGCAGCGCACCTGTGCGTTTGCAAAGCGCTGCGTGGCAGCAAGACCACTGGGCTGTGGTGGCCCACACGCCTGCGGGTGACTTGCATGCGCAGCTGCACATTGCGGGTCGCCACAACATTGGCAACGCCTTGGCCGCCACCGCTTGCGCTTTGGCCGCAGGTGTGTCACTCGATGTGATTGCCCAAGGCCTCAACCAATTCGAGCCTGTGAAAGGCCGTTCACGCGCCTTGAGTGTGACGTGCCAAGGCCGCACCATCACCGTGGTGGACGACACCTACAACGCCAACCCCGATTCGGTGCGAGCCGCCATCGATGTGTTGGCCGATTTGCCTGCACCACGTTTGCTGGTGTTGGGCGACATGGGCGAAGTGGGCCAGCAAGGCCCCGAGTTCCACCAAGAGGTGGGCGCGTATGCCAAAGCCCAAGGCATTGACCACGTGTTGTGCTTGGGCGACTTGGCTGTGCACACCGCACAAGCCGTGGGCGCTGCGGCGCAGCACATGGCTGACATCGACACCCTCAACGCTGAGACGACCAAGCTGTTGCCGCACATGGGCAGCGTGCTCGTCAAAGGCTCTCGTTTTATGAAGATGGAACGCGTGATCGACACCATTCTTCAATGTGATTCATCTAAAAAGGAGGCTGCACCATGCTGCTGACCTTGGCCCAATGGCTGCAAACCCTGTCGCCGGAATTTGGTTTTTTCCGCGTCTTTCAGTACATCACCTTCCGTGCGGTGATGGCGGCCTTGACTGCATTGCTGATTGGTTTGATTGCAGGCCCCGCCGTGATTCGTGGCTTGGCTGCTTTGAAAATTGGTCAACCCGTGCGTGAGTACGCGATGGAAACCCACTTGTCCAAGAGTGGCACGCCCACCATGGGCGGTGTGTTGATCTTGATTGGCATCGCCATCTCCACTTTGTTGTGGGCCGATTTGTCCAACCGCTTTGTGTGGATTGTGATGATCGTCACCTTTGGCTTTGGTGCCATTGGTTGGGTGGACGATTGGCGCAAGGTCGTCAACAAAGACCCAGAAGGAATGCGCTCACGTGAGAAGTACATGTGGCAGTCGCTCATTGGTTTGGTGGCTGCGCTGTACATGGTGTTCAGCATTTCCGAAGCCAACAACTTCAAAGTGGCAGAGCTTTTCATTTCGTGGGTCAAGTCTGGCTTTGATGTGGATTTGCCACCCAAGGCTGGTTTGATGGTGCCCTTTTTCAAAGAGATCACTTATCCCTTGGGTGTGTTTGGTTTCGTCATCATGACTTATTTGGTCATTGTGGGCTCGAGCAATGCCGTCAACCTCACCGATGGTTTGGATGGCTTGGCCATCATGCCGGTGGTGATGGTGGGGTCGTCTTTGGGCGTGTTTGCCTATGTCACAGGCAGCGCGGTGTATTCCAAATATTTGTTCTTCCCGCACATCCCAGGTTCGGGTGAGTTGCTCATCTTCTGCGCAGCCATGGCGGGTTCTGGTTTGGCGTTTTTGTGGTTCAACACCCACCCTGCGCAAGTGTTCATGGGCGATGTAGGTGCGCTTGCTTTGGGCGGTGCGCTCGGCACGATTGCCGTCATCGTGCGTCAAGAGATTGTGCTCGCCATCATGGGCGGCATTTTTGTGGTGGAAGCATTGTCAGTCATGCTGCAAGTGACTTACTTCAAGTACACCAAAAAGAAATATGGCGAAGGCCGCCGCATTTTGAAGATGGCGCCTTTGCATCACCACTTTGAGAAAAGCGGCTGGAAAGAAACTCAAGTCGTCGTGCGTTTTTGGATCATCACCATGCTGCTGTGCTTGGTGGGTCTGTCTACTTTGAAGTTGAGATAAGTCGATGCAAGCACTCCACAACCAATCAGTGCTGATTCTGGGCTTGGGTGACTCCGGCCTAGCGATGGCGCGTTGGTGCGCGCGTCATGGTGCGCAAGTGAAAGTCGTGGACACGCGTGAGCAGCCGCCGCATTTGGCGGCGTTGCAAGCAGAGTTGCCTGCTGTCAAGTTTGTGCATGGCGCGTTTGATGCGAGCTTGGTCGAAGGCCAAGACGTGCGTGCCGTGTTCAAGAGTCCAGGCTTGAGTCCTGAGTCGGTCGCGCCCGTGTGGAACGCCGCTGTGGCAGCTGGTTTGTGGGTGGGCACTGAGCTGACCTTGTTTGCTCAAGCGCTGAGCGATTTGCAAGACAGCATGGCGTATCACCCCAAGGTGTTGGCCATCACAGGTACAAACGGCAAAACAACCGTGACCTCGTTGACAGGCCAGTTGCTGGAGCGCGCAGGCAAGCGCGTGGCTGTAGCGGGCAATATTGGCCCGACGCTCTTGGATACCTTGTCGCAAGCGCTTGATCAAGCGGCCAATGAGCAAGCTGCGGCTGATGCCCTGGCGGCTAAAGAAGCTGAGGCGCAGGCTGCTGATGAAGCTTTGGCCGAGCAAACACGTCTTGAGTTAGAGGCCAAAGAAAAAGCTGCTGCTGCACAAATGGCATTGGACGCTGAAGAAGCCCTCGCGCAAGAAACAGCAGCTCAGGGCGACACTGAATCTCAAATGGCACTGGCGGATACGGATGCTGAGCAAGTTGCAACTGTTGCAGCCGCAGATGACGAGCCGTTCGAAGTGGACTTGCCACCCCTCGTGCCACCACCTCCGCCACCCGCAGACCATCCGTATCTGCCACAGGTGTGGGTGTTGGAGTTGTCGAGCTTCCAGTTGGAGGGCGTGGACAATTTCGAGCCCACTGCAGCTGTGGTGCTCAACCTCACTCAAGACCACCTCGACTGGCACGGCAGCATGGAAGGCTACGCAGCCGCCAAAGCCCACATTTTTGGCAAGCGTGGTGTGATGGTGCTCAACCGCGAAGACGCGGGTGTGATGGCCATGTTGGACAGTGCCCCTGTTGAGGTGGCAGAAGCTGTGGCTAAACCTTCTCGTGCGAAGACGCCCAAAGTTCAAGTGCGTTCGCACCTCACCTTTGGTGGAGACCTGCCACAACGCCCAGGTGACTATGGCATCGAAACCGTCAATGGCATGACATGGCTGGTGCGCGCACTCGAGGCGGACGAAACCCGCAAGCGCAAAAAAGACGACGAAGAAGAGATTCACATCCAACGCTTGATGCCCGCCGATGCGCTGCGCATCCGCGGTCGTCATAACGCGCTCAACGCCTTGGCTGCACTGGCTTTGGCAGGTAACGCCGGTGGCGACTTGGCCCCGATGCTGTTTGGCCTGCGTGAGTACCAAGGCGAGCCACACCGTGTGGAGCCTGTGACTGTGCTCAACGGCGTGGAGTATTTTGACGACAGCAAAGGCACCAACGTAGGCGCCACCGTGGCGGCCTTGCATGGCCTTGGCGTCGATCGTCGCTTGGTGGTTATCTTGGGCGGTGATGGCAAAGGGCAAGACTTTGCGCCTTTGAGCGAACCCGTTGCACGTTATGCGCGTGCCGTGGTGTTGATTGGCCGTGACGCACCCGCGTTGCGCGAGGTGTTGCAGCACAGCGGTGTGACCTTGTTAGATGCAGCCACTTTGGAAGACGCCGTCAAGCTGTGTAGCGAGCAAGCCCATTCGGGCGATGCCGTGTTGTTGTCGCCTGCTTGCGCGAGCATGGACATGTTCCGCAACTACGCGCACCGCGCCGAAGTGTTTGTGAACGCCGTGAACCACTTGGTCGAAGAAGCAGGAGGTATGGTGTGACTGACATGAGCGCATCAACCAAGGTCTCTTTCATGCAACGCATGAAACAGGGCATTGGCCGTCTGTTTGGTGGCGAACCAGAGATGGGGATGGATGCTTTGCCCGTGCGCGTGCACGGCACCGAGTTCACACGCACGGCAGCGTCGCCTGTGCATGTCAAAGGCTTTGATCAACCTTTGGTGTGGGTCACGTTTGCCTTGATGATGTTTGGCTTGGTCATGGTGTATTCGGCATCCATTGCCATTCCCGATAACCCACGCATGGGTGCGGGTTACACCCAAACGCATTTCTTGTTGCGTCATGCACTGTCGTTGTTTGTGGCTTTCGTGGCTGCCTTGTTGGCATTCCAAATTCCGCTCAATACGTGGGAGCGCATTGCACCTTGGGTGTTCATTGCATCGATTGTTTTGTTGATTGCTGTGTTGATTCCTTTTATTGGCAAATCGGTCAACGGTGCGCGACGCTGGATTGGCCTGGGCTTTATGAACTTTCAACCGTCTGAACTGGCCAAGTGGGGCGTGTTGCTGTATGCCGCCAACTACATGGTGCGCAAGATGGATGTGAAAGAGAACTTCTTCGCAGCCGTGACGCCCATGGGTGCTGCGGTAGCGGCTGTGGGTTTGCTCTTGTTGTCTGAACCAGACATGGGTGCCTTCATGGTGATCGCTGTGATTGCCATGGGTATCTTGTTCTTGGGCGGTGTGAACGCACGCATGTTCTTCTTGATTGCCACCGCACTGGTGGGGGTGTTCGGCTTGATCATTGCCACCTCTGAATGGCGTCGCGAACGCATCTTTGCCTACCTTGATCCTTGGAGCATGGAGCATGCTTTGGGCAAAGGCTACCAGCTGTCGCACTCACTCATTGCGATTGGTCGTGGCGAAATCTTTGGTGTGGGTTTGGGCGGCAGTGTTGAAAAACTGCATTGGTTGCCAGAAGCACACACCGACTTTTTGATGGCTGTGATTGGCGAAGAGTTTGGCTTTGTGGGGGTCGTCGCGATCATTGCCATGTTCATGTGGCTCACACGTCGCATCATGTACATCGGCCGACAAGCCATTGCGATGGACCGTGTGTTTGCAGGCTTGGTCGCACAAGGCGTGGGTATTTGGATTGGCTTTCAATCCTTCATCAACATGGGTGTGAACTTGGGGGCGCTGCCAACCAAGGGCTTGACCTTGCCCCTTATGAGCTACGGCGGCTCTGCGATTTTGCTGAACCTCATTGCCATTGCGGTGGTGTTGCGCGTGGATTTTGAAAACCGCGTGGTGATGCATGGGGGCCGTTTATGACAACGCGGCTTCGCCAAAACCGGGTCAGTGCAAAGCACTGCATGCTGCTGCAAGCAGCATGGGTGATGCACGGAGGGCGTCTATGAGCACGACCCAACGCACCGCACTCATCATGGCGGGTGGCACAGGTGGCCACATCTTCCCAGGCTTGGCTGTGGCTGAGCAGTTGCGCATCCACGGCTGGAATGTGCATTGGCTTGGTGCGCCTGAGCCCAGCATGGAAAGTCAACTCGTGCCGCCACGTGGCTTTGCCTATGAAACCGTTCAGTTCGGTGGCGTGCGTGGCAAAGGTGTCAAAACCTTGGCGCTGTTGCCCCTCAAGTTGTTGCGTGCCTTCTGGCAAAGCCTGTGCGTGGTGCGCCGCGTGAAACCTGATGTGGTGGTGGGGCTTGGTGGTTACATCACCTTCCCAGCCGGGATGATGGCCGTGTTGTGCGGCAAGCCTTTGGTCTTGCACGAGCAAAACTCTGTCGCTGGCATGGCCAACAAAGTCTTGAGTGGTGTGGCTGATCGTGTGTTTAGCGCCTTCCCAAATGTGTTGTCAAAAGCCGAATGGGTGGGTAACCCCATGCGCGACGGCTTTGTGAAGCAGTCCGAACCTGCGCAACGTTTTGCCGATCGCACAGGCCCGCTGCGTGTGTTGGTGGTGGGGGGTAGTTTGGGTGCACAAGCACTCAACACCGTGGTGCCGCAAGCCTTGGCCAAGATTCCACATGACCAACGACCCATCGTGACCCACCAAAGCGGTGCGAAACAAATTGACGCCTTGCGTGCAGCGTATGAAGAAGCGCGCGTGCAAGCCAAGTTGACCCCGTTCATTGAAGACACCGCGCAGGCCTTTGCCGATGCAGATGTGGTGATTGCCCGCGCGGGTGCCAGCACTGTGACCGAACTTGCGGCTGTCGGTGCAGCTGCGATTTACGTGCCGTTCCCTCATGCAGTGGACGACCACCAAACCACCAACGCCCGCTTTGTGGTGGATGCAGGTGGTGGTTGGCTGTTGCCACAAACCGAATTGAATGCTCAAGACTTGGCTGACCGTTTGCAATTCATGACGCGTCGTACTTTGTTGGCATGTGCCGAGAAAGCGTATGCCGTGCGTCAAATTCAAGCGGTAGATCAAGTGGTGGCCGCCTGCGAGCAGCTCGCAGCGAAAGGAAAAAAACAATGAAACACGCCATTCGTCACATCCATTTCGTCGGTATCGGCGGTGCGGGTATGAGCGGCATCGCTGAAGTGCTGTTGAACTTGGGCTATGCCGTGTCAGGTTCTGATTTGTCAGACAGCGCAGCCTTGAAACGCTTGCAAAGTTTGGGCATTCAAACCCATGTGGGTCACGATGCCAAAAACATTGCGGGTGCCGATGCGGTGGTCACGTCCACTGCAGTGCACGCAGACAATCCTGAAGTGGTGGCGGCACACGCCAAGCTGATTCCTGTCGTGCCACGCGCTGTGATGTTGGCTGAGTTGATGCGCCTCAAAACCGGCGTGGCGATTGCCGGTACACACGGCAAAACCACCACCACCAGCTTGGTGGCCAGTGTGTTGGCCGAAGCCGGCATGGACCCCACCTTTGTGATCGGCGGCAAGCTCAACAGCGCGGGCGCGAATGCCAAGCTGGGATCAGGAGACTACATCGTGGTGGAGGCCGACGAGTCAGACGCCTCGTTCTTGAACCTCTTGCCCATCATGGCGGTGGTGACCAATATCGATGCTGACCACATGGACACCTATGGCCATGACTTCAACAAGTTGAAGGGGGCGTTCATCGAGTTCTTGCACCGCATGCCTTTTTACGGCGCTGCTATTTTGTGCACCGACGATGCAGCGGTACGCAGCATCTTGCCCGAGGTGTCGCGCCCCATCACCACCTACGGCTTCAACGAAGATGCGCAAGTGCGCGCGGTGAATGTGCGTGCCGACAACGGCCGCATGTGCTTCACGGTACAACGCCGCAACGGCGTGACTTTGCCCGACCTTGACATCACCCTCAACTTGGCGGGTGAACACAACGTGCTCAATGCCTTGGCGGCCATTGCGATTGCGGTGGAGCTGAACGTGCCGGATGAAGCTTTGCAAAAAGCCTTGGCCGAATTCAAAGGCGTGGGTCGTCGATTCCAACGCCATGGCGAAGTGGCTGCCAAAAACGGCGGCGAGTTCACCCTCATCGAAGACTATGGTCACCACCCAGTGGAGGTTGCCGCTACTTTGGCTGCGGCCCGTGGTGCGTTCCCAGGTCGTCGTTTGGTGTTGGCGTTTCAACCGCACCGCTACACCCGCACGCGTGACTGCTTTGAAGACTTTGTGCAAGTCATGGGCCGCGCCGATGTGTTGTGGCTTTCCGAAATTTACGCCGCAGGCGAAGCGCCCATTCCCGCTGCCGATGGTCGCGCACTCTCGCGCGCCATGCGTGTGGCGGGCCACGAGGCCTTGGTGTTCGTGGATGACATTCAAAACATGGCCCAAGTCATTGCCGACAACGCCCAAGCGGGCGATGTGGTGATGTGCATGGGCGCAGGCTCAATTGGCCAAGTGCCAGCGAAAGTGCTAGAGCTGGTTCAACAACGTAAGAGTTAAAGAGATGACGTTCAACATCAACACTGCCAAAGTTGCTGTCCTTACCGGTGGTCTGTCTGCCGAACGCGATGTATCCATCATGTCGGGCACAGGCGTGCTTCAAGCCTTGCAAAGCAAAGGTGTGAACGCGCATGCGTTCGATCCTGCCCATCGCAGTTTGGACGAACTCAAGCGCGAAGGCTATACACACGCTTTCATCGCGCTGCATGGCCGCTACGGCGAAGACGGGGCGGTGCAGGGTGCATTGGAGTTGCTCGGTATTCCCTACACCGGTTCGGGTGTGATGGCTTCTGCGATGGCCATGGACAAAGTGATGACCAAGCGTGTGTGGAGCGCTGTGGGTTTGTCGACACCCGGCTATGTGTGGTTGTCGCCTGAAGACCAAACCACGGACAACATCCAAGCGATTCCAGCCAAGCTCGGCTTGCCTTTGATTGTCAAACCACCACGCGAAGGCTCATCCATTGGCATGAGCAAGGTGACGCAAGCTGATGAGATCCAAGCCGCTGCCAAGCTGGCCACCCAGTACGACCCAGATTTACTCGCAGAAGAATTCATCTCAGGCGAAGAGTTGACGTGTCCTATCCTGGGCAATGGCCCCAATGCCCGCGCCTTGCCTGTGGTGCGCATTGCCGCACCCGATGGTGCATATGACTACAACCACAAGTACTTCACCGACGATGTGAAGTACCACTGCCCAAGCGGTTTGCCTGAAGCCGAAGAGCAAGAGATTCAACGTTTGGTGGTGGCTGCGTACCGCGCTTTGGGCTGCCGTGGTTGGGGCCGTGCCGACATCATGTTGCGCGCGTCAGACCGCAAACCTTTCTTGCTGGAGATGAACACATCGCCCGGGATGACCAGCCATTCTTTGGTGCCCATGTCTGCACGTGCAGCAGGCATCAGCTACGAAGATTTGTGCTTGATGCTGCTCGAGAGTGCCACGCTTGATCACCCCGGAGGTCCGAAAGCCGTATGACCTCGCGCTACACCCACATGCGACCCCGTCCTGAGGTGAATGCCTCGGTGCCGGTGCCGCTCGATGTCAAGCTCATGCACATGGCGGCTTCGCTCATGTTCGTGGGCTTGGTCGTGGGTGTTTTGGTTGGTGGTGTCTGGTCTTTGGTGCAACTGCCAGCGTTTGCGTTGAAGGGCATCACAGTGTTGGGCGATGTGGAACACAACAACGAAGTGACTTTGCGTGCCAATGTGGTGACCAAGTTCACAGGCAATTTCTTCACGGCAGATTTGGGTCGTGTGCGCAGTGCGTTTGAGAGCGTGCCTTGGGTACGTTTGGCTTCGGTGCAGCGCGAGTTTCCCAACCGATTGCGCGTGACCTTGCAAGAGCACAAGCCAGTGGCTTATTGGGGTGACGACGGTGATCAACGCATGGTCAACAGTTTTGGTGAAGTGTTTGAAGCCAATACAGGCGATTTGGATGACGACAAGATGCCACGCTTGAGTGGGCCAGATAGCCAGTCGCAACAGGTGTTGCAAATGTATTTGGCATTAGAGCCCTTATTCAAAGCGTTGAATGTGCCAGTCGATAGTTTGGCCTTGACCGATCGCGGTAGCTGGCGTGCCAAGTTGGCACATGGCGCGGTGATTGAGTTGGGACGCGGTGGTGTGCAAGACGTGATTGCGCGTGTGCAGCGTTTGTCGCAAACACTGGCGCAAGTGACAAATAAATTGGGTCGCAAAGTGACGGCGATTGAATCGGCGGATTTGCGACACGACAACGGGTATGCGCTTCGTTTGCGCGGTGTGAGCACGCAAGACGTGCCCCACAAGCGTTAACGGGCACAGAGAGAAGTAGAGAAAGAACGAGGCTGTTATGGCAAAAGATTACAAACAACTGGTGGTCGGCTTAGACATTGGCACAGCCAAGGTCATGGTGGTCGTGGCCGAGGTGTTGCCCGATGGTGAGCTCAAACTCGCGGGCCTCGGTGTAGCCCCCAGCAATGGATTGAAACGTGGCGTGGTGGTCAATATCGATGCCACCGTGCAAAGCATTCAGCAAGCGCTGAAAGAAGCCGAGTTCATGGCGGATTGCAAAATCACGAACGTCTACACCGGCATCACTGGCAGCCACATTCGCGGCATCAACTCCACGGGCATGGTGGCGGTGAAAGACAAAGAAGTCACCGCAGCCGATGTGGCCCGTGTGGTGGAAACGGCCAAAGCCATCAACATCTCCACCGACCAACGTTTGCTGTTGGTGCAGCCGCAAGAGTTTGTGATCGATGGCCAAGACGTGCGCGAGCCCATTGGTATGAGTGGCATCCGCTTGGAATCCAAAGTGCACATCGTCACTGGTGCGCAAAGCGCAGCTGAAAACATCATCAAGTGCGTGCGTCGTTGCGGCTTGGATGTGGACCGTTTGATGCTCAACCCCTTGGCATCGAGCATGTCAGTGCTGACTGATGATGAGCGCGAACTGGGCGTGGCCTTGGTCGACATTGGTGCAGGCACGACTGACGTGGCTATTTTTACCAACGGTGCGATTCGTCACACCGCCGTCATCCCAATCGCGGGCGATTTGATCACCAGCGACATCGCGATGGCTTTGCGCACGCCGACCAAGGATGCGGAAGAAATCAAGATTGAATCAGGCTACGCGAAACAGTTGTTGGCTGATCCAGATGTCCAGGTAGAAGTGCCGGGTCTGGGCGACCGTACACCCCGCATGTTGAGCCGTCAAGCGCTGGCGGGCGTGATTGAGCCACGCGTGGAAGAAATCTTCTCGCTCGTGCAGCAAGTCATCCGTGACTCTGGCTATGAAGAAGTGTTGTCGTCAGGCATTGTGCTCACAGGCGGTAGCGCGGTGATGCCGGGCATGGTGGAGTTGGGCGAAGACATTTTCTTAAAGCCTGTGCGCCGTGGCGTGCCGCAATACAACAGCGCTTTGGCTGACATGGTGGCCCAGCCCCGTGCGGCCACGGTGATGGGTTTGCTGGCTGAGGCTGGCGTAGACCGTCAACGCGGTTTCAAAGTTTCACAAAAGAGTGGTTCCGTCAATTCCTTGATGGACAGTCTCAAAAACTGGTTTGTGGGGAACTTCTAACCATGATTCCACACACCTTGCTGTATCTCGCACGCGGCAGCCCGCCGCCACGACCGCACAGGCATCGACGATGTCGATTCTGTGCAGCTACTGCGCCACCCTCATAGAAGGAGCGCGATGAACCAAAAAGCAAAAACACAAACACTTAGGCAACTGCAAATTTTTAGATTAGGAGAAACATCATGAGCATCGAAATGATCGAAGTTGAAGCATTCAACTCAGGCACCCAAATTAAAGTCATTGGCGTGGGTGGCGGCGGCGGTAACGCTGTGGAACACATGATCAGCTCTGGCGTTCAAGGCGTGGAGTTCGTTTGCGCGAACACTGACGCACAAGCCCTGCGCGTGAGTAATGCGCACAAAGTGATTCAACTGGGTTCGACAGGTCTGGGCGCTGGCAGCAAGCCAGAGCGCGGCCGTGAAGCAGCAGAGGCCGCGATTGATGACATCCGTTTGGCGCTGGAAGGCACCAATATGTTGTTCGTGACGGCCGGTATGGGTGGCGGCACAGGTACAGGTGCTGCACCTGTGGTGGCACGCGTGGCTCGCGAGATGGGTATCTTGACCGTGGGCGTGGTGACCAAGCCTTTCGAATTCGAAGGCAGCCGTCGCATGAACAACGCCGAGACAGGTTTGGCCGAACTCGAAGCCAACGTCGACTCACTGATCGTGGTGTTGAACGAAAAACTGATGGATGTGCTGGGCGAAGATGCCAGCCAAGACGAAGCCTTCGCATTTGCTAACGACGTGTTGAAAAACTCGGTCGGCGGCATTGCCGAGATCATCAACGTGGAAGCTTTGGTGAACGTCGACTTTGAAGACGTGCGCACCGTGATGAGCGAAACTGGCAAAGCCATGATGGGCACTGCTTTGGCCAACGGCCCAGACCGTGCACGCATCGCCGCTGAACAAGCCGTGGCTTGCCCATTGCTCGAAGGTGTGGACATGTCAGGTGCCAAGGGCGTGTTGGTGTTGATCACCGCAGCCAAGGGCGGCTTGAAGTTGTCCGAGTCTCGCGAAGCCATGAACACCATCCGCAAGTTTGCATCGCAAGACGCACATGTGATTTACGGTACTGCATACGACGAAAGCTTGGGCGACCAAATTCGTGTCACCGTGGTGGCCACAGGCTTGGCAGGTGGTCGTCGTGCTGCACCTCAGTTGCAAGTGTTGCGCACTGGTACAGACGGTGTGGGCTTCCCCACTACACAAGCGCCTAATGCTTCCCCCGCTGGCGTGTTGGCCGCTGCTACGGGTGGCTTGGCTGGTTTGGCTGCAGGCTTCGGCATGGGCTCAACCGCTGGACAACCTAACTACGATGCGATGACTGCGCCTGCCGTCTTCCGCAACAACCGCACATCTGCTGCAGCCAAGGTGGATGCCTTGTCTTCTGGTGGTATGGACGACTACGAAATCCCAGCCTTCTTGCGCAAGCAAGCTGACTGATGATTCACTAAAATCCAACTGTGCTTAAACAAAGAACCCTTCAATCCCTGACCAAAGCCGTTGGCGTCGGTCTTCACAGCGGTCAACGCGTGGAGCTGACCCTACGGCCTGCGCAACCCGACACGGGCATCGTGTTTCGTCGGGTGGATTTGCCGCAGCCTGTCGATATCCCCATCACCGCCACGGCGGTGACGGATACGCGTTTGGCTTCGACCATTTCCAATGGCGGTGCGAAGGTGTTCACTGTTGAGCATTTGATGTCAGCTTGTGCAGGTCTAGGCATTGACAACCTTTACATCGACATCACAGCTGAAGAAGTGCCGATTCTTGATGGCTCCGCTTCTTCGTTTGTGTTTTTGCTGCAAAGCGCCGGCATCGTGGAGCAAAACGCACCCAAGCGTTTCATCCGTGTCTTGAAGACAGTGGAAGTGCGTGAAGGTGAGGGCGCAAATGTGAAGTGGGCACGGCTCGATCCTCATCACGGCTACAAGCTCAGCTTTGAAATTGATTTCCGTCACCCTGCGGTTGATTCGACCGGTCAAAGCGTGGTGTTTGACATGGATACGGATGTTTATACCCGCGACATTGCGCGTGCCCGTACTTTTGGTTTCACACGCGATGTGGAAATGATGCGTGCCAATGGCCTCGCACTGGGCGGCGGTTTGGACAACGCCATCGTGATGGATGACTACAAGGTCTTGAATAGCGATGGTTTGCGCTATGACGACGAGTTCGTGAAACACAAAATTCTCGACGCCATGGGCGATTTGTATTTGATCGGTAAACCCTTGCTGGCTTCGTATGTCGCCTTCCGTTCAGGGCATGCGATGAATAATTTATTACTGCGTGAACTACTCAGTCAGCCTGATGCCTATGAAGTCGTTAGTTTTGATGATGTAAAAAATGCACCGCCAGGTTTGGCCCAGTTAGCACCTGCTTGGTAAACGAATTGCATCTCGTTGCTGTGAAACAGTGAGATAACGATGTTTCACATTCCTACAGCCTATCTCATTATTGGATTACTTTATGTTTTCCTGCCAACGATCGTTTGGCTAGTCCTTAAGCATCAGTCATCGCACACTGTTTCAATGTGGTGCTTAGGTGGTGGTGTGCTGGCGATAGGTTTGTTATTTATCTCTCAGCGTGAGTTCTTACCATCTTGGGTGACATACACCATGGCGAATGTGCTGGCTTGGTCTGGCATTTTGATGCAAGCAACAGGGTTACGGCATGCGTTGAAAAAGCAGTGGCATCTGAAATGGAGCGTCTGCGTCGTGGTGATATGGACCTTGGTATTCGAATATTTTCGAGTGGTCATGCAAAGTCAAGACTTTCGATTTGCATGGTCCATGATGCTTTACGTGCTGGTATTTATGTACATCGCTTCGTTGGCATGGCAAATTTCTACGCAACATGATCTCAGAAGTGGTCGCTGGCTAGCTGTGGTGTATGTCGTTGCAGCGATTGCGTTGATGCTTCGTATGGTTCGTGTGTTGTTGAACCTGACAGAGCCAGATGTAGTGGCTAATGGACTAGATAGTATTTTGACGGTGATCAGTGGACTTCTAATTTCAGTGATCGGTAGCTTCACGTTTGTGAGTATGTTTCTAGAGCGCGCAGCTAAGCGTGATTTGATTGAAGTCGAAAATCGAGCAAGACAGCAAGAGAGCGCGCGACTTGCGGAGCAAATTGCACAGCTAGAGCGCCAGCGCACTTTAGGTGCAATGTCTTACGCATTTGCCCATGAGCTCAGTCAGCCATTGACAGCTATTTTGATGGATACCCAAGCCATCAAAACCAGTTTGTACTCACCGGTACCGAAAATAGAAGATATCAAAGATTCGATTCAAGAGGTCGAAAAAAGTGCAAATCGAACTGTTGCATTGATTGAGGGAATTCGTAATTTCATACGGCCAACTCATGGGTTACATGAGTTGGTGGATTTGAAGTCGTTGACTCAAGATGTCTTACAGCTTTTGGCGCACGATATACGGAAAGAGGAAGTAACGTTTCAATGGGACTTCGATGACGCGCCTTGCATAGTTCGCGGTGACAAAGTTCAGTTGTCTCAAATCGTTTTGAACGTGTATCGCAACGCAATACAGGCGATGGTGAATTCCCAGCTGCGCACGATACATGTTGCATTGGAAAGAGAGGGGCAGCGTGTCGTGTTACGTGTGCACGACAGTGGGCCGGGTTTGAACGAAGAAAAACGTGATCAGCTAGGTCAACCATTTATAACCACGAAGATAGAAGGATTAGGCGTGGGTTTATCGATCTCAACGACCATAGCGGAAATGCATGGAGGGAGTTTTAGCCTTACCAACGCTGTTGGAGGTGGTGCTTTAGTTGAGTTGAACTTGCCAGCTGCGTTAACGTGAGTAACTAGGGATTAGCGGCTACGTCCTTTTTTATACATGCCGCTGGTACTGCGCTGCAGTTCTGTAGCTGTAGCCAGTTTAGCCATCGAGTGACCTGCGTGCGCATGCGTGATGGCAATCCCTAAAGCATCTGCTGCGTCGGGTCCAGGCAGGCCTGGGAGATTGAGCAAGCGTTTCACCATTTCTTGGACTTGTTCTTTTTTAGCCAAGCCATGGCCAGCTACAGCTTGCTTCATTTGCAACGCGGTGTACTCGGCGACTGGAAGATCGCAGCTAGCCAAAGCAGTAATACAGGCGCCGCGAGCTTGCCCAAGTAAAAGAGTGGCCTGTGGGTTGACATTGACAAACACGATTTCGATAGCTGAAGTTTGTGGTTTGTAGCGTTCGACCACTTCGTGAATACCGTCAAACAGCACCTTCAAGCGTTCAGCCAAATTACCTTGTGCTTCTTTGTTCGTCTTGATGGTTCCGCTGGCCACGTACAGTAATTGGCTACCGTGTTTCTCCACCACGCCAAAACCTGTGGTGCGAAGTCCGGGGTCAATGCCTAGGATGCGCATTTATGGCAACTGTGCGCTGTTCATGCGCATCAGAATAATTTCGGTGCGGCCTGAGAGGTATTCAGACTGCGGGAACTTTTGGTAGTGCTTGGGTCGTGGCAGCATCACGGCCAAGCGGCCAGCTTCCCAAGGTGTGAGCTGGGAAGCTGGTTTTTGAAAGTAGTGTTGGGCTGCAGCCTCTGCACCAAAAATACCTTCACCCCATTCCACATGGTTGAGGTAAATCTCCAAAATACGTTGCTTACTCAGTAAGCCTTCAAGCATCAGGGTCAGCACAAACTCTTGGCCCTTGCGGATGAAGGTGCGCTCGCCAGACAAAAACAAATTCTTCGCCAGTTGCTGCGTGATGGTGGATCCGCCCACGACTTTGGGCGCAGCTTTACCTTGTGCCTTTTTACTGGCTTGTAATTCGGCTTTGGCATTTTTGGCCCAGGCTTTTTCGATGGCATCCCACTGCACGCCATCGTGCTGCGCAAAGATGTCGTCTTCGGATGCAATCACCGCGCGTTTGAGGTTGTTGGAAATCTGAGAGTAAGGTACCCAGTCTTGTCGCCAGCGCAAGCGGTCTTTGGTGCTGACGATGCGCCAAGCCTCTGAGCGTTCAAAGGCGGTGGATTCAGGGGCCACGCGCGCCATCACGGCGATGCGTGCCAAAAAGAAGACTTGCAGGCCTGACCAAGCCACCAGCACGATTAGTAACCAATGCAGCAAGGGTCGAAAGCGCGCGGTTTTCATCGTGCTTCACCCCCTTTGGTTTGCAAAGTGTTGTCACGACTAAAGATGAAACGCGAGACCACAGCCAGTTGGTCAGCTTGCCTGCGCATCTCTTCTGTGAATTCTCCAAACGGACCAGCCGCTGTGGCGATGGCTTGGGCGCGACGGTCGAGGTCGGCTTGCCCTGAGCTTTGCACCACCTCGGTGGCCAACACGCGGCCATCGGTGTTGACCGTGATGATCATGGTCAGTTCACCATACAGTTTTTGTCCGCTGCTGGTGGCTGGGAAGTAGCGCGTGCCACGGTCTTCAATTTTTCGGCGCAAGGTGTCGTAGTACAGCGCATAGGCCACTTGCTTAGTGGCAGGACTCACATAGTGTTTGCGAGGGCGCGCATTATCTTGGTTGATGCGTTGTTCAATCTCGGCCAATAATTTGAGTAGTTGGCGGCGCTTTTGTTCAACGGCCTCTTGTTCAGCTTGCGATTTTTGCGGCTGCGGGGGGGGCAGCTGTGCGAGCAAGTTCTTCACTTGCGCCAACAGCACCGACTGCTCTTTGCGCATCTGCGCGACTTGACGCTGCATGGATTCGGTCATGTCGCCTACGGATGTGGTGGCGGCTGTGGGTAAGGGCGATGCGGCACGCCCCTCTTTGAGTTCGCCACCACCTGCCAATTGCGTTTGCGCTAAGGCTTGTGCTTTGTCTGGCGCATCGGCTTTGGCGCGGGTGTTGACCAAAATCACATCCAGCGGCGCATCGCTAAAAAGTCGGTCAAAGCGCTCTGGGTCAGCAATGCGCAATGTCAACAGTGCGCCGTGAATTGCAAAGGAAATGAACAAAGCCTTTTGCAGCCTTGACCAATTGCGCCATGACAAACGCGAGAGCATCACGCGGCCGTTCCTTCCGTCGTGGGTGCCTCGTTGACGTCCATCGCCAAAGCGATAGGGCCTGCGGCGCTGTCGTCTTCGTCGTCTGTCATTTCAGCTTCTTCACCGCTGGACGGCGCATCGACTTCCAGTAGGTGCAGCAAATGGCCGCTGATGTCGAGGCTGATGTCATCCATCTCACTCAGGCGCAATTGCACATGTGCGCCGCGTGGCAAATCGCCACCACCTAACACTGGCAAGACCAAGGGCAGGTTATCGGCACGTGCCATCGGCGGTTGGCCTGGGAAGGCTTTGAATACAGTGGCGCTGAGTTCGGTGATGTTGTTTTGCTTTAAGTACTGCAGCGTCCAAAAACGCTCCATACCGTTTTGGTGGGCGTTGTACGCCCCGTAAGCGCCGTCGAATGCGGAGATGATCGAGAACAGCTCTGTGTCTTTGGGCTTGAACGGTGCGGCTAAAGCAGCGGTGCTGCCATGTTTCGCGCAGGCAATGATTTGCCATTGATTAACCAAGTCGGTGTAGCGACGTAACGGTGAGGTACTCCAGGCGTAGCTGGGAACGCCAATGCCAGCATGCGGCAGTGCTTTGGTGCCCATCCGAACTTTCACGCCGGGCTGCAAGCTGGCCTGGCTGCGGTAGATGCCGGGTACACCTAGCTCGGCCATCCATTGGCCCCAAGTGCTATTGGCCAAAATCATGGCTTCGGCCACCATCAAATCGAGTGGTGCACCACGTTGACGGATGCTGATTTGCACTTGCTCATGGCCTTTGGGTTCAGCGCCTTCGTTGCCGACCAAACGGAAGTTGTAATCAGGGCGGTTGAAGTTTTCTGGCTTGCCGCGCACCACTTCACGCTGGGCTTTGAGGTGTTGGGCCAAGCGGAACATGAAGGCTAGTTGTGTGCGTGGCATGGCGGGCTCCACCACGTCTGCGGCATGTGTGAAGCTGTCGTCGTTCAGCCAAGCTTCAGTGACGATGGCATCGAGCTGGTCGTGGCGCAAGTTCGCGGCAATCGGTACGCGCTCCACACGGGTCTCGGTGCTTTGCAAGGCCAGCGTGGCTTCGTCAAACGTTGCGTATAGCGACACCGCAGGGCAGTCGCGCCCTTCTTGCAAGGTGTAGGTTTGCACCACGTCGTCGGGCAGCATGGTGATTTTGTAGCCGGGCATGTAGACCGTAGACAAACGCTGGCGGCCCAACTGGTCAATCGCGTCACCTGGCTTCAGAGCCAGGGCAGGCGCAGCAATGTGAATGCCCAGCGTGACTGTGCCTGTGCCCAAACCTTGCACAGACAAGGCATCGTCAATTTCAGTGGTTTGCGAGTCGTCAATCGAATACGCCTGCACATCTGCCAGCGGCAACTCGTCCGCAATGGCGGGGGCTTGCAGATTAGGGAAGCCCGTTCCCTTGGGGAAGTTGTCAAACAAAAAGCGTTGCCAGTGGAACTGGTAAGCCGAGTTGATGGCACCTGCTTTTTGCAACAAAGCCAGCGGCGCAGTTTGTGTGGCGCGTGCGGCCTCGACCACGGCTTTGTATTCGGGCGCGTTCTTGTCTGGCTTGAACAAGATTTTGTAGAGTTGCGTTTGAATCGGGGCGGGGCATGAGCCTTGGCCCAACTCAGTCGCCCAGCTTTCAATTTGCGCTTGGATTTGTTTTTTCTTTTCGATGCCAGCCAATGCTTGGGCAATCACCTCGGCAGAGGCTTTCTTGAAGCGGCCTTTGCCTGCGCGGCGAAAGTAGTGTGGCGCTTCGAACACGCGCAGCAAGGCAGCGGTTTGTTCGGTCAGGGTGGCTTGTGCGCTGAAGTATTCACGGGCGAGGTCGGCAAAGCCAAATTCGTCTTCAGGGGCAAATTCCCAAGCAAGGTCAAGCTCGATGGTGGCGCTCAACGCCTGCGCATCATGCATGAGGTCGGCGGGCGAGGGCTTCTCAAACTTGAGCAGCAAATTGGCGGCCTTGACCTTGACCCGTTTGCCGGATTCCAGCTCGATTTGGGCCGAGCTCTCAGCTTCGGAAAGGATGCGGCCCGTCTGGAATTTTCCAGCTTCTTCAAACAATGCGTACATGGACGCCATTGTCCCATGCTCGCCTCAAGACGCCGGCTGCAAATTTAGAAAATTGAACAGCTGAGGCAGGTACTGCTCGAAGTTGCTGATGGCATGGTCGCTACCTTCTAAAACCACTTGCTGGGCGCCTGGGTACCGAGCGGTCATTTCGCGCCAATCGAGCACCTCGTCACCTTTGGCAATCAACGCCCAGACGCGTTCGGGGTGTGGCAAAGGGCCAACTTCTAGTTGACGTAGCTCGTCGACAAATTCAGGGGCGAAGTAAAAATTCTCAGATGGGTTGTGCCATGCGGTTTGTTCACCAATGTATTTGGTCAAATCACGCGCTGGGTCAATCGCTGGATTTAGCAATGCCGCTCTACAGTCGCGTTTGCTTGCCAGCCATGTAGCGTAGAAGCCGCCTAATGATGAACCTATAACAACCATGCGGTCTGCAGGCCATTGCGCTGAGCCTTCTGCGATGAGCTTGGCCGCAGCTTTGGGCGAGGGCGGTAACTGCGGACACCACCAAGTGATGTGAGGAAACTCTGAGGCCATGATGGCCGCGACCTGTCGCGCTTTGGTTGATTGTGGCGATGACCGAAACCCATGCAGATACAGCACATGGGTGGTGGAGTCTGTCTGTTGATCTTTCGTGCGCATGATATTTGTGAATGCTAGCAGTGCATGTCGGGTGGGGCCGCGACAGGGGATAATCTAATGTATGCCCACTGTCATACACAAACCTAGCCCTCTTCAGCGTGTGATGCCTTTGCTCAAAGGTTTCGACGGCCCATTGGCATTTGGTATTTTTTTGTTGGCTTGTGCGGGTATGTTGACCATGTACTCGTCTGGCTTTGCTAATGGTGCGCGGTTCTTTGACCACGGACGCAATATGCTGATTGCTGGTTTCATCATGTTCGTGGTCGCCCAAATCCCACCTCAACGTTTGATGGCGTTTGCAGTGCCTCTCTACACTGTAGGCGTGGCTTTGTTGATTGCGGTAGCTTTGTTTGGTTTAACCAAGAAAGGTGCACGCCGTTGGCTGAATATTGGCATCGTGATTCAGCCCAGTGAAATTATGAAGATTGCCATGCCCTTGATGTTGGCTTGGTGGTTCCAAAAGCGTGAAGGTCAGCTGCGGCCCCTAGACTTTTTGGTGGCAGGCTTGCTGTTGATGGTGCCTGTGGGATTAATCATGCGTCAGCCTGATTTGGGTACATCCATTTTGGTTTTGTCTGCTGGTTTAGCTGTGATATTTTTTGCTGGTCTGAGTTGGTGGCTCATCGTGCCGCCTATCATTTTGGGCGTCATTGGCATTGCTTTGGTCGTTTGGTTCGAGCCAACTCTGTGCGCAGACGGCTTTCGTTGGCCCATCTTGCATGACTACCAACAGCAACGCATTTGTACTTTGCTAGATCCTTCCAGAGACCCACTGGGCAAAGGCTTTCACATCATTCAAGGCATGATTGCAATCGGTTCGGGAGGTTTTTGGGGTAAGGGCTTTATGCAAGGCACGCAAACCCATTTAGATTTCATCCCCGAGCGCACCACTGACTTCGTGTTTGCAGCCTTTGGTGAAGAGTTTGGTTTGATCGGTAACTTGATGTTGATTGCCGCATTCATTTTTTTGATTTTGCGTGGCTTAGCTATTGCGGTTGAAGGCCCCACATTGTTTGCCCGTTTGTTAGCAGGTAGTGTGACTTTGAGCTTTTTCATTTATGCCTTTGTAAATATGGGCATGGTCAGTGGCATGTTGCCCGTGGTGGGCGTGCCATTGCCTTTCATCAGTTATGGCGGCACTGCGATGGTGACCTTGGGGTTAGGCTTAGGGATATTGATGTCGGTGGCCAAGGCCAAACAGTTGGTGCAGTCATAATTCCGCCATGATTTCACGCGAACCCACCCTTGAGCGATTGGCCATTGCCCGTCAACTGTTGTTAGAGCCTTTCGGTTTAGACGAAACCGACTTGGCCAAAACATTGGCCGAAATCAAAGCGCACAAGGTCGACGAAGCTGATTTGTACTTTCAATACACCCGTGCCGAGGGCTGGAGCTTGGAAGAGGGCATTGTCAAAACGGGTTCCTTCAGCATCGACCAAGGCGTGGGTGTTCGCGCGGTCAGCGGTGAGAAAACTGCCTTTGCTTATTCCGACGATATTTCCAAAGCTTCCTTGATGGATGCGGCACGCACGGTGCGCACCATCGGTGCAGCAGCCAAAGGTGGCCGCGTCAAAGTGCCCGCTCGCAAGGTGGCATCGAGCCGTTCTTTGTATGGTGACTTAGACCCGATCTCTTCACTCAACAGCACAGAGAAAGTCGAGTTATTGGGCCGCGTTGAGCAAATGGCCCGTGCCAAAGACCCACGCATCATTCAAGTCATGGCCGGCTTGGCCAGTGAATATGACGTGGTGATGGTGGTGCGTGCCGACGGCACCTTGGCTGCTGATGTGCGCCCCTTGGTGCGCCTGAGTGTGACCGTGATTGCTGAGCAAAACGGCCGCCGTGAAGTTGGCTCTGCCGGCGGCGGTGGTCGCTTTGGCTTAGACCACTTCGACGATGCCTTGGTGCAAAACTATGTGGATGAAGCCGTGCAATGCGCACTCACCAACCTTGATGCACGCCCCGCCCCCGCGGGCGAGATGAGCGTGGTGTTGGGCCCAGGATGGCCAGGTATTTTGTTGCACGAAGCGATTGGCCACGGTTTGGAAGGTGACTTCAACCGCAAAGGCTCAAGCGCTTTCAGTGGCCGTATTGGTCAGCGTGTGGCTGCCAAGGGCGTGACGGTGTTGGATGACGGCACGATTCCAGACCGTCGCGGTTCGCTCAATGTGGACGATGAAGGTAACCCCAGTCAGCGCAATGTGTTGATTGAAGATGGCATTTTGAAGGGCTATATCCAAGACGGCATGAATGCCCGCTTGATGGGCGTCAAGCCCACAGGCAATGGCCGCCGCGAAAGCTACGCCCATGTGCCCATGCCACGTATGACTAACACTTATATGTTGGGCGGTGACAAATCGCCAGAAGAAATTGTGTCAAGCCTCAAGAAAGGCTTGTATGCCGTGAACTTTGGCGGTGGCCAAGTGGATATCACTTCTGGCAAGTTTGTTTTCTCTGCTTCCCAGGCGTTTTGGGTTGAAAACGGCAAGATTCAATATCCAGTCAAAGGCGCAACCTTGGTAGGCAACGGGCCTGATGCTTTGACCCGCGTGAGCTTGATTGGCAATGATATGCAGCTTGACCCCGGTGTGGGTACGTGTGGCAAAGAGGGGCAGAGCGTGCCCGTTGGAGTAGGGCAGCCCACTTTACGTATCGATGGTTTGACGGTGGGCGGTACAGCTTAAAGCTTGTGTACAAGGCCTCTAAGCGCGTGTGCTATATTTACAGCCATGAATTTAGTTCGTTTCTATTTTGGTTATTTTTGGTTCTCACGCTTCATCGGCGGTCGAGAGATCTGAACGTACCCAAACGATCCGAACTCCCAAACCAACCGCCGGCACTACCGGCGGTTTTTTTTTGCCACGTTTTCATTTTTCAGATGCAGGACAGAACATGAGCGCAGACACTTATTCAAGCCACGTTGAAACCCCCAGCCAAACCGACGATCAACGTATCAAGGACATCACCGTGTTGCCACCTCCCGAACATTTGATTCGCTTCTTTCCTATTCAAGGTACACCTGTTGAGAAGCTGATTACCAAGACCCGCAAAGTTGTGCATCAAATCATGCATGGCAAAGACGACCGCCTGTTGGTGGTGATTGGCCCATGTTCCATTCACGACCCTGCTGCCGCGATTGACTACGCACGTCGCTTGCAGACCTTGCGCGAAAAGTACGCTAATACCCTGGAAATCGTGATGCGCGTGTACTTCGAAAAACCACGTACCACAGTGGGTTGGAAGGGCTTGATCAATGACCCCTACTTGAACGAGACCTATCGCATTGACGAAGGTCTGCGCATTGCGCGCCAGTTGCTGATTGAGATCAACCGTCTCGGACTTCCCGCTGGCAGCGAGTTCTTGGATGCCATCAGCCCGCAATACATTGGTGACTTGATTTCGTGGGGTGCGATTGGTGCCCGCACGACAGAGAGCCAAGTACATCGCGAACTTGCCTCGGGTATTTCTGCTCCCATTGGTTTCAAGAATGGCACAGACGGCAATATCAAAATTGCCACTGATGCAATTCAGGCGGCAGCTGGCGGTCATCACTTCTTGTCTATCCATAAGAATGGACAAGTGGCGATTGTGCAAACCAAGGGCAATAAAGATTGCCACGTGATTTTGCGCGGCGGCAAGGCGCCTAACTACGATGCAGCCAGCGTGACAGCGGCATGCGAAGAGTTAGTCAAAGCCAAGTTGCCTGCCACTTTGATGGTGGACTGCAGCCACGCCAACAGCAGCAAGCAGCACGAGCGTCAGCTGGTGGTGGCCAAAGACATTGCCGAGCAAATCAGTGGCGGTTCCAAGCAAATCTTCGGCGTGATGATCGAGAGCCACATCCACGGCGGCGCTCAGAAGTTCACGCCAGGCAAAGATGATGTGTCCAAGCTGGAATATGGCAAGAGCATCACCGATGCGTGCTTGGATTGGGACGACTCTGTGGCGTCGTTGGAAGTGCTGTCACAGGCTGTCGCGGCGCGCCGTAAGCGTTCGTGATTTTTTGTTGATTCGAAGTTCGGGTTGTTTGGCCTGGCTTTGTTTCAATAACGGATACGCCGAGAGCGCGGGGTCTGACTTGGCTTAACGTCCCTTCGGGCCGTGATGGCGCCAAATCAGACCCCGCGCTCTCGGCGTTTGGTCATGCGAAAAATTTCACGCATACAAATGTGCGGTGCTCGCTGTGTCATCGAACTGCGAAGCAGGAGCAAATACCAACACAGTTCTAGCGCTCACTTTCAGCACGCGGAGTGGTCAGTGCCTGATACGGCGCCATCACGGCCCGTAGGGACGTTAAGCCGTGTCAGGTGCTGGCCGCTCTGTGTGCGTGCGCAAGAAACAATAGCAGCACCCGAACAAGCAACAACTCAACAAGAGAAGTTACGAACCCAAAGCCGCCAACAACTTAGCGTGAATCCCACCAAAGCCACCATTGCTCATACACAGCACATGGTCCCCCGCCTGCGCAGCCGCCACCACTTGCGCAATCACTTCATCCACAGTCGCACCTACGCATGCACGTGCACCCATGGGTGACAAAGCGTCAACAGCATCCCAGTCCAAACCACCTGAGTGACAAAACGCGAGGTTGGCGTCTTCCAAACTCCAAGGCAATTGCGACTTCATCGTGCCCAGTTTCATCGTGTTGCTGCGTGGCTCAAACACCGCCAAGATGCGCGCGCTCGGCCCCACTTTGCGGCGCAGGCCATCGACCGTGGTGCGAATGGCTGTGGGGTGATGTGCGAAGTCGTCGTACACCGTGATGTCTCCGCCAGCACGGTGTACCGTGCCGCGCACTTCCATGCGTCGGCGCACGTTCTGAAATTCACTGAGCGATGCCGCGGCTTGTGCGGGCGACACACCCAAGTGCTCCGCAGCGGCAATCGCCGCTAATGCGTTGAGCTGGTTGTGCACGCCGGTGATATCCCATTGCACGCGGCCCACCTCTGTGCCGTGATGCAACACAGCAAAGTTGTCAGGCTCACCTTGAACAGACCAACCCTCTTGGCCTGTTGCGTTGGCATTCACGCCAAACTTGGCCACGCCGCTCCAGCAGCCTTGGTCTAGCACGCGTTGCAAGCTGTCTTCGTCGGCGTTGACCACCACACGGCCACTGCCTGGCACGGTGCGCACCAAGTGGTGGAACTGTCGTTCGATGGCGGCGAGGTTGTCAAAGATGTCCGCGTGGTCGAACTCCAAGTTGTTCAAGATGGCCGTGCGTGGGTGGTAATGCACGAATTTGCTGCGCTTGTCGAAGAAGGCGGTGTCGTACTCATCGGCTTCAATGACGAATGGCGTGCGTTTGTGTGCGGCCACATCGGCTGGACTACTCAAACGACCTAAGCGGGCAGACACGCCGAAGTTCATGGGCACACCGCCGACCAAGAAGCCGGGCTCTAAGCCTGCGGCTTGAAGAATCCAAGCGAGCATGGAGGTGGTGGTGGTTTTGCCATGTGTGCCAGCCACAGCCAGGACGTGGCGAGGTTGGCTGGGGTGGTGCAGCACATGTTCCGCCAGCCATTGGGGGCCGCTGGTGTAAGTGGCGCCGCTTTCCAAAATGGCTTCCATCAGCGGGAATTTGGGGCTGCCGTCTGCCAAGCGCGCGCGCGAGACGACGTTGCCAATCACGTACACATCGGGTTTCAAAGCCATTTGGTCTGCGCCAAAGCCTTCAATGAGTTCAATGCCCAAGGCCCGTAGCTGGTCACTCATCGGCGGGTAGACGCCCGCATCGCAACCTGTGACCTTATGACCCGCTTCACGCGCCAATGCAGCCAGTCCACCCATGAACGTGCCGCAAATTCCCAAAATATGTATGTGCATCCATGCATTTTAGGAGGGTGTTTCGGCTGCGCTTGAGCGGGCAGGTCTCGGTGGCCTCACAATCGCAACCCTATGAATACGGTTCAAGAAGAAATTGCAGCCACGGCGGCACGCATGGTGGTGGAAGAGGGGCTGGAATACGGCCCTGCCAAACGCCGCGCGGTCAAACAGCTGGGTTTGAATACCCGTGCCCAGCTGCCCAACAACGACCAAGTGGAAGACGCAGTGCGTGAATACTTGGACTTATTCTGTGCCGATACCCAGCCCGCTGAACTGCAGGCTTTACGCGAACTGGCGGCAGTGTGGATGGATCGTATGGCGGCTTTCAGGCCGCATTTAACGGGAGCCGTTTGGCGAGGGACGGCCACGGGTTTGTCCGATATTTATTTGCAGTTGTTTTGTGATGACCCCAAATCAGCTGAAATTAGCCTCATCGATCACAATGTGCGTTACGACGTCAGTACGGTCCATGGCTTTCAAGGCGAGGCCGTGGATGCGCTGAGTGTCTTGAGCACTTGCCCAGGTTTGTCGCAAAAAGTACTGGTGCATTTGATGATTTATGACTTAGATGACTTGCGTGGCGCGTTGAAGCCAGATGGGCAAGGGCGAACCTACCGTGGTGATTTGGCGGCATTAAATCGATTGATGAAGGAAGTTGAATGACGTTAAATGCAAACAGACGTACAGCCATGTACGCAGGTGTGGCAGCACTGGCTGCCCTTGCCGGGGCGGGGGTGGCATGGAAGCGTCAAGCGCTCGGGGCAATTGCGCCTGAAGCGCTCAATGCTTTTTGGGCGGCAGAGTTCGATACGCCGACCGGAGAGCCCTTGTTGATGAAGACCTTGCAAGGTCGCCCTTTGGTGATCAACTTTTGGGCAACCTGGTGCACGCCTTGTATTGAGGAAATGCCTTTAATTGATGCTTTTTTTCGTGAAAATGAATCTAAAGGGTGGCAAGTGCTTGGCTTAGCCATTGATCAACCGAGCCGTGTGCGTCAGTTTTTGACGCAATTTCCCGTGAGTTACAAGATTGGTCTGGCTGGTATGAACGGCACAGAACTCGGCAAGATGTTGGGAAATGACGTCGGAGGGCTGCCATTTACTGTTGTTTTAAATGCAGATGGGCAATTGATTTCAAGAAAATTAGGGAAATTGACAGCGGATGACATCAAAAAATGGGTCGTCTAAGTAGTTTTGGTAGGCGGAGATTTTGAAATTGGTGTAAATTAGCACCTTATTTACAACAAATAGGATGTAGTTATGGATTTGCGAAAACTCAAGACGTTGATTGACCTGGTCTCCGACTCCAATGTGTCTGAACTCGAAATCACTGAGGCAGAAGGCACGGTCCGTATCGTCAAGAGTGCACCAGCCCCAGTGGCGATGGTGACGCAAATGGCTGCACCTGCGCCCGTTGCGGTGGCCGCACCTGTGGCTGCTGCGCCAGCGCCCGCTGCTGCTGCGGCTCCTGCAGCCGAGGCTGCACCTGAGGGGCATACGGTTAAATCTCCAATGGTTGGCACGTTCTACCGTGCTTCTAGCCCCGGCGCCAAGGCATTTGCCGAAGTGGGTCAACAAGTCAAAGAAGGCGACACCATCTGCATCATTGAAGCCATGAAGATCTTGAATGAGATCGAGGCTGACAAGGCGGGCACCATCACCAAAATCTTGGCTGAAAACGGCCAAGCGGTGGAATACGGCGCACCCCTGTTCATCATTGAGTAACAGGCGGGCTTCCCATGTTTAAAAAAATCCTGATCGCCAACCGTGGCGAAATCGCGCTGCGCATTCAACGCGCCTGCCGCGAGCTGGGTGTCAAAGCGGTGATGGTGTATTCCGAAGCCGACCGCGACGCCAAGTATGTGAAGTTGGCTGACGAAGCCGTTTGTATTGGTCCAGCGGCCTCGACACTGAGTTACCTCAACATGCCTGCCATCATCGCGGCAGCTGAAGTGACCGATGCAGAAGCCATTCACCCTGGCTATGGCTTCTTGAGCGAGAACGCAGATTTTGCTGAGCGCGTTGAGAAGAGCGGCTTTCAATTCATTGGCCCCACCGCTGAGTCCATCCGCATCATGGGCGACAAAGTATCGGCCAAGCAAGCCATGATCAAAGCAGGCGTGCCTTGTGTGCCTGGCTCTGAAGGTGAGTTGCCTGACGATCCTGCTGCCATCAAGCGCATCGCTAAGAACGTGGGCTACCCTGTCATCATCAAAGCCGCTGGCGGTGGTGGTGGTCGAGGTATGCGTGTGGTGCACACCGAAGCAGCTCTGATCAATGCCGTGGCGATGACCAAAGCCGAAGCAGGCACAGCCTTTGGCAACCCTGCGGTTTATATGGAGAAATACCTCCAAAACCCGCGCCACATCGAAATTCAAATCTTGGCTGACAAGCATAAGAACGCCGTTTACTTGGGCGAGCGCGATTGCTCGATGCAACGTCGTCACCAAAAAGTAATTGAAGAAGCCCCTGCACCTGGAATTCCACGTAAGTTGATTGAGAAGATTGGCGAGCGTTGTGCGGCGGCTTGTAAAAAGATCAACTACCGTGGTGCGGGTACGTTTGAATTCTTGTACGAAAACGGCGAGTTCTATTTCATTGAAATGAACACCCGCGTGCAGGTGGAGCACCCTGTGACGGAATACATCACTGGCGTAGACATCGTGAAAACGCAAATCATGGTGGCGGCTGGTTTGAAACTGCCTTTCGCGCAGCGAGACATTCAAGTGCGCGGCCACTCCATTGAGTGCCGTATCAACGCAGAAGACCCGTTCAAGTTCATCCCATCGCCTGGTCGTATCACCATGTGGCACGCTCCCGGCGGTCCTGGTGTGCGTGTGGATTCACACATCTACACCAACTACTACGTGCCGCCAAACTACGATTCCATGATCGGCAAAATCATCGTGCATGGTGACACCCGTGACGAAGCCTTAGCGCGCATGCGTACCGCGCTGAACGAGACGTTGGTTGAAGGCATCAACACCAACATTCCGTTGCACCGTGAGCTGATGGTGGATGCCAAGTTCATGTCGGGCGGCACCAATATTCACTACTTGGAAGAGTGGCTTGCTGCTCACAAGCGCTGATGTTTGAGTTGCGACTGATGTGCCCTGAAGACAGCGTGGAAGCTGTTTGCGAGGCACTCGATGCACTCGATGCTTTGAGTGTGTCCGTCGAAGACGCTGATGCGCAAACCGACGCTGAGCAAGCCTTGTTTGGCGAGCCCGGCATGCCGCCACCCAAAGAAGGCTGGAAGCGTTCACGCATCGTGGCCTTGTTTGCACAAGAAACAGAAGCCAAAGACGCTTCGCGTTTGTTGGCCTTGCAAGATTTCTTTGCGGACAGTCAAGTGTTGGGCATTCAGCCTGTGGCCGATCAAGACTGGGTACGTTTGACGCAGTCGCAATTTGCGCCTGTCGAAATCACGCCCGAGTTTTGGATTGTTCCTACGTGGCACGAACCCCCTGAGCAAGCTCAAAAAGTCATTCGCTTAGATCCAGGTCTGGCGTTTGGCACAGGCACACACCCCACCACCCGCATGTGTTTGCGCTGGATCGCCACGCACGATGTGGCCAACCAACGCGTGCTCGACTACGGTTGCGGTTCTGGCATTTTGGCGATTGGTGCTGCCTTGTATGGCGCTAGCACCATTGATGCGGTGGACATTGACGATGCGGCTGTCACGGCTACCGTGCTCAATGCCGATGCCAACAACGTGCGATTGAATGCAGGCTTGCCAGACAAAGCCACAGGCCAGTACCAAACCGTGTTGGCGAATATTTTGGCAACGCCACTCAAGGTATTGGCACCGTTGCTACGCAGCCATGTTGCCGCTGGCGGGAGCTTGGTGTTAGCGGGTATTCTTGAGCGACAAGCTCAAGAACTCAAAGACGCTTACGCGCCATATTGCACTTTGCAAGTGAGCGACTCTGAAGACGGCTGGATTTTGATGACCGCCCATTGCTGATGCAAATCACCCACTGCCCCCAATGCGAGACCGCCTTTAAGGTGTCGCCCCAGCAGCTAGAGGCTGCCAAAGGGTGGGTGCGGTGCGGTCGTTGTGCTCATGTGTTTGAGGCTGCTTTGTATTTTGAGACGCCGCCATACATTCCGACACCTCCTGCGCCAAGTGCAGAGGCCCCTTCTTTGTTTCGGGCTGCCATGGCCCCTGCGGTGGCCGCCAGTGAGGTGGGTACCTCTGAGTTTTTAAAGCCCACAACGACCACGGCTGATGAAGCTTCACCTTTGCCACTGAAATGGGTTTTGTCGGCAGGTGTGTTGGTGTTAGTTTTCTTGCTGCAATTTGTGATCGCACAGCGCAATTGGTTGGCAGCTGAAGAGCCTGCTTTACGCCCATTGCTATCGGCTTTGTGTGCTTGTGAAGTCACTTGGCCACGCGAGCCAGAGGCTGTGCTGATTGAAAGCAGCAGCTTCACCGAAAACCCACAAGGTGGCTACACCGTGCAGCTGCGTTTGAAAAATACGCAACATCATCCCGTGGCCATGCCTGCATTGGAGTTGAGCCTGACTGACTTGCAAGACCAAGTGTTGGTGCGTCGGGTGTTCACTGCTGAAGAGCTGTCTGGCAAAGACCATGTGCAGGCTTTGCGTGATGTGCGAAGCACTTTGAACTTTGATTTAGATGACAAGGTGAGCAAGCGCGTGACAGGTTTTCGAGCCTTTGTTTTTTATCCCTAACGTTTTCTTTTCTAAGGTATTTTTATGGCATCGCTGATTTGCGGCTCGCTTGCATTTGACACCATCATGGATTTTGAAGGTCGATTTGCTGAGCAAATCTTGCCCGATCAACTGCACATTTTGAATGTGTCGTTCCTGGTTCCCGCTTTGCGCCGTGACTTTGGTGGTTGCGCAGGCAATATCGCGTACAGCTTGAAGGTCTTGGGCGGTACACCTTTGCCAATGGCCACGTTGGGTACGGACGCCGCAGACTACTTGCAGCGCCTGAAAAATTTGGGCATCTCAACCGAGTATGTGCGCCAAGTAGAAGGTAGCTATACCGCCCAAGCCATGATCATGACCGACCGTGATAACAATCAAATCACGGCTTTTCACCCCGGCGCGATGATGCAAGCGCACACCATCCAAGTGGAGAAACGCGCAGACATCAAACTCGCCATCATTTCCCCTGATGGTCGCGAAGCCATGATTCAACATGCTGAGCAACTCAAAGCGGTTGATATTCCGTTTGTGTTCGACCCAGGTCAAGGCCTGCCCATGTTTGATGGCACAGACTTGATGCGCTTCATTGATCAAGCCACTTGGGTGACGGTCAATGACTACGAAGGCAAGATGCTGAGTGACCGCACTGGCCTAAGCCATGCAGACATTTCACGTCGTGTGAAAGGCCTCATCGTTACTTTGGGTGCCGAGGGTTGTGAAGTGTGGATCGACGGCGAGAAGACGCTTGTACCACCCGTTAAGGCTGATGCAGTTGTGGACCCCACAGGTTGTGGCGATGCATGGCGTGGCGCGTTGTTGTTTGGTTTAGAGCAAGGTTGGTCATTGGCCAAATGTGCTGCTTTGGGTAACCAAGTGGGCGCACTCAAAATTGCGCAGCGCGGACCACAAAATTACAACGTGGATGGTTTGACCATCGCGTAATTCAAAGCGTTTAGTTTATTAAAGCCGACCAGTCGGCTTTTGCACAAGCAGCTGCGCTCACCCGCAGCTGTTTTCGTTTGGAAGTTTGTCCGCGAATCAGTTCCACATCGCGTTTGGCAATGCGCAAGGCGTCCGCTAGCCAAGCTGCCAATGCCAAGTTGGCTTTGCCGTCGACTGGTGGTGCGTGTAAACGCACCCGCAAAGCTCCATCATGTTCGCCATCTGCCTGTGTGCGTGATGCGTTGGGGATGACATGGATATCTACGATCACAGCACCTGTTTTTTCGAGGCGAATATAGGTCTTTGAAGGAAGTGTCATGCGTAGGGATAAGAAAAAGCCCGAAGCCTTACGGCGTCGGGCTTGAGCTGACGGTAAACCGTTGCCTAGTTCAATGAAGATTAAGGCTTGCTAGCTGTTGGGAAAGGCCAAGCAGCTTGTGGGTTCAACGTAGTCTGTGCGCGGGCAGCGGGTGCTTTCGCAGCTTTCTTTGCAGCAGGCTTTTTAGCGGCTTTTTTAGCAGCTGGTTTTTTTGCAGCAGGCTTTTTAGCGACTGCTTTTTTCGCTACTTTTTTGGCAGCGGTTTTCTTAGCAGCAGGCTTTTTGGCGGCAGCTTTTTTAACAGCTGGCTTCTTAGCGGCTACTTTTTTGGCTGCTGGCTTTTTAGCCGCAACTTTCTTAGCAGCTGGCTTCTTGGCCGCTACTTTTTTAGCTGCTGGCTTTTTAGCTGCAACTTTCTTAGCAGCTGGCTTCTTAGCGGCTACTTTTTTAGCGGCTGGCTTCTTAGCCGCGACTTTCTTAGCTGCAGGCTTTTTGGCCGCGACAGCTTTCTTTGCAGGGGCCTTTTTAGCGGCCGGTTTTTTTGCAGTTGCCATTTCTGTTCTCCTAGATCGAATTTAGATCATTGGGTAATAAACGCTTTGCACGGTTTTTTGTGTGCGCAAAACGATTCATGGCGCTGGACCCGGGTCCAACGCCATGAACAGGGTAAGTTCACCACCACACCTCGTGCGCGGGTGTTTGTCGGGGTGGTGAACAAGTTCGGTGACATGTATTTAAGCCATCAGTCCCAAGACAGAGCACCACCAGATTGGTACTCGATCACGCGGGTTTCGAAGAAGTTACGTTCTTTCTTCAGGTCGATCATCTCGCTCATCCAAGGGAACGGGTTTTCTTCGTTAGGGAACAGCGCATCCAAACCGATTTGCGTAGCGCGGCGGTTGGCAATGTAGCGCAGGTAGCCTTTGAACATTGAGGCGTTCAAGCCGAGCACGCCACGTGGCATGGTGTCTTCCGCGTAGCGGTATTCGAGCTCAACGGCGTGCATGAACAAGCCCTTGATTTCTTCTTTGAACTCAGGCGTCCACAGTTGTGGGTTTTCGAGTTTGATCTGGTTGATCAAGTCAATGCCAAAGTTGCAATGCATGGATTCGTCACGCAAGATGTACTGGTACTGCTCGGCAGCACCCGTCATTTTGTTTTGACGACCCAAGGCCAAAATTTGTGTGAAGCCCACGTAGAAGAACAAACCTTCCATCAAGCAAGCGAAGACGATCAAAGACTTCAAAAGCGTTTGGTCGTTTTGCAATGTGCCAGTGTGGAAGTTCGGGTTCATGATCGCGTCAATGAACGGAATCAGGAACTCATCTTTGTCACGGATAGATTTGACTTCGTGGTAGGCGTTGAAGATCTCGCCTTCGTCCAAGCCCAATGACTCGACGATGTATTGGTAGGCGTGTGTGTGGATCGCTTCTTCAAACGCTTGGCGCAACAGGAACTGGCGGCACTCGGGCGCTGTGATGTGGCGGTAGGTGCCCAACACAATGTTGTTGGCAGCCAATGAGTCGGCGGTCACGAAGAAGCCGAGGTTACGCATGACCAGGCGACGCTCGTCATCGCTCAAGCCGTTGGGATCTTTCCACAAGGCGATGTCACGCGTCATGTTCACTTCTTGCGGCATCCAGTGGTTGGCGCAAGTGGCAAGGTATTTCTCCCAAGCCCATTTGTATTTGAAAGGCACCAACTGGTTGACGTCAGTTTGGCCGTTGATGATGCGTTTGTCAGCAGCCGTCACGCGACGTGTGCTGGTCGCGGCTGCAGATGTTGTTTGTGCAACTGCTGGTGCGGCGACAGGTGCAGGTGCGCCGTCATTCAAAGTGCGAGTTGCCGCAACAGGCTGCATGGCAGGTGTCGCAGAAAGAGGAGGGAGTTCCATCGAGCGGACAGGTGTGCCGCTTGCAAGAGGTGATGGCGATGAGGGCTTGACTTCTTCGTCCCAGGTCAACATAAATATTTATCCAATGTGCGAATTATGAATGCAACGAAGACAAACGCAAAGCATTCGTGAACTTCGTTGCCGAATTTTGTTGTATCACTGACACGATTCGCAGGTGGGGTCATCCACGCCGCAGAACTTGATGTCAGTCGCAGGGATGGCATTCATCTGCGCTTGCGCGGCAGCGGCGGCTGCTTCGAGTGCACTCATGCCACCTGCGGCAGGTCCAGCGGATACCGCGTTGTGTGAGCCTGCTTGCACTGTTGATTTCTCCACTTGTTGTGCGCTCGAAGTGCGCAAGTAGTAAGTGGTCTTCAAGCCGCGCAACCAAGCGAGTTTGTAGGTCTCGTCGAGTTTCTTGCCCGAGGCACCTGCCATGTAGATGTTGAGTGACTGTGCTTGGTCGATCCATTTTTGGCGACGTGATGCAGCTTCCACCAACCACTGTGGCTCGACCTCGAACGCTGTGGCGTACAAGGCTTTGATTTCTTGTGGCACGCGGTCGATGGCACGCAGTGAGCCGTCAAAGTGCTTGAGGTCCATCACCATCACGTCATCCCACAAGCCGAGGCGCTTCAAGTCGCGTACCAAGTAGTGGTTGATCACGGTGAACTCGCCGGACAAGTTGGACTTGACAGACAAGTTGCCGAAACATGGTTCGATAGATGCGTCCACGCCAATGATGTTGGAGATGGTCGCTGTGGGGGCAATGGCCACACAGTTGGAATTGCGCATGCCGTCTTTGGCGATCTTGGTGCGCAAGGCGTCCCAGTCCAAAGTTTGGCTGCGATCCACTTCGAGGTAACCGCCGCGCGCTTGAGACAGCAGGTCGAGCGAGTCGATGGGCAAGATGCCCTTGTCCCACAACGAACCTTTGTAGCTGGCGTACTGACCGCGCTCTTTGGCCAATTCAGACGATGCCCAGTAAGCGTAGTAGCAAACAGCTTCCATCGAACGGTCAGCAAACTCAACGGCTTGTGCTGACGCGTAAGGCACACGCATTTCGTACAAGCTGTCTTGGAAGGCCATGATGCCCATGCCCACAGGGCGGTGGCGCAGGTTGGAGTCGCGTGCTTTCTTGACGGCGTAGTAGTTGATATCGATCACGTTGTCGAGCATGCGCATCGCCACGGCGATGGTGCGCTTGAGCTTGTCGTGGTCGAGTTCTTTGCCGTTGGGGCCGTCTTTCAAGTGTTGAGACAAGTTGACAGAGCCCAAGTTACACACCGCAGTTTCGGTGTCGCTGGTGTTGAGAGTGATCTCGGTACACAGGTTGGATGAGTGCACCACACCGACGTGTTGCTGGGGTGAGCGCACGTTGCAGGGATCTTTGAACGTGATCCATGGGTGGCCCGTTTCAAACAACATGGTCAGCATCTTGCGCCACATGTCAGTCGCTTGCACGGTTTTGCAAGGCTTGATTTCACCGCGCTTGGCTTTGGCTTCGTAGGCCACGTAGGCTTTTTCGAACTCAGCGCCGAACAAATCATGCAAATCAGGCACGTCAGAAGGAGAGAACAACGTCCACTCGCCTTTTTCCATGACACGACGCATGAACAAATCAGGAATCCAGTTGGCCGTGTTCATGTCGTGGGTGCGACGGCGGTCGTCACCGGTGTTCTTGCGCAGCTCGAGGAATTCTTCGATGTCCAAGTGCCAGGTTTCGAGGTAGGTACACACCGCACCTTTGCGCTTGCCACCTTGGTTCACCGCCACCGCGGTGTCGTTGACGACTTTCAAGAAAGGCACCACGCCTTGTGATTCGCCGTTGGTGCCCTTGATGTGGCTGCCCAAAGCGCGCACACGGGTCCAGTCGTTGCCCAAGCCGCCAGCAAATTTAGACAGCAAAGCGTTTTCTTTGATCAACTCGTAGATGCCGTCCAAGTGGTCAGGCACGGTCGACAAGTAGCAGCTCGAGAGTTGTGAGCGCAAGGTGCCGCTGTTGAACAACGTTGGCGTGCTCGACATGAAATCAAACGATGACAGGACCTCGTAGAACTCAATGGCACGTGCTTCGCGGTCGATTTCGTTCAAGGCCAAGCCCATAGCCACGCGCATGAAGAAGGCTTGTGGCAATTCGATCCGGGTCTTGCGCACATGCAAGAAGTAGCGGTCATACAAGGTTTGCAGGCCGAGGTAATCAAATTGCAAATCACGGCTGGCTTTGAGGGCTGCGCCCAAGCGAGGCAGGTCGAATTGCAACATCGCCGGGTCGAGCAAGTCGTTGTCCACACCTTTGCGAATGAATTGTGGGAAGTACTCGGCATAGTGCTCACCCATGTCGGCATGCAGCACTTCTTTGCCCAACACTTCTTTGACGATGGTGTGCATCAGCAAACGTGCAGTGGCGTAGGTGTAGTCAGGATCTTTTTCGATCAGGGTACGTGTGGCCAAGATAGCGGCCTTGTAAACCTCGTCCATGGGTACGCCGTCATACAGGTTGCGCATGGTTTCAGCCAAGATAGGTTCTGGTTTGACGTCTGCGCCCAAGCCAGCACAAGAGTCATTGATCAGGCGCTGCAAGTGGTTGACGTCCAAAGCCACACGTTGACCGTTGTCGGTCACGTGCAAAGCGGGGGCTGCAGGTGTTTGCTCTTCTTTGATGTGCGCGCGCTCTTGGTTGCGACGCTCGCGATACAACACATAAGCGCGGGCGATTTCGTGGTGACCACCACGCATCAAGCCCAATTCCACCTGGTCTTGTACGTCTTCAATGTGGAATGTGCCGCCGCCTGGACGTGAGCGCATCAAAGCGCGCACCACGCCTTGTGTCAAGGCTTCAACCATTTCGCGAACGCTGGCAGAGGCTGCGCCTTGGGTGCCATGCACAGCCAAGAAAGCCTTCATCATGGCCACGGCAATTTTGGCGGGTTCGAATGGCACGACAGCGCCATTGCGGCGAATGATTTGGTAGTGGGTCAACATGGTTGGGTTTTCTTGTGCAGCACGATCGTGCGCCAAAGATGGGTTGGCCATGGGGTTGGTGGCGTGCACAGAAGTCTCAGCTGTTTGCATGTCTTTTTTCTTCCTGATGAGCGGGTCAATAGTGCGTAGAAAAAGCGGCGCTTAGACCGCTGATGTGAAATTCAGGTCGACACTATATCTGGTGTTTCGGTTGGGGTCGAGACGCTATAGGTAGTGTTTTGGTAGGAAATGCTTACATTTTGAATTTCACAAAATGAAGTCTTTGAAGCAGCTGTTTCATGAAGCTGTTTTGAGCTAAGTCACTGAGCGAATTTGAATTTCAAATCGAGTGCTGGCGCCATTTTTTTGGGGGTTTGCAGCGCTGATGCGCATGACGCTTAAATCTAAAAATCTCACGCACAAAAACTGTGCGATCAAAAATATTTTTTCAGAGATGACAAAAAATTAATTTTTCTGCGGAAAACTATTTTTCGACCAACCTAAAGATTGCTGCAAAAGTACCCAATCAAATCCTGCGCCAGGATCTTGTTTGCGATCGGGAGCTACATGTTCGTGTCCTGCGATGCGTTTGAGTGAGTAATGCTGCGCGATTGCTGCGCACACACTGCTAAGGGTTTCGTACTGAGGCGCTTCAAAGGTGTTCCCCTCTAAACCTTCGAGTTCGATGCCAATCGAGAAATCGTTGCAGTTGTCACGTCCCTGGTAGCTTGATCGGCCTGCATGCCATGCGCGGTCGTTGCAGCTGACGAATTGAATGAGTGCACCGTCGCGGCGAATTACAAAGTGTGCTGATACCTCTGCCCCACGAATCTGTTGGAAATAAGGGTGGGCATCCCAATCGAGGGTGTTGGTGAACAGGGCTTCAATTTCAGGGCCGCCATACACGCCGGGGGGTAGGCTGATGGAGTGAAGTACCAATAAATCGATGGAAGTCCCCTCGGGCCGAGGGCCGAAATTGGGAGAGGGCGTGTGTTTCGCAAAACGATACCAGCCATCGCGCCACAAGGTATTCATGGCGTTAGCCCTCATGGCTGTCGCGGTGAGCAGCGCTGCAATACAAGCCGCTTGTGCCGCGTACAGCATCGCCCTCAGGTACATGCGCGCCGCAGTGCGAGCAAGGCACCATGACGTGAGGGCCTGATGTCTTGCCCGGGGCTTGGTCAGGTTTTCGTTGTTGGCGAATCCACCAAATACCGGCTAGCACAGCTAGCACTAAAACAAGGTATTTCATGCTGCGCGCCCCAGTACGACTTCCAGCACAAAGCGTGATCCTGCGTAGCCCAACAGCAGCAAGCCAGTGCCGATGTAGAGCACACGCACCGCTTTGCGACCCCGCCAGCCAAAGCGACTGCGGCCCACCAAAAGCACGGCAAAGGTCAGCCAAGACAGCAGCGAGAACACGGTTTTGTGGTCCCAACGCCATGAGGCTTGTGCGCCGTAAAGCAAATCACCAAACACCCAACCTGCCAACAAGGTGGCTGTCAGCAGCACAAAGCCTGCGGTGACAAAGCGAAAGGTCAAGCGTTCGAGCGTGAGCAAGGGTAAGCCCACATGGGTGTCTGTGCCCATGCGTATATTCTTTTCTGCCCGTCCCATGAGCCAGGCGTGTACCACAGCCGCCGCAAACAAACCGTAAGAAGCCACGCCCAAGGCCAAGTGCAGTGGCAACATGGGTGATGTTTGGGTGTGCAGCGGTGTGCCAGGAAACGATGCAGCCAACACCACAACAGCAGCTCCCACCATGGCCAAGGTCCAGCGTGTGCGCAACTGCGGGAACCAGTGGTGCTCCAGCACATAAAACGTCAGCATCAGCCAAGCTGTGACGGAGAGTGCTGGCGCAAAACCGAATCGCAAGCCGCCATCTTGCGGGGCAAATAGCGCAAATATCAAACCCAACCCGTGCAACGCCCAAGGCACACTGAGCAGCCGGTGGCCCATCTCGGGTGCCACACGTGGCCCCATCAGCGCTGTCAATGTGTACGCCGCCGCTGTGGGCAATGCGAGCCAAAGGGTGAGCGGGATGTCGCTGGCTAAAATCATGACCAACAGTTTAGCCTTTCGCTACACACGAAACACCAAGCCCCATCAAGGCGTCTATATGGCCTCAGCCCTTACCGACAAACTCTCGCGCCTCGTCAAGCACATCAGCGGACAGGCCCGCATCACCGAAAGCAACGTGGCCGATATGTTGCGCGAGGTGCGCATGGCCTTGCTCGAAGCCGACGTGGCCTTGCCTGTGGTGCGCGACTTCATTGCCCGCGTCAAAGACAAAGCCCTTGGTCAAGAGGTGATTGGCTCCTTGCAGCCCGGTCAAGCCTTGGTGGCCATCGTCAACCAAGAGTTGGCTGCCACCATGGGCGAAGGCGTCAGCGACTTGAACCTCGCCGCCCAGCCGCCTGCCGTGGTGTTGATGGCGGGTTTGCAAGGTGCGGGTAAAACCACCACCACCGCCAAGCTGGCGCGTTGGTTGATTAACCAGCGCAAGAAAAAAGTGCTGACGGTGTCAGGCGACGTGTATCGCCCGGCTGCCATTGAGCAGCTCAAAACTGTCACCGCGCAAGCGGGTGCCGAGTGGTTCCCCAGTTCGCCCGACCAAAAACCCGCCGACATTGCCCGTGCTGCGCTGGACTACGCACGCAAACATTACTTTGATGTCTTGCTGGTCGACACGGCTGGTCGTTTGGCGATTGATGAAGCCTTGATGGCTGAGATCAAAGACCTGCACCGTGTGTTGAACCCCGTGGAGACCTTGTTTGTGGTCGATGCCATGCAAGGTCAAGACGCGGTGAACACGGCCAAGGCCTTCAGTGATGCCTTGCCATTGACGGGCATTGTGCTGACCAAGCTCGATGGCGACTCACGTGGTGGTGCGGCTCTGTCGGTCAAGCAAATCACAGGTGCGCCCATCAAGTTTGCCGGTACCAGTGAGAAGCTGGATGGCTTGGAGTTGTTCGATGCCAACCGCCATGCAGGCCGCGTGCTCGGTATGGGCGACATCGTGGCCTTGGTCGAACAAGTCACCGCCGGCGTGGACATGGCGGCTGCGCAAAAGCTGGCTGAGAAGGTCAAGCGAGGTGACAGCTTTGACCTCAACGACTTCTTGGCGCAAATTCAACAAATGCGCTCGATGGGTGGTTTGTCCACCATCATGGATAAATTGCCCACCCAAATGGCGGCCAAAGCCGGCCAGGTCGACATGGACAAGGCCGAGAAAGACATTGGCCGCAAGCAAGGCATCATCCACAGCATGACGCCCAAAGAGCGCGCCAAGCCCGAACTCATCAAAGCCACGCGCAAGCGCCGCATTGCCGCTGGTGCGGGTGTGCAGGTGCAAGACGTGAACCGTCTGCTCAAAGAGTTTGAGCAAATGCAAACCATGATGAAGAAGATGAGTGGCGGCGGCATGATGAAGATGATGAAAAAGCTCGGCGCCATGAAAGGCATGGGCGGTTTTGGCGGCGGTGGTTTTCCAGGCATGCGCTGAGAGCTTCATGCACGTTAAAAAAATCCCTGATGCTTTGCAGCTTCAGGGATTTTTTCATGGCGCATGTCCACTGGTGGATGGCAACCTTGGCCGCATGTGGCCGCTGAATGTGGCGTTAAGCTGACTCTTTCACAAACACCTCGCCACGCAGTGAATGCGGGTTGGCCTCTGTGATCTTCACGTCAATCAGCTGGTTCATCAGGCGTTCAGGGTTAGGGCCTGCTTTGAAGTTGACGATGCGGTTGCACTCGGTGCGGGCGCGCAGTTCGGTGGCGTCTTTCTTAGAGTAGCCGTCCACCAACACGCGTTGTACCGTGCCCACGCGCTGCACATTGATGTCGCGCATATTGTCTTCAATGATTTTTTGCACCTCTTGCAAACGGCGCAGCTTCACCTCGTGCGGTGTGTCGTCGTGCAAGTTGGCCGCAGGCGTGCCGGGGCGGGGGCTGAAGATGAAGCTAAACGAGTTGTCAAAGTACACATCGTGCATGAGCTTGATGAGCTTTTGGTGGTCCTCCTCGGTTTCGCCCGGAAAGCCCACGATGAAGTCTGAGCTCATCGCCATGTCGGGGCGAATGGCGCGCAACTTCTTCACTGTGCTCTTGTATTCCATGGCGGTGTAGCCGCGTTTCATGGCCATCAAAATGCGGTCGCTGCCGTGCTGCACGGGCAGGTGCAAGTGGCTCACCAATTGCGGCACCTTGGCGTAGGCATCAATCAGTCGCTGGGTGAACTCGTTGGGGTGGCTGGTGGTGTAGCGGATGCGTTCAATGCCGGGGATTTCGGCTACGTATTCGATGAGCAGGGCAAAGTCGGCAATCTCAGATGTGCCGCCCATGGCCCCACGATAGGCATTGACGTTTTGGCCCAAGAGTGTGACTTCTTTCACACCTTGCGCGGCCAAGCCCGCGACTTCGACCAACACGTCGTCAAACGGACGGCTCACTTCTTCGCCTCGGGTGTAGGGCACCACGCAGTAGCTGCAATATTTGCTGCAACCTTCCATGATGCTCACAAAAGCGCTACCGCCTTCCACGCGGGCAGGGGGCAGGTGGTCGAACTTTTCGATTTCGGGAAAGCTGATGTCTACCTGAGGCTTGGCCAAGCTTTCGCGTTGGTTCAGCAAATCGGGCAAGCGGTGCAGGGTTTGGGGTCCAAACACCACATCGACATAAGGCGCGCGGGCAATGATGGTGTCGCCTTCTTGGCTGGCCACGCAGCCGCCGACCGCAATCTTGACGCCCTTGGCTTTCAAGTGCTGGATACGGCCGAGGTCGGAAAACACCTTTTCTTGGGCTTTTTCGCGCACCGAGCAGGTGTTGAAGACGATCAAATCGGCTTCTTCGACATCGTTGGTTTTTTCGTAACCCTGGGCCTCGCCCAGCACATCGGCCATCTTGTCCGAGTCGTACTCGTTCATTTGGCAGCCGAAGGTTTTAATAAAGACTTTGCGGCTCATGATTGAGTCTCCCCGTGGGGATAAATGCAGCGGTTCATGGTGTTGATCCAGAGGCTGTTAATGAAGTTGGCAATTGTAGTGTCGGCTTCTTTTGTGTATGTTTCTTGCTCTAGTCAGTTGCGGCAATAATTTGCCGACATCTGTGGAAATTAAAGCTTGTGTCAAATCGAGCCGATACCCACTGACTTGCCCGAACAGGGGCGTGCGCTGCGCGTGTCTGTTTGGCTTTATCCAATGCACCCACTCAAAAGTGAATGGCTATGAAAAAATATTTACGACTGATCATTGAAATCGTCATGGGTCTGCTGCTCGCAGGCGCCTTGGCTTTTGGTTACTGGAGCTACACCGGTAAAAAACACATCATGAGCGAGCTGACCGAGGCCAGCGAAGGCGTAAGCGAAGCCCAAGAGGAACTCGAGAAGCTGACCAAGGAACTCGAAGAAGCCAAAGAGCATCTCGAAGAATACGAGCCTGC
This sequence comes from Pseudomonadota bacterium, assembly GCA_041180165.1. Lineage (GTDB taxonomy): Bacteria > Pseudomonadota > Gammaproteobacteria > Burkholderiales > Burkholderiaceae_C > Limnohabitans. The sequence continues at coordinate 327,981 of JBEGSC010000002.1, read as the reverse complement.
GGCGAAACAGTTGGCTGCTGTCAAAGAGTCTTTTGCCAATGGTGTGGTCTTGCAAGACTACGAAGCCTTTATCAAGGCGCAGAAAGGCCCAACCACCAGCGAGCGCCAATTGGGCTTGGGCGCGTTGCGCTTGCTCACCAAAGGTGCTGAAGATCCAGAGACTGTGAGTGCGTTCCAAAAAGCATTGGAGATGGCGGAATGGTCGTCACGCGTGAAGTCGATCTGTGCTGCTCAAAATGCCTTGGCTGCAGCCGGCCAAAAAGTAAAGGTTTTGGCTGATTGCGCTTTGGAAAAAGAAGACAAAGCCCACAAAAAAGGCCACGCTGTTCATTGGGATTACGCCGGTGACATGGGTCCAGAGAACTGGGGCGATGAATTCCCAACTTGCGGCAAAGGCCAAAAACAAGCACCTTTGAACATCACCGGTCCATTTGAGAAATCCAAAGACGTGTTGGTGGTGAACTACAAAGAAGGTCCTCTGAAAATTGTCAACAACGGCCACACCATTCAAGTGAATGTGGAGCCAGGCAGCACCTTGAAGATCAACAAGGATGTGTACAACCTGTTGCAATTCCACTTCCACCGTCCCAGCGAAGAGCAAATCGATGGCAAGCCCATGGCTATGGTGGCCCACTTTGTGCACAAAAACGCTGAAGGCAAGTTGGCTGTGTTGGGCGTGTTGCTCAATGATGGCAAAGACAACGCCGCCATCCAAACCCTGTGGAACAACGCCCCCAAGGCCGAAGGCCCAGAGGTGGTGGTCGACAAGGTCAAGTTTGACCCCAGCAGCTTGGTGCCTGCCGCTTTGACACACTACAGCTACGAAGGTTCGTTGACCACACCACCTTGCACCGAAGGTGTGAACTTCTACATCTTGAAGACACCTGTGGACATCAGCAAGAAGCAAGTCATGGACTTCCCCTTCAAGCGCAATGCGCGCCCTGTACAGCCTTTGAACGGTCGCAAAATCAACGCGAACTGATGACGTTTGTCATGCGCTGCTCTAGCGCATGACAGACAAACTAAAACGCCTGCTCTGTTTCATCAGAGCAGGCGTTTTTTATGGCGCTAATTTTGGTGCTTAGGTCTAACCCAATTTGGGCGGTGGTGAGGGAAGCGTGTAGAGCAATGGCATGGCCACAGCGACCAACAAGAACACCATGACCACAAAGATGAGCAACAACTTGAAGAACTCAGGCGAGTCTGGAAATTTATTTTTAGGTGTTGCTGTAGGTTCTATTTTGAAAGCGGGCAGTGGCTTGCCTAAACCATCGGCGATAGCGTGAGAGCGAAATACATTTACCACGGGCATGCCGTTGGTTTGCGAGCCGCTGAGGGTGGTCGCTACTTTCAGGGCGGCTTGCACCTTCATGTCACGGTTGGCGAATTGGCTGTAGCCACCTTCTTCGAGTTCACGCACTTGACCGACGCTCAAACCACACAAACGCGCCACGCGTGCGTGATCTAGTTTGCAAAGAACACGAAGCCGGAGTATGGCTTGCGGATCAATCAGTTCTGCGTTCATCGAGGATTAGCCCTTACGGCTTGACACACGTGGTGCGCCCGAAAGCACAACACGAAGGTCAACGCAATTTAGATCAGTTTGAGACGCTCTGAAGATGGCACAACACGCGTTAGACGAACACCATAGCGGTCGTTCACCAGCACGATTTCACCTTGGGCCACAACTGAGTTGTTTACCAACAGGTCGAGCGGTTCACCTGCAATGCGATCAAGCTCGACCACGCTGCCTTGCGTGAGTCGCATCAGGTCTTTGATTTTGATTTGCGCGCGGCCCACTTCAATGGACAAGTTCACAACGATGTTTTGCAACACCTCGGGGTTGATGTTGCCTGGCATAGTGGGCTTGAAGTCTTCCAAACTAGGCTCAGGCTCTTCTTCGTGCGCAGTAACAGCTGCCACCTCTTCGTGGGTCTCTTGTTCAGCTTCTGCTGCTGTAGCTTCCGCATCATCGTGTTCTGGAGTTGGGTTTTCTTTTTCGTCGGTCATGATGTGTTCCTGTCTCAGTTTTTGCCGTGAACATGTTCGTGGTCAATTTGCACCGCCACTTGGGAGCCGCGTGTACCCACATTGACGTGGAAGGCGGGGACGCCGTTGGCGGTCATGAGGGCTGTATCGTCTTTCTTGAAGAACAGCAAGTCACCCTCTTGCAAATGGTTCAAGTGGTGCAGCGTGGTTTTGATTTCACCCATGGTGACTTGCAATTCCAGCTTCGCATCGCCCACTGCATCTGCAAGGGCTTTGCGCCATTTACGGTCTGACTCTTCGTTACCTTCACCACTTTGTACGCGGCTGCTCAGCAATTCACGTATGGGTTTCAAGGTGGCATAGGGGTAGACCAAATCGATGAAGCCTTTGCCACCGCTGGCAGTGGCATCGGCTTCAAAGCGGCTCAAGACCACCAAGTCGTTTTCGTCAGCGATTTGTGCGAACTGAGGGTTGATCTCAGAACTCACGTGTTCGCATTCGATGGGCATCAGTGGGCCCCACGCTTCCGTTAGGGAGCGGAAGAACACTTCCAAAATGATTTTGATGATGCGTGATTCAGTGGGGGTGAACAAGCGGCTAGGCGGCAATTCGCCCACGCCTTTGCCGAAACCGCCAAAGAAGCTGTCGAGCGAACTGAACACCACATTGGGGTCGATGATGATCACCGAGTTCCCCCGTAGTGGGTTCATGCGGATGATGTTGACCGATAAAGGGGCTCGTAGGCCTTTGAGGTAGTCGCCAAACTTCAAAATTTGCACGCGCGTGGGGTTCACGCGTGGGCTGGTACGCAGCACTTCGAGCAAGCCAAGACGGAACAGTCGGATGAAGCGTTCGTTGATCATGTCGATCGACGAAACGTTTACACCTAAGCTGCTGTCTTCGCTGGCCAGGTCGTGTTTGCGCACCCGCACACTGTTGTTGAAGCCAGTGTCGGTCTCGATCGAACCGTCGCGCACGCCTTCCGACAGCGCGGCCAGTTCTTCGTCCGAGAGCAGGTTTGATTTCATGGGTCTTAAAAAGTTACTGCATCACAAATGAGGTGAAGAACACGTCTTCGATGCCACCGAAGTCTTCGTACTTCATCAGCATGTCGTTCATCACCACCTTGATCTTGGCAGCCAATTCAGAACGGAAATCTGGTCTTGCCACATCGACTTCGGTGCTTTGACGCATCACATCCAAGACGGCCGAACGGATGGCAAATTCATGTTTTTTCACGTTGTCAAACACGCGCGAGTCGTAATGCGTCATCACGGCAATTTTCACCACCATGATTTTTTTCGAGTTCGTGATGTTGGTCATGAACTCTTTATCGATTTCCAAATACGTGTTTTCAAAGCGTGTAGCTTCGGCTTCTTTCTTCACCTTAGATGGGCCTTCTGGGGTGGCGTTGTGTGCTGCATCCGCTTCTTTCTCTAGTTCGTCCACTTTTTCGTGGGCCGCGGCTTCGCTCTTGTGCTCAAAGTAGCCAGAGAAATACAAGGTGCCGAACATGACCGACATGATCAGAATGATCACGGACAACACGATCACCAAGATCAAAAGAATTGGTTTCTTTTTCTTGGGTTCGCCTTCGACAACTTCTTCTGCCGGTGCTGCTTCTGCTTCTGCCATATCGTTCTCCTAGTGTTCAGATTGTCATGCGTAATTTATGCATAGAGGTCAAGCAAGGACGCATTGGCCTTGTTGCGGCCTGAGGTAGCGCTGATAGTGCTGCCGTCGCCGTTGACTTGCGATGATGAATTGTCTCTAACTTGGGATTGTTTGCCCGAATTTCCAGAGCCGTTTTGTGTGGTGTTGCCACCACCTTGACCTACGTTGACTTGGCCAGCGTTAATGCCAAAGTTTCCAAGTGCTTCACGCAGGCGTTGGCTGCTGTTTTGTAGCAAGTCGCGTGTGAGAGGGTTGTCTGCTTGGAAAACGGCGTCGAGTTTGCCGTCTTTCATTTCAAGTTGAATTTCCACGCCGCCCAAGTTGGAGGGGCGTAGCGCAAATTTCATTTTCCATTCGCCATCGCTGAGTTGCTTGTGCATGCGAGCCGCCATTTCGGTGGCCATCTTGTCGCTGAGTTGGTCGTAGACCTCGCTCATATTGGCGGTGGCTTGTGCGGGGGCGGCTGCGCTGGTACTTGCAGTTTGGGTGTTCCGAGCCAAAGATTGGGCAAAGCTTGTGAACTGTTGGCCTTCATCAGACGACGACTGTTGTTCAGGGTTGCTTTCGGCGCCCGATTCTTCGGTAAAGCGGGTGAGTAGGGCTTCTACATCTTGTTCGTCAATGCCACTCCCCATCAGCGACAACATGTCGAGAGTGCTGGGCACGGTTTGGCTGGTATTGGTGTTGACAGGCAATACGGCTGCGGGCATCACGGTAATTTGCAGCTGTTGAATTGCAGCCATATCAGTAGGAGTCAAGCCCGGTAGAGTGGGTGCAGCCAGGGTGGTGGCTGCAGCTGCTAGGCCGGCGCCCGATACGGCAGGTGGTGCAGACGAGGCTGTCATGGCTGCAAGTTGCATGGCTACCATGTCATCGCCCGATGGGTTTTCAGGTGGGTGGGAGCCAAGCACTGTCCCCATCGACGCCTGTAATGGATTGGGTGTGAAAAGCGTGAGGCCCGTCGCCAAACTCGCGTTGCTAGTAGCTGCACCTGGGGTGGGCTGCTGTGCCAACAAGTTTTGAATGGCTGACTCTTCCAACCCCATGGACTTGGCAAAGGCAGCCAAACTTTCTGGGCTAGGTGCTTTTTGTGGGTCTGTGATGATGCGCATTTGCGGGCTCAACTGAATCGACTGCAATGCAGCCGAGTTGGCCTGCGTGGCTGGAATTTGTAATTCTGCTGAGGGCACTACTTCAGGTGTGGTGCCGGCTGTTGTTGAAGTTATGGCATGCATTGCTGCGGCTTCAGCTGTTGCCGCCATGGTGGCTGCTGGTGTCAGGGGCGCAACTGGCGCGCCTTGCATCAGGCCTGCGAGCAAAGCATCAACTTCAGGGCGCTGGGGCTTTTGGGAAACGCCCCTGCCACGTTGGTTGGCAGAAGTGCTGCGTGAGTCGTTCTTGTCATCAGGCGTGTCCGCGTCTGAATCATGGTCCCGCTCTGCACGATTTGTGCTGCGACGCTCTTGTGTATGCGCATCAGCACGCGTGTCGGCTGGGCGTGAATTTTGTGTGTCTGTTCGAGTTTCTGTTTGCTTGGGCGCGTCAGCGGCAAAAGTTTGCCGCTCTTGTGGCACCAAGCGCTGCATTTGGCGCGCCATCACTTGAGCGAAATCAAAGCCCAAATCGCCAGCCGCAGACGGCCCCACCCCTGTGCGCGGGCCTTGTGGCGTCGCGGTGGATGTGCTGTTTGACGTCAGCGGTGCTGGCGGCATTTGAAGATAGCTGGACAGGTTCATGGTGGTCTTTAAACGAGTTTGCCAGAGAGTTAAGCAAGAACCGTGACAGGACAGTTCTTGCCGCTTTTGGCTAAGAGGCACTTCGGTGTCAGTTTGAGTTGGCACATCGATTGCTTAACCAACATGCCTCGAAAGTCATTTCAAAGCAAAAAGCAATCTAAACGTTCCACTTTCAACTGGATTTCCTCAATGAGCACTCTCACTCTGTCAACGATTCGACACAACTTGTCGAAATTTGACCTCTCCGGACTCAGTATTCCGGTGGTGGTGCTCGTCATCATGGCAATGTTGGTCTTGCCATTGCCTCCAGTTTTGTTGGACTTTTTGTTTACTTTCAACATCCTTGTGAGCTTGGTGGTGATCATGATCGCCATCGGTACTCGTAAACCACTCGAATTTTCATCCTTCCCCACCGTCCTATTGTTTGCCACCATGTTGCGCTTGGCGCTGAACGTGGCGTCCACTCGTGTGGTGTTGGTCAGTGGCCATGAAGGCTCGCATGCTGCGGGCAAAGTGGTGGAGGCTTTTGGTGAATTCGTGATTGCCGGCAACTATGTGGTCGGCTTCATCATCTTCGCGATTTTGATGATCATCAACTTTGTCGTGGTGACCAAAGGTGCAGGCCGCGTCTCAGAAGTGAACGCCCGTTTCACCTTGGATGCCATGCCTGGTAAACAAATGTCTATCGACGCCGACTTGAACGCCGGCATCATTGACCAAGAGACAGCCAAGCAACGCCGCGCTGAGCTGGCCCAAGAATCTGACTTCTTCGGTTCGATGGACGGTGCATCCAAATTCGTGAGCGGTGACGCCATGGCAGGCTTGTTGATTCTCTTGATCAACTTGGTCGGTGGTTTGATCATTGGTGTGGCTCAGCATGATTTGCCTGTGGCTGAAGCCGGTCGCATCTACACCTTGCTCACCATTGGTGATGGCTTGGTGGCACAAATCCCTTCGTTGCTCTTGTCACTGGCTACTGCCATCATCGTGACGCGTGTGACAACTGCTGAATCTATTTCTGAGCAGGCTTCTGTTCAGTTGGCCAATCCCACTGCATTGTTTATCTCTTCAGTGATCTTGTTGATCTTGGGCATGGTGCCCGGCATGCCTCACTTGATGTTCATTACCTTGGCGTTGGCTTCTGCCGGTTTGGGTTTGATGATCATCACCCGTGAAGTGCAAGACGAGCAAGCCGAACAAGCCGAGAAAGATGCCGCACCCACCGATGCTCCTAAAGAACTCGACTGGGATGATGTCGATCAAGTCGACCTCATTGGTTTGGAAATTGGTTACGGCTTGATTCCTCTGGTCAACGCCGAAACTGGCGGTGAACTGATGACACGCGTCAAAGGCGTGCGTAAAAAACTGTCTGCCGAGTTGGGCTTCTTGGTTCAACCCGTGCGCATTCGTGATGACTTGAACATTGACCCAGACGCTTACAACATCGTGCTCAAAGGCGTGGTGCGTGGCAAAGGTGAAGTCAAAGTCGGTCGCGAATTGGCCATCAACCCAGGCCATGTGTATGGCCACTTGGAAGGTATTCCTACCCGCGAGCCAGCATTTGGTCTCGAAGCCGTGTGGATCGAACCTTCTCAACGCGACCAAGCCCGTACGCTCGGCTACACCGTGGTGGATGCTGCCACTGCCATTTCGACCCACCTCAACAAAGTGTTGCGCGAAAACGCGTCTGATTTGTTGAGCCACGACGAGACACAACAGCTGTTGGATAAATTGGCAGCCAAGTCACCCAAGATCGTGGAAGACTTGGTACCTGGCAAGTTGTCTCTTGGCATCTTGACCCGCACCCTGCAAAACTTGTTGTCAGAGTCGGTGTCGATCCGTGACATGCGCACAATTGCTGAAGCTTTGACCGAAGCCAGCACTCGCACGCAAGACCCAGAGCAACTGACGGCCATGGTTCGCCCCAAACTCGGCCGCATGATCATGCAAAGCTTGATTGACGGTGAAAACGGCTTGCAAGTCATGACCCTTGAGCCCTCTTTGGAGCAATTGCTGCACAACGTGTTGCAGCAAAGCCAACCTGGCCAAGCGGTGGTGCTTGAGCCTGGCTTGTCAGAGAACTTATTTGCCGGTTTGCGCGAAGGCGCGCGTACCGTAGAAGACATGGGTCACCCCGCTGTGTTGGTGGTGTCCCCCGTGATTCGTGGTTGGTTGTCCAAAGCCGCACGATTCCGCGTGAACGATTTGACTGTGCTGTCTTACAGCGAAATTCCGGACGATCAGGCCGTCAAAGTGATCCACACCGTGGACGCCAAAGCCCGATAAGCCGTAAACCTATAACAAAAGACAGAGTGAGCTAACCCTATGGAACTCAAACGCATCCTCGCCCGCGACATCCGCGCTGCCAACGAAAAGGCCGTGGCCCAATACGGCCCTGACGTGCTCGTCATCTCGAGCGGTCAAGTCAATGGCCTGACCGAATTGATCGTGGCGGTTGACTTGGCGCCTTTGTCTCCCGAAGAGGCAGACCCGCACGTCAAACCAGAGTATGCGCAAGTGGGTAAGCCCAGCGGTAAGTTCGATGTGCTTTTGGGTCAAACCATTGAGCAAAACAAACGTCAAGCACGTGAACGCCAAGCTACCAAAGTGGCCAAGCCGATTGTGGAGGTTGCCCCCAAACCCGCACAAACCATTGCAGCTAAGGCTAAGCCTACGGCCAAAGTGGCTGCGATGGACGAGTCAGCCAAACGCGCCGCTGAAGAACACGACACCCTGCGTGGTCGCGAAATCGTGGCGCTGGTGCGTGAAGAGCTCAACTCTTTGCGCCGTGAATTCAAACTGGGCCAACAAATGGCTGCTTGGCAACAAGGCGGCATGCCTTTGCCTGCCGCTGTATTGCCTTTGCGTGATGCCTTGAACGATGCACCGATTCCTGTTGCATTGCGTGCTTTGTTGATTGACAACATCAAAGACCACGACAACATGGCAGACGCCATGGGCGCTTTGAGCCGTCAACTGGCCCATTCGGTTGAGCAAGAGCAAGCGCCAACGCCAGTCTCTGGTATTCATGCCTTGGCTGGTCCATCGGGTGCTGGCAAGTCCATGATGGTGGCCCGCTTGGCACAAAATGCCGCCCAATTGCATGGCAGCGAAAAAGTCATGGTCATCAGCTTCCAAGACCAGCGTGCTGGCGCTTGGAACCAAACCCAATTGCTGTGCGCACAGTCGGGTGTGGATTCCTTCCGCGCTACCAACGCTTCCACCTTGAAGCTGTTGCTAGACGAGCACACCGAACGCAAACTCATCTTGATTGACACCGCCGGTGTGCAAATGAACGAACGCCTGGCTGAGATTCGCGCCATGAACTTGAATGTTCAGTGCCATGCTGTGATTCCCGCTGATGCATCAGCGGCCAATATCCGTCGTGTGTTTGACAACACCGACAACGTTTGGGCATCCTTGATGCTGAGCAAGTTGGACGAATCCACCCAGCCTTGGGCCTTGTTGCAGTTCTTGACCGACAAATCGTTGAGCGTGTCTGTGGCCAGCCACGGTGACCGCACCAGCGATTTGGTGCAAGACGTGTCGTTGGCCGGTTTGGTTCAATGTGCATTGGACAACTTGCCATTGCCTGAGACCGAAGAACAAGCTCAACAAAATGCACGCGATGCCGCAGTGAACGACATCGCATCTTCCAAATTGGCACAAATTGCCGCGAAATTTAAAACCGAAACCACAGGCTTGACCCATGAGTAATACACGCAGAACAGAAGTCATCGGCATTGCCAGCGGCAAGGGTGGCGTCGGTAAAACCACCACCTCTATCAACTTGGCTGTGGCGCTGACGCAGCTGGGCCACAGCGTCATGCTGTTCGATGCCGACCTCGGTTTGGCCAACGCGCAAATTGCTTTGGGTGCCCGTGCTGAATACAACTTGGGACACTTCTTGGCAGGGCAAAAGTCGTTGCAAGAAATTCTCGTGACTACTCGCCAAGGCGTGAAGCTCATTCCTGGCGCATCGGGTATGCAAGAGTTGGCAGGCCTGAGCGATGTGCAAGCGGCCAGCATCGTGCAGTCGTTTGGTGTGTTGTCTGACGACGTAGATTATTTGATCGTTGACGTGGCTGCTGGTATTTCGCCCTCCGTGTTGTCTTTCTTGGCAGCCTGCCAGCGTCGCTTCATCGTGGTCAAAGACGATCCATCGTCTATTGCTGACGCCTATGGCACCATCAAAATCTTGAGCAAAGAGATGGGCTTGGATGAAATCTATCTCTTGCCCAACATGGTCAAGAGCCAGTCCGAAGGCTGGAAACTTTATAAAAAGCTCAACGACGTCTGTGTGCGTTTCTTGGGCGAATCGGTGCACTACCTGACCTCGATCGAAGAAGACGAGATGGTCTTGCGTGCACTCAAAAAATACCAGTCGGTGATGGAACTCGCCCCCGGTACGGCAGCCGCTCGTGACTACATGCGCTTAGCTGAGGCATGCACACACTTGCGTCCGATAGATCACCCCTCGGGAGGTCTGCAATTTTTCATGGAGCGACTGATGCAAAACAGTTCGTCTGACACATGAGAACACTATCCCCTATCGAAATGTACGGCTCTTGCAAGCCTAAAGGTGAAGAGTTGGTCATGGCCCATTTGGGGCTGGTCAAGCGCGTCGCCTTGCACTTGAAGGCCCGTATCCCCGCGTTCATGGAACTCGATGAACTGGTTCAAGTGGGCATGATTGGTCTGCTCGAAGCCTCTCGTGCTTTTGATCCCACCAAGGGCATCGAGTTTGAAAACTTCGCACACAGCCGTGTTCGCGGTGCCATGCTTGATGAGGTGCGACGTTTGTCGTTCTTACCTCGTTCTGCGGTGGCGTTCAACAAAGAACACAACACCACGGTGCACGCTTTGGCAGCTGAGTTGGGCCGCGCGCCCACGCAAGCTGAAATTGCGGAGTACATGGGTAAAGACCTCGAAGAATTTCATAAAGAGCGCGGCAAAGCCAAACGCTTTGAAACGTATTCGATGGAAGTGGTCACCGAAGAGGTGATGACCATTGCTGACGACACTTCGCAACAACCCGAAGTGATTGTGGAAGAAGCCCAATTCATGGATGCGGTGACTGATGCGATTGCACAGTTGCCCGAGCGAGAGCAGTTGGTCATGCAGCTCTACTACGTCGAAGAATTCAACCTCAAAGAGATTGGCGAAACCTTGGGTGTTAGCGAGTCTCGCGTGAGCCAGATTTTGTCGTCCGTGGTTAAAAAACTTCGCGGCACCTTGAAGGTGGACAACGCCTCTGAATCCGAGAAAGTTGAGACAAGGAGACGCGCATGAGTAACTTCATGATGAACATGATCTCTTGGGTCTTGCTGCTCTTGGTGATCTTGACGCTGTACTTGATCGATAAGATCAATCACTTGGCCAAGATGTACGAGGCTCCTAAGCCCGAGACACCTGCGCTGCCTGAGTTTGGCACTGAAATTCCCGGTGACTTACTGTTTTCCGGCTTGGAAGGCAAAAAGCTCTGGGACGCCATGAATGGCAAACAAGTCGAGGGCTTCGACGCCAGCATGATTGAGGCCTTGCGTCCCCATTACGAACCCATTTTGCGTGAGCACATCACCGCCACCTTCAAGGATGGTTTGGAAGAAGTGGGCGGCGACGAAAGCAAAGTGCCTAGCTCGATGCGAAAAATTGAAACGGTACGCGGCCACATCCAGTCTTGGTTGCCGCCGCAGCACTTGGGTAGCATCTATCGCTCGGCTTTGGAGTTTGCTGGCTCGTATGCCAACGACCCGAATGAAGATGTGCTGGTGCGCCTGAAGCAAACGGTCGACAGCGTGGTGGACATGCTCTACCAACGCGTCGGAATTACCAACGAAGTGCCGTTTTCTGAATTTTTGTTTGATGTCGTTCCGGTCGCCGATGAGCACCCAGAGGCAGAAGACGCCATGCTAGCCCTAACCGATGAGTCGGCACGTGCCGAAGTCTTAGGCGATGGCTTACTAGAAGACAGTGCTGAGCGCGAATTGACCCCTCAAGAGCTTGCCCAAGGTTTGGAGCATGTGCAAGCCTATGAAGACGAGCAGCGGCAAGAAATTGCCGCTGAGACGGTCGAGGCGGTCATGTACCCCGCGCCTGAAGCCGAGCCTGCGCCTGAGCCACAAGCCGAGGTTTTGGCTGAGGCTGAGCCCGTGGCTGAAGAAGCGTTTGAGGTCAAGCCCGCTTAATATGACTTGTTTGTCTCGCGTGATGAATGCCGCTCAAGTTTGCGCAGCCTCTTCCGATACTGCTTGTGTACGCTAAGAAATACACAGGAGTTATCAAATGCGAGCCAATTCACGAGCCATTCAAAGTTACGGCGATGTCAAAGTCAGCAGCGGTGTTGCCACGGCTAACAATGTGCAATTGATTCAAATGTTGTTTGATGGCTTGTTGGAAAGCCTGTCCACTGCGCGTGGTCATATCCAGCACAAGAATATCAACGAGAAGTCCAAAGCCATCGCACGTGCCAGCCGCATCGTGATTGGTCTGCAAGGTGCCTTGGATTTTGAAAAAGGTGGCGATCTGGCCAACAACCTCAATGAGTTGTACAGCTATGTGACCCGTCGTTTGTTCCATGCCAACGCCCACAATGATTTGGCGGTGTTGGACGAGATTTACGGTTTGATGCGCGAAATTCGCGACGCTTGGGAAGGCATGCCTTCCTTGGTGCCAGCGAGCAACCGACCGACCGGCATGATGAACTGATGAAGCTTTTGCCGCTTTTTAGCGGAATTGGCTTATTTATCAGTTAATCTTGCAGGCTGTACGGGGAAATTTTTAGGCGCATCCAAGTTTTTGGCTTGGGTGCGCCAACCTGCTTGGGGAGAGTGTTAGATGTCAGCAATTATTGGTTTGGTCGTTCTGTTCATTTGCGTGTTCGGTGGTTTCGTGATCGCCGGCGGTAGCTTGGCGCCCATTATCAAAGCCACCCCATTCGAGATGTTCATTATTGGTGGTGCTGGCGTTGGCGGCATGATCACCGGTAACTCAGGTGCTATTTTTAAGGGCGCTTGGGGCGGTATGGGGCGCGTAATCAAGGGTCCAAAATACCATAAAGAAGACTACATCGGCATCATTGCTGTGATCTCTAAGCTGATGAAAACCTTGAAAGCTGAAGGTGCTGTGGCAATGGAATCTCACGTGGAGAATCCTGAGGCCAGTGCCATCTTTGGTGAGTGTCCGAAGATGCTGCATGACCACGCGCTTGTCGGTTTAATTTGCGACACCATCCGACTGATGGTGGTGTCCTCTGGCACATTGAGCCCATACGCGGTTGAGGATGTGATGACCGCCTCGATCAAACACCACCACCACAGCGAAATGCAGAATGCGGAAGCGATTGGCACGCTGGCTGGTGCCTTGCCCGCTCTGGGTATTGTGGCTTGCGTGTTGGGTGTGGTGAAGACCATGGGCGCGATCGACCAACCCCCTCCTGTGCTGGGTGCCTTGATTGGTGGCGCGTTGGTGGGTACGTTCTTGGGTGTGTTCTTGGCCTACGGTATTTTTGAACCCTTTGGCAGCCGCTTGAAGCAAATCATTGACGAAGACGGTGAGTGCATGAAAGTGGCTCAGCAAGTCATCATTGGCAATATGCACGGTTACCCAGTGCCGCTCATCATTGAAGCCGCGCGCGTGTGTATCAACCACCACGCTCAGCCTACCTTTGGTGAACTCTTTGACGCGTTGAGGAAATAATGGCTGACGAAAAAGACGCTGCCGCTCCTGCAGACGCGGAAAAAGATGCAGCTGCTGCCGCGGCAGCAGCTGCAGTAGCTGCTGAAGAAGCGGCCAAAGCCGAAGCTGAAAAAGATGCAGCACCAGCGCCTGTCATCATCATTAAAAAGATCATTGATGATGGCCATGGCGGTGCACACGGCGGTGCTTGGAAGATTGCGTTGGCCGACATGATGACGGCGATGATGGCGTTCTTCTTGTTGATGTGGCTCTTGGGCGCATCGAACGAAGACCAGCGCAAAAGCATTGCGGATTACTTCAAACCCACATCGCAAAGTTTGGTCGCCATTGGTCAATTGGCTGGCTCTAATGGCGTCTTGGGTGGTCGCTCCATCATTGACCCAGACGGATTTCCTTTTGCAGCCAAGCAAACTGCGTTACTTGAACGATTGACACCTCGCTCTGAAGGCGGACCCAACCCCAGCACTGACCCAGGTCAGGAAAACAACAACCCTTATTCAGATCCAGACAAGCTGACGCCTGAGCAGAAGAAAGAAATTGCTGCCGCTCAAGAAAAAGCAGACTTTGACAAACTCGAAAAAGAGATAGAACAAAAGCTGTCGGAAAACAAAAAGCTGGGCGGCATGAAAGACCAAGTGTCTGTCACCCGCGACAAGCAAGGTTTGCGCATCGAGATCATCGACAAAGCTGACTTTGCGATGTTCCCAAGCGGCGGGACCGGTATGCAAGGTAAGGCAGCCAGTTTGATTGCTGAAATTGCAGCTTCGTTGGCCGAAATGCCCAACAAAGTAGCGATTCGTGGACACACTGACAGCGTACCTTTTAATAACAAAGAGGGGCGTAATAACTGGTCTTTATCAGCTGAGCGTGCTGAGGCTACGCGAGCTTTGCTGGAAAAAAGCGGAATCAAAGAAAGCCGATTTGCACGCATTGAGGGCGTGGCTGACACTGACCCGTTCAACCCTAAAGATCCACGTGATCCGCGTAACCGTCGCATGAGCATCACCGTGCTTTACAACGAACAAGATTAAGTTTTAACTCAATTGCAAAAAAGGCAGCTCAATGAGCTGCCTTTTTGTTGAGAGTTAGCCTTGTTTCATAAGCTACCTAGTTCATGCTGTAGGGCGTAGCTCGTACTTATTGATCTTTTCAATCAGGGTGGTGCGTTGCAAGTTCAGCAACTTTGCCGTTCGCGACACATTGCCAGAGTTGCGGTTGAGTGCTTGTTCGATGATGCTTCGCTCAATTTGTGCCATACGCTCTTTGAGCGACAACCCTTCTGGAGGAAGTTGGGGCATGCCTTGAGCCAGCATGATGAGTCCCTCGATCTCGTTTTCCTCTTCTTCTGGTTCGTCGTTCATCTCGGCCAACACTTCAGGTGGCGGCGTCATTTCGAGTTTTGCTAACAGGGGGGCTTGGGCTTGGAGTTCAGCTTGAGCGGATACCAAGCCTTTAGGCAATAGAGTTGGCGGGATAGCACGTAAGTCCAGTTCTTGGCCTGCGTACAGCGTGCTGAACCGATCCACCACGTTGGAGAGCTCACGTACATTGCCCGGCCATGGGTACTTTTGCAAGGCCGCCATGAAGTCGGGTTTGAAGCGAATAGGTTGCTTGCCGAAGTTGGCGCATTTCTTTGCGAAAAATGCCAGTAATTCAGGGATGTCGGTGTTGCGTTCGCGCAACGGTGGTGTCACCATGGGCAACACATTGAGGCGGTAGTACAAGTCTTCACGGAACCTACCGGCTGCGATTTCAGCTTCTAAGTCACGGTGAGTCGCTGCCACCACACGGACATCTACCTGCACTTGACGAGTTCCACCAATGGGGTCGACAGTGCGTTCTTGCAACACGCGCAGCAATTTGACCTGCATGTCCAGCGACATGTCGCCAATTTCATCCAAGAAAATTGTGCCGCCGTGCGCCAGTTCAAAACGACCAATGCGATCGGCTACAGCACCCGTGAAAGCCCCCTTTCGGTGGCCAAATAGCTCACTCTCAAGCAAATCTTTTGGGATCGCTGCACAGTTTATTGGCACAAAGTTAGCGCCACAACGGTCCGACTGTTCGTGCAAAAGCCGAGCTAATAGCTCTTTACCAGTACCGCTTTCGCCTGTGATCATCACTGTGGCATTGGAGTTGGCCATCGTGGCAACCAACTGGCGCAAGGTGGCCGCTGACTCGCTTGAGCCAATAAAGTGTGTGGTGGTCTTCATGTCAAAAATTCCTACACATCATTGTCTGCGACTATAGATATTCCACAAGACAGAAAAAGTATTCGTCTTGTAAGTGATTAAAGAAGACAGAGTCGGTGTCGAATCATGTGGGAGACCTCTCAAGGACACAGATATGAACCGCATTACTTTTTGGGCTGTAGCAGCCGCCACCATCTTGTTGACCGCTTGTGCGAATACGCCGCCACCTCCACAGGGACAGGGCCGCTATGACGACGGCGCCAACATGATCACGCCGATGACTCAAAAGCGTGAGACCTTGGTGGCTACAGGTTATGCAGTGATTAGTATTCAAAATCATCGAAATCCTGCACAGCAGCGTTTGTTGGCAATTCGTGCTTCCAAACTGGATGCATATCGGGCTTTAACTGAACAGGTCTACGGTCAGCAATTGGATGCCAGTACCACTGTGGCAGATATGACTGTGATGAGTGATACTTTCCGCGCCCGTGTGGAAGGTGTGATTTACGGTGCTGTCTTGGTGAGCATTACGCCTGTAGGTGATGACACCTATGAAACAACACTGTCGCTCGATCGTAATGTGGTGAATGATTTGCGTGCGCTTTACGTTGCCAGTTTGAGCAATAAGCGTCACTGATTTAGCAATTTCATTTGAATATGTGGACCTCTTCGCGTATTGGCCTAAGCAGCCTCGTTGCATTGACCATCTGCGGTGTCAATTTTCCGGTGGCTGCAGCTGATCTGAGTGCTCAAGAGCGGCTTAACGCCATTCGTGGCGCGATGGTGGAAGCAGCGATGAAGTCGAACACTCGCGTTAGTGCCACCAGTTGGATGGAGGGCGACGGCAAGCTGCGTGAGCTCAACCGTTTTTCTTCTGAAATCAAGCTGCGCGATTTGCAAGTCGCACAGTATTCACGTGATGCAGGCCAGCAGCCACAAGCTGAGTTGGTAGTTACTAATCCAGTAGATATCGTTCAACCTAACCGCTGCGAAGCACCACAAGCCAAAGCAGCTCTGCGTCAAGTGATGACCGTGGGATTGAATCTATCTGCTGGCTTGCCCCCCGCTCAGCGTTATTCAGCCCAACAGCTGGGCTTTGCTGCGCGTCAACAACTCTTACAGGCGGCAGCGCGTTCTGAACGCTGGCGTTTGATCGGTACACAGGCCCAAGCACGTACCTATGATCGTTTGCAATATGGTCAAGGAGAAGAGCATGTGCAGTGGCATGCTCAGCTGTCTGTCACACCCGTACCCTTGGCAGGCGTCTCAGATGACTATTCGGCGTTTGGACTCTCGCTTCAAGTCAACGGCCCGGGCCAACAACAAGCTTGGTTTGTCGCAGAAGAAGTTGTGGTGCCTAGCCTACCTTCAAAAGCCTACGGTACGCCCAAGATAGACGCTGATACCCATGCAGCCATTGCGCGCGCCATTCATTTGATGGCTGATCAACTTGAGATGCAACTGGCCTGTGAGCCTCAGGCGTTTCTGGTCTCTCAAGCCAATGGCCGCTTGTCACTCAATGCTGGCGCTAACGCGGGCTTGCGTGTAGGCGACAAGTTAATGATTGCGGACCCATCCGTGCTGCCGCGTCACACATTGGAGCCAGGCGCCCTTGACGCGGCTGTTTTAGCTGAAGTTAAATCCGTCACGCCTTATCAAGCCGAAATTAAGCAAGTGGCGGGACGTAAACAAAAATTTAATGGGGCCTGGGTTGCATGGCCTTATACCTACTAAAGATTGACGGGAGAACCGACCATGAACAAGCCTAATACTTCCGTGTGTGCTCTGCTTTGCTGCATGGCATTGTCTTTGCCAACGGCGGCGTTTGCTGTCAAGCCAATGGCACGTAGTACTTATATCGTTGAATCGGGTGACACGTTAGACAAAGTGATTCGTAAGACTATGCCTGACAGCCCCTTGCGTACCGATATTTTGCGTAATGCATTTGTGCAACAAAACCCACAAGCCTTCACCAAATCTCCTCCGCGCTCGCTAATGGCGGGAGCTGTACTGAATGTGCCCAACCATGATGATTTGCTTCGCAGCTACATGGTGCCTGGCCATTCGCCAGGCAATAGTGGCATGCACCGAGGTGGCGGTTACTCGACTTCCGATATGAACATGAGCGAGCGCAAAAACTGGGTCCGTTTCCCCTAAGGGGATTCCATGAGCATTCTGGGACCAGAAGGCGTCCACGCAGTTCCGCGTGTGGCGCCTGTTCATTTGGAGATGCGCACGGCGTATGTGGAGGCGCCTGTCGCTCGCCAATTGGGCTTGCACGACGGCCAAATCGTTCAAGCCACCGCCACGGTGGTGAATCATCAGCTCAAACTGGTCCTTAACAACCACATCTTCAACTTACCCCTGCAGCCCTACATCAAAGAGGGCGACCTCATGCAGCTACGTGCCCAGCTGTTGCCTGCGGGTAAGTGGGCGTTGCAGTTGCTGCACACGGGTAACTTTGCTGGTCCAGAGGCGGCTCCTACGGGCATGCCCACGCGCTTGAACACCCTCTTGTTTCAACCCCCGGGTTTTGCCAATTTGTTGGCTTTGTTGCGCCCCGGCGTATTGGAGAGCTTGATTCCGCCTGTGCAAGACGCGGGTGAGATCAAAAAACGCATCGCAGCTCAACGTTTGAACATGAGTAGCTTGCAGCCCCAAGCTTTGAAGCGTTTCATTCTGGGGCACACCAAGCCCACCGAAGCCAGCTTGGCCGATGGCGAGCCAGTAGCAGACAACACCAAGGTCTTGCTGCGACTGCTTATGGCCGAGCGAGACAGGGTTGAGGAGCAAGATAACGTGGATACCCACGACAGCCTCAAACACGCGCTCGATGAGCTCGAGGCTGCGCAAGTGCAATCGGGACAAACGGTCAATAAGGGCGATTTGCACTTCGGCTTGGTCATTCCATTTCGCGATGCCGACCCCGTAGAGCTGCACTTCGAGCAAAAAGGCAACAAGCCTGGCCAACCTAAAAACCCCTTGGTAGTCAACATGCACACCAACAGCCGTGTGCTGGGTGAGGTGTGGCTCAAAACCACCATCAGCAATAACGCCCAGGTTGACTTGACGATGTGGGCCTTGCGCAAAGACGTGGCTGACTTGGCCAAGTTCAACGCCACCGAATTGACCGATGAGCTTGAGGGCGCGGGTTTGCACATGGGCAGTTTTCAGGTCTACAACGCACCCAGGCCCGATGCCAAGGAAGACCATCCACCGCCCGAACATGGCAGTTTGATTGACACCCGCGCATGACCGACAAGCACTACATGCAAGCCGTGGCCTTGGAATATGGCCGCAACAAAGCCCCCGTGCTCACCGCCAAAGGTGACGATGAGCTGGCGCGCCGCATTGTGGCGGAGGCGAAAAAGCAGGGCGTTTACGTGGCTGAAGACCCGCGGCTATTGGCCATGTTGAGTCGACTCGATGTGGGGCAAGAAATTCCGGAAGAGATGTTCACCGCCGTGGCCGTAATTTTGGCGTGGGTGTATTGGCTCAAGGGCATGCAGCCCGGGGATGAGAAACCGAAAAAGGCTTAAGAAAGCAGGGCTTAGGCCTCTGCGTAACCACGGCCACCGCGTCGGCCGCCACGGGATACCTTGCCCAAGCGGTCGTAAATCTCAACCGAGCTGGCAGGGTCTTGTACTTGTAGGCTTTGCAATGCGCCGCGAATGGCGTCAATCTTTCGAACAATCAGAACTTCGTTGCGGCGATGCATGTCGCGGCAATGGGCCATGTGCTCTTTGAACCCATCCCATTCGGGGCCGAGCGCATCGGCAGATTCAGGGCCTTGAATGCCAGCGAGTTGGGCGAGCTGCTGCAATAGCTCGTTTTTCGTGGCTTGCGACGCTTCGAAGGCGTCAAGGTTTTGCACTTTCAGTTGCGCGAACTCCTGTTCGAGCATGTCTTCGAGTGTTCGCGCCAAAGCCAAGGCTTGCTCCAGCGCGGAGGCCTGTGTATCTGTGGCGACTGTGGACATATCGGTCAAAAGACGATCAATTCCAACGGAAAGATCAGTTACCGATCATCTTTTCGAGTGCTACGAAGTTTTCAGCGATGCGGCGGGGGTTCACGGGGTAGTTGCCGTCCTTGATCGCCTGTTTAATCGCTTCTACTTTGGAGCGGTCAAAGTCAGGTTGTGCCATGACTTTTTGGGCGACGTTGCTCAAGCTCACTTTATCTGCTCCTGCTGAGACTGTTTTCTCCAGCGATGGTGCGAGCTCTTCTTTGGCTTGCGCTGCTGAAGGGCTTCGTTTTTCGACTTTTTCAATCGCGCTGCGCAAAGCAGCGTTTGATTGCGACATGCGACCGTAGTTTGAAATAGCGTCATTCATGATGTTTTCACTTTCCTTAACCCGTTGTGCGGGTCAAACTTTTTCACAACACTTCAATCGACCCCAAATTTTAAAACTTGAGAGTTTTTTTGAAATATTTTTTAAATACCACTTTTCACCTCAGTTTTGCGGCATTCGGTCCAGTGATCACACCATGTAGTGATCGTCCTGACTCGACATTTTTTAAGCGAATTTGCTCACCTAAACCACCGTCTTGCAAAGCCTCTGCGCGCATTGTGATGGAGAAGCCTTGCCCTTCGCCTGCTGTGATCAATACCTCCTGCCCGCGCTTGACCATAAAGGCCGCCTTCACGTCGTAAGACCTCAGAGGTGTGTTGGGCGTGAGGTCACGCACCAACTGCATGTTTTTTAATAACTTTGCATCAGAAATGATTTGGGTCTCCATCCCCGCAGCTGGCATCTCAGCCACGCTGAACATCTCTGGGCTGATGACTGTGCCACGCTTGAGCAATTCTTTAGATACCAAAACTTTATGCAACACAGGTGTTGCTGTGCCAGCACGATTGACAGATGTCATAGGCTGACCTGTATTGAGGTTCACAAAAAGTTGCCATGCAGGCTGCGAACATCTCACGCGCACGGCGGGTTGGTTAGGAAAGGGCTGCTCAAACTGCAGGTTTTGTTGACAGCTTTGCACCGTGATGCGGGCATCGACAGGCACCACTTGCACGGGTTTGCCTTGAAAAGAGGGATGGGTTGCAGCCCATTGTTGCGCCTGTTGCTGCAAGCTTTCAAAACCAGAATCTGACACCACCGAATCGGCCGCAAACCCAAGCTGGGCGTGGCTTAGAACGCAAACAGCCAGCCACAAGCCCCAGCGCTTGAAGCGTTGGGTGTCGGCATTTTTTAGGCACGGCATTTGCGTAGTCATACGGGTAGGTGTTGGTGTTTTGACATTTGTTCAGACCCAACCCTTTATGCAAGAACGAAGCCAACTTTTCCCAAGGACCGATTAAACGGAGCAGACCATGCGACTCGACCCGTCCTCTAACCCTCAGGTGAACACCACCGACGCCTCCGGCATGCCCAAGCTGCCAAGGAGTCAGCTGGCGTACGCCCGCACAGCGCCTGCCTTCACGCGCGCGCTCGCGAGCATCAACCAATCAGGCGCTTTAGCGCCCGAGGGCAGTGTGGCGGCTTGGAGCACTTCGGTGCGTTCTGGTCAAACCCTCACGGGCATCGTGCGCGAGCAAATGGCAGCGCGTGGTGTGAACATTTCTAATAATGAAGCCATGCGCTTGGCGCAAACCGTGGCGCGCTCCAACAACATCGCCAATCCCAACATGATCCACCCGGGTCAAAAGTTGAACTTAGACAGCCTAAATTTTTCGCTGCAACAGGCGCAAGCCGTCAACCAAGCCATTGCTGCCAACAAGGCTGCTGCTGCAGCGGCGTTGGTCGCACCGGCCGTGACGCCAGCAGCGAACGTCAACACACTCAATACCAACACCGCCATGGGCAATGCTGCTTTGGCCGGCACAGCACAAGTGCAGTTGCTTGCTCGCTCTGATCGCAGTGGCAATGTGGTGTTGGAAAAAACCATTGATCGCGCCATTGAAAAAGGCTTCATCCCAGCGCAAGACAAACAAGCGGTGATGAACAAAATTGTTCAGCTCTCGCAAGAACACCGATTCGCACCTGATGACTTTGCTCGCCTCACCTTGATGGAGAGCGATGGCATGAACCCCAAAGCCAGTAACAACCGATGTCACGGCATCATTCAGTTCTGTGACGGCCCAGACAGAGGTGCCGCCAGTGCAGGTTTTGGCGCCAACCCCAAAGCCATCCTGAACCACAGTGTGTTGCAGCAGCTCGACATGGTGGGCAAATACTTTGAAGACACAGGCCTTAAGAACTACGGTCCCGTTGGTTTGGATGATCTGTATTTAACAGTGCTCACACCTGCTGCGCGTAGCGAAACCAGACCAAACGCAGCGCTGAACATTCCGGGCCAGCAAGCTGCTTACTTGCACGTGAACCGTGACACACGTGCGCCCATTACGCGCAACTCCATCTTGGCGGGCTTGCATCAAAACGCCAATGAGCGATTGGGCAAAGATGTGGTGGCGCAGCAGCAGACTCGTCCAACCATGCAAGCGGCTCGCCTGAGCGCTTACGCAGCACAAGCTGCGGTGTCAGAAATTCGCTGAACTTTGGGCGAGCGGCAAACCTTTGCCGCTTTCAGCGTCAAAACTACCGTGGCACGGCTCTTGCATTAATCGACACGAGGTCTCACAACTTGAGGCCATGTGTCAATAAACAGGAGTCTTGTTATGGACGTTTTTTCTTCAGCTTTCGGAATTCACGAGCGTGCGCTAGGCGTCAGAAGCCAACGCATGGAAGTGCTGGCGCGCAACATCGCCAACGCCGACACGCCGAACTACAAAGCGCAAGACATTGACTTCAAGGCCATGCTCAAAGAGGCCAAGACGGAATACCTGACAGCCACCAACGAGAAGCACTATGCCGGCTTACAAGAAGCCCCTGATAACGGCATGCGCTATCGCACCCCCTTTAACAGTTCATTCGACGGCAACACTGTTGAGATGAACGTCGAGCAAGCCCAATACGGTAAAGCCGCGAGCGAATACCAAGCCACCTTGCAATTCTTAGAAAACCGCATCAGCGGTCTTCGCAAAGCCATGCGCGGGGAGTAATGAACCATGCAACTCGATAACGTCTTTGGTATTGCGGGCACTGCGCTCAATGCGCAAGCCATTCGCATGAACACCACGGCCTCTAACTTGGCCAACGCCAACTCAGTGGCAGGTTCAGAAGAAGAGGCCTACCGCGGTCGCCGCCCGCTGTTCAAAGCTTTGATGGAAGAGCAGATGACCCATGGCGGCGCTCAGTTTGTGGGTGGCGTCAAGGTGGATCGCATCGTCAACGACCCCGCACCTATTCGCAAAACCTGGGAACCAGGCAATCCACTAGCGGACAAAGAAGGCTATGTCTTTCACTCCAACGTGAATGAAATGTCGGAAATGGTCGACATGATGGCCGCCTCACGCTCGTATCAAAACAACGTCGAGGTGGTCAACACCGCTCGCCAGTTGATGATGCGCACCCTTGAAATTACTAAGACTTAATCATGGCTACTACTGCAACCTCCACTCTGCCTAGTGGCATCGTTAAGTACGAAGACTATGTGGCAGAACAAAAAAGCAAGCCCACGAATACCAATATGGGGCAGACGGAATTTTTGACACTCTTCACGACTCAGTTGAAGAATCAAAACCCGTTGGATCCTGTCAAGAACGAAGCCTTCGTGGCCCAGCTGGCACAATTTTCACAGCTCGAGGCGACCACCGCCATGAAGACCAGCATGCAAAACTTGGTCTCTAGCTTAGCGAACGATCGCTTGCTGGGAGCGACCTCATTGATTGGTAAGACTGTCGGCGTACCAGATGGTCCTGTGGCCGTGACTGACACCACAGTGTCACAAGGTGTGATCAACGTGCCTACGGGTGCCGATGGCATCAAGGTTCAAATTTTTAACGACAAAGGCATCTTGGTCCGTACACAGATCATGGGGCCACAACCCGCAGGTGACGTCACCATTGCATGGGATGGCACCAATGATGGAGGTGTCACCGTACCGAATGGCACATATCGCTATGTGGCCTCAGTCAATAGCAACGGTTCAGTTACCAAACCCACAGTGAATACGTACGCCCAAGTGACGGGTGTGACCAGCGCAGGAACAGCAGACGGCACGATGTTGCTTGAGGTCGCCGGTGGCAAAACAGTCAATTTGGCTGATGTCAAACGCATCAGTTACTAATTTCTAGATTAAAGAATTTCTCTCAGGAGCTAAAGCACCATGTCTTTTTATACCTCTCTCACTGGTTTGAATGCGGCCACCGCTCAGTTGGGTGTGACCTCCAACAACATTGCCAACGTTTCGACGACAGGTTTCAAGCGAAGCCGTACCGACTTTGGTGATATTTTTGCGACCTCACCACTTCAAAAAGCATCTGCCACGATTGGTCAAGGTGTGTCACTGAAACGTGTGGTGCAAGAGTTCGGTCAGGGCAACATGATGTTCTCTTCCAACACGTTGGATTTGGCCATCAGCGGTGACGGTTTCTTCCCGCTGAAATCTCAAGACGGTTTCCAAGACATCTTCACGCGTAACGGTGTGTTCATGATGAACGACCAGTACAACGTGGTGAACTCAGCTGGACAAAAATTGATGGCGGCGTCAGTCGACTCATCCGGCAAAGCGAATTTGGACGACATGAACGTGTTGACCATTCCGCAAAAGACGACCGGTATGGCTAAGCAAACCAGCAAGGTGTCGCTGGGATTGAACTTCCCAGCAGACGCAGAAGTCATTACCAAAGATTTCAACCGCAACGATCCCACTACGTACAACAAGAGCACCGCCCTGACCGTGTATGACGCGGGTGGTAACTCTTACTTGGCCTCTGTCTATTACGTTAAAACGCAAAACGCCAGCCAAGAAACTCCCAACAACAAATGGCAAACCTACGTGTATGTGGGTGATAAGTTGGTCAATGCTTCGTTGCAACAAGCGACCAACAGCCAGGGCGAGGAGATGTATGTCAATAAATATGGCGAATTGAAAGCCAAAAGCGACTTTAAAACACCTGAAGAAATTGCTGAATTGAACAGCAGCTTCTCCAAGAAAACCATCAAGTTTTCTTTGGACGATTTGACTGACATTCGCGTCTCGCAACCTGCAGCCGTTTCTGGTGGCATGGCCACCGATTTGGGCACTGGCTCTAACGACGGCGTCGATTTCAACAACTACGAAAATCTCAACAAGTCTGACTTGCTATGGCAACAAGGTAGCAGCGCTGTTACTTATGACTTTCGCACAACGGGGCTGACTGCTAGCGATGCAGTGACGGTGACCTTTGGTCCAGCTGGTGCACGGGTGCCTGTAACTGTTCCTGCGGTTAACGGTCAAGCACCTTCTGCTTTGGATGTCGCCACCGCATTGAACAAAAACGCTAGCTTTGCTTCTTCGTATGTCGCACAAGCTGCAACTAAAGCCACGATTGGTACAGCCAGCGGGGAGTTTTATCCCTCTGCAGGTGCAACGACCACCGATTACTCAAGCTTTACAGCCACCATTGACGGCGAAGTCATGACGTTGCAAGACCTCAAGCCTGCTAGCGCCACACTGAGTGCTTTGGCCGCTGAAATTCAGAAACGCTTGCGCAGCGAAGATAAGAATAAGACAGACCTCAGCGTTGAAGTCGTCAACATCACAGGTGGCGGTCAAGCCCTGGAGGTCACAGATGCTTCAGGACGCAAACTGACTGAAGTTTCTCTGACCCGAAATCCTTCCTCGCTCACAGCAGGCATTCCTACCGCTGCTGCTTACACCACTGGCAAGTTGGAAGTGACGGCTCTTAATTCCAGCGTGACTGCTGCTGAAATCAAGGCTGAGTTTGAAGTGTCCCAGGGTGACTACAGCACCAGCAACACGGTATCGAATGTGCTGACATCGACCATGGCAGAAACAGAATTCCCTCGCTTCGCAGCCACTTATGCGATGCCCGCATCGTCGACCGCACCTTTCAAAGCTGTGATCGGCTCAGGCTCGAGTGAAATCACGATCACCAGCGAAGCCACGGATACCTTGGATGCCTTTGTCACCAAGCTCAATGCCAATGAGACCTTCTCGTCAAAGTACACGGCAGAGGTGATAGGTGCTTCGCCAAACCAAAATATCAAGCTCACTGCGAAAGACCCATTTACAACGTCTAGCACTGTGATCATGCAAGACGTGTTGATTTCAAATAGCGCAGCCACAGCTTTTGTATCTTCAGCGGTCGTTGGTGGACGTGCAGCAGACAGCAGCTACGCTGGCAAAAAGAGCATTGATGATTTGAAAAACCTCTTCACTGTCAACGTGGATGGCTCTATTGAGCCTGTCACTGTGGGGTTGGAGCACTTGATGACATCCATGGCAGCACTGCCAGACGGTGCGAGTAAAAAACTCTCAGGTACTCAAATCGCTGCTGAATTGACCAACGTGATCGCCCGTGCTTACGGAGATGAGAAACCTTTCAACTTCTCCACGGTAGGCACACCCACATTCTTTGTGGAGCTAACGCGTGCAGACAAAACTGTGCTGAGCAAGTTGCCAGTTGACTTGTCGACTTTCGGCGATTTGCGTAATGAGGATTTGGTGCGTGAAGTGCAAAAGCAAATTGATGATGACAGCACTTACACCGGCAAGATCACGGTTAGCTATGACACTGCTGCGCAAAAACTTGTGTTCACACCCAAAGACAACGCCAAGGTCTCGATCTCAAGCGAGCAGTCGGCCATGGAGTTGGCCGATCCCTTGGTGCAAGGTGTCAACGACTCATCGGTGGGCCTCAAGCTCTCGCCTTCGGTCTCTACCTCACCTTTCCGAGCAGTCAACGACCAGCGTTACGGAATGAAAGTTGAATACGACGCGGTGAAGCAATCGTTTGTGTTCAAGTCTGGTACCACAGGCGATAACTCTGGCATTTCTATCAAAGACATTCGCCCTGGCAGCATGGCCACCCAAATTTCTAAGGGTTTGGGTATGACGGGCGATCCCGCGAACTATGTGGTGGTTCCCTCGGCGATTGATGCCTTGCGCGGTATCGCTTCTGTACCTGCAACACTGACAGGCAACGCTTTGGCGGTGAACGTAGACAACAACTTCTCGGTCGACGAAACCAACAACCAATTCGTGGTGTCTGTCAACGGCATCACAGGTACTGTGATCGTGCCACCGAAAGACACTTACACCATGGGCACCTTCATGGAAGCCCTGCAAAACGGCATCAATAACTTGCAAGGCCCCTCTAAAAATGGTCTCACGCCCGACTCCATCAACGGCGTGAAGGTGACGTACGACGCCAAGAGCAACGCCTTGCAGTTCACCACAGGCACTGCCTCGACCGATTCATACATCAAGATCACAGGCGATGCACGCTGGGGCTTGGACGGTTTGGATGCGGCTTTCGGCTCCACCACAACTTGGATTAAGCCGACCGCCTTCAAGGACGAAAAAGGTGCCACGGTTTATATCGACGGCTTTGGTGACGAAACCTCTACAGCTGCTGGTTTTGAAACCTTGCCCGCTTGGTCGCCTGTTTACTTTGACAAAGGTGAGCTGACATTTGACACCGCTGGTAACTTGGTGTCCCCCAAACAAGGTGCTCAGTTGGACACGGTGTACTTGCCAAACGGTAAGGGCGCTTTGACCATCAACATTGACTATTCCAAATCGACGCAGTTTGCGTCACCGTTCTCGGTGTTGTCGCAGTCGCAAGACGGCGCTCCTGAAGGCGACTTGGTGGGCTTGGCCATTGCTGACGATGGCTTGGTTTCTGCCAGCTTCTCCAACGGTGCACAAAAGTCCTTGGGCAAGGTGGTGTTGGTGAACTTCTCTAACCCATCCGGTTTGCGCCAGATTGGTGACACCAACTACTACAAGACCTCTGATTCAGGCACACCTAAGTACGGTGAAGCCGGTTCTGCTGGTTTCGGTACGGTTCGCTCAGGCGCTACCGAACGTGCCAACGTGGACTTGACCCAAGAATTGGTGGACTTGATCACCGAGCAGCGTAACTTCCAAGCCAACGCAAAGGCCATGGAAACCAGCACCTCGATGACGCAAACCATCATTCAGATCCGTAACTAATCTGACTGATTAAGAGACTGATATGGACCGCTTATCTTTCAACGCGATGGCTGCGATCAATGAAGATCGCTACATCCGCCAACAGTTGTCCAACGACATTGCCAACGTCACGACAGCGGGTTTCAAGCAAACCTACGAAGCCACCATCCAACCGCATCAAGCGGTGGGTGAGGGCTTTGATTCTCGCTTGCAGCCGCGCTTGTACACCACCGATCGTGTTCGTCTAGATCCGGGGCCATTGATGGTCACGGGGCGTGATTTAGATGTCGCCATGAACCACAAAACCGTGTTGGGTGTCATGGGCAATGACGGAAAGCTTGGATTCACACGTCGTGGCGATCTGAAAATTAATCCAAATGGCGTACTGGAGACGGGTTCAGGTCATATGGTGCAAAGCCAAGATGGCGGACCCATCACGATTCCGGTGGGCTTTCGAATCAACATCACGAAAACAGGTGATATCTACGCTTCAGACCCTACGCAACAAGGCGTACCCCAAGAGCAGCTCATTGGGACCTTGATGTTGCGCGATGCCAGCACCACACACCTCATCAAACGCGAAGACGGTTTATTTCGAGTTGACGAAAAACCACTTGGCACGGACTTTGCAACTGGACCAGAGCCAGTTTCTTTGACACCGCAAGCTTTAGAAGGCAGCAGTGTCAATCCAATGGCATCGATGGTGAAGCTGATTGAACAGAGCCGCTCTTTTGAGCATCAGGTTCGGATCATTAAAGAAAGCAAATCCAACGATGAGTCGGGCGCTTCCATGATGAAGGCGTCTTGAATTTGACAGTTTAAAAGGGGCTAGAAGCCATGGATGCATCATTGTGGGTAGCGAAAACCGGTCTTGACGCGCAGCAGACGCGCATGAACGTGATTTCTAACAACTTGGCCAACGTGAGCACGACCGGCTTCAAGCGCGATAGGGCGGTGTTTGAAGACTTGCTCTATCAAAACGTCAAGCAGCCTGGTGGCCAAACCACCAACAACACCCTCTCACCCACGGGCTTGATGCTCGGTACAGGTGTGAAGATCAATGCCACTGAAAAGCTGCACTTGCAGGGCAACTTGGTCAACACACAGTCGCCACTTGACTTGGCGATCATGGGTGGTGGCTTCTTCCAAATTCAAATGCCGGACGGCACCACGTCTTACAGCCGTGACGGTAACTTCAAGATCAACAACACTGGCCAAGTCGTGACGGCTTCTGGCTTCCCGTTGATTCCCAACATCACCATTCCTGAAAACGCAGCCAGCGTGACTTTTGGCCATGACGGCACGGTGTCCGCCGAGATTGTTGCGGGGGGTGGTTCGCAAAACATTGGCCAAATTCAAATTGCACGCTTCGTCAATCCAAGTGGTTTGAAACCTATTGGTAACAACTTGTTCGAAGCTTCGCAAGCCAGCGGCGTGGCTCAAATCCTCACACCTGGCCTTAACGGTGCGGGGGCGTTGAAGCAAGGCTCTCTGGAAGCTTCCAACGTGAACGTGGTGGAAGAAATGGTCAACATGATCGAGACCCAGCGTGCTTACGAGATGAACTCCAAGTCCATCTCTGCTGTGGACGGCATGCTCAAGTTCTTGAACCAAAACATCTGAAGGAGCCCGATCATGATCATCCTTCGTTTACTTGCTTTGGCTGGCATTGTTTATTTGTTGCAAGGCTGCGCTTCCGAACCCGTCGATATGGTTTTACGACCATCGCCAGAGTTCCAACCTGTGTACCCACTTGCCGCTGACCGGCAAAAAATTGCCACCGGCGGCATCTACAGCAACCGGCAAAGTGATGCCTGGTTCGGCCGTGGCCGCAATTACCAGGTCGGTGACATCATCACCGTTTTATTAAATGAATCCACTCAAGCAGCGCGTACCCAAAACACCGATGTGAGTCGCGAGTCTAAAAATTCACTGCCGTCTGGTTTCAATACCAAGATCGGTGCAATGTCACCTTTCTTGAATGGTGTTGATGTCAATAGCAACAACAACAGCAGCAAGGGTACGGGCAAGGCTGGCCAGCAAGCCTCATTGTCTGGATCAGTGGCTGTCACTGTGGTTGAAATTTTGGCTAACGGTAATTTGATGATCCGTGGCGAGAAAAAACTCGGTCTTTCAGAAGGCACGGAAGTGATTCAAGTCTCTGGCGTGATTCGTCCAGAAGACGTGGGTCCCAACAGCACTGTGCAATCGCGCCGCTTAGCCAATGCACAAATCGCGTATCGCGGTTCAGGTGATTTGGCTAACGCCACCAAAGCCGGCTGGGGTACCAGCTTCATGCACAAGTACTGGCCTTTCTAATTTGTCCTTCTGACGAGCCCCTTATGAATCGCCTTTCTCTATTTATTCGACTTTGCGTGAGTAGTCTGTGTCTTTTGGCCTCAGCAGTCGCGCAGGCTGACCGTGTCAAAGATTTGGCTACGCTCGCTGCTCAACGCCCCAACCAATTGATTGGTTATGGTTTGGTGGTGGGTTTGCAAGGCACGGGGGACGATGCTTCAGTGCCGTTCACCACACAAAGTATGAAAGCCATGCTCTCCCAAATGGGTGTGCGTATTGATGGACCCTTGACCGACTTTGAAACTGCTGCCACTGCTGCACGTGTGGACATCAAGAACACAGCAGCTGTGCTGGTGACTGCAGATCTACCTGGTTTTGCCAAGCCAGGTCAACGCATTGATATCAATGTGTCTGCGATTGGTAAGGCTTCGAATTTGCGAGGCGGTAGTCTCATCATGACAGCATTGCGTGGTGTCGACGGTGAAATTTACGCTTTGGCACAAGGTGCTTTGACAGCAACCGGTATTGATGCCAATGCTGCTGGTTCTAAGGTTCAAATTGGTGTACCCACCTCAGCCCGCATCCCAGGCGGCGCGATTGTGGAGCGCATTGTGGACACGCCTTTTGAAACATCGGAAAACGTGATCTACAACATCCGTGAAAACGATTTTTCGACCACCACTGCTATCGTCAATGCCATCAATAAAAAATTTGGCGGTGACGTTGCGCAAGCCATTGATGGTGTCTCGGTATCGGTGCGAGCTCCTAAAAACTTGAACCAGCGTGTGGCCTTCATGAGCGAAATTGAGTCGCTAGAAGTCAAAGCGGGCGAGCCGCCTGCACGCGTGGTCATCAATTCACGCACCGGTACAGTGGTGATTAACCGTTCCGTGCGCGTCACAGCAGCTGCTGTGTCGCATGGCACTATCTCTGTGGCGATCAGTGCCACCAATGAGGTGTCACAACCCAACACATTGGCAGGGGGGCAAACAACCCCTGTGCAAAACGCCGACATCCAAGTGGCTGAGCCCAACAAGCCCATGTTCTTGTTCCAGCCTGGTGTCGAGTTGCGACAAATTGTGGATGCAGTCAACCAAGTGGGCGCGACGCCTTCTGCACTGATTGCCATTCTTGAGGCCCTGAAGAGCTCTGGTAGCTTGCGCGCCGAATTGGTCATTATCTAAAGCGAGCACAGACATGAACAGCCCCGTTGACACCTCTATGCCTAGGTCTTACACAGACTTCACAGGTCTGGGTGAGTTGCGTGGCAAAGCGCAAAAAGATCAGAGCAGTGCATTACGTGAATCTGCGCAGCAGTTTGAAGGTTTGTTCATTCAAATGATGCTCAAGTCCATGCGTGAGGCCAACGAGCCCATGAAGGACGAAGAAAACAAATCACACGCCTTAGAGACCTTTGAAGGTATGTTTGACAAAGAAGTTTCTTTGCAAATGGCTAAACGTGGTTCATTAGGTGTGGCTGACTTCATGGAGCGTGCCGTCAAGCAGCAGCAAACACCACCGCCCAGTACCGATGCCTTGCTCAAATCACGCAGCAAGGGCATTCCATTGAATCCTAAGCAAGACCCCATTCCTTTGCCTACTGCTGCAGATTTGAATAAAGGCTTTGCATTGGAAAAAGCGTTGCCACTTAAGAGCTTGCAAGAATTCAAGGCTCCATTTAGCGGAGGCCGTAAATGAGTGACATTCTTGGCATTGCCAGTGGTGGTATCAGTGCTTACCAGCGTGCACTGAGCACGGTCAGTAACAACATTGCTAACGTCAACACAGAGGGTTACTCTCGTCAAGACGTGGTGTTGAAAGACTCTGCGCCAAAGAAATTGGCCAGTATGTACGTGGGCACGGGTGTCATGCTGACAAACATCAAACGTCAGTTTGATGCGTTCGCTGAATCCAACTTGCGTAACAGTACCAGTGACTTGGCAAGTCAAAAGCCTATGGTCGATTACGCCAAGCGCGTGATGGACATCATGGGCGATAAAAGCATTGGTTTGAGCTCTGCGTTTGACCAATTTTTCACTGCTGCCAGCGCACTTTCAGCAGACCCAGCTTCTACTGTGCAA
This sequence comes from Pseudomonadota bacterium, assembly GCA_041180165.1. Classification (GTDB taxonomy): domain Bacteria; phylum Pseudomonadota; class Gammaproteobacteria; order Burkholderiales; family Burkholderiaceae_C; genus Limnohabitans. Next base: position 296,319 of record JBEGSC010000002.1, on the reverse strand, counting down.
CGTACCAGCTTTTTGCGAAGTGCTGACGGTGTAGCTTCTCGTTTTGTTGAGCTCAATACGCAGATGGATTTGATTGCCACTGAAACAAGTGAAGGCATCAAGAGTGTTGCAGCACAAATCAATACGCTGACGAGTCAATTGGCTTTGATCAATCAGAGCTTGGCTAAATCCCCCACCCTAGAGGCGCAGCCAGCTGAATTGCTGGATCGCAGAGATCTGACATTGCGTCAATTGTCTGACTTGGTTCGTACCAAAGTTAGTTTCAGCACCAACGGTACGGTCAATGTGAGCTTGGGCACGACCATGACACAAGGCTTGGTGGTGAGTGGCAATAAAGCACGTCCAATTGGTGTGGACAACAGCACCACCGGGAAAATTGAACTGGTACTAGATCCTTATGGCAAAACCGAATCCCTGGCTAGCGCCAGTGGTGGTCAGCTGGGTGGTTACCAAAGTTTCATCAGCCAAGTGTTGGAGCCTGCTCAGAAAAACTTGTCGGCCTTGGCACAAACATTCGTCAAAGAGTCCAACCAAATCCAAACTAACGGCATTGATGGTTACGGACAAATGGGCCAAAACTTGTTTGCTTTTGATACAGCGGCAAGTACACCTGCAGCTGGCATTCGTTTGGCGCTCAATGACGGGATGCGTGTGGCTACTGCTGCACAGTTCCGCGTTAGCGAAGGCAACACCAACATCACAACTACTCGTGCCACGGTCAAATTCAACGGTACGACACCGACGACTGCGCTGAGCAATACGCAGTTGGTCAATAACTCAAACAAATCGGCTGGCCTTACTTTTAAGGTAGACGGTGCCAATGTCTACACACCTGTGACCACCTTATCAGCAGGAGTTGGTGCCACTTTTTACCTTGACGACGCACAACCTGGTCAGCAATTACAGGTGCTGACGCGAGATGGTCGACAGCTGTTGGGTCAAGCTTTGACGGAGACTGAAAAATATCAGTTACTTACTCCTGACAATGGCTTCGCAGCTAACGCTACATACAGCGATACTTATTTGAACCAGTCTGGTGAATATGCCTATCGTGACCTTGATATGTTTTATGGCGCGAAGAGTTCAGTGTCATACGGTCAAAACTACGACGCATATGGCGTACAAGGCGAGGCCTTGCCGTTGCCAGCTGTCTTAGATGGCGCTCGCATCAGCAGTGCAGATTTCAAAATTCCCGAAGGCGCTATTCGCATCAATGGAATTGCGTTGAACGATTTTTCGGGTCAAGTCTCTACAGAACTGAAATTTTCTGGTGTGCGACTTGATGCGGAGCCAGGTGCCACGGTGTTCCAGTTCAAGGCTTTGGTGGGGGATCGTCTAATTGATCAAGAAATCGTAGCCAATGGCTCTGTCGCTAGCCTCAAAGAAGGCTTAAACGATGCACTCAGCGGCTTAGGATTGACCATCAAGCTGGTCAATAACGATCAAGATATCGTTATTTCCGATGCCAAAGGCCGTGCGATTTCGAATGCTGCACTGACACCTGCCTATCCAGAAAATGGCGCATCAGGCGGAGTAGTTAGTGTGAATTCGCCTGCAAACCAAGTCGCCAATTGGATCAATGGTCAGTCTGTAGCGACCATCGCAAGCCCCAGTTTTGGGGCAGAGGGTTTTCGTGAATTTCAAGCCAATTTAGGCGGCGTGCCCGTGAAAGTTGATTTGTCCACTTTCGCGATGGGGCCTCTGGACAGCTTGGCTGGTCGCATTCAGACAGCATTGCGTGATTACGACCAAAGTCCCAATATCAGTGTGACAGTGGAGGGCGACCAGCTCAAGATTCGCGATGCACAAGGCCGTGCTTTGAAAGATGTCAAGTTACTCGCTAAAAATGAAAATGATGCCGTGGTCGGTACCGTCACAGTGAGCAACAGCATTTTGTCGCAAACTAATGTACGTGCAGAAGTGGTCTCACAGTTGCGCATTCCAGTGCGTGATTTGGATTTCAAAAAACCGCTCATGCTCAATGGTCAAAATATCACCGGAAGTACTTCGGTCGACACATTGGTCAGCGCTATCAACAATTCGTCTGCTGGCCTAATTGCCAGTGTTGCATCGGATGGCCAGTTGGTGATCGAAAACCCGCTTGGCGCTGAAATTCGTGTAGGCACATCGTTAGATGGCAATACTTTGAATGTCTTGCCTGGCACGTATAGTGCGCAAATTCGCATGGTGCAAGTGGTGCGTGATATGCGCATTGGAAGCGCAGACATCAACTATGCCAGCCCGTTGACGCTCAACGGCGTCAATTTCAGCGAGGCCAGCTACACGACCGATGCATCTTTTACTTCTTACAAAGTTGAATTCGGTTATCCAGCAAAGTCTGTATCGGCAGCAACGCCTGAAGATTTAGTGCGTGCCTTGAACAGCAGTGCAGTGGTCAGTGATATCGAGTGGCCAGCTACGGGTTACACCATGGACATGGCTGTCAGCGTCAACGGTAAGAACGTTGCTTTGTCGTGGGACCCTGCGCTTTACACCGCTAATCCTGCACTTACCAGCGAACAAAATGCCCAAGCCAAACTTGATGCCATGGCGTTGGCTTATCAAACGCAATTAAGCGCTGATCACATCAGCGTCAGTGCGCAAACGGGTGGTTTGGTATTTAGCAACTTAGTCGATGCCAGTTTTAGCGTTACCAGCATGGTCGCCACAAAAACTGGATCATTACCTTTGCAGACGCTAACAGCCGGAGTCATCGACAAGCCATTTTCTGATTTGTACTACGCAGGTTTAGATCACAATCAATTTGTTATCGGATCACTACGCGGGGATGTGCCTGAGACAGACATCAAGAACAGTTTTGTGGTGACAGCTGATGACCAAGAGGTCACTGCCGCCCCAACTGTCAAAACCTTACAAGGTTTAGTAGATCGCATCAATGCGCAACAAGATAAAACGCATGTGGCGGCATCCATCGACGCCAATGGAGATCTGACGTTAAGCACGACAGATCCCAAAGGCAATGGTGCTATCTCGATTGGACCAGGAAAAAACATTGACGGCACCTTTGTGCCAAATACTTTCGGTGTCACACCACAAGATTACGACGTAAGCAAGCGCTTGGCTCTTTTGTTGGCTGAGAAGCCTCATTTGAGGGATATACGCGTGTCATTTGGCACCTATGAAGTGATTGCACAAGATGGCACCTTCAGCAGTCACCACGGTGATCCCGCCATGCTGTCACAACTGGGTTTGCGCACCGCCGCTTATGTTGAAGGCGGTTGTCCCGATGATTTGCAGGTGTTTGTCACAGGCAAAGGATCAGCCAAAGTTGCTGTGGGATTTCAAGGTGAGCCTGACAATGTACGTGACAGTCTACGCACCCAAACTTTGACCGTTAAATTCACTGCTGAGAATCGTTACAACATTCTTGATGCAAAAACTGGCACTGTGCTGGCCGATCGTTACTACGATCCTACTGTCCTAGAGCCGGTGGTGGAGTACAGCGGCTTGCAAATCAGACTCAGCCATGCACCGGCTGTGGGTGACAGTTACACCATCGACGGTAACTTCGATGGCATGGGTAATAACGTCAACATGTTAGACATGGTGGAGTTGAGTAAAAAATCCACCGACAACGGTAAAACCATTGGTAATACCTACATTGATCAGATCAATAGCGTTGGAAATTTGGCACAACAAGCCATCATCACTCAAGAGGCTTTGCAAGTTGTCAACGACCAAGCCGTAGCTGCGCGTGACAAAGTATCCGGTGTCAACTTGGATGATGAAGCTGCTGCTCTTATTCGTTATCAGCAAGCTTACCAAGCGTGTGCCAAGGCTATTCAGGTCTCTGGTGAGTTGTTTGATGCCATTGTTGCCATTCGTTGATACAGGTAAATCATTATGAAAATCTCAACCTCTTTGTACTTTGATCGCTCTACGCAAATGCTAGGTGATGTGCAAGCTAACCTGTCCAAAACGCAAGTGCAGCTCTCTACCGGTAAGCAAATCGTGAAGCCAAGTGATGAGCCTGACAAGGCATCCTTGATCACGCGTTTGGAGTCAGAGTTATCACGCCAAACCAGCTATCAAGAAACACTTAAAGCTGTCAATGTGCGTTTGACCGCAGAAGAGACGGCTCTCAAAAATACCAGCGACGTGATGTTTCGTATCAAAGAGCTGACCGTGCAAGCATCTAACGACACCAATGGCAAATTGGATCGCAAAGCGATTGCTCTTGAACTAGGACAACTGCGCGATCAAATCTTGAGTTTGGCGAATAGTCAAGATAGTAACGGAAACTACTTATTTTCAGGAAGCAAAGCTTCGCAGCCAGCATTTTCAAAAGATGCGCACGGTCGCGTGATCTACCAAGGCGACCAAGCCCGTATGCAAGTCAAAGTGGGTGACAACCGTCGCGTCAATATGAATTTGCCTGGTTCAGATGCATTTACGCGCGTGGTGCGCACCGACAGCAAGGGTGTGAAAACGGGTGTGGATTTTTTTCAAGCTTTGTCTGATCTGACGGATGCCGTAGCAAATTCTGATCAAAAGTCCATCCAGCGTGGCTTAGGTGAAATCGACGTGCTTCAACAAGGCGTGAGCGAGGGGTTGGCTCAAGTTGGCGCCGATTTGACGGTGGTTGACATGCAAAACAACATTCTCGATGAGGTGGTCTTGCAGCTCAAATCAACCCGTTCAGACATCGAGGATTTGGACTACACAGAGGCGATCACACGCATGAACAAAGATCAGTTGGCTCTGGAGGCTGCACAAAGCAGCTTTGCCAAGATCTCTCAACTCAATCTGTTTAAGTTTTTAAGCTAACGATCTCAAGTTTATTCAGCTGCAACCGATTTGAGAATTGAATAAATACATCACACCATGGCTACTGCAATTACATCTTCCTCTAACGCTGCTGCTGACGTCGCAGCAGCGAATCGCACTGCTGCGCAAAAGCTTTTGAGCTCTTTGGGCGCCGGTTCTGGTGTGGATGTGGCGGCGCTTGCGCAGAACTTGGTAGATGCAGAAAAAGTTCCGCAGCAAAACATCATCAATCAAAAAATCACCAAGAACGAGGCGCGTATCTCAGGTTACGCTGCTATTTCGTTTGTGATGTCTGAGCTCAACACGGCCTTCACAGCGCTCAAAGATAAGAATAGTTTCAGTTCTTTGGTGGCTACAAACAGCCAGCCCAATGCGTTTGCCGTTACTACCACGGCGTCGTCGGTAGGGGCCACGCATGACATTGAAGTCTTGCAATTGGCTAAATCGCAACGTACTGTCAGCGATGGGTTTGCCACAGGCAATGTTTCTTTGAACGGGGGTAACCCCATGTCGCTCACACTTACTGTGGGCGGCGTGGCCAAGAGCCCCATCAGCTTGGCCGAAGGCAAAGACACACCGCAAGACATCGTCAACGCAATTAACGCAGCCAAGACAGGCGTGACCGCTAGCTTGGTCAACACCGGTGATGGTTCAGCTTCGCCGTATCAAATTGTTTTGTCAGGCGCAAAGGGCTCTAGCGGCGCATTTTCTCTGCAAGCGAATTACACGCTTGTGGGGGGCTCTACCAGCAGCACACCCAATGCAGGTTCCCCGGGACTCGTGTTCAGCGGCACCCACAGTGCCGACCAAGCGGCCAGCGATGCGCGTGTGAAGGTCGATGGCATTACCTACACCCGCAGTACCAACACGCTCACCGATGTGTTGCCTGGCACGACGCTAGATCTTAAAACGGTCACCAGTGGCTCAGCCACCCTGAGCATGGTGCGAGACAACACAGCGTTGAAAGAAAAGTTCAATGCATTGGTTACCACCTACAACGACGCAGCTTCCATGCTCAATGTTGTCACCGATCCCAAGTCCACGGTGGAGACTTATGGTGCCACTTTGGTGGGTGACTCCACTGCGCGCAGTGTCAAAAACCAATTACGCAGCTTGATTCAAGGTACCTCAAATACACCCGGTTCGCAGATTGGTGCTTTCTGGCAGCTCGGTATCAGTGTTGACCAGGCGGGTGTCATGTCGTTGGATCAGGCCAAGCTTGATGCAGCGCTGAACGACAATTTTGAAGACGTCGTCAAAACCATGACGGGTAATACCAATGGTTTGAGTGCATACAGTACACAGCCTGCAGGGTTTGCTGGTGAGGCTATGCGTAAGCTCTCAAAGATGATTGGTCCGAATGGCCCTTTGTTGTCGAACAGCCAAAATGCTGAAACACAAAATGCCAAATACCAACAAGATCTGGCCAAACTCGACACCCGCATGTCAGCCATGCTGATTCGCTACAACAAGCAGTTTGCGAGCATGGAGAGCTTGGTAGGTAGTGTGAACACGCAAAAGACCAGCCTCAAGTCCACCTTTGAAGGCATGATGGCGGTCTATACCAATAAATAATTCATTTAATTTTTTCTAAAGTTCCGCCCGTTCGTACCGATAGCTAACGAAACCCCTGTTTTTCTTAGGGGGGAGGCGGTACTTATGGTCCAAGAAATTCAATCCAAAGTTCCTCAGCCTGCTGTCATGCGGCCTGAGCTGTTGACTCCTAGCCCCAAGGCTGCGGAGCCTGCGCGCGCGCCTGAGCCAAGCCATGAGCCTGCTGTGGTGACGCCACCAGCCAAGCCAGTGGTGAATTTTGACCCAGAGAAAGAGCGCAAAGAGCTGCAAGAGGCCATTCTCAAACTTAACGAAATGCTGCAAGACAACAGCCGCACGGTCAGCTTCAGCATGGACGTCAAGTTGGGTCGCCCTATTGTGTTTGTCAAAAACCTCTCGACGGGTGAAGTTGTGCGCCAAATCCCCAATGAGGTGGTGGTTCGTATGGCGCATGCCATCGAAGACTTCAAAGGCATGTTGCACAACAAATCCGCCTAATTGAAGAATTATTTTTAAAAAACGCTCAAGAAAAAAACTGGCATTCCGATTCACTGGCTATCAGGAATTGAAATCCTGTCTTGTTTAACCCTCTCTGATGGACTTTTAGGAGAACACCATGTCCGTAATTAACACCAACGTGAAAGCTCTCACTGCTCAAGCTTCTTTGAGCAATGTTGAGAAATTGACTGCTACGACCATGGAGCGTCTCTCCACAGGTCTGCGTATCAACAGCGCCAAAGATGACGCTGCTGGCCTCGCCATCACCAACCGCATGACATCACAAATCCGTGGTTACGCAGTTGCTATCCGCAACTCTAACGACGGTATCTCGATGGCTCAAACGGCTGAAGGCGCAATGGGTCAAGTTACTAACATGCTGCAACGCATGCGTGAACTGTCTGTTCAAGCAGCCACTGGCTCTTTGAACGACGACGATCGCAAGAACGTTCAGCTCGAAGTTGATCAACTCAAAGCTGAGATTGATAACGTTGCTAATAAAACCAACCACAACAACATCAAGTTGTTGGACGGCAGCGCCGGTAAGATCGTCTTGCAAACTGGCACTAATGCCAACGACACCATGAACATCGCGTTCGGTTCAGTCAAAACCAAAGACATCGGTTTGGGCTCACGCGCATCTTTGTCTTCAGTGGCGACTAACTTTGCTGCCAACGCTGCTCCGGCCTTGGCCGATGGCGACCTCATCTTGAATGGTGTGGTGGTCGGTGCTTCTTTGGCTACAGACGACAACAAGTCTTCTGCTGCCAATGCTTCTAGCGCTATCGCTAAAGCAGCTGCTATCAACCGCGTGTCTGCTCAAAGCGGCGTACACGCCACAGTGAACGAAACAGTTGCTTTCGGTTCTGTGATGACTGCTGCTGCTTCTAACGGCACCATCAAGATTAACGGTGTGGACACAGCCACTGTGTACACCACAGATGACGCTGAGTTGTCTCGTTCAGCCGTGGTGACTGCAATCAACAACATCTCTGGCCAAACTGGCGTGAAGGCGATCAACTCGCATGACGACAGCCAAGGTGTGGTTTTGGTGGCTGCTGATGGCCGAAACATTGAAATTGACTTGGGTTCGATGACCGCTGCTGCTACTGGTTTGGGTGCAAGCAATGTATACGCAGGTACATATGAACTGAATACGTTTGATGGCCGTGCGATCAACGTGTCCAGCAACGTGTCTGGTGATTTGACCAACTCTGGTTTGAACTTCGGTACGTTTGCAGCTGACACAGCACAAGCTGTTTCTCTGAAGCGCGCCTCAGCCTCTGCAGCTCCTGCGGCTGGCGGAACTGGTGTCTTGAATGGCAACACATTGGTCATCAACGGTGTCGGTATCGATGCTGCTAACGCTAATGACGATCAGGCTTCTAACACCATCGTTGATTCTTCAGTGAAATCTGCCAGCGCGATTGCGATCGCTGCAGCGATCAACAAGAAGACAGATATGACTGGCGTGACAGCAACGGCCGAACCCAACGTGCTCAAGGGTAGCGGTTTCACAGCAGGTACTGTGACTGCGCTGAACTTGAACGGTGTGGATGTGGCGATCAGCCTCGACGCTAACTCCAGCCGTGACGACGTCATCACTGCCATCAATGCAGCGCAAGGTAAAACAGGTGTGGTCGCTAGCGCTTGGGGCGAAGGCATCACATTGACAGCCGCTGATGGCCGTAACGTGTCAATCAGCTCTGATGCAACAGACGCAGCAGCTTTGGGCTTGAGCGGCTTGACCATTGGTACAGCTGGTGACGACACTGACGCCGTGACCTTCTATTCAACCGTCAAACTCAGCTCTGACAAAGCATTCAAAGTCGAAAGCGGCTCTGAAGGCAACGACAACTTTGCCTCCTTGGGCTTCCGTCGTGGTACTTTCGGTGGTTCAGATAACGCCTTGAAAGTGGCCGACATCGATGTCACCACACAAGCCGGTGCAACTGACGCCATCAAGGCTTTGGATGCTGCATTGAATTCTGTGTCTGCTGACCAAGCGCGTGCCGGTGCCTTCCAAAACCGTTTGGAAGCTGTTGTGTCGAACTTGACTGAGTCAAACCAAAACATGTCTGCTTCACGCAGCCGTATCTTGGATACAGACTACGCCACAGAAACCAGCAACATGGCCAAGCAACAGATCATTTCGCAAGCCGCTACAGCGATGTTGGCGCAGGCGAACCAATCTGCACAGTCTGTGTTGTCGCTCTTGAAGTAATTCGAAAGCATCAAATGTCAAAAAGCGAGCCTTGGCTCGCTTTTTGCATTTGTATGGGGTTGAAAAAATTTCTTGAATTGGCTCAAGTTTTGAAGACTCGTGCCGATACACAAGAGACGAATCCCTATAAGGGCTGCTTTTTGCTGTGCATGGCAGTCTTTGTAAGCCCTCAAAAAATGAGTGAAAAGAGCGATATATGGCCACGATTAACAACTTAGGTACTGGTTTTCAATCCAATTCATTGATGACCTTTGGTGCTCCAGCACAGGCCAATACGCGCGTTACAACGACAACCGATATTTCAGGTTTTGATGCGGCTCGCATCAAAACACTGAGCGTTGCTGAAGTGGCTGCATTGACCACAGAGCAAATTTCCTCCATCAGCACCTCAGCCATGTCGGGTTTGACTGCAGGTCAAATCGGTGTCATCAGCACCACCAATGTGGCAGCGTTCACTGACCAACAGGTGGCAGCGCTCAGCAACTCGCAGCTAGCAGCGTTCAAGCCTACGCAAATGGGTTCGCTCACATCGTCGCAAATCAATTCGCTCAGTACTTCTCAAATGTCTGCCTTGAGCGTCACGCAAGTGGCCTCGCTCAATGCCTCACGCATCAAAGACGTTGACAGCACCCGCCTAGGTGCGCTGACATCCAAACAAATTCAAGCGCTGACCACCGATCAAATTGTGAATTTGATCGCTGATCAGCTCAGTGCCTTCAGCAGCACACAAGTGGCTAGCTTGAAGGTGTCACAAGTGGCTGCTTTTGAAACCCGAGACTTGTCGGGTTTTTCCACATCACAAGTGGCGGCCATGACGGCCACTCAAGTCAAGGCGCTCAAAACCAATCAGTTGCAAGCGCTGAGCACTGACCAAATCAAAGCCATTGAAACGGCTGATCTTGCTGCCATGAGTGCAGCACAAGTCGCAGCATTTAGCAGCAGTCAAATTCAGGCGCTAACCACTGCTCAACTCAATGCCATGACGGCGATTGAGCTCAATGCCCTGACCAGCGGCCAGTTACAAGCCTTGACCACCACTCAAGTCAATGCCTTGAGCGCGTCTAGCGTGTCTAAGCTCAAATCCAGCCAGGTGGCGTCTTTCACGACAGCTCAAGTAGCTGCGCTGACGACTGACCAAGTTAAATCCTTGGCTGTAGGTGCTGTGACGGCGCTGAGCTCCAGCCAGCTCAATGCCATGAGCACTACCCAAGTGGGGGCGTTAACCGCCAATCAAATTAAGGGCTTGAGTAACGCGACGGTCGCGAGCTTGGGCACCACACAAATTTCTGCACTCACCACCACCCAAGTGGCTGGTTTGTCAGCAGTAACGTTGGGTGCTTTGAGCACCACACAGTTGGGTGCGCTGACTACCAGCCAGGTGCAGTCACTCACCGCCACACAAATCAAGTCGTTGACAGCCACCAAAGTTGGCGCTTTGACGACGGAACAAGTCGCTGCTCTCAAGACGGACCAAATCAAGCTTCTGACAGCTGCACAACTGCAAGGCCTAGACGTAGAAGACGTTGCGGCCATGGGCACGGCCCAAGTAAGCGCGTTGGCTGACAAGCAAGTGGAGGCACTGACTACTGGTGCTGTGGCAGCTTTGACCACCACTCAGGTTGGCGCATTGAGTGCCGCTCAGGTTAAAAAGCTCACTTCCGCGCAAGTGGCAGCCTTGAGTACCGCAGCAGCCGCTCAGTTGTCAACCACGCAAGTGGCTGCCATGTCGAGCGCACAGGTGCGGGCTCTAACGACCGCATCGGTTGCGGCATTGGGCAGCACTCAATTGAACGCCTTGAGTGCCACTCAGGTTGCCGCTTTGAGCACCTCGCAAGTGGACGCTTTAACCACTTCGGCTGTGGCAGGTCTTTCTACCGCAAACCTCAAGAATCTGACCACCGCTCAAGTGGCAGTGTTGAACGCTGCCGATATACAAGCAATGAGCACCAGCCAAGTGGCGGCACTCACTGACAAGCAAGTCGGTGCTCTAACGACTACTGCTGTCGCATCACTGAGCACTGACCAAGTCAAAGCACTAACCACTGCGCAAATCCAAGGCTTTACTGCCGCTGGCCTCAACGCCATGGACACTTCTCAAGTGGCGGCCTTGACCACCTCACAAGTGGTGGCACTCAAAGCCACGCAAGTAGCTGCTTTGAGCACAGGTACTTTGCAAGCCATGACGACCACACAAGTGGCGTCTTTGTCTGAAGCGCAAATCAAAGCCCTCACCACGACCGAAGTGGCAGCGCTGACGACCGCGCAAGTCAAAGCCATGACAACCACGCAAGTGGCCGCCATGACCACCGATGACATCTTGGCCTTGTCTTCTACGCAAGTGGCTGGATTGACCACGTCGCAGTTGCAGGTGATGAGCCAAGCACAAGTGCGCACGCTCGAATCTGCTGATGTGGCTGCCTTGAGCACCACGCAGTTGCAAGCCTTATCGGCCAATCAATTCAAGACCTTTGCTACTGAAGACATTGCTGCCTTGACCACTGCGCAAGTCGCAGCTTTGACGACTGACCAAGTCAAAGCCATCACGCCCGCCAGCGTCAATGCCATGAGCACCGCACAAGTTGCAGCCATCACCACCACGCAAGTAGAGGCTTTGGGCAACACCGCAGTGGCTGCTTTGAGCACAGCACAGGTGCAGGCGATGTCAACTGCACAAGTGGCGGCATTGGATTCCGGCCAAATTCGCTCCCTTACCGAAGACGCCATTGGTGCTTTGAGCACAGCCCAAGTGAACAAGCTCAGCACTGACCAGGTGCGTGCCTTGACCACTGACCAAATTGCAGCCTTCAGCACCACGGGTGTGAATGGCTTGAGCACCACCCAGGTTGGTGCTTTGACTACTGACCAAGTGAATGCATTCACGTCAACCAGCGTTGCTGCGTTGAGCACAACGCAACTCGGTGCTATGTCAACTTCACAAGTGCGCGCAATCGCTGCCGCAGGTGTGGGGGCGCTCGATACCACTCAGGTATCCACACTCAGCACCGACCGCGTTGCTGCTTTGAACAGCGATCAAATTCAAGCGCTCACCACAAGCAATGTGGCTGCTTTGGGTACAGCCCAAGTGAAAGCCATGACGTCAGACCAAATTGCAGCGCTGACCACGGGCCAGTTGCAGAGTTTAAGTACGTCGCAAGTGCAAGCCATTGACACTACCGATGTGGCGGCTATGACTACCAGCCAAGTGCGTGCCTTGAGTACGGCCGAGCTGTCGGGCATGACTACAGCCCAAGTCCAAGCCCTGACGGCTAATCAAGTTAAGGCGGTAGCCACTACCGCACTGGCTGGTATGAGCACTGCCCAGGTAGCTTCGCTTACCACTGCACAAATGCAAGCTTTGACCAGTGCGCAAGTCCAAGCTCTTGAAACTGCTGATGTGGCTGCGCTGACATCTAGCCAAGCTCAAGCCTTGAGCACTACCCAAGTTGCTGCGTTAAGCACTGCTCAAGCGCAAGCCATCTCTGCCGCGGCGGCACCTGGGTTGAGCTCTGACGCTATCAAAACCTTGAGCTCTGGCCAATTGCAAGCTATGACTACTGCAGCCGTGTCAGCGTTGTCTACGACCCAAGTGGGCGCCTTGACTTCATCGCAAGTCAGTGCACTCACCAGTTCTGAGGCTGCGGCCTTGACTACTGGCCAAGTCAAAGCGCTGAGCAGTACCCAAGTGCAAGCACTTGAGGTGGCTGACTTAGCAGCCATGTCGACAGCACAAGTGGCTGCGCTGACTACATCACAAGTAGCCGCACTCACCACTGCACAAGTGGCGGGCATGACCACCGCACAAGTGGCGGGTATGACCACCTCCCAAGTTGCAGTTTTGGGCAGTGCCCAAGTGCAAGCATTGACCACTTCACAAGTGGCTGGTTTGCAAACCAGCCAAGTTAACGCATTGACCACCAGCAGCGTGGGGGCCTTGAGCGCCAACCAAATTCGTGCCTTGAGCACGGGTCAAGTGGCTGCCATCAACACCTCTGCTGTGGCTGTGCTCAACAGCACCCAAGTGGGCGCATTGAGCACCGACCAAGTTGCCTCGTTGACTACTAGCCAAGTGGCCGCTTTGACCACCTCTGAAGCTGCAGCCATGAGCGCGGCTCAGGCCAAGGCTTTGACCACCACACAATTGGGTTCGTTGAATACTGCGAACGTGCAAGCCCTGACGCTCAACAGCGTCAAGGCCTTGACCACAAGCCAAATTGCTGCATTGAGCACTTCGCAAGTCAATGCGCTGGAAACGCAAGAAATTGCTGAGTTGAGCGAAGCCCAACTCACCGCCATGACCACGGCGCAAGTGAACGCTTTGACCACCTCGGCCATCAGCGTGTTGAGCAACGACCAAGTGTCTAAGTTCACCACGGCCCAGGTTCAAGCGCTCACCACCACCAGTGTGGGCGCATTGAACTCTGACCAAGTGGCTGCCTTGACCACGGCACAAGTGGGCGCATTGACCACTTCGCAAGTCAAAGCCGTGACCACTGCTGCCATCGCTGCCATGAGCACCACCCAAGTGGCTGCTTTGGATACCGCGCAAGTGGCTGCCATCACCACCACGCAAATGGGCGCCCTGACAGCAGCTGAAGTGACAGCCTTGAGCACCACCCAAGTGCAAGCCTTGGGCTCTACGCAAGTGAATGCCCTGAGCAACGACAACGTGGCTGCCTTGACAACCACGCAAGTGGCTGCTTTGACCACGGGGCAAGTCAACGGCTTGAGCACCTCAGCGGTGACCTCTTTAGGTACTGCTCAAATGCAAGCCCTGAGCAGCACGCAGTTGCAAGCCATCACTACAGGTAATGTGGCCGCCCTGAGCAGCACGCAAGTGTCGGCACTGACGACCGGTCAACTCAGCGCCTTGACCACCAACCAAGTGGTGGCGCTTGAAACTGCGGATGTCAAAGCTTTGAGCAATACCCAGTTGCAAGCCTTGACCACAGACCAAGTCAAAGTGCTTGAAACTGCAGATATCGCTGCTCTGAGCGCAGGCCAAGTGGCTGCCTTGAGCACCAACCAAGTTCAAGCCTTGGTCAATGCCAACGTGACAGCATTGAACACTACGCAAGTGGCTGGCATGACCACTGACCAGATCAGTAGTCTGACAACCGGCCAAGTGGTTGCGATGACCACCACGCAGGTCGCGGCATTGACCGCAGGCCAAGTGCGCGGCATGACCACTGCCCAAGTGGTGGCGCTTGAAAACGCCGATGTGCAAGCTCTGAGCGCAGCGCAAATCCGCTCGTTCAGCAGTAGTCAAGTGCAAGCACTGGAAACTACTGATGTGGCCAACCTCAACACCACGCAGTTGGCTGCCTTGACAGCTGACCAAGTGAGCTCGCTTACAACTGCACAAGTAGTGGCCCTGACCACGAGCCAAGTGACCAACGTCAGCTACGACCAAATGCGTGCGCTGACCACCACCCAAGTGGCAGCCATTGAGCTTGCAGATGTGGCTGTGCTCAACTCAGACCAAGTGTCAGCTTTTGGTACAGCTCAAATTCAAGCCTTGACCACAGCGCAAGTTGACAAGCTCACCACCCAAGTGGTGGCTGGCTTGAGCAACACGCAAGTGGCTGGCCTGACTACAAGCCAAGTACAAGCTATCAACACCACCCAAGTGGGTGCTTTGACAGCGGGCGCTGTGACTGCTTTGAGTTCTGATCAAGTGGTGGCTTTGACCAACGCACAGTTGGGTGCCTTGAGCACTGGCCAAGTCCAGGCATTGGATGTGGCTGATGTGGCCGCCTTAGGTACCTCACAAGTGAATGCCTTGAGCACTACCCAGGTCAAAGCTTTGACCACTGCACAAGTGGCTGGTTTGACGACCAATCAAGTGTCTAGCCTGACGAACGCCAAGTTGCAGGCGGTGAGTACAGCAGGTGTGGCAGCGTTGACATCTGACCAAGTGGCGTCTCTAACAACCGGCCAAGTTGCTGCCGTTACTACAGACCAGTTGCAAGCGCTCACCACCGGTAATGTGGCGGCCTTGACCACTGCACAAGTTCAGGCTTTGGGTGGCTCGCAAGTGGCTGCGCTGACAACGTCTGCTGTTGTCGCTTTGTCATCTGACCAAGTGGCTGCCTTTACAACCAGCCAGGTTCCATCGATCACGACTACACAGGTTAAGGTTCTGTTGGCTGACCAAGTCGCAGCCATTACAACCGCACAAGTTGAGAAGCTGAGCACTGCACAGTTGGCTGCCTTGACCAATACGCATGTGGCTACATTGAGTACCGCGCAGGTAGATGCCTTGAGTACGTCTCAGCTGACATCGTTGAGCACATCACAAGTTCAATCGCTGACAGCTGCAGTGGTGGCATCGTTGGCCACCGACAAGTTGACTGCTTTGACCACGACACAGGTCACAGCGTTGACCGCAGACCAAATGGGCGCGTTGACGACAACTGAGGCTGCTGCCCTGACCACCACGCAAGTGAAGGTGTTGGGTGCTGACCAAATTCGTGCATTGAGCACGGCCTCTGTAGCTGCCTTGACAACAGATCAGGTTCAATCCCTGACCACTACGCAAGTGGGTAACTTGACCAACAACACTGTGGCTTCGTTCACGACAGATCAAGTTGCATCTCTGACTACTGGCCAAGTGAAGGTGTTGGCAGATTCAGTGATTACAGGTTTGTCGACCACACAGCTGACTGCTCTGACGACTGAGCAAGTGGGTGTGTTGACAGCCTCACAAGTTCGTGCCTTGACGACCACAGAGGTGGCTGCCTTGACCACAACACAAGTGGGTGCGTTGACAGCTACGCAGATTGCATCACTTGAAACAGCTGACATGGTGGCGATGACAACCGACCAAGTGGGTGCGTTGAATACTACCCAGGTGGCATCGTTGACCGTGGGTATGGTGACTGCTTTGAGTACAGACCAAGTGGCAGCGCTGGGCACAACAAACGTGACTGCGCTGACGGATGTGCAAATTCGTGCATTGAGCACTGCGTCGATCAATGCGTTGAGCACTGATCAAGTACAGGTCTTGACTACGGCGCAAATCAGTGCTTTGACAGCAGCAGGCGTAAGTGCCTTGAGCACTGACCAAGTGGGTGCTTTGGGTACCGGTCAAGTTCGAGCTCTGACGACGGCCAATATTGTTGCCTTGAGCACAGCGCAAGTGGCTGCCTTGAATACGTCACAACTGGAAGCTTTGACAACCACACAAATTGCGTCTATCGCGACTGACGACATCCAAGCTATCTCGACCAGCAACATTACTGCGTTGACGACATCGCAAGTTCAGGCACTGAGCACCGCTGCAGTGAATGCCTTGACCACTGACCAAGTGGCCGCTTTGAGCACCACACAAGTGGGTGTGTTGACTACGGGTGAAATGAGAGCCTTGAGCACATCATCTGTAGCTGCGCTGACCACTGATCAGGTTCAGGTGCTGAGTGTGACTCAGTTGGTTGCGATGAGTGACGCACAAGTCAACGCTTTGACCACCACACAAATTGCTGCCTTGACCAATACCCAACTGTTGGGCTTGGTCACCCAAGCAAGAACGTAAACAGTAACTGTTAGAACCTTGAGACATATTTCAGAAAGAGATCATCATGACTACCTCAATTAACGGCGTATCGAACAGTTACTCTTCGGTGAGTTTTGCAGCTATTCCTGCGGCTTCTGTGCCAGTGTCGAGCTGGACGACCACACAAATGGCAGCTATCGGTACAACCGATGTGCCATCACTCAAGGCCACCACGTTGGCAGCGTTGACGACGGATCAACTAAACGCCATGAGTACCGCTGTGTTTGCTGCGCTTAGCGCTACACAGGTGCAGGCATTGACGACCAGCCAAGTGAACAAGCTAACCACCTCTACGGTGGGCGCATTGACATCGAGCCAACTCAATTCCTTGAAATCCACACAGGTCAAGGCGATGACTACCGCGCAGGTCAATGCGATCTCGACCAGCACACTGTCTAACCTCAAAGGTTCTCAGCTTGCATTGCTCAGCACGACGCAGGTGGCTGCCATTACCACCAGCAATGTGGCTAGCTTGACTTCTACCCAAGTGGCATCGCTTACCACGGATCAAATCGTGAGCTTGATTGGTAGCCAGTTGACAGCCATGGGTGACAAGATTGCCGGCATGACGGGCTTTCAAGTCTCCGCCATTGAAACTGGTGACCTCAACAGTTTGACCACCACGCAAATGGATGCGTTGACGGCTTTGCAAGTCAAGTCGTTAACGACTACACAGCTGCAAAACATCAGCACCACCAATTTGAAAGCCATCACCGCGGGTGATTTGGTGTCGCTCACCGGCAAGCAAGTGGCCGCCATCAGTACTGCTGGTATTGCTGCTTTGTCTACAGCACAAGTGGCTGCCTTGACCAAAGATGAGGTATCTGGTTTGACCACTGCGCAAGTGCGTGCACTGACGACGGATCAGTTGCAAGCCTTGAGCACTGCGGCTTTGGCTGCATTCACCACCACACAAATTGGCGCGTTTGACACGACCCAAGTGAGCAAGCTCACCACCAGTCAAGCGCAAGCTTTGTCGGTGGCACATATTGCTTCTATGACTACGGCACAAGTGAATGCATTAGGTACTAGTCAAGTTCAGGCACTCAGCGCCACACAAGTTAAAGCCTTGACCACTGGTCAAGTGGCTGGTTTGTCAACCGCACAAGTTGCCGCTCTATCGACTACGCAAGTGGCGGCTATGGAATTGACAGATGTAGGAGCATTGACCTCTACCCAGGCCAACGCCATGACCACGACCCAAGTGCAGGCTCTGACTGCTTCTCAAGTTAAAGGCTTGTCCACTTCCGCTGTGGCAGGTTTGGGAACTACACAGGCCAAAGCGCTGACCAGCACACAAATGGCAGCTTTGACCACAGGGCAAATTCGCGCCATGTCGACCACCGATGTGGCAGCTTTGACGACCGATCAAGTCAAAGCCCTGGGTGTTCTGCAAGTAGCCGCTTTGTCGACAGATGCTGTCAAGGCCATGACGACCGATCAAGTCAAGGCTTTGACAGATAACCAAGTGAAAGCTCTCACCACAGCTGCGATTGCTGCTTTGACCACCTCGCAAGTAGGCGCATTGACCACAGGTCAAATGAAGGTGTTGACTGCACAAGCTGCAGGTGCCTTGAGCACTGCAGCTGTGGCGCAGCTCACATCAAGCCAAGTACAACAGCTCAGCAAAGAAGCTGTGACTGCTTTGAACACTTCGCAAGTGCAAGCTTTGTCGACAGCCGCCGTGGCTGGTTTGAGCAGCACACAGTTGGCCACACTGAGTACTGCTGAAGTGGCATTGCTGAGCACTGGCCAGATTGGCCAATTGACGACCACGCAAGTTAAAGCTCTGGCGGCTGGTGGGTTGAGTGGCTTCAGCACAGCACAAGTGGCTGCCCTGAGCACAGCACAATTGACAGCACTGACTGCCAACCAGGTCAAAGCTCTCACCACCACGCAAGTCGCCGCTTTGGGTACAGCCAATGTGCAAGCCTTGACGACCACGCAAGTGGCAGCCATGAGCAACGCGCAGCTGGGTGCCTTGTCTACGGCAGAGGCAGCGGCTATGACGACCGCACAAGTCAAAGCCCTCACAGGTTCGCAACTCGGCGCACTCAGCACATCAGCTTTGGCTGCTTTGGGAACAGACCGTGTGCAGACCATGACGAATGATCAAATCAAAGGACTGAGCACGGCTGCTGTGGCTGCTTTGAGCACTGCGCAAGCAGCGGCGTTGACCAGCACCCAGTTGTCCAACCTAAACAAGGTCCAACTGAATGCCATGACGACGGCGCAATTGGCCGCCTTGTCCACCACGCAAACCAAATCACTCACAGCGGCTGCCTTGTCTGCACTGACCACCACACAGGTGAAGGCACTGGGTACCTCACAAGTGAACGTGCTGGATGCCAAACAAGTCGCCGCATTGACCACTGCGCAAGTGGCGGCTTTGGGTACTGACCAAGTGAACGCGTTGTCGTCCACTGGGGTGCAGGCCTTGAACGCCAAGCAAGTGGCGGCGTTGTCGACCACCCAAGTCGCCGCCATGACGACTACCACGGTGCAAGCGTTGGAAACGGCAGATATCACCGCGATGTCATCGACCCAACTGAATGCATTGACCACCAGCCAAGTGGCTGCGTTGACGACCACGCAAGTCAAAGGCCTAGCCTTGGATGACTTGGCCAAGTTGGGTGCGACCCAGCTGGGTGCATTGACCACCACACAAATTGGCGCTTTGAGTGCAGCGCAAGTGAATGCCTTGGGTACGGCTTCGGTTGCGGCTTTGACGACCTCACAAGTGGCAGGTTTGACCAAGGCTCAAGTCACTGGCTTGACCGCAGACAACCTCAAAGCTTTGACAACGGCCCAAGTGGCCAAGCTTGACACCACGCAGCTCTCAGGCTTGTCGGTGGCACAGTTGGCAACACTGACGACATCGCAAGTAAATGCCCTGAGCACCAGCGGCGTTCAAGGCCTGTCTGCCTCAGCATTGTCTGGCTTGACTACCGGCCAAGTGGCGGCTTTGAGCACCAGCCAAGTGGCTGCCTTGACCACCACACAAGCCAAAGACATGGCGACTAAGACCATTGCCGCCTTGAGCAGCACACAGC
This sequence comes from Pseudomonadota bacterium, assembly GCA_041180165.1. Lineage (GTDB taxonomy): Bacteria > Pseudomonadota > Gammaproteobacteria > Burkholderiales > Burkholderiaceae_C > Limnohabitans. Next base: position 276,650 of record JBEGSC010000002.1, on the reverse strand, counting down.
TCAACGCTTTGGGTACGTCGCAAGTGGCTGCCTTGACCAAACAATTGGTCGCCGCTTTGACCACTGGTCAAGTGGCTGGTATGACCACTACATCATTGAAGGTGTTGACGACAGACAACATTGCTGGCTTGACCAATAACCAAGTGAAAGCTTTGACGACTTCACAAGTGGCCAGCTTGACGACTAATCAGGTCAAAGCGCTTGAAACTGCAGATATTGCAGTGTTGTCTTCCACCCAAGTTGCAGCTCTAGACACCACGCAAGTGGGTGCCTTGAGCACATCGCAACTGCGCGCCTTGACAACAGGCGCTATGTCTGGTTTGACGACAACACAGGTGCAAACACTCAGCAGCACACAGCTGAATAACTTGTTGCCAGCTGCTGTAGCCGCTTTGTCGACTACGCAAGTGGCAGCCTTAACGACCACGCAAGTGAATGCCGCTACATCAGACGTGATCGGTGCCCTGACTACCACCCAAGTGGCCGCTTTGGGTACCAGCACCGTGGCTGGTTTGAGCACAGGTGTGATTCAAACCTTGACGTCAACTCAAGTGGGTAGCTTTACCACAGCACAGGTGGCGGCATTGACAACCGCACAAGTGGTGGCCCTGCAAACCGATGACTTCAAAGCTTTGAGTACCGCCCAAGTGCGTGCACTGACGACCACTCAGATTCCAAAGATTGAAGCTGAGGACATTCGTGCCCTGAGCTCGACGCAATTGAATGCTTTGACAACGACGCAGTTTGCGGCGTTGACGGCTACGCAGTTGGTCGCGGCGATTACCGGAAACTGATGATCTAATAAAAGCCCCTATTGCAATGATGCGATAGGGGCTTTATTAGTCCTGCTTTGAGGTTAAAGACTCAAATATTGCGCAGTAAGTTTGTTCCCCACTATCCTGAAGTGACTCAGGTGCGAATTGATAGATTGAACTTATTGCCAGTTGAAGTGCTGCAAGTGCTTCTGACGTTTTTAGCGTTAGAGAAGTATTTGCTGAATAAACGCTTTTTGTAATATATCGTAGCGTTGACGGGTGATCAAGTGCAAGCCTTAGAAATTGCGGATTTTCTGTCTAGAGCCTGATCCAAGTCAATACTTTGTTTGTGACTCATATGGGTGATGAGTAAGTAACTGGATAGAGTTCAAATATGATTGATTGCAATATATTAATCAATCATATTTCATATGTAAGTTTTAGACCCCCAAAGTGGAGAATCTTTTTTAATTAAGATCAGATCTACCTGCCAAAGATGCCAATCGCTTTGACGGTAAAGAGGATCTACTATGTCGAAAACTTCATAACCATAGCTAGATAGGTAATCAACCACTTGGCTGAATCTAGGCTTCTCATCAGCCATTGACGCCTCAATTACGATAACACAACCGTCCTTTAATAATCTTTTAGACCCTTGAAGAACTTTAATTTCTGGACCATCTACATCTATTTTTAATAAAACTGGACCAATAATTTTAAATTCCTCACAAATGCTGTCAATGGTTTTTACTTCAACTATTCTATTTTCAGAACCAATTATCTCATCGATCGATGAATATTGCTTTGAATCGGTCAAGCTGATATTTGATTCACCATTAAAATTACTGACTGCACAGTTAAGAATGCTAGCGTGAGTTAGGCTCTTCGCAATCTTCTTCAATGCATCGAGGCATTCATTTACAGGTTCAATGAAAATATGCCTAGATTCAGGGAATGTATTATAAAGTTCCGGTGTTCCAGTTTGGGCCCCAACGTCGATTACAAAATCTGGATTAAATCCAGATCTTTTTAAATTAATTAATCCACTTAACTTTGATTGTCGTTGTCGAATAAAGTGTGAGGTTAATATTTTTTGCAATTCTTCAGCGATTTTTTTTTCTTCAGTATTGAATTGGGTATTGACAAGGGTTGAATATGATTTTTCAATTTCTGAGTTCCCTATTAATTGTAGAAAATTATGAAATGCGTTAAATGTGTTCATGTTTAAAGTTGAATTGGTGGTTTTTAAATGGATTTTAGATGCCGATGCTTGTTTTTGAGCTGATTAATCCCAATGACAGCCACTTGTTGTTAATTAATTCGAAAATCTCTTTAGGGGTTAATGATTCTGAATCTTTGCGCTGAAAAATATATGGCTTACAATAGGGGTCTTTGTTGAAGTCTATAAGCTTAAAATAAGGTGCTAGCATTAGTGGTAAAAGATTTGAATATTTTTCATTCCCATTTAAATGGGTTGGCCATCGATCTTTGATACCATCAAAGCATTCCGAGATAAAAAGATAACCGCCGTCTGATACTGAGTCCTTCAATAAAGTAATGAATTCAAATACATCTTCGACATGCTCGATTACCTCAAGGCAAATTACTGATTCGTATTTTTTACTTACTCTCCTAAGAACTCTTATATCTAATTTTTCATCTTTATTTTTGGCTGTAATAAAGTTAAGCTCGGCGATTTTTGCCATATTTGAATTGTCAAAGTCAATATAGTCGACAGAAAAACCACATGATGCGAAACGGATTGCGTCTACACCTAGGCCATCGCCTATTGATAAAATTTCCAAATTACTCGAATAGTTAGAGATTTCTAGTAATTTGCCAGCGATAATAGAAGCCATTTTAATTCTGGCTTTGTCGTCAAAAGTTGAGACTAACTCGATGGCTAACCCCAATCCTTCTCGGTATAGAGAGTCCATATTTTTTGATGCCCCATATGGAACAACATCAAATTTTCTAATATCCTGTAGCACACTTATCCCTGGATGCTCATCTTCTATTTTAACAAGCGACTCTAGATTGCTTTTTAAACCAAATGCCTCTTGATCAATTTTCGAAATATTATTGATGAGTTCTACTTTTGTGATTAGATTGCTAGCTACGTTTTTAATTGCTGCAATGTGTAACTCTAAAGGTAAGTCGCCCTTATTTTTGTATTCCTTTTTCGTTTTAGCTAATACGGCATCTAAAGTTTCGCCATTTAAACTTAAATAGTTTTTTTGTTGAAGATTTAAATATTTTTCCCCCGCCTTTTTTGCTTCATCTTGATAGTTAAAAATTATTTTTTCAAGTGCCCTAACGCATTGATCGATGTTGTCGATTTCGTATAAATAATTTGCATCTAAAAGTTCTTCTGGTCCTCCTGATCTAGATGAAACTACAGGCGTCTCTCGTTGCAGAGACTCGCTGATTGTCAAGCCAAATGCTTCAACTTTTGCGCAGATAAGTGTAATGCAATTACCTAGTTGGAGATATTTATACGGATCTTGATCTTGAGGATATAAGAATATATTTTGTTCATTTCTGTTTGATATTTGAGCGTGTAGTTTATTTGTTCCAGTACTATCATTTCCAATGATATGGACGCGAATATTATGCCCACGTAGGCGTAATGCTTTGGATACGGTTACTGCGAAATGGGTATTTTTTCGTATACTTTTAACTCCAATCACAAGGATATTAAATTCATTGTTTCTGGATAAATTAGTGTTGCGAATTATATTTTCTGTAAAATCGTGAGGGTATAAAACAGATGAAGCTGTTTTTCGGTTGAGAGAATTTTTTACGAATTTTGAGCAACAAATAACGTGATCACTTTGTTTTTCGATCAGGTTAATGTAGTTTTTATTCGAAATTCCAATCGCGGTAAGATCTTCATCACCATCCATGTACTCATGCATGTAAGTGATATGAGCGATATCTAGTTTCTTTGCGATGATTCCACCATGTGGCGCTGCAATGGTATTGGATATCACTAATTGAAAATGTTTTTCTTTCAAGTTGTTAGCAACTTCATCGAAGTTAATTTCGCAAATGTGAGCTAAATAACTAGTAAAATCGGGTAATGCGACTGGTGTGTTAATGCTGTTGCATGTTATTCCTTGTGATAGAAAGTAATCTATCAAATCGCCTTGTTGATTTGGGAAAATAACTTCTATATCGTTATTCGAACGTAATTGTTTGAATAAATTGATTAATGCTTTTTCGCCTCCGCCCATCGCGCTTGAATGCGAAACTAATAGTATTTTCATTTTTTATCCATTTCGTAAAGTTCGTTGAGAATATGGCTCATTCTTTTTTCGTAGTTAAACTCTAGCGAGAATAATTTCAAACATTCATTTTTCAATTCGAGATATTTTTTGTTATTTTCACTGGTCGAAAAGTAAGAGATTTTTTCATTCATCTCCTCAGGAGTCTCGAAGCTAATTTCGTCGGCGAATGCGCAAATGTCATATAAATCTTTGCGCCGATCAGTCAAAATAAATCCGCCTGAAAGGACGACATCAAAAATGCGGTTGTTTACAGCTGTGTCAAACTGCAGAGAACTAATATTCAAGTTTATGCGCGAAGTTTGATAAATTTCGGAGGCGTTCTGATAGTTTTGTGTGGCTGGTTGATAGTGAACATTGCTCTGTTGCAGTATTAGCAACGGATCATTGATCCGTCCATATGACAAGTCACCTCCAAAAATATCGACTCGGTGATTCTTGATGGTGGAAATTAATTGTCCGCGCATCGGTGAAGAGAATTTATTTAAACCAGCCATCAAAAATTGTTGAGTGGCTATTGGATTTTTATCTGCATCAGGTCCAAGTGAGGCTAGGACGTACGGGTCTTGAATAAGAATTTTAATATCAGACTGGGCTGAATGAGAGCTTTGGCTGAACCTATTCCAGGCTATGACTTGTAGGTGATGTCCTCCAGGTATGCTGTCTGCAGGGTATAGATTTAAGCTTGACATTAAATGCCCAATGAATGTCACGTTCCATTGCGACTGAGTCGCGTTAGAGGGGGCAGTGAATTCACTGGCATGATTAATCCTCGACGCGTTTCTTATACCTACAGCATTCAATAAATCAACATTCGATGCTTCTAGGCAGAAGTGGTAGCTCCGCTGGCTGATGTTGGTTAATGCCTGAATCTTGTTCGCGATATAGCTAATACTATGAAAAGCACTGAATAAATTGTCGTGGTGAATAAAAATAATTTTTGCTTGTAATTTTTCAAACAAAAACGTGCCATCCATTTCGGATTTCTTTTGAACAAAGTTGAGCTCGTTTGTTGAGATGTAGTAATCAATCTCAATGTCATTAATGGTATTTACAAAATCAGTTTCACTAAAGTCACTCGCGTCAATGAAATGGACGGTATGCCCAAACTCCATCAAAGTTTTGGCGAACGCGATGGCAATTCGGTTGTAAATTGGAACTGATGATGACTCGATGATGAATTTCATAGTTCCACCATAAGCTTTTTAAGCGCTTCAGCTTGTACGGCCGGTGTCGGCGGCCAAGCCTTCTCATCCATCCGCGCCTGCAGTTGCGCCTTGTAATGCGCCTGAATCGCCTCATCCGTCGCCATCTGCAACGCCTTGTCGTGGTACTCCTTAAAGCTATAGCAAGCCAACTCAGGCATCCCCACGTCATGCAACAAACTCGCCGCCACGCGTGAGGCAAAGCTGCCACCACACAAGCTCACCACGGGCAGCCCCGCGCGTAGCGCATCGCCCGCAGTGGTGTGCCCGTTGTAGGGAAAGGTGTCGATAAATACATCGGCCAAGCGGTAGCGCGCCAAATGGTCTTCCACTCGTGGCACACGTTCTGCAAAGATGATGCGAGCAGGATCAACGCCATGGGCGCGCGCACTTTCAGCCAAGTTTTTATGGGCGCCTTCGTTGAGCTTCATCAGCCACAGCACGCTGCCTGGCACCTCTTTGAGCAAGTCCATCCACACCTTAAACAAAGGCGGGTTGATTTTGTAATCGTGGTTAAAGCTGCAAAACACCACGCCTTCCTCAGGCAAGCCAAAATCGCTGCGCTTGTGTGTTTCCGGCGAGGGTACGACCGAGTTGTCACGCGGCAAGTAGCAGTGTGGCAACTTCAAAATCTTTTCGCAGTAGTGCTGCTCCAGCTCATCCGGAATGATGCGCGGGTCTGAAATGAGGTAGTCGATGTACGGCAAGCCCAGCGTGCCAGGAAATCCCAAGTACGTGGCTTGCACGGGGGCAGGGCGGTGTGCCAAGATGTCTAAGCGTGTGCCTTCGGTGTGGCCCGAGAGGTCAATGACCACGTCCATCTCCATGGCACGCATGAGCTTGGCCACTTCGATGCTGGTCATGCTGTGGCAGTCGATGTAGTGGTCAAACGCGCAGCGGTAGCGCTTCCACAAATCGCTGTTGTCGCCTACGCCAGTGAAAAACCCAGTCAGTTCAAACTGCGATTTGTCAAAGTTTTCAAGCAAGCCAATGAGCAAGTAGCCCACTGGGTGTACACGGAAATCGGCAGACATAAAGCCCACGCGTTTTTTACGGTGCTGGTATTTCTCGCCCGTCCACAGTGGGTTGGGTGACGCTTTGTATTTGTCGGCGGCATACAGCTCGGCGCATTTACGAATGATGGCGGCATCGTCGGTGAGTGCCATGATGGTCAGCGGCCCGCAGGTCAGTTTGCCTGCTTCTATGCCCGCGATGATGCGGGCCTTAGAGGCTTCAAAGTCGGTCCAGTCGCAGTTGCTCAAGCGTGCGCCCATGAGGTGGCCTTCGCCGTAGGCGTAGTTGGGGTCAGCTTCTAGCGCTTGCGCAAATGCGCGGGTGGCCAGTGTGTATTGCTTGTATTGGCCTAGCAATTGGCCTTGGCCTTCGAGCGCACGCACATGCGTGGGGTTAATGTCGGTGGCGGCTGTCAGGCACAGCAGTGCATCGTGATGGCGGTTGATGCCTTGCAGCAGCGCGGCCTTGTTGGTGTAGGCCTCCATGTAGTGGGGGTCGACGGCAATAGCTTGGTCATACACCTCTAGCGCGGCCTCGGCCAAACCGATGTCGTGCAAGGTTTTGGCTTTGGCAAAGTAGCCTAAAGGCAAGTGGGGTGATGCCTCACAGGCTTGGTTGAAAAAGTTCAACGCATCATGTGAGTCCATTTGTGCAGCACGCGACACGCCCAATGAATACAGCGTCAAGAAGTTGTGCGGCTCTAGGCTCAGCGACTGGCGCAGCAACTGTTCAGCAGCGGCGTGTTGACCTTGTGCTTGTAAGTCGATGGCTTGTGAATTCAATGCCACCACTTGTGGGTTGCTTGGTTTGTCAGTATTGGGTTTGCTGGCTTGCGACACACGCACGGTGTCAAGGTGTGCTTGAGCGCCTGCGAGCGTGGGGTCGAGCTTGAGTGCTTTTTGTACCGCTGCCAGCGATTCGTCGATGCGGCCCAGATGAAACAAGATGACCGAATGCGCCATGTGTGCTTGTGCAAATTGCGGTGAGCTACGAAGCACTTTGCTCACATAAGTCAATGCTTCTGGGTACTGAGCTTGTGCAGAGGCAATTGCACTGAGTGAGTAGTTGGCCACAGCGTTGTTGGCATCAACTTTGAGCGCTTGCTCAAAGAGATGTCTCGCACCTGCGTTGTCGCCGGCATGTTGCAGGGCAATGCCTTGATCGAGCAGCGCTTGCAGTGATTTGGTTTTGCTGTTCATGCGATGGCGTTCCTAGAGTTAAAGCCACTCCAGCGGCACAGACTGACCGGCGGAGGCGAGGAGTTGTTGACGTTGTTGGCGTACCTGCGCATTAGGGGCAGGCCACTTTTTATAGATTGACAAATAGTCAGACACCGTGTGCAAGCCATTGGCGCTTTGCGCCGAGCCACGGCGGTGCTGGGGGTTGACGTAGTCTTTGTAAACCACGGCGCCCAAGATGTTGGCGTGAGTAAATGGGGTGTCGCTGGCCACATTCAGCAAGAAATCCCAATCATCCAAGCTACTCAAATGGGGATCTTGTTGGCGGCCATGCACTGCTTCACGCGGAAAAATAGCGCTGTGGTTTTGAATGAAGTTCTTCACATACAAGGTGCTCACATCGAGCTGGGCCACGCTGTACTCGTTGACCTTGATTGGAGATTGCGACTGGTTGTTTTGCCGGTCTTCTTGGACCACACGGTAGTTGGTGTAAATCACCTGGCCTGGGTGCTGCTCGGTCATGCGCTTGGCATTGGCCAAGTAGTCGGGTAAGAAGGCGTCGTCGTCGTCCAAAAAGATCACACAGCGGCCACGTGCTTGTTGCAAACCTATGTTGCGGCTTTGAGCAGGGCCAGGTTTTCCGGTGCGCTTGATGAATGTGTCGGCCTCTTGCAAATGTTCAGCCGCCACTTGCATGGTGGCTGCATCCAAAGTGTCGGACACGACGATGAGTTCGTAGTCATGCAGCGTGTTGGCACGCACAGACTTCAACGCACGGGCCAACAGCGCAGGCCGTTGATGCGTGGTGACGATGATGCTGAAGTAGGGCGTAGCCATTGGCGTTTTTTTGACACTTTGATAACTGAATGGTTCCGTTATGCAAGTTTCAAGCCAGGCACGCAAGTCGTCTGTCAGCTGTCAATTAAAGCGGCAATCTTTGGTTGGCACAGAAATCGCTTGAGTCCTAGCAACTTATTTGCACAACCAGGAGTTAAACATGACCCTTATCCAAGAATTGATGAACCAAAGCGCAACCGGCAGCTTGTTGCAGGACGGTTTGGTCAAGCGTTTCAGCCCATTGGAAATTCGCGAAACCATCCAAACATTGGTGGCAACAGAGCAAATTGAAATGGCTTATGTGTTGGGCGAGGCTGGTTTGGCCATCTATCCACAAAGCGAAGACATGTTGGCCATTTGTGGCTTGCTCGCTGTGATGCGCCAAGACTGGCCAACGGCTGTGGAAATGTTGCAAGAGTTGGTAGAGCTGCAAGGCGCCAACATCCAGCCATTCACTTATGTGATGTTGGTGCGCGCCCTGCGCTGCAACCTCGACCCAGCAGGCGCTTTGAAGATGTGTAACCAAGGTCTCCACTATTACCCCGGTCAGTTGGAGCTGATGGCCGAGCGCTTGGCACTCGACGAATACGTCGACGCCATCACACCTTCAGCACACACCCATTAAAAGCGGCAAGTTTGCCGCTTCTGGCGGCAATGTTTTGCCACATTCTTCAAGGTTGCCATGCAAGTGGAAGACATCAGCCGATTGGCTTTAGACCAAGTCATTCAGCTGGCCGAACAAATTCAGCAAGCTGGGCGCACCGCAGACGCGGTGGCGCTGTATGGTTTGTGGGTTCAGCACACCGCATCGGCAGACAAACACATTGCCTTGTTCAATCAAGGTGTGATACAGATCAACTCAGGTGACATCGAAGGCGCTGAAAACGCTTATCGACACAGCCTGAGCCTGTACCCTGGTTTTGCGCAAGCCCGTATCAATTTGGGTTTGCTGCTTGAGCGCAAAGGCCAGTACGACGAAGCGATGCTCGAATGGAGCCAAGTCGCTTCATCGGGTTATTTGCAAGGTGCAGTCAATATCGACATGCAAACCTTGGCGCTCAACCACATTGGGCGCTTGCAAGAGCAGCTCAAGCGTTACGACTTGGCCGAACACGCCTTGACGCAGAGCTTGCAGCTCAAACCCAAACAGGCGGATGCCATTCAACACTGGGTACATCTGCGCAGCAAACAATGCAAATGGCCCGCCATGCAGGCGATGCCTGGTGTATCGGTCAATGCCATGCTCACAGGCACCTCGCCTTTGGCCATGTTGGCACTGCACGACGACCCGGCTTTGCAACTCATGGCTTCACAGCTGTTTGTGCAACGTAAATTCAACCTTCCCACCCAACGCCTGTGCGTGAACGCGCCTTACCAGCACGAACGTGTGCGCATTGGGTATTTGTCGGGCGATTTGTGCACGCATGCGGTGGGTCTGCTGATGGCCGACTTGCTAGAGGCGCACGACCGTAGCCGATTTGAAATTTACGCTTTCGATTACAGCATCGAAGACGGCAGCGCTTATCGCGAACGCCTGAAAAACGCCTTTGACCATGTGGTGGACATTCGCGCTATGGACGATGCCACCGCCGCACAAGCGATTGCCAGTGCTGAGATTGATGTATTACTCGATTTACATGGCCTGAGCTCGGGCGCCCGCCCTGGTGTTTTAGCCATGCAGCCCGCGCCACTGCAGGGCACTTACTTGGGTTTCATTGGTACTACCTCTCTACCATGGGTGCAGTTTGTAGTGACAGACCGCTTTGCTTTGCCAGAGAGCTTGACGCCTTATTTTTCAGAAAAGCCTCTGTATGTGGATGGGAGCTTTTTGCCTCTCAACCACATGCCCACCGTGGCTTGTACCCAAACACGTACCGAACTGGGGTTGCCTGAAGACGCCTTTGTCATGGCGTGCTTTAGCAATGTGTACAAATTCAACACCGAGATGTTTGCCACATGGATGAACATCCTGAAGCGTGTGGATGACGCAGTACTTTGGTTGCTCGATGACAACGACAGCGCGACCCATGAGCTGCGCAAGCAAGTGGCTTACCACGGTGTTGGGCTCGACCGTGTGGTGTTTGCAAAACGCACTTCGCACGAGCAGTACCGTGCCCGTATGCAGCTGGCAGATGTGTTTTTGGACACCTCTCCCTACAACTCGGGTTCGACGGCGCGTGATGTGCTTGATTGCGGCTTGCCCATGGTTACCTTGAGTGGTCGCACGTTTGTGTCACGCATGGCTGGCAGCTTGCTCCATGCGATTGGGCTGGACGATCTCATCACCGATAGCCACGCCAGTTATGAAAATTTGGTGGTTGACTTAGCCAACGACCGCGCCCGCTTGGCGTCGTATCGCCACCAACTCATTGAAGGCGCTGCACAGCGCCAGGCCAGCCCTGCCAAGCTGGTGCGCAGCCTCGAGAACCAGCTACTCGCCATGATGCGTTAAGTTTTACGGTTTGGTGCCGATTCAGACAGTTGAACTACTGTCTCAATCTGCATGACCGTCTCTCTCAACCCCCTCTACGCCAATCCAGCCTTGCGCATGGCTTCGGTCAATGCTGGGCCGATGACGTTGAGCGAGGCCACTGTGGCGCTGGCATCCAAGCAGCTCACACAAGCTGTGGTGGTGGAAGACACCCAAACTGCCCTGCAAGCCAATTTGACTGGCCTTCAAAAAATTGCAGCTGCTGGTAAGTTGAGCAGTGTGAGTTTTTCCCAAGGCGATGCGGCCTTGCAGTTCAAAGCCCAGCAGCTAGGCGCCAGCACTGCACTGCTGACCAAGCTCAACGATGACAACATCACCGTTCAAGTGGTGGACCGTGCTAGCAACGTGGCTCGTATGGCTTCACGCATTCAAACCGGTTATGACGTCACAGTGCAAGACAGTGCCGCATTGGTGCAAGCCAACCTCACAGGGCTGCAAACGTTGGCCGCCTCGGGCAAGCTCGATCAAATCAGCTTCACCGATGCAGGTGTTCCTACCATCACGTTCAAAGCAGCACAGTTTGCCACCATGGGCGCTTTGCGTGCTAAGTTAGGCAATGCGAGCTTGGCTGTGTCAGATACAGCGGCCAACGTGGCCCGCTACGCTGTGAGCGATGCGAGCGCTGTGGTGGTCAAAGACACCTCCGTCAATGTGCTGAAGAATTTTGAAGCCATGCGCCAATTGGTGGCAAATGTGGCCGATGTCACCTTCAACCTCACCAACCGTGCGCCAGTGATGGAACTGACGGCTGCTCAGTATGTGGGTAGTGAAGACTTGCGTGCCAAGTTGTCAGGCGTGACTTTCACCATCAAAGATACAGCCATCAATGTGCGGGACAACGCCGATGCGTTGGCTGGCTTACAAATCTCGGTCACCGACACAGCCGCTAATGTGCAAGACAGCTTGGATGCGCTCAAAAGTTTTGCTGACGCTGGCAAGCTCAAGCAGCTCAAGATCACAGACGCGCGCAGTGCCACACTCACCATGACGGCAGCGCAAGCAGTCAAGCTCGGCACCTTGTCTGGCACGAATGTGATTTTGGAAGACACGGCAGCCAACATACAGGGCAACTTTGATGCGCTGTTGGCCGTCAAAAAAATCGGTCGCATAGCCTTGACCGACACAGCCCGTCCCATGCTGCAAGTGACGGAGGCACAGTACAAAAAAGGCACGGCTTTGTTGTCCAAAATTTCGGGTGCAGCTTTGGCGGTTGAATTCGCGCGCAACTTCAGCGACTACCGCATCCAAACCAATACCGATGGCAGCTTCACGGTAGGCAACAACAAGTACAAGAATGTCAATTTCTTTGCCTTCCAAGACTTCACCACCTTTGCCGATACGGGCGACGCCAAAATCAATGCCATGGTTTTAGGTGGTACCAACTACTGGTGGCGCGACACCGCAGGGGCGGTGACCACCTCGGATGCGCAGATCAAAACAGGGGTGTTTGCGTTGGGTGAGGGAAGTGCCAAGAGCACCTTCAGCTACAGCTTCATGACGAGCTTGCCAGACGGCAATACGGCTGACAGCTATGGCTTTCGAGCCATGTCTGCATCACAGCAAGATGCAGTGAGAAGTGCGTTCGCATATTTGTCATCGTTGATCAATGTCAATTTCGTCGAGTCCAACACGCCAGGCGAAGCCGACATCAATTTTGGCACCAACAACCAGTCGCTCAAAAACAGTTCGGGTTATGCCAATGTGCCCAATGGCAGTGGTGACCATCCCGTTTATTTGTTTCTTGACAATGCACCGGGCAACCTCAATACCAATTTGGCACAGGGCACCTATGGTTGGCAAACCCTGATTCATGAGATTGGCCACACGCTGGGCCTTAAGCATCCAGGTAACTACAACGCAAGTGGAGGCGGTTCACCAGGCCCATTTTTGACCAAGGCATATGACACCCGTCAATACACCTTGATGTCATACAACAACCCAACGGGCACGATGAAGGTGAACGCCACCACCACCAACAACATCACCTACCGTTACTCAGCCAGCTCAGTCAATCCAAGCACCTACATGATGTTTGACATTGCAGCTTTGCAGTTCATGTACGGCAAAGGGTCTGCACTGGGTATTGATGCTTATCAAACCAGCACCTTCACGGCCGATTGGTCAGGCATGCAGACCTTGTGGATGCCAGGAGGCGGCATTTTGGATGCCTCCCAGGTGAGTAATGCCAACATCATTGATTTGCGCGAAGGAGCCTTTAGCTCTATCAACATCATTCCTACCCAAGTGATTGACAGCTTTCCGGCTTCGCTGCGAACAGCGGCTACCTATATGGGGCTCAATAATGTGGGTTTGGCTTATGGTTCGCAAATCACCTCAGCCAAGGGAGGAGCTGCTGGCGATGTGTTTTACACAAGTTCTGCCACCGATGTAGAGATTGATGGTGGCGATGGCACAGATACCGTCTATTTGACAGGCACAGCCTCTGAGTGGATTGCACAGAACAATGTGTACACCCATGCCCGTTTGTCACGTTCGGTCACGCTGACAAATGTGGAGGCCGTGAAGTTTTATAACGCGGACACCTACGCCACGACACACAGCCGCTTGGATCTACAAGCTTGAGTCCTCCTTGCAAGAAAAGAGCCGCACACTGTGCGGCTCTTTTGCTTTACAGACCCAACACAGCGCGTTGGTCGTTGCTCAGGGCGGATACCTGGCCGGCAGTGAGTGCCGCTGTTTGCTGTGCGGTAAACGCTGACAACTGCGAAGTGCTGAAGGCCACCACTTGTGCGGTGCCCATATTGGAGATGTTCTCGACGGGAATGGCTGGTACCTGCCAAGAAGTGAGTGCCGCCACTTGGGTGGTGGTGAAGGCCTGAATTTGGCGTGTGCTGAACGCGCCAATCTCGGTGGTGGTGAGGTTGGAGATTTGATCCGTGGTGAATGCAGGAATTTGCGAATAATCGAAACCGCGAATTTGGCCTGTGCTCAAGGCGGCCAACTGCGCTGTCGAAATGGCACGGATTTGGTCTGAACTTAAGGTTTGCAGCGAGGTGCTGGCCACCGCTTGGAATTGCGCCACCGACATCGTGTCGATTTGATCGGTGGTCAGCGCACCCACTTGGCGGCTGGTCAAAACCGCAATGTCTTCGGTGCCTAAAGCCGGAATTTGACCAGTGGTAATCGCACGCAGCTGATCGGTGCTGAGGTTGCTTACCTGGCTGGCTGTGAGGGCTGCAATCTGATCCGATGTGAAAGCCGCCAATGCGCTCGTGGTGATCGATGGCACATCGGTGTGTTCGATGGCCGTGATTTGCAAAGTACCCAACGCAGGGAATTGCGCTGCTGTGATGGCACCAATTTGCGTACTCGACAAGGCCACCACGTTGTCGGTGGTGAGTGCAGACAGCAAGCTGCCCGTGATGTTGCTGAGTTGGCTGGTAGACAAGGCGGCCACTTGATCGGAGACCAAGCTTTCGTATTGACCTGTGGTGAGGTTGTTCAACTGTGTCACGCTCAGGGCCGAGATCGATGCTGGACGGATGGCCGGTACCAAGGTGTTGGGCATGACACTCAGCTGGTCGGTGGTCAAGGCTGTGACCTGCGATGTGTTCAAGTTCCAGATGTCGGCTGTTTCCAGCGCTTGGATCTGTTGGCTTTCCAAGGCGCTCAGTTGAGCCGTGCTCATGGCCACGATCTGTTCGCTCGACATGGCGGTGATTTCGCTGGCAGTCAAGCTCGTCAATTGGGTGGTTGACAACAAGCTCACTTGTGTCGGCGTGAAGGCCTGCACTTGTGCTGAGCTCAAGCTTGGCAACTGGTCTGTCGTGAGCGATGCCAGCTGCGCCGTGGTGAGCGAGCGCAATTGGGCGCTGGTGAGTCCGCCGATTTGTTCGGTGGTGAGCGCCGCCACTTGGCCGGTGAGCAAGCTTGGAATTTGTGAGGTGGTCAACACGGCGACCTGTGCCGAGCTCAGCTGGGTCAGGTTGCTGTTGGTCAAACTGCTCAGCGCGGTGGTGCTGAGTGTGGACACCTGGTTGTTGGTCAGCGATTGCAGCTGTTCGGCCGTCAAGGCGTTGAGCTGTGTGCTGCTGAGTACGGCGAGTTGCGAGGTCAACAACGCAGAAACCTGCGAGGTGGTCAAGCTGCTGAGCTGGCTGGTCGTCATGCTTGGCAGCTGTGTACTGCTGAAAGCTTTGACTTGGTCCGTACTCAATGTGGCCAAATCGTTGTCGCTCAGGCTTGGCAGCGCTGCGCTGCTGATGGCCGCGATTTGCGAGCTCGTGAGCGCTTGCAGCTGGTCGGTGAGCAAGGCGTCGAGCTGATCGCCGCTGAGCGCGGCAATCTTGGCTGTTGCCAGCGTGTTGACTTGGCTGGTCGTGAGCGTTTGAATTTGGCCGCTCAGCAAAGCCGCCACTTGCGTGGTGCTGAAGCTGTTCAGCTGTGTGCTGCTCAGTGTGGTGAGCTGATCCTCGTTGAGGAGTTGAACCTTGGTCGTGCTCAGACTGCCCAATTGGGTGGCTGTCAGGGCACTGACTTGATCAGTGGGCAAGGTGACAAACTGGGCGCTGGTCAAAGCGGCTAATTGTGCGGTGGTCAATGCCGCAGTTTGTGTGGTGCTGAGCTGTGCGATTTGTTCTTCGCGCAGCGCAGGCACGTCTTGCGTATCGATGGCAATCAGCTGCTCGGTACTTAGCACCTCGATTTGTGAGGTGTCCAACGCTGCAATTTGGGTGCTGCTCATGGCCGCGATGTGGGCAGTGGTCAAGGCCACCACTTGGTCGCTGGTGATGCTGACCACTTGTTCTTCGGTCAGTGCCGACACCACGCTGTTGCTCAAGTTGGGCACCAGACTGGTGGACAGGCTGGCCACCTGGTCGGTGGTGAGCGAGGCCACTTGTGCGCCTGACATGGCGTTGAATTGTGTGGCGCTGAAGGCTTCGAGTTGCCCGGTGGTCAAGGCACGCAGCTGGCCCGTGAGCAAGCCACCCACTTGGGTGTTGGTGAGGGCGCGCAGTTGATCGCTGCCCAGCACTTCGACTTGGTCGGTCGTGAGCGCTTGCAGTTGGGTGTTGCTCATGCCCACTAAGTCGGCGGTTTCAATCGCACCAATTTGGTCAGTGGTCATGGCGGCCACTTGGTTCGTGAATAAGGCACCCACTTGGTTGCTGGTCAAACTGGTAATTTGGTCTGTATCCAGCGCGGCAATTTGCTCAGTGGTCATGCTTACCAAATCACGCGTCTCAATGGCTTGAACTTGTTCGGTGGTCATCACGGCCAGTTGATCGGTCGTGATGGCCGCCATTTGCAAGGCTGTCATGGCGGCAATGTCGCGTGATTCAATAGCGGGGAATTGATCGCTGGTGAACCAGGTCACTTGCTCGGCTGTGAAGGCTTCAAACTGAGGCTGGGTTAGGGCCACGATATGGTCGGTGCTGAGCGAGCTCAATTGCTCAGAACTCATGCTTGTGAGCACATCGGCACGCAAGGCTTGAATTTGTGCGCTCGTCATCGCATCGATTTGATCGGTGGCAAGGGCTTGCATTTGTGCACTGGTCAAAGCACCAATGCCAGCGCTTGGCAGGGCTGCAATTTGAGTGGTGGTGAGCACAGCCATGTTTTCAACGCTCATGCTGCTGACTTGGTTCGGCATGAGCGCGTTGATCTGACCTGTGGTCAATGCTTGAATTTGGTCAGAGTTCAGTGCATTGATTTGACGTGAGGTCAGGCCCACGATGTCGAATGCTTCAATCGCTACGATCTGTGAGGTGTCCAGTGCCGCCAGTTGTTCATTCGTCAGCGCGGTGACTTGCCCGCGACGCAAACCAGCAATTTGGTCAGTCGTCATGGCACTGACTTGGCTGGGCACAAATGACACAATTTGGTTGGTGCTCATGGCGGCCAAATCTTGGGTCTCCAAGGCGGTCACTTGGTCGGTGGACATCACGGCAATTTGCAAACCAGTCAGGCTTTGTACTTGTCGTTGGCCCAGAGCCACCACTTGATCAGTATTCAATGCGCCGATTTGGTCAGGACCTAGCGATGCGATTTGGCTGTTGGTGAGTGAAGCCACCTGTGTGGTGGTTAGCGCGTTAATTTGGTCACTGTTCGTGGCGTTCAGCTGTGCAGCGGTGAGCACCACCAAGTCCCGGGTTTCAAAGCCGGGCATTTGGTCAGTGGTGAAAGCGCCCATCTGGTCGGATGTCAGCACCCGCATGTGGTTGCCTGTGAAGGCCGTAATTTGATCGCTTCCCAAAGCCACGATTTGATCCGTACCCATAGCTGACAAGCCACGGCTTGGCAGGGCTTGAATTTGGTCGGTGCGTAAAGCGGCCACTTGATCGGTCGTCAAGTTGCTCAGCTGCGCATCGGTCATGACACTGATTTCTTTGGTGCTGAGGGCTTGAATCTGATCGGTGGTGAACGCCACCAATGTGTCGGTGGTCAGGTTCTTGAACTGGTAGGTCGTCAGCGCAGGCAACTGCGTACTGCTCAGAGCCTGGACTTGATCAGAGCTTAAAGCTGCCAAGTCTTGCGTTTCGATGGTGGCAATTTGCCCCGCTGTCAGACTTTGAATTTGGTCGGTGGTCATGGCCAAGAACTGGTCACTGGTCAAAGCCACCACTTGCTGTCCTCGGAGCATGACAAGGTCTTCGGTCTCCAAAGCCACGATTTGATCGGTGGTCAAGCTGCTGATTTGCGCGTTGCTGAATGCAGCCATTTGCTTGGTCTCAAGCGCGACAATGTTTTCGGTGGTCATGGCCACCAAGTCAGCGGTCTCCAGTGCAGCAAGTTGGGTGTTGTTGAACGCAATTATTTGGTCGCTGGTGAGGCTGGCTACTTGGTCAGAGCCTAGAGCTGTGACTTGTTGACGCGTCAGACCGCGAATGTCTTCGGCGGCAATAGCAGCAATTTGGCTATCGCTGAATGCGGCAATCTGTTCGGTACGCAAACCGCCCACTTGGACGGCACTGAAGGATTCAATTTGTGTGCTGTCAAATCCAGCCAAAGCCGAGGTGGTGATCGCAGCCAACTGTGCCGCTTTAAGTGAACCGATTTGGTCAGTGGTGAATGCGCCAACTTGTGCGCTTGTAAGCGAGGCCATTTGGCTATTGGTCAAATAGGCCACTTGCGGTTGCGTCATGGCGCCAATTTGCGCAGTGGTCATGGCCGCCATGCTTTGTGTGGGAATGGCCACCACTTGAGACGACTTGAAGGCGGCAATTTGGTCAGTGGTGAATGCTGCGACCTGCGCAGTGGTCATGGCTGCCAACTGGCGTGCGGTGACGCCTGCGAGATCGTCGGTGGCAATCGCTGCAATTTGGGTGGTGGAAAGCGCTCGGATTTGTTGCGAGCTCATCTGGCCGATTTGAGCAGGGCTTAGGGACTGAATTTGATCCGTGCCCAAGCCTGCCAGAGCCGCTGTATTCAAGGCCACCATGAGGTTGGACTTGATGCTGGCCAGTTGATCTGTCGACATAGCTCCCAGCTGTGCGCTGGTGAGTGCGCCCATTTGGGCGGTGCTGAAGACTTGCAACTGTGCTGTAGTCAAGGCGTTGACTTGGCTGGTGCTCATGGCCGTCACATTCGCCGCGGCCAAGTTTTGAATTTGTGGCACTTTCAAGCTGCTCACCTGAGCGGTACTCAGTGCCTGAATTTGGCTGCTGCTGAGGGCTGTGAACTGCGAGGCCTTGAGTGCTGCCAGATCTTGTGTTTCAAGTGCAGCGACTTGTGCTGTTGATAAATTGGCGATTTGTGCAGACGTCAAGCCAGACACTTGACGAATACCCAAGGCGGCCACTTGGCTTGTGCTCAAGCCTTGCAAGTCACGCGTTTCAATGGATGCAATTTGTTGGCTGGTCAGTCCTTCCAGCTGGTCTGTGCCCAAGGCGGCAAATTGGCCGCTACTTAGCGCTTGGATTTGCGTTGTTTTGAACGCACCCAGTTGCTGGCTGGTGAGGGATTGAATTTGCGCATCGCTCATGGCTGCCACGGCGTCGGTCGTGAGCGCGGCAATTTGATATGGACGTAAATTGGTGACTTGCGTGGTTGTCAAGTTGGCAACTTGATGGGCACTCAGCGTCGAAATTTGTTTGGCCGATAAGGCCACCAAGTCTTGTGTTTCGATGGCAGCCAACTGGTCGGTGCTCAGTGCGGCCAGTTGATTGCTGGAAAATGCTGCCACTTGTGTGGAGGTGAGCGCTTCCATTTGGCCAGTCGTCAGACCCACCAAGTCACGCGTTTCAATCGCCTTAATTTGCGTGGCTTTCATGCTGGCAATTTGGGAAGTGCCCAAGGCTGCAAGCTGTGTGTCAATCAAACTGATGATTTGTGAGGTGGTCAAGGACTGAATTTGTCCTGCCGTCATGTTTTGTAAAACGCTGTTGTCCACCGAGCCCATGCGCTGACTGTTGAACGCTGCCACTTGGCTGTCGCGCATGCCAGCCAATTGGCTGCTGGTGAGGGCGTTGATTTGCGAGCTGGTCATCACGCCAATTTGGGTGGCGCGCATGGCGTTGAGCTGATCGGTGCTCAGAGCGGCAATTTGGTCGGTGCTGAACGTTGCAATGTTGGCGGTCTGAAGCGCTTGGATTTGCCTAGCGCTGAAGCCCGCAAGTGCACTTGTACTAATAGAAGTGGTTTGTGCAGTGGTGAGTGCCCCTACTTGAGATGCAGTCAGTGCGGCAATTTGCGATGAGCTGTAGCCTGAGATATCGGTAGTCGTTCCGAATGCCGGTGTGGGCGAGCTCATGTGCACGCTGGCGTAGGCGTAGCTACTTAGCGTGTTGTTGAGCGAAGAATTGATACCGTTTGTCATAGTGGAACGAACTTTTCAAGTGTGTGTTGAGTACTCGACACTACCAATGCAAGATTCGCGCCTATCTATAAGATAAATGCCGCAATTTACAAAAAACGCTATCTGTAGCTAAAAAACGGCAAACTGTTGCCGTTTTGCCGCCGTTTATTTGCCGCTTTGCCGCTTTAGAACTTGCCACTTAGGGTAAATATTTCTTTTAGAACCCCTCAAGTTGTCGGAAAACAAGTTGGCACGGTATCTGCTTAACTCGTTGGAAATTTGATTGACCCGTATCGGGCAGGAGAAAAACATGGCAGTTATCAATACCAACGTCAAAGCATTGTTCTCGCAGGCAGCCTTGCGCTCGACTGAGAGAAGCCAGTCCGTGGCTATGCAGCAATTGTCGACAGGCAAGCGCATCAACTCGGCTCGCGATGACGCAGCAGGTATGGCCATCGCCACACGCATGACGCATCAAATCCGCAGCTTGAACCAAGCGGTGCGCAATGCAGGCGACGCAATCACCCTTATTCAAACCGCTGAAGGTGCGACCAACGAAATTACCGACATGCTGCAACGTATGCGTGAGTTGGCTATTCAAGCGGTGAACGATACCAATGACAATGCCCAGCGCTCTTATCTTGATTTGGAATTCCAACAGCTCAAGCAAGAAATCGTGCATATCGCTGAAAGCACTGAGTGGAACGGATTCCCCGTCTTGACCGGTGAAGCTGGGGAGCGTGTGGGCGAGATGCCTGTCTATAAGTCGACATCTATCAGTCAATTCGGCCAGGTGTTCGTGAGTCCTACGACCAAGCGTGAAGTCACGGGTGTCGAAGCTGGTGAAACACAAGTTTTTAAATTTGACGGTACAGCTGCCGACGGTGACTACACCATCACTGTGGCTAATGCACAGCCCATCACAGTCAACGTGAGCGGTGCGAACAACATGAATGACGTGTTGCAGCAGCTCAAAACTGGTATTGCACAGAAAATTGACGTCAATAGCATTGACGTTGAAAACGCGCCTCAAATTTCGAAGATCGAATTGCCTTCGCCTCTGCCCAGTGCCAATACCACGGTCAAAGTAGCTGGTGTTGATGTCGCATTGACAGCAGACGACGTGAGCAGCGTTCAAAATTTCAGCAAAAAGGTCAAAGCAACATTAGAGCTGAACGGATTCACTGCCGCAGATGGCCGCAACGTGGCCGCAGATCCTGACACTGGGGCGATCACCATCACGTTTGGTCGTACAGAGACCGCTGCCAGTATTGCAACCATGCTGGACTCCACGAATACCGCTCTCGGTACCGTGTCTGATGTTCAGGTTGGCGGTTATCAACTCAGTATCACGTTTGATGGCAGCCAAGTGGATCCGCTGACAGGCTTGGCCAATGTCGTGACGATTGATAGCCCACAAACAGGCGGTCCTACCATCACAGCCGCTCCAAATGAATTCAAGTCGGTTGTGTCTACCGTTGAAGAAAAGTGGAGCAGCGTGGACGGCGCATTCGCACAAAGCGGTGCTGTGTCCATGTCTTTGACTTCCACAGGTCAAGTCGTGGCTAAGTTTGTAGATAACCGTAACAACGAAATTCCGTTGGTTGGTGTTGTGCATCCCTCGACAGGTATGGTCACATTCAGCGTAGATCAGGGCCGTAACCGTGAGGTGATGACCCGTGATTTGAGCTACACCTTCAAGACTGCCGATGGGCAAACAGCCAGCTTGGCCTTGGGCTTACGAGACTTCAAGGTGTCAGTCGATGTGCAGGGCGGTATTCCTGCCATGTTTGATGGTGACTTGGTTATTAACGACGTGCCGATTGGCCAGTCATATGCTGCTGACGATTTGTTATCACCTGCTGGCAACGCCGCTGGTAGCGCGATTGCTAAGGCCGCTGCCATTAACCGCAAAGCTGTGACGTCGGGCATCACTACTGGTGAGACACAAACGTTGACACTTACAGGCGCGCCCTTGGCTGCCGATTTGCCACGCGATATCACCGTGGCCGGTGTGACGGTGCGTTTGACGACAAAAGAAAATACCAGCAGCGCTGTTGCTGGTGCAATTGCCACACAGTTGCAAGCCAGCTCTTTGTTTGCCGCTAACACAGGTCGTGTGGTGAGCTACCAGCCTGGCAGCAGCATGGTGACCGTTAAGTTCTCGGAAAACGAGGGCGACGTCGCCAATATGCCGATTGAAAAATTGCCCACAGGCTTGACCCCTTTGGTTGAGACCACCATCCCACACTTGACTTCGATTGAAGGCACAGGCGTGTTTGCTAAGGTCAATGAGAACATCGTGACAGGCCAAGCGATGACTGGTTCTTCGGTTGTCAAGGGTGTGGTGATGATCAACGGGTTTGCAAGTGCAGAAATTAACTCTGTATTCAACAACCCTCGTGACACACGTGCTAACACGGTACGTGCGATCAACATGATCTCTGATAAAACTGGTGTTCGCGCCATTGATACGGGATCAGATACACAAGGTATCACCTTGGTCGCCACAGATGGTCGCAACATTGAAATTCATTTTGAAACGAACGACAAAGAGTTCGGACAACGCATTGGTATGCGCGAAGGTGTTCAGGCCTCTACTATTTCTCTGGAATCCAAGATTCAAGCACCCGTGATTCTTAGCTCACGTGGCAACGTGGCCAACACGGGCTTCTCTGTTGGCAACTACAGCAAGAATGAGTCGGTATTCAACACAGCTGCGCGTCCAGCAGTGACAGCTGCTTTGTCACAAGTCGAAAGCTTGAAAGTGTCAGCAGTGGTGGACGGTGATTACACCGTGACTGTCAATGGCACACAGTTCTCAGTGACGGTGGATGTGCAAAACGGTCCGATCAAAACTGCCACTGATGTACGTAACGGTTTGATGCAAGCCATCAACCAAAAGGCAGCGGCTTTAGGCGTGACAGCAACAGCGGGTGACTCTGTAGGTGATTTGCACTTGAGCGCTAATGAGCCCGGCATTCCATTCAAGATGTCGGCCACATACCCCGAGCAGGGCGGTGGCATGACGTTTAATACCGTTGTGCCCAACACGCCTGCGGCAGTGAAGTCTTTGTCAACTAACGATTTGATGATCAATGGTGTCAAGATCCGCGCAACAACACCAGCGGATGATTTGCTATCAAGCAGTATCAACACCAGCAGTGACAAATCTTCAAGTGCCATAGCCTTGGCTAATGCCATCAATTCGCAATCGTACGAGACAGGCGTTCGCGCTCTGGCTAACCCAGCGGTCAGCGAAAGCACACTGACGACGACTGCCAATTCGCCAACCAAGGCTGGTCAATATTCCTTGTTCCTTAACGGCGTGGAAGTGTCAGTTTATTTAGATCCAGTGAAAGATGGTCTGCAATCACGTTTGGAAAACGTGGCGCATGCGATCAATCAACGCGCTGGCACACATGGTGTGACAGCGACGATCAATGACAAAGGCGCTTTGACGCTGAGCTCTGATGGTCGAAATATGTCGGTGTGGTATGACTCAAGCGTTCCGGGCTTGTCAGCTGCCAGCTTCGGTTTAGACAAAGGTGGCGCTGTGGCTCAAAAGTCCACGATGGACGTCACAGGAACTTTGGACACTGGCGAGACTGCAAGCATTCGCCTCAATGGTGAAGTCATCACTGTCGAAGGCGATGGCACGACAGCGACAGCAGACTTGTTCAAAGCACGTTTGGATGCGTTGGTCGAAGCGGGTGAGATCACTAATTTGGGTATTGAATTGGCAGGCACAGAGCTGACATTCACTTCTCAAATGCCAGGCACAGGCTTCACACTTACAGGCGCTAATGCTGGCGTGGACGGTTCTGGTGATCCCGTGATCATCGAGATCGCGCATGTCACCGCCAACAGCGTGGGAAATAACGATGTGATCGGTATTCACAAGGCCACGGTTGATTCGACAACAGCTAAGACACTGTACGGTACCGTGCGTTTGACATCTGATCCTGCACTCTTGCCGCAAGGTATTCCTTCTCCAGTGGGGGCTCCTCCCTCCGATCAGATGGACAAGCTGCGTGCAACTGGCAAGCCATTCACCATCACAACAGGCGTGGACGGCTTTAGCTCATCCAGCAACTTCTCTGCCTTGGGTTTCCAAGTGGGCAGTTATGGTGGCCAGTCCAGCGCCGCGATGGATCCACCTAAGGTTGGCCGAATGGCTTTCCAAGTGGGTTCTAGTGCCAACCAAATGATCACGATTGATTTGGCTGACTTCGGCAAAAACGGTTCGATCACCAGCGAAATCACAGGTGATGTGGACTTGAACGTTGACTCTCGTAACGCACGCATTAATACGCGCGAGGGGGCAACCTCTGTGTTGACCAAGTTGGATGTGGTGATGGACCGTATCAACGCCACCCGTGCCACCATGGGTGCCATCATGAACCGCTTGGATCATGTGATCACCAACTTGACCAATGTGTCGATGAACTTGTCTGCCTCACGTAGTCAAATTGAGGATGCTGATTACGCACAAGCGTCGACCAACTTGGCCAAGACACAAATCATGCAGCAAGCCGCGACCGCGGTGCTGGCGCAAGCCAACACCAGCCAGCAGTCGGTGCTCAAGCTCTTGGGCGGTTAATCCACCACCCTTGAGTGACGCATCAGAGTTCAGGCATGAATAGCCAAGGCGATAAGCCTCCATCCTCTCCCTTACCCAAGGGCCCCAATTGCTGGGAGTGCCGCTACATGGCGGTCACGTGGGATGTGCGCATGCCTTATGGCTGCAAGCTCATGGGATTTCGTTCGAAAGTAGTTCCCTCCTTGGAGGTGCTGCGCACGGACGGGCGTTTTTGCGGGGGTTTCTCGCCCAAACCCGCTAAGCCAGACACCCAAAAAGCCTCTAAAAAGCCTGTCGGTAACTCGTCGCAACGTCGAGAAACTGCCACTGGCAGGCCCGTTACGCACATTAATTTAATTACATAGGTTACAAAACGACCTGGCACGGCCTTTGCATAACAGTCTTACCTTTATTTCGGACTGTACTCAAAGTGAATGCTTCTTCTGTCAACGTAATTCATGCCGTGTGGTTGGACCCCTTTAGTCCAATCGATGCCGCAGATCGCGCCCAGCTGGATGCCGCAGGTATCAGTCTGGAAACCGTTTCAACCTTGGGCGACCTCACGCTGGCTTTGCGCCGCGCACATGTGCTGGTCATTCGCTTGGGCGATAGCGCCGAGCTGCTCCAAGAAGTTCAAACCCTCATTGCCCAACTTGGTCACACCGTGCCCGTGTTGTGCCGTGTCGACCGCCGCCGCATGGAAGTGGCTGTGGACGCGATGCGCTTGGGTGCTTTGCATGTGTTGTCGGCCGACGAGTGGTCTGCCGAAGCTTGGCAAGGCGCTGTGAAAGGCTTGAACGCCCCCGAACTCAAAACCAAGAGCTACGTGTTTGTGGATCCCACCAGCCAACATTTGTTGGCCTTGGCTCAACGCGTGGCACAAACCGATGTGACGGCTTTGCTGGTTGGCCCTACAGGCGCTGGTAAAGAAGTGTTGGCCCGTGTGTTGCACGAGTCGTCACCTCGCGCCAAGGCGCCGTTTGTGGCACTCAACTGCGCGGCCATGCCAGAGCACTTGATCGAAGACATGTTGTTCGGTCACGAGAAGGGCGCTTTCACTGGCGCTTTGAAAGAACACAAAGGTTTGTTTGAACAAGCCCACGGCGGCACGATCTTCTTGGACGAAATTGGTGAGATGCCCATGAACTTGCAAGCCAAGTTGTTGCGCGTCTTGCAAGAGAAAAAACTCAACCGTTTGGGCGGCGAAGCCACCATCGACCTCGATGTGCGCGTGATTGCTGCGACCAACAAAGATTTGAAGCTGGCGATTGAGCAACGCGAATTCCGCGAAGACTTGTATTTCCGCATCAGCACTTTCCGCTTGCGCATCCAGCCGTTGAAAGACCGTCCAGGCGACATCGTGCCTTTGGTGGCTCAGTCCTTGGCTCGTCATGTCAAAGGCGGTGTGCCTTTCACCGTGACGCCAGAAGCGCAAGTGATGTTGCAAAACTACCCATGGCCTGGCAATGTGCGCGAACTCGAAAACGTGGTGCAACGCGCTGTGGTGTTGAGCGGTGGCCGCACCATCAGCCCAGCGCACTTGATGTTTGACGATGCGCAAATGGATGAGCAAGCCATGCCTGCTATCCATGCTGCATTGCCAGTGGCACAAGAGCCTGCAATTGCAGCTCCTGTGGTCTCAGCTCCTTATGCGCCTGCACCGGTCATGCCTACAGCCCCCCAGGCTCATAACCCCATGGCCTACACAGCAGCGCCTATCGCCCCCGTAGAAATGCGTGAGGAGCCTGTGAATCTCGACAGCGCGGTGAAAGCCAGCGAGTTGCAAGTGATCATGGCGGCAATTCAAAGTACCGATAGCCGCATGGAAGCGGCTGCCAAGTTGGGCATTAGCCCACGCACCTTGCGCTACAAGCTGGCACAAATGCGTAGCCGTGGCATGAATGAAGGAGTCTCAGCATGATTGATCGCATTTCACACACGAATATTCAATCCATGATTGAAACCCTGCGTGCTCACCAAACGCAGGCCAATGGCGTCAATGGCCCTGCGAATGAGGTGCCGACGGCCAAATTGGAAGGCCAACCCGATTTCTTCAAGTCAGTGCAAAACGCACTCGACAGCGTGAATGACACACAACTCAAGTCACGTGCGATGCAAGAAGCCTACGACCGTGGCGAAGAAGTGCCATTGACAGAAGTCGTGCTGAGCATGCAGAAATCGTCACTGGCTTTTGAAGCCACCTTGCAAGTACGCAACAAAGTGATGAAAGCGTACGAAGAAATCATGAACATGCCAGTTTGATGCTGGAGTAAGAGACTGATATGGCAACCGATACCTTAAACATGAACGCTGTGGGCATGCCCGTAGCCAACGGTGTAGAGACCACCGGCACACCTGCCGCGAGTGGTGCCGCATCCAGCTCTGGCAATATGCCTGCATGGATCAACGCCAAAGAAGGCCCAGGCGCTGTGGTGATGGACATTTTGCGCCAGCCCAGCGTGCGTAAGGCTTTGCCTTTTGTGGTGATCTTCATGCTGCTGATGTCAGTGGCGGTGTTCTTCACCTCGATGAAGCCTACGCCTTACCGTCCTTTGGTGTTGATGCTCAGCGACGCGGACAAGCAACAAGCCATTGAAGCTTTGAAAGCTGCTGAGTTCAAGCCTGAAGTGGATGTCAACACGGGCCAAATTTCGGTGCCCACATCTCGTTTCCAAGAAGCCCGTATGTTGTTGGCTTCTAAAGGTTTGCCACGCACAGAAGCTTCTGGCATGGACAACCTCAAAGACATGCCCGCCATGACGACCAGCCAGTTCATGGAGCAGGTGCGCTACAACAACGCGATGGAGCAGGAGCTCGCACGCAGCATCATTCAAATCGGTGGTATCAAATCTGCCCGTGTGCATTTGGCCGCACCCAAGCAAAGCGTGTTTGTGCGTGACCGCGCACCGACCAAGGCTTCTGTGGTGATCACACGTTTGCCTGGCCGCACCATTTCGTCGGCCAACGTGCAAGCCATCATCCAATTGGTGGCCTCTAGCGTGCCTTACCTCGCGCCTGAGAATGTATCGGTGGTGGACAACTTTGGTAGCTTGATGAACGACATGTTGACCGAGCAGCCTTTGGGCTTGACCGCGCAACAACTCACACACAAGCAGCAGATGGAAGATCTCTATCGCACCCGCTTGATTCAGCTGTTGGCCCCCATCGTGGGCGAGAGCAACGTCACAGCTCAGGTCAGCATGACTTTGGATTTCACACAAACCGAAGTGACGACCGAAGACTTTGACTCACAAGACAAAGGTCCCAAGACGCGTTCGGAACTCTTTGTCGAAGACCGCAACACCTTCCGTGATGCGATTGGTATTCCAGGTGCGTTGTCTAACACGCCTCCAGCGCCGACCAACCCACAAGCCACCACGCAAACCAACGCCGACCCCTTGAAGGGCGTGAGCGAAAAGGGTGTGCAAGTGACAGCTCGTAGCACTAAAAACTACGAACTCGACCGTGCCGTGCGTCACACCAAAGGTGCCATGGGCACGATCACCAAGATTGGTGTGGGTGTGTTGATCAATGAACGTCCTTTGCCCCCAGGCGCCAAGGTCGAAAAGAATGCAGATGGCTCGACACCGACATCTGTACCTTACACCCCTGAAGAAATCGAACGCTTGAACCAATTGGTCAAAGGCGCTGTGGGTTTCAACAACGAGCGTGGCGACGTGGTCACCGTGGTGGGCACCAAGTTTGAGCCTCAGTACGACCCAACCGTGATCCCATGGTGGCGCGATGAGAACTACCAAGTCATGGTGAACGCCGGCGTGGTGGGTGGCATCTTCTTGCTCATCCTCTTGACTGTGGTTCGTCCGATGGTCCGCCGCTTGTTGGCACCCGAGATCGATCCCAAAGCCTTGGCTGCGGCAGCTGCTGATGCAGCCACCACACAGGCCCAGATGGCGATTGATGTAGCCACGGCTGAAAATGCCGCTGCACAAGCTGCCGCTGCCTTTGCCAAGAAAGCCCATGACGACGAAATGTTGCGTATCTCGGATGAGGCCATGCGCGCCGCAGAAGAATCAGCACGCTTGTCTCAAGAGGCAACTTACGCTGCGGAGCAAGCACGCTTGGCTGCTGAAGCCAAGGCTGCCGCCGAGGCACTTGCATTAGAGCAAGAACGTCAACGCCAAGCTGATTTGTTGGCGCAAGAGCAGGCTCATGCTGCTGAATTGGCCGCTAAAGTGGCCTTGGCGGAGCAAGAGGCCGCAGAACGACTGGCGGCTGAAGAAGCTGCGCGTTTGGCAGCAGAGCAACATGCCGCAGCACAAGAAGCAGGTGCGGATGAAGACATTGAAATCGAAGAGGGCGAAACCTTGGAAGAGGTCAAGGCTCGCATGGCTAGCATGAAACCTAAAAAGCAGTCAATCTCTGCGGATTTGCTGAAAACGGCAAATTCTTACGACGATAAAGTGGCGTTGATTCGCATGATCATGGCTGAGGACTCCACCCGAGTGGCTGGTGTACTTAAGAGCTTGATCGAGAAGTAATAAATTGAGTGAGGATTTGAATCATGGCTGACGACACCATTGTGATGACCGATAAGCTGCGAGCCGAGCTCGCAGGCATTACCAGCACCCAACGCGCTGCCGTGTTGATGCTCTTGCTGGGCGAAGAACAAGCGGCAGAGATCATCAAATACTTGAGCCCCAAAGAGGTTCAAGCCTTGGGCGCTGCCATGGTGCAGGTTGCCAACTTCACGCAAGAAGCGGTGAACTATGTGTTGGACGAATTCGTTGAGCACTTGAAGAACCAAAACAACGTCAGCATTGGCGGTGCTGACTATGTGGAGCGTGTCATGCGCTTGGCATTGGGTGACGACAAGGCTGCATCGGTGCTGGGTCGCATCATGCCTGGCCAAGGTACCAAGGGCTTAGACATTCTTACCTGGATGGATGCACGCGGCATTGCGGACATGATTCGTGGCGAGCATCCACAAGTGGTGGCCATTATCTTGTCGTTACTCGAGAGTGAAGTAGCGGCTGATGTGCTGAATTATTTGCCCGCCGACGTGCGACCCGAAGTGATTCAGCGTGTTGCGAGTTTGGATACGGTGCAACCCTCTGCTATGGCTGAACTTGAAGCCATCATGAAGCAACAGTTCTCGAAGAATGCATCGGCGCAGTCCTCAAGCTTTGGTGGGGTACAAGCTGCAGCAAAGATCATGAACATGACCAAAACTGCCTTGGAAAACAGCATCATGAGTGGCTTGAATGAAATTGATCCCGACTTGATGCTCAAAATTCAAGACAACATGTTTACCTTCGAGAACTTGGTCAGTGTGGATAACAAAGGTATTCAGGTGCTCATGCGTGCGGTGGAGCCAGACTTGTTGATGATGGCGTTGAAAAATGCCAGTGAAGAATGCCAAGCCCGTTTCTTCGACAACATGTCCGAACGTGCGCGCGGCATGTTCCGTGACGACATGGAAGCCAAAGGCCCACAACGCATGGCTGACGTGGAAGACGCGCAAAAGCAAATCATGCGCAAAGCGCGTAAGTTGTCCGATTCGGGCGAGTTGATCTTGGGTGGCGCTGACTTTGTTTAATCAACCTAATCCCGCTCGGGTGGTCACGCCGTGGCAACCCAATGCTGGCATCGCTAAAAAGCTGAGTAGCCGTGGCTACACCCCGAACAGCTGGCATGGTGATGAGCAGCAAGAATACGCTGCCTTGAGCTATCCAGCCAAGCCCAGCGGATTTTCTGCGGCCCATTACCAACCAAGCAAGCAGCCTTTGAGTGAGCAGGCCAGAGCTTCTTTAGCGTTGCTGGAGGAGGAATATCGGAATGAGTCTCTGGGGCAGCAAAAACCTGCGCCTGTCATTGGCAGTGAGACGAATGAGCATCTTCCATTTGTGATGGATGCTTATGGCGCTTCACGCAAATCGAAGTTACGAGTGAGTGTCGCCCCTTCTGTTTTGGAGCGAGCTTTGGCTCAAGCAGAAATGGCAGAGTCATTAGTGGTGAGTCCCATTACTACAGACGAAAAAATCGCAGATCCCATCGTGATTCATCCCGATGTGCCTGATGCGCCAGATGTGTTGGAAGCGCAAGCTCATGTGCTTAACGAAACAGATGCACATGACGCTCCAGCTGAACAGTCAGCTGAAGCAACATTGCCTGAGTCAACACCCAATGAGTTTGAGCCGTTGGAGCCTGAGGTCCCCGCAGTGGTGGGAGGTATTCCGCCTGAGGAAGTGGCGCAACGAGAAGCTGAGCAGTTTGCAAAGGGCTTGACGCAGGCCCGTGAAGAGGCAGCCGCAGCCTTAGAAAAGGCAGTGCAAGAAGCGACTGAAGCCGCCTTGGCTAAAGGCCGAGAAGAAGGTCTGGAAAAAGGTAAAGCCGAAGGTTTGGCCGAGGGTTTGGAGCAAGGCTTGGCGCAAGGTATGGAACAGGGCAAAGCGCAAGGTTTCGAACAAGGCAAAGCAGAAGGTTTTGAGGCTGGTAAAGATCAAGGTTTAGTAGAAGGCGAAGCTAAAGTACGCGCCGAGTTGGCAGATGAAATGGCTGAGCAGCGCGTGGTGTTTGAAAACGTTGCTGCAGAACTAGGAACATTGATTGCTGATCCTAAGAAATTTTTTGAACCGCTCAAACGTTTGGCTATGCACGTGGCTGAGCAAGTGGTATTGAGCGAATTACAAACATCTAGCAAAGGCATCGAGCGATTGGTCCAGCGTTGCTTGGATGAACTTGACCATCCCGTACATGGTGCAGTCGTGCTAGAGCTCAACCCAGATGACAAAGCTCTCTTGCAAGTGCAAGGAGGTGACTTCATCAAAGGTATGCGCTTGGAGTCGGTTCAAGAGATGCAACGCGGCAGTGTTCGTGTGTTTGCTAACGACACTGTGGTAGAAGACTTGATCGACCATCGCCTTGAGGGTTTAGCCAAGGCTTTGCTGATTGATGTCGATGCGTGGCGTGAGAAATCACCTTTGGTACAACGAATCTCAGAAGTTCAAGAAGAAGTGGAGGGCGACGATGTTCATTCCTGACGTCATCAATACGTTGTTGATGGGTTTGATTTTTATGGTGGTGATTGTCACCATCATTCGTCCGTTCATATTGAATTTGGTCGGCGATCCCATGTCTAACAGCGAAATTCAAAAAGCTGCGATTGATGCGGTCGAGCGCGAAATGATGCGCAAGGCTGAGTTGTTTGAAGCGCAACGTTCTGAAAAGATCAAATATCAGATGTTGCTGCTTGAAAAACCTGAGAAGCCAAAACCAAAACCTGTTGTCGAGCCTGAGCCGGAACCTATGCCAGAGCCTGTGGTGGAACATACGCCAGAGCCAGTTGTAGAGGTTGCACCAGAGCCGGTGGTTGAAGTGGAAATCGCTCCTGAAGAGCCTGTGAGCGAGCCGCCTGTTGAAGAAGTGGTGGAAGAGGTCTCGGCAGAAACTGAGTCTGAACCTGAGCCCGTGGTGGCGGAGGTAAGTGACGCCGATTCCGAGCCTGAGCAGGAACTGCCCGAAGGTGAAATTGAGATCAGAGAGGGTGAATCCTTAGCTGAAATCAAAGAACGTATTCGTAAAGAACAGCAAAAAGCAAAGAAGCCAACAATTCCCCCTGAGCTGCTCAACAGTGCGAACAGTTACGAAGACAAGGTGGGCGTCGTGCGTATGGTGGTTCAATCAGACCAAAGCCGCGTGGCATCTGTCATTCGCAGCATGATTCAGGTGAAATAAATCATATGCTCGACTTTGCACAAGAAGTCCAAAACAGCTTACCAAAGCTGCGTACACCCGAGCCACAACGCAGTGGCACGTTGGTGCGCTTGGTCGGTTTGACTTTGGAGACGCGCGGCATCATGGCTCCGTTGGGAGCCTGTTGCGAAGTGATTGGCAAAGAAGGGCATCGCGTCGAAGCTGAGGTGGTAGGTTTTAACGACAAAACCTTGTACCTTATGCCTTTCACTGATCCTGTTGGCGTTGGGCCAGGTGACACAGTACGTGTTATGAGCAATTCGGGTCAGGTACGCTTGGGCAATGAGTTGCTTGGACGGGTCATTGACGGTCGTGGTGTCCCAATTGATGGCAAGCCGCTGCCCCATCTACCCGATCAACTTAGCCTGTTGGGTTGTCCGCTCAATCCGATGGAGCGCGGCCCGATTGAAGAGATTTTGGATGTGGGTGTGAAAGCCATCAATGGCGCACTCACCATCGGCCGCGGCCAACGTATTGGTTTAGTGGCCGGTTCTGGCGTGGGTAAGAGTGTGCTTTTGGGCATGCTCACGCGCTTTACCAAAGCCGACATCGTGGTGATTGGCCTGATTGGCGAACGTGGCCGCGAAGTGCAGGCCTTCATTCATGAATCTTTGGGTGAAGAAGGTTTGGCTAAGTCGGTGGTCATTGCGGCCCCTGCCAACGTGTCACCCGTGCTGCGCCTCAAAGCCACGCACATGACGCACGTGATTGCCGAGTACTTCCGCGACCAAGGCAAAAACGTCTTGATGCTGTGCGACAGCTTGACCCGTGTGGCCCATGCACAGCGCGAAATTGGTTTGGCCATTGGCGAACCACCTACTGCCAAAGGTTATCCACCTTCGGTGTTTGCCTTGTTGCCCAACCTCATTGAACGTGGTGGTGTGGGTCGCCATGGCCATGGTTCGATCACCTCCATTTACACCGTGCTCGCTGAAGGTGATGACGGCAATGACCCGATTGTGGATATTGCACGTGCGTCGCTTGACGGGCAAGTGATGTTGTCACGCCGCTTGGCTGACCAAGCGCATTACCCAGCGATTGATTTGAACGGGTCGATTTCACGTGTGATGCAAACCTTGGTCAATTCGGACGAGTTGAAGCAGTCCAATAAGTTGCGCCGCTTGTGGTCGGTCTACCAACAAAACGCTGATCTTGTGCAAGTGGGCGCGTATGAATCGGGTTCCAACCCCGAGTTGGATGAAGCCATTCGCATTCGTGAACAAATGGTCGACTTCTTGCGCCAAGACATGGACAAGGGCGAAGACTACGCCATGACGCGTAGCCGCTTGAGCCAAATGCTGTCATGAAGCCCCGCGCCGCATGGCCTGTGTTGGCCAAGAAAGCCAAAGAGAAATGCGATGAAGCTCTCGCAGAGCTCAAAAAAGCACGCGACCGTGTAGAACATTTGGAGCAAAGCCGCGAGCGCATGAATGTGTTGTACGCCGACTATGTGGCACGCAGCAAAGAGGCGGAGAGCCGCCCGCACAGCATGTCTGAAACCTTGAACTTTCGTGGGTTCATGCAGCAGTTGCAGTCACTCATCAGCCGCGTGGGCCTGGATCTGATGGAGGCTCAGCACACAGTCGAGGTCAAACGTTTGGCGCTCAAAGCCGCTGAGCAAAAACGCATCCAAATGGAAACCTTGGTCGAGCAAGACCTCAAGGCGGTGCGCGACTTTCACCGCAAGCGTGAGCAAAAAGAGATGGATGCAGCAGGCGTCACGCTCTATAACCTCAAGCACTGACCCAGCCAGCTTGGAGCCAGTGCCAGTAGTTGGCCTTGAAGGCCCATGGCATCCAAGTGGTTTGTGTGTCGGGTGCAAACACATGGCCCGTCAAGTGGTCTTGCCACACATCTTTGGCCCCCACGCTTGCCAGCAACTTTTGTGAAAACGAGGCATCGAGCGCTTTCTTGGATGCCACATGATGGCTCCAGACATTGAGCCCTGCTGGTAGCAAGCGCCCATCGGTTGGGCCCGACCATACATCGTGCAAGCTGCCCCAGTGGCGGCCCTTGAGTGTGGTTTTAAGCTGCGCCAATTCCTGCTCCACACGGGCTTCGTCGCGAATGCGGTAGCGGTGTTGGCCCAATACGTTGTCAAACCATAGACAAGCGGATGTGTGTGTTTGTAGGAGCTCTGGTAAGACTTCCAAGGCATCCAGCCGGTGGTGCTCTATGTGAATGCCCTGCGTTTGCAAGCGTCGGCCATGGCGCCAGTTGAACAGCGCTTGTGCCAAGGGGTCAATGTCATACGCGTCAATCCGCTTGAAGCGGCGCAGCCAGCTCGACGGCATCATCCAGCCCGCACTGCCGCCAATCAGCAGCAAATGGTCAGATTTGGGATCGACTTGCGCAAGGAATTGGTCAATCAGTTGCACCGTAGGTTGCCAACGCTTGCGCGAATAGTGGGCATGGACATGCCAGTTCAAGCCACCAGTGCCGCCTGCGTGAATCAAATCTTTGATGAACCCCATCCCCGAACTATAAGCGCCCGAGAGGTTGGCACGTGCCTTGCAATACCTCTGCAGATAGGCACGTCCAGTGTCAAAAAACCGTCATCGCGCACAGGAAAACATCATGCAAAGTTTCGATTGGGGTCAATTCATCGCCAGCACATTCAGTGTGATGCTGTTGCTCGCTGGGGCTTTGTGGTGGGTCAAGCGCAACCGTGGCTTCACCGCTAACGGTAGCGAGGAAAAACGTATTCAAGTGCTTGAAGCTTTGCCGTTGAGCTTGAAGCACAAGATGGTGCTGATTCAGGTTGATAACCAAATGGTTTTGGCCAGCGTCAGTCCTGCCGAGGTGAAAACTCTGCACGCATGGACGCAGGAGGCTGGTCATGCTGCGTAAGCCCATTACCAAGAAAATTCTCTACGTCATCTTGGCGCTGCTCTTGATGGCGTTGGCTTCGCTGCCCATGGTGGCGCAGGCCCAAGGTATTCCGTTGGTCAACGTGACAGGTTCAGGCAAGAGTGGTCAGCAGTACAGCATGAGCCTGCAATTGTTGGGCTTGATGACGACGCTCACGTTGTTGCCATCGATGCTGTTGATGATGACCTCGTTTGTGCGCATCATCATTGTGTTGTCGATCTTGCGTCAGGCCATTGGTACAGCGCAAACACCACCCAATACCGTGTTGGTGGGTTTGGCCTTGTTCCTCACCTTCTTCATCATGTCGCCCGTGTTTGAGACGGTTTACAAAGAAGCCGTAGGCCCTTACATGAACGGCAATCTCGACTTTGACAAAGCTTTGATCAAAGCTGAAGTGCCTATTCGCGACTTCATGACTAAGCAAACTCGCGAAGACGACATTGCCATGTTCATGCAAATCGCCAACCGCCGCGAATTGGATGACGCCACACAAGTTCCGTTTACCACCTTGATGCCAGCGTTCATCACGTCTGAAATCAAGAGCGCTTTCACGATTGGTTTCTTGATCTATATCCCGTTTGTGGTGATCGACATGATCGTGGCCAGCGTGTTGATGTCGATGGGCATGATGATGTTGTCGCCCATGATCATTTCGATGCCAATCAAACTCATGCTCTTCGTGCTGATTGACGGTTGGACGCTGTTGATGGCATCGCTGGCCAACAGCTTTGTGTTTTAAGGAGTCGCACCATGGATAGTGCAGCAGTTGTAGATTTGGCGCGTGAAGCTCTGTGGATGACTATGGTCATCTCAGGCCCCTTGTTGGCGGTAGGTTTATTGGTTGGTTTGGTCGTTGGTATTTTTCAGGCGGCCACATCCATCAACGAACAAACCTTGAGCTTTATTCCCAAATTGATTGTGATGGGTTTGACGATGTCGCTTGCAGGTGGTTGGATGATCAACACCATGGTGGACTACACCAAGGGCATCTTCACTCGCATCCCTACCTTGTTCATGTAACTACACCTTGCCATGAACGCCTCGCTCATCGACATTCTTGACAAGTTCTTGGTCGTCATTTGGCCCATGTTGCGTTTGTCAGCGTTTTTGGCGTTCACGTCTATTTTTTCTGCGCGTGCGGTGAACATGCGCATTCGTATTTCACTGGCCTTTGCGATGTCGTTTTTTGTGACGCAGTACATCGAGATTCCAAAGATTGATCCGGTCACTGCCGATGGTTTGATGGAAATCTTCCGACAAATCTTGATTGGCTTCACCATGGGCTTGGTTTTTCAAGTAGCCACAGCAGCCATGGTGGTGGCCGGTCAGGCGATTTCAGGTTCCATGGGCTTATCCATGGCCAATATGGTTGACCCCAATATGGGTAACGTGCCTGTGTTGTCGCAGTTTTTTAACATCATGGGGACCTTGGTGTTCTTGGGCATGGGCGGCCATCTGATCGTATTTGGATTGGTGATCGAGTCGTTCAAGCTCTTGCCGATTGGGCAAGCGTTTTTCAGCCAAGACATGTTGGGCAAGATGATCAACTGGAGCTCCATGATGTTTTTGGGGGCTCTATTGATTGCCTTGCCTGTGATGATGACTTTGCTGTTCATCAACGTCGGCTTGGGTTTTGTGGCGCGTGCTGCACCGAGTTTGAATATTTTTACGGTGGGTTTCCCGGCGTTGATCTTGACGGGATTTATCGTCATGATTTTTTCCATGACCAGCAATGTGGCACGCATTGACTGGGTCTGGACGCAAGCATTCATGATGCTGCGTTCTTATTTAGGAGGCTGACATGTCGGAAGAAAGCAGCCAAGACAAAACCGAAGAACCGACGGCGCAGCGGTTAAAGAAAGCCCGTGAAGACGGGCAAATCGCGCGCTCGCAAGAGCTGGCCCCCGCTGCCATGATGGTCATTGCCACCTTGTTCTTTAGCATGATGGGGCAACACATCTTTAGCAGCATGAGCGGCTTGTTCAAGCAGCAGTTGCAGTTCGATCGGCGCATCACAGACAAAGCAGAGTTGCTGCCCGCTATTTTTGGCAGCTCCATGGTGGACGGCTTTTTGATTGTGTTGCCATTGATGGCTGTGCTTTATGTGATTGCCGTTTTGTCCACCACGTTGGCAGGTGGTTTTATTTTTTCGCCCAAGATGATCATGCCTAAGTTCAGCAAGCTCAACCCGATGACGGGTTTGGCACGCATGTTCGGCAAAGACGCTTTGATCAACCTGGGTAAGGCTGTAGCCAAGTTTTTGTTGGTTGGGGCCATTTTGTTGGTGTCCGTCATGAACAACTTGAATGACTTGACCCATATTTCGCAAATGGATTTGAACGTGGCCATTAAGGTTGCAGGAACCATCATTGTCGATTCCTGTTTATGGCTCAGTCTTGGACTTGTGTTGGTGGCACTCGTCGATGTACCGTTGCAACGTCATCAGCTCAACGAAAAGCTCAAGATGACCAAGCAAGAGGTCAAAGACGAGATGAAGAACTCGGAAGGTAATCCTGAGGTCAAGGGGCAGATTCGCCGTCGTCAACACGAGATTTTGAACAACAAGATGATGAGCAAGGTGAAGGACGCTGACGTGGTCATCACCAACCCAACCCACTTTGCGGTTGCGCTGTCATATGACCCGATGGGGGATGGTGCGCCCCTCTTGGTGGCCAAGGGTGAAGATGGTTTGGCGGCTCGTATTCGTGAGGAAGCCAAAGAGCACAACGTTTATATTTTTGAGGCGCCTTTACTGGCTCGCGCCTTATACTTTACGACCAAGCTGGATCATCCGATTCCAGAGGCGCTGTACCACGCTGTTGCGCAGGTCATTGCCTATGTGTTCAGCCTGAACCAGTCTTATGGTCGTGGCCAGGAAGTGGTCAAACCATCGCCCACCGTTCCAGACGATATGAAGTTCGACTCGAATGGTGCTTTGATGAATTCTTAAGACCCGAAGTTTGAGCCAGCATGACAGACATCTACCAAAGCCCCGGCGATCGGTTGCGATTTGAAATACTCCTGAAGTCATTGACCGAAGGCAGTATCAATCTCGCCGTGATGAGCGACCATGACATGGTGCTCGACTACTACGGCAGCTTGTTTGAAGAGCGTTTGCGCTCCAAAGGTGAGAGTCACATCGAATGGTGCAGCTCCACCAACTCTGAAAAACTGGTTCAGAAGTTCAACGAAATCTTGTCCGAAATCACGCTTGACCAAGCGCTTGAAAAAGACAAAAAGCATGCACCTCGGCGCTTCTTACTGTTTCGTGACTCGATCTTGATGCAAGACTTTGAGTTGCAGCTGTTGGCGCGTTTGGTCAATGGATTTCCTGCAGGCAATATCAGTGTGATTTTGCTTATCAATAGTGCAGGCAACTACCAAAGCAAGGTGGATGCTTTTGGCAAAAATTTGGTCAAGTGGGAAGTCGAGACTGAGGCGGGTGAGGCCAAACAAAAATTAACAGACTGGGTTGCCACAACGCCGGACCCTGAACCTGTGCAAATCGAACCGACCTTTCATGCAGACCCTCCCACCTTGAACGAAGAGGTGGTGCCAGTGTCTAAGTTGCTCAATATTCCTGCCAAGACGGCTTGGCGAGTGCCCGGCTTTGGTAAAAAAGAAGAGCCAAAGATAGAGCCTGAAGTGCTGCCCGCATTTGTGCCACCGCTGCCCGAAACGACACCGCAGGCCCCCGCGCCCGCTGCATCTGCGCCATCTTTGATGGGTACAACAGCCATCGATGCATCGCGCGAGCCTAGCCTACAAGCTGCACCATTGCCTGTTGGCGATGCAGAATTGTTCAAACGCCCGCCGCGTAAGTCGCGCGCAGGTTGGGTGCTCTTGGTCTTGCTCGTTTCTATGAGCGTGTTTGGGTACATGTACAAGGAATTGGTGCTTCAAGAGGTTGAGGCATTGAAGAAATATTTGTTGCGTGGTACACCTGCTGTGGCCGCGCCCGAAGAAGCGGCCAGTGCTGCCGCTGCGGCCTCTGCAGCCAGTGCAGAAGCGTTGGCTGCCGCTGAACACGCCGCCTCAATGGCGGCCGAAGCCGCCCGAGTTGCCAGTGAAGCCCAAGACGTTGCATCAGCTGCAAGTGCCAGCGCCTCTGTTGCTGCACCCGCAGCATCTGAACCTGTGGTGGTGGCATCTGCTGAAGGGCCTGTCAAGAAACAGGCAGACAAAGAACTCAAGGTTGACAAAGCCCAAGCCAAGAAAGAAGCAAAAACTGAAGTCA
This sequence comes from Pseudomonadota bacterium, assembly GCA_041180165.1. GTDB lineage: Bacteria > Pseudomonadota > Gammaproteobacteria > Burkholderiales > Burkholderiaceae_C > Limnohabitans. The sequence continues at coordinate 237,722 of JBEGSC010000002.1, read as the reverse complement.
AAGCGGACCCCAGCTCCGACGAGGCTTGGGTTGAGCAATTGCCTGCCAATGCTTGGGTGGTGCAACTGGCGGCCATGGATACCCAAGAGGACATGCGCAGTTTCCAGCGCAGCAACGCCGTTTATGCCAAAGCTCGGATTTTGCGTGCACGTCAAAAAGACTCAACCAAGCGTTATTACATTTTGGTCGCCGGCCCTTTTGAATCCAAATCTCAAGCCGATGCCTTCATGCAATCCAACCCTTTGCTGGCCAAAGGCTGGCTGCGTAGCAGCAAGTCGATGAAAAACCAATTTGCGAAGTCCTGATTCAAGACTGAGAACGACTTATGAGCCAAGAACACGAGAAACCCAGCACTGATGCGCATGTGTCGGATGGCATTTGTCCAGAGCCCGCCCCGTTTGAGCCGGGCTATCAGCCCGAGACGCTGCCTCAAATCACAGTGCCAGATTTGGCAGAAGATGCCCAAGGCTTAAGCGCAGAGGCATTGGCCAAGGTTCCGACGCTTACCGAGTTGGTTGAGCCAGAGGCATCGTCGGTGGATGCGGCGCATGACGAAGCTGCAAAAGAGGCCGTGCCCAGCGAGCCCGCGCAAGAGCCAATCGCCATCGAAGCCGCTCAAGCCGACAGCGAACAAGAGCCAGAGATAACTGCTCAAGACCAAGCCGCTCAAGCCGATACATGGGGTGAACAGCTCCAAGCGCGCATGGGCAAGCTGACGGATGACATACACACACTCAATGCACGGCTTGACCGGCTTGAAGAACGAAATAAGACAAAGGTTTAACTATGGCTGAAGAACAACAAACGATTCCCGATGCGGCTCAAGCCGCAGAAGCCATCGTGGACGTCGAGGCCACGGCAGACCGTTTGACGGAGATCGCTTCTCAGTCGCTCGACACCAATGAGGTGGCGCGCCAAATTGAAGAGCTCACTTCGGTGGTGCTCGATTCTGCTGAGGTGTCGACACGCTCAGCGTCTATTGCAGCTGATGTGAGCGCCACCATGCGCGCTGTGGTGTCCAAGATTCAAGAAAACAATCGCCGCAACGTCATGCACTCACGCATCATGTTGGGAGCGTTTTGCGCATGTTTGCTCATTGCCATGGGTATCTTCTTTGCCATCACGATGAAGATGACCAAGTCGATCAAAGAGCTCGACACCATGGTGTACGCCATGGCTAAGCGCGTGATTGAGGTGGACGCCAGCTTGACAGCGATTGGCAAAACACATTCAGATTTTTCAGAAATCACAGACAAACAAGATGAAGTGATCACCACCCAAACCCAAGTTGCCAAGCGCTTGGAAGAGTTGGGCAAAACTATGGCCGCAATGCCCACGGTTGTGGCTACAGAGGCTAGTAAATCTAGTGATGCGAAGTTCAAAGACATGCAAAAGCAGCTCAGCACCATGGAGAGCAAGCTATTGTCTTTTGATGGAAAGTTGCAGACTGTTGCTGAAAAAGCTACTGCCCGTGTCCAGCCACCACCACCTGTGGCTCCAGCAGTACCGCAAGGGCCAAGCACACAAGTGTTGCTGACTGAGATTCAAAAGCTTAAGTCTGATTTGAATACGGCCATGCAAGGGCGTGAGCGTGCTCAATCGGTGGCTGAGGCGAACGCACTGAAGGCTATTGATAAAAATTTGGAAAAAGCAGCTATCGTTGCAGGCGAGGCTCAAAAAGCGGCCGACAAAGCGGCTTTAGCAGCCAAAGCCTCGGCTCAATCTGAAAAGGCTGCGGCAGATGCACAGCGTGCGGCTATTGAGGCCCAGCGTTCTGCAGCAGCTTCAGAAAAAGCCGCTGCTGCTGAGCGCATTGCACAGCAAAAAGCTGCTGCCGAACGCGCTGTTGCTATGCGTATGCAGCCCGAGAAACCTGTGAAATCTGCAGAACAGATTGCAGAGGAAAAAGCTGCTGCAGAGCGTGCGGCTGCAGCTCGTGCGGCCAAGGTTGCAGCAGAAAAAGCTGCCGCTGAGAAGGCGGCCGCAGCTGAGCGGATTGCAGCAGAGAAAGCACGTGCAGCTGCAGCAGCGGCCCAGCCTCCCGCGGCCCGTGAGAAACCTATTCAATACCCACGTGTGCCTGACTAACTGCTGCCTTGAGAAAATAATTTGCCGCAACAAAAAGCGACCCACGGGTCGCTTTTTGTTTGGGCTATTACTTAGTTGCGTTGGTTCGCAAAACGCTGCATCAATCCGTGATTGCAAAGCTCTTAGGACTGACCAATGGCCAATCGCTAAATACAGGGGGTAATGTAGCTACATCGTCCTTGAGTAAAGCGCCCACTTTGATTGTGTCAACTAACTCTGATAAGTGCAGTGTCTGTGTTTCGCTCACGCGGCGCATGATGTGGCGTGGAGTGAAATCGTGTGGCGTCTTCAAACCTGAAGCTTCCATCAATTCTTGCAAAGCTTCCAACGTTTGTTCATGGAAATTTTTGACGCGTTCAGCTTTGCTGGGGACTACCAGAGCCATCTGGCGAATGGGGTCTTGGGTCGTTACACCGGTCGGGCAGTTGCCGCTGTGACAAGTTTGGGCTTGAATACAACCTAGCGCAAACATGAAACCGCGTGCGCTGTTGCACCAATCTGCACCTAAAGCCAGCGCGCGTGCCATGTCAAAGGCACTCACAATTTTGCCGCTGGCACCTATGCGAATGCTGTTGCGCAAATCTGCACCAACGAGTGTGTTGTGCACCAGACGCAAGGCTTCTTGCAATGGCATGCCCATGTGATCAGAGAACTCGAGTGGTGCAGCGCCAGTTCCACCCTCTGCACCATCGACCACGATGAAGTCTGGCTGAATGTTTGTCTCAAGCATGGCTTTGACAATTGCGAACCATTCCCAAGGATGGCCGATGCAAAGTTTGAAACCTATCGGTTTGCCCTCGCTCAATGTTCGCAATTGCTGAATGAATGTCATTAGCTCCAGTGGTGTGTTGAAGCTGCTGTGGCTAGCGGGGGATACGCAATCCTGGCCTGCCATTACGCCACGTGCTTCTGCAATTTCTTCAGTCACTTTGGAGCCTGGCAGCACTCCGCCATGACCAGGTTTGGCGCCTTGGCTGAGTTTGATTTCAACCATTTTGACCTGAGGCGAACGTACGTTTTCCACAAAACGTTCGGGGCTGAAGTGACCGTGCTCGTCTCGGCAGCCAAAGTAGCCAGAGCCAATTTCCCAAATCAAATCACCTCCGTGTGTACGGTGGTGGCGGGAGATCGAACCTTCCCCAGTGTCGTGAGCAAATCCGCCTAATTTCGCACCTAAATTCAAGGCTTGAATCGCATTGGCACTGAGTGCACCAAAGCTCATCGCAGATACGTTAAAAAGGCTGATGTCGTAGGGGTGTGAGCAGTCTTTCCCGCCTATTTTCACGCGGAAATCGTGACTTGCTAGTTTGGAGGGGGCGATTGAGTGATTGATCCACTCATACCCAATGGCGCGCACATCAAGCTGTGTACCAAATGGACGTTTATCTGATTGACCCTTGGCGCGCGTGTACACCAACGTGCGTTGTGCGCGAGAAAAAGGTGATGCTTCCGTTTCTGACTCTAAAAAGTACTGACGGATTTCCGGCCTGATGGTTTCCAGCATGAAGCGCAAATGTCCAATGATTGGGTAATTGCGCAAAATTGCATGCTGTGACTGTTGCAAATCGTAGATGCCTACACCGCATAAGGCTAAAAAGACTATGGGCCACCAGCCGCTGAGACCGAGTACGCCGGAACCCAACAGTGAGAGGACGAGTAAGACAACCGAAGCAATGAACGCTGTATAGCGCACCGGATAAATCTGATTGAGTTTGTCCAGCATGCGCGTTACCTCTTTGCTTGGTTAGTTATCGTTTATTCGTTAATTTAGCGGATAGTTTGGTCTGAGCCAGAGCAGAAACCTCTGCCCGCAAACGAGCGCTCGTCAATTGCTGATCGGCGGCCTGTTGCACATCAGCCAAGTGTGTCAGGATCGTGCTGCGCAAGTTCAGCAGTTCTTGGTCGAGCTTTTGCAAACGCTCTTGAAGTTCACGCTGCAGGGCCATGCGTTCAGTCAACAAGTTCACTTCAGCGGCAATGGTGCGCCAAGTTTGCGTCAGATCATCACTTGGAGGAACGCGCAATTGTTCAAACAACTCGTTGATGAGAGGGTCGAATACTGTAGAGCTATCCGCACTCGCATCGGGTGTTTCGGTCAACGTTGGAACGTTGTCAGGCACGATGGGCTGCTGAGATTGATAGCTATGCTGAGTCGACGCCTGCTGTGGTGCTTGTTTTTGCGCAGCATGCGTTTGATCAGATGTTTGTTTTGTGTGTGACTGCAAAATCGCATTCACCTGACCCCACCCATCTTCGGGCGTGTACTGCTTGAGTCCTTTGAAGGACAGGAATTGTGGTTCGGAACTCATTTATTCATGACACCCAAAGACATGCGTTTGAGAAACTGGGGGATACCCATTGATGCTATTTGCGTGGACTGTGCGTTACTTGCTTGCAGAGCAGATTTATTGGTCATGTCTTCTGGGCGAACTTTTTGCATACGGTGGCGACCCAAAATAGAATATTGGCTAGACAGCGTGGCTGAATTAGACAATAAATTATTACGTTTAATGCCTGACGCAGACATATTTGGGGCACCCGTTGTGCGATTCATTGGGATATTGACTCGTGAGCTGGTAGTTTGGCGCATCCCATGAGCTGATTCGCGCATTTCGCGTGCCGCACAGACGGATTTACCGAACTCGTTGAAAGAAGAGCCGCAAGCATCGGGCAAGTCCATCAAGTAGCCCCGCTCGAACATCTCGCGAGCCGATTGGGCTTCGAGTACAGGTGGGGCGAGCATAAAGCTAACAGGGAAGCGCTGTTTCGAGAACACATCGCTTTGTAGCTGCTCAGGTTGCACACGAGTCGGACATACCAAAAGTGTTGGAGGAGTGTGGATGGCAGAGTCAAAAACCCAACGGTGACGGCTCAGGAAGCCTGCAGTTGCGGCAAGCTCAATTTCTGAAACTGATGTGGGAACGATGATCAAGTCGTATTCGAACATCAGTTCTCCAGCGATCGAGTCCGTCCACGTCAAATCACAAATGACAACCTCTGTGCTGCTAGCAGCACGACGCAGATGCAAGCGTGCGTCCAAAATTGGACGATTGCCGCCTTGGTCGAGTGGAAGGACGTGGTGCTGAACAACAACGCCGATGTTGGGGGCGCGTGTCAACCAAGTACTTGATGAGCCATGTGTGTCAAAGTCAATCAGGGTGACAGTTTGACCTTGGCGACGCAGGTATGCTGCTAAATTGGCAGAAACAGTGCTTTTACCAACGCCACCTTTTTGACTGGTGACCAAAATTTTGAATGTTGACATCTTTTTATTCCTCGCACTCAGGGCAGTGCTGCAAGTTGAAATCGCAAACGGGAAATGGAATTTACTCGTGTGTCAGATCTTGTGCAATTGGCCATTTGGCGAGCATTTGATCTGAAAAGATGCTGAAATAACCATAAATGAAAACTTTTGTACTGCAAGAATCTGTGAAAAGAATTAAAATTAAGAAAATTACCTATGTTGTTGATTTATAAAAGAATTTAATAAAGTGTCAAAAAAAACAACACTTTGTGATCTCGTTGGCTGAAAAAATCTATCCGCTAAAATTATGAGGTTATTTTTACAACTTGAAAAACCACATGTCTAAACGCCTTTTTGCACTCTTGTCTGTCCTGTCCGTTGCTTTGTTGTCTGCTTGTAGCTCAACTAAGTTGGATAACGTCTCTGATGCCAAAGCATCTTCTTCTGTCGCTTCGGTGGTGGCTGATCACTTGAACCCAAACAGCATCATTTCTAAAGAACGCAGTGTTTATTTTGATTTTGACAAATTTGATATCAAAGCCGATCAAGCTGGTGTGGTTGAGCGTCAAGGTAAGTATTTGGCCTCTAACGGCGCTCTGAAGGTGCGCGTAGAGGGACATGCTGACGAGCGCGGTGGCCGTGAATACAACTTGGCTTTGGGCCAGAAGCGTGCCGAAGCTGTGGTGCGTGGTTTGAAAGCTTATGGCGTGAAAGACGGCCAAGCTGAGCCCGTGAGCTTTGGTAGCGAAAAGCCAAAAGCTGAAGGCCATGACGAAGCTGCTTGGGCGCAAAACCGCCGCGCAGACGTGGCTTACACCGCTAAGTAATCTTCTGTTCATCGCTGCGGTTCATGCAACTTAACAGCGAAATCATCACAACACCACCGCGGGCTTCGGCCACGGTGGTGTTGTTACGTGATGAGCCCGAAAAAGGCTTGCAGGTTTTTTTGCTGCGTCGCCATACAGCTTCGGCTGTGTTAGGCGGCGCTTTTGTTTTTCCAGGTGGCAAGTTAGATGATGCCGATTGCGCGCCTGAAGTGCATGCTTATTTAGATGCGTCTCCTAATGCGTTGCACAACGCGTTGGGTGAGGCGGATCTGTCGACACACATGGCGGCAGGTCTGTATGTGGCCGCTGTGCGAGAGGTGTTGGAAGAATGTGGCGTGTTGTATGCACGTCTGAGCGACAGCCAAGCTTTGGCGCATGACGCTCAGCTACGACAGCAATGGCAACATGCCTTGCATGGTGGTCAGACATTCGCAGAGGTGTTGCAAAGTGCGGGTTTGCGTGTGGACACGCAGCACTTGGCACCTTGGTCGCGTTGGATCACGCCCATTCAACCGTCGGTGACAAACAAACGTTTTGACACCCGTTTCTTTGTGGCGGTGTTGCCCCAAGGGCAGCACCCCATTCACGACAACATTGAGGCCATCGACAGTGTGTGGCTCACGCCCCTCGATGCATTGACACGTTATTGGGCGGGTGCTTTGCCGCTGGCCCCACCACAAATCATGACCTTGGTGTCGTTGTTGCCGCATGCCAATACCGCCAGTGTGTTGCAAGCCACCAAGGCGCAAAGGCCGCCCGTGGTGTTGCCTGAGGCGTTTGATGAAGAGGGCGTGCGTACCTTGTGCTACCCAGGTGACCCACGTCACTCGGTGTCACAACGCGCCATGCCTGGTCCAACGCGTTTGCGTTTTGTGGCAGGGCGCTTTGAGCCTATCGGTGGTTTTGAGGAATTGATATGAACCCGTTGTCCGCCTTTGATCTCAAAGGTAAGAAGGGCTTGGTCTTAGGCCTTGCCAATGAACACAGCATTGCATGGGGCTGCGCCCGCCAAGCACAGGCCATGGGTGCTGAAGTGGTGGTTTCGTGCCTGAACGACAAAGCGCGTCAGTATGTCGAGCCACTCACCCAACCACTGGGCATCGACTTGCAAACCTGCAACATTGAAACGCCTGAAGAGTTGGAGAAGCTAGTGGCGTATGCCGTTGCTAAATTAGGACGATTAGATTTTGTAATTCACTCCATCGCATGGGCGCCGTTGCAAGATTTGCATGGCCGTGTGATTGACAGCTCTAGTGTGGGCTTTGCACGCGCGATGGAAGTGTCGTGCCACTCGTTTGCCACACTGGCTAAGCTGTGTGCGCCGCACATGACGCAAGGCGGCAGCATGGTGACCATGTCTTACCTCGGCGCAGATGAAGCCGTGCCGCACTATGGTTTGATGGGGCCTGTCAAGGCGGCACTTGAATCGTTGGTGCGCTACATGGCACTAGAGCTCGGCGCTCAAGGCGTACGTGTGCATGCGGTGTCACCTGGCCCCATCCTCACGCGTGCGGCATCGGGTATCGAAGCCTTTGATGCCCTCATGCAAAACAACATTGCCAAAGCGCCGCTGGGTCGCTTGGTGACACTCGAAGAAATTGCCAACCTCAGCACTTTCTTGTGCACCGATGCTGCCAGCGGCATGACAGGACAAACCATTTATGTAGACGCCGGCAGCCACGCCGTGAATTGAAGAGCCACATGAACGACATCACCGAAACCACCAACGACCCCAACAACGAGTGGTTGGAAAACTATCCATACGACAGCATCGTGGTGGGACAGGCCGCGCGCTTGGTGCGCACTTTAACGCTGGCAGACATCCAAGCCTTCGCGGCGGTGTCGGGGGACACCAATCCTGCACATCTAGATCCCGAGTACGCCAATGCCACACTGTTTCATGGTGTCATTGGACACGGCATGTGGGGTGGTTCGCTCATCAGCAGTTTGTTGGGCACGGTCTTTCCGGGGCCGGGCACGATTTACTTGGAGCAAAACCTGCATTTCAGTCGTCCTGTGCGAATTGGTGACACCTTGAATGTGACCGTCACATGCATCGCTAAACATGACGATAAAAAAACAATAGAGCTCGATTGCTTGTTGGTCAATCAAAAAGGTGAGCGCGTGCTCTACGGTGTGGCCAAAGTGATGGCCCCAAGCGAAAAGCGGCGCATGCCGCGCATCCATGCGCCGCACATCAGTTTGTTTGACCCAGAGCAGCGTCATGCCAATTTGCTAGCGCTGGGCGCAGACCTAGAGCCTGTGCGTTGTGGTGTGGTGCATCCGTGCGATGCCGATTCGCTGCAAGGCGCCATCGATGCGCATCGCGCAGGACTGATTCAAGCCGTACTTATTGCGCCTGAAAAAAAGTTGTGTGCAGTGGCGGCTGAGGCGAGTATTGACCTGACTGGCATCGAGGTGATTGACGTGGCGCACAGCCATGAAGCGGCTGAGTTGGCCGCACAAATGGCCGCTGACAAAAAACTAGAAGCCTTGATGAAAGGCAGCTTGCACACCGATGAATTGATTCACGCTGTTGTTTCGCAAAAAGGGCTGCGCACAGGCCGACGCATGTCGCATGTGTTTCGCTTTGAAGCACCGATGTACCCCAAGCCGCTGTACATCACCGATGCCGCGCTCAACATCGCGCCCACCTTGGCCGAGAAAGCCGACATCGTGCAAAACGCGATTTTGTTTGCGCAAATCATGGGTGTGGCTACGCCGAAGGTGGCCATTCTCTCGGCAGTTGAAACCGTGAACCCCAACATCCCTTCGACATTGGATGCGGCTGCCTTGTGCAAGATGGCCGATCGTGGGCAAATCAAAGGTGGCTTGCTCGATGGCCCGCTTGCGTTTGACAACGCGGTGTCTAGCCACGCGGCAGAGATCAAACACATTGCCTCTGCCGTGGCAGGCCAGGCCGACATCTTGGTCGCCCCTGATTTGGAGTCCGGCAACATGATGGCTAAGCAGCTCGAGTATTTGGCTGGTGCGTCTGGCTCGGGTGTGGTGCTCGGCGCGCGTGTGCCCATTGCGCTGACCAGCCGTGCTGACACAGCGACGACGCGTAGCGCTTCTGCCTTGTTGGCCAAACTCATTGCCCACCACTACCGCACGCATCCCGCATGAGCATCCTCTCAGTCAATGCGGGCTCGTCTAGCCTCAAGTTTGCGCTGTACCCCATCAACAGTGGTGCGATTGGTGAAGCTGAAGTCACGGGCAACATCGAAGGCTTAGAGCCCTCGGGTCAACCGCGCATCAGTTTTTGCGCCACAGGCCGAGCGAAAGAATCTGCAGATGTGACGGTGCAACCTGCACAAGATGTGTTTGATGCCGCGCTCAACACCCTCAAGGCTTTGTTGGTCGCACGCTTTGCGCATTTGCGTGTGCAAGCCATTGCGCATCGTGTGGTGCATGGGGGTGCTTACTACAGCAGCAGCGTGCGTGTCACGCCTGAGGTGATGACACAACTCGCCACGCTCAATGCCCTCGCGCCTTTGCATCAACCACATAACTTGGCGGGCATCAGCGCGTTTGCAGAATCGTTCCCCGATGTGCCGCAAGTGGCGTGTTTTGACACCGCGTTTCATCGCACCTTGTCACCACTTGAAACCACGTTCGCGATTGATAAAAAGCTCACAGAGCAAGGTGTGCGTCGCTATGGTTTTCATGGCCTGTCATACCAATATGTGAGTCAAGTGCTCAAGCGTGAAGTGCCTCGCTCTGCTGGCCGTGTCGTCATGGCTCATTTGGGCAACGGAGCCAGCGTGTGTGCCACGACCGACCATCAAAGCCGCGCCACCACCATGGGCTTCTCCGCCCTTGATGGTTTGATGATGGGCACGCGCAGCGGTGCGCTTGATCCCGGTGTGCTGCTGTATTTGATGGAGCAGGGGTGGGATCACGACAAAATTCAGAAGCTGCTTTACAAACAAAGTGGTTTGTTGGGTGTATCCAGTGAGAGTGCAAATATGCGTACCCTGCGTGCTTCATCTTCTGACGCGGCACGCTTTGCCACTAATTTGTTTGCCCACCGCGTGGTGCGTGAAGTGGGTGCACTCAGTGCCTGCATTGGTGGCTTGGATGTGTTGGCGTTCACTGGCGGCATTGGCGAGCATGATGCGGTGCTGCGCCAACAGGTGGGAGACGCCTTGGCTTACCTTGGCGTGCACGTCGATGCCACGCGTAACGCAAAGGCCTCTGGCGACCGCATGGTTTCGATTCACGCCGACAATAGCGCCATCGAAGTGTGGGTCGTCCCCACCGACGAAGGCCGTGTGGCCGCACAAGACGCGCTCGCGTTTTTATAAAAACAATTCTGAAAGCACGGCGTGAACATCAAAGACGCGATGAGCTGCTTCACCACTGGCGTGACCGTGGTGACTGCTCACACCCAAGGTCAAGACTGGGGCATGACTTGCAACTCCTTCAACACCGTGTCGCTGGACCCTGCCATGGTGTTGTGGAGTGTGCGTAAAACATCGGCCAGCCATGAGGCGTTTGTCACGGCCGGTGGCTATATGGTCAACGTGTTGGGTGCGCAGCAAAAAGACGTGGCACTCAAGTTTGCGCAAGGCACCCAAGCCGAACGCTTTGCAGATCAGCCCTTGGTGCGTGGTGTGAACCAACACCCACGCCTTGACGGTGTGATTGCTTGGTTTGATTGCCGCATTGCGCAAGTGGTGTCAGCGGGTGATCACGACATCTTGATTGGCGAAGTTCTCTACTTTGGCGTGCACGCTGGCCACGGCTTGGCTTACGCGCAGCGCAGCTTTGGTGTGCTCGCACCGATGGAAGACTAATCCCCCATGGAAATTTACATTGCTTGGGCATTCATCCTTGGCGTGATGTGCTCGGCTTCATTGCTGATGGGAGCTTTGATTGGTATTTACTTCAAACTCCCACAGCGCGTCGTGGGACTCATGGCCGCCTTTGGTGCTGGCGCCTTGTTGTCAGCCTTGGCGATTGAGCTGGTCGCTCCATCCATCAATGCGTTCATGCTTGCCAGTTCAGCTGAAGTACGCGCACATGAAGTGCGAAACTTTCTCCACTTGGTCGCTGGCGCGTGTGTGGGAGGCATATTGTTCGTGTGGTTGGATTGGGCGCTCATTAAGCACGGTGGCTACCTGCGAAAAACGGCGTACCTCATTTCCAAAATAATGCATGAGCGCGCGCATCTGCCGCAGCATCACACGCAACCCTTGCCAACAGGTGAAGCGCTAGAACAAAAACACGCTTCGCACGACAACGCTGCTGTCGCCATTTGGCTGGGCAACTTACTAGACGGCTTGCCTGAGAGTTTTGTGGTGGGCACGGTACTAATGGCTACCGTTGCGGTTAGCGTTCAAGCAGGTACCACCATCGTATTTTGGGATGTGTTGCCCTATACCTTGTTGGCTGGCTTGTTCTTGTCCAATTTACCAGAGGCCTTGTCTAGCTCCGCACAAATGCGAATGCAGGGTATGAGTGTGCAGCGCATCCTCATCATGTGGCTTTCCTTGGTGTTGATGACGGGCCTAGCTGCTGCATTGGGCGCTTTGATGGGCGAGTGGGTGCCACACAATGCCATGGTATTCATCGAAGGCTTGGCCGCAGGCGCTATGCTCACTATGATTTGTGCAGCCATGCTGCCTGAGGCCACACACTTGGCGCCGCCTAATTGGGTGGGTTTGGCTACGCTGAGTGGCTTCTTTTCAGCCCTGTTGTTCAAGGTGATAGAGTAAACCACACTCAAAATGGTTTACAATCTTGGCCTGTTCGGTGGTATAGCTCAGTTGGTTAGAGCGCAGCATTCATAATGCTGATGTCGCAGGTTCAAATCCCGCTACCACCACCAAAACAAAAACCCACAGTTTTGCGACTGTGGGTTTTTTCTTATTTCTGTCTGTCTAGATTAAGATTTGGCGGATGAAAAAGCTTCCAAAAATTGAACTCAAGACGGTCATTTCCGTGGGCTTGGGAATTTCTGTGTTGGGCTTTTGCCTCATGATGACAGACAGCCTGATGAATGTCGGGGCCATTTTGTTTGCGCTGGGTCTGTTGCCGTTTGCCGTGACGTTGGCCAAAGGCAAAGACTGATCACCTCAAACTTAAAGTTTGTGGGTTTGCTTGAGCTTGTACAGCTGGATACACAGGCTGACTGTGGCCAATACCAACACTGTGCCAAACCAGTCACCCACTGCCATGGCCAATGTGCTGGCTAAGAAGTCTTGTGTTTTGTTCTCCCAAACGAACCAAAGTTGATGCATCAGGCTATTGACGATGGCAAAAAGTACTGAAATCTTGAAGAAGTCGCGCGCCGTTAGGTTAAACAATAAAGAATCTAAATTAAACCACTGAATAGCCAAGTAGCGGGCAATGCAGGGTGATGCGCCTGAGATGACACCTGTCAAGATGTTGAACATGTGTGCATCTGGTTCGCCAAGTGTGTAGTTCACGCCCATCGAGCTGAGCGCAATCCCAATGCCGCCCAAGCGAGCTAGCAGCAGCACGAACAGCAATCTCAAACCACTGGGAATAAAAATCCAGTTCACGCCATGTGAAAACTCAATCCAATCGAACCAATACAGATTGAGCTGGAACGCATAAAAATACACAGCAGCACAGATCAGTACCAGTACCGCTTGCGTCTGCAGCGTGAGTTTGTTTGTATCCTCGGAGGCTGTCATGCCGCGTATTCAGATGGTTTCAAGTACTTGCCATTCTAATAAAGAGCGTGGTCTTTACATGGCAACAAGCTTACAGCCCTGAAGGAGCAGTTAGGGCGTGTTTTGATGCAGCTGAACCACCGTTTTGGCGCGTTTGCGAAAGCGAATATTGAGCATTTCCACAATCACCGAGAACGCCATCGCAAAGTAAATGTAGCCTTTAGGGATGTGGTGGCCCAAGCCTTCCGCCATCAGCACCACGCCCACCACCACCAAGAAGGTCAGGGCCAGCATCTTGATGGAGGGGTGGTCAGACACAAAGCGACCAATGCCAGAGGCAAACGCCATCATCAAGCCTACCGATGCAATGACAGCCGCAATCATGATCGCCACCTCATCGACCATGCCCACCGCAGTGATGATGGAGTCGAGCGAGAACACCAAGTCGATCACCATGATTTGCAGAATGATCGCTGCCATGGTGTTGCCAACAGCAGAGCTGCCGTGCTCTTCTTCGCCTTCAAGGGATTGGTGAATTTCGCCTGTGCTTTTCCAAATCAGGAATAAGCCGCCCAAAATTAAAATCAGGTCGCGGCCTGAAATGTCTTGGCCAAACACGGTGAATAACGGGGCAACCAAGCCCACGATGACTGACAGCAACAGCAACAGGCCAATGCGCATGAACATGGCCATGAACAAACCAATGCGCCGTGCAAACTCACGTTTCTCGGGTGGCAGCTTGTCCACCAAGATCGAGATGAAGATGATGTTGTCGATACCGAGTACCAGCTCAAGAGCTGTGAGTGTGGCAAAAGCAATCCACGCTTGTGGGTCGGTCAAGAGTTCCATGCAGTACCTTTTTAGTGAATTAGCCGCATGGTAGCGACAGGGTAAAGGTCCACAAGTCGTGGGCTTATAGGTAGGCTTATTGGTTCTTGAAAGCGGCAGGGCGCTTGTTGACGAAGGCATCCATGCCTTCTTTTTGGTCGGCGGTGGCAAACAGTGCGTGGAACATGCGGCGTTCAAACATCACGCCATCAGAGAGCGTGCCTTCAAACGCGCGGTTGACCGACTCTTTCGCCGCCATCGCTGCTATTTGCGAGAAGCTGCAAATGGCCAAGGCAGCGCCCAGTGTTTCTTCCATCAGTTTGTCCAGTGGCACCACGCGGCTGACCAAGCCCGAACGCTCGGCCTCGACCGCATCCATCATGCGGCCCGTGAGCGCCATGTCCATCGCTTTGGATTTGCCTACCGCGCGTGGTAAACGTTGTGTGCCGCCTGCGCCTGGTATGACGCCGAGCTTGATTTCGGGTTGGCCAAACTTGGCGTTGTCGGCGGCGATGATGAAGTCGCACATCATGGCCAGCTCGCAGCCACCGCCCAAAGCAAAGCCGCTCACGGCTGCGATGACGGGCTTGCGAATGGTGCGAATGGTTTCCCAGTCGCGGGTGATGTAGTCGTTCTTGTACACATCTGCAAAGCTGTAGGTGGCCATGGCGCCAATGTCGGCACCTGCGGCAAAGGCTTTCTCGCTGCCGGTGATGACCATGCAACCGATGGCTTCGTCAGCATCAAAGGCCTTGAGGGCTTGGCCCAGTTCAATCATCAGACCGGCGTTGAGCGCATTGAGCTGCTTAGGGCGGTTCAAGGTGATGACGCCCACTTTGTCGGCTTCGGTGTGGACGGTGATGAATTCGTAGCTCATGTGGGGGCTCCCAAAAATGTGAAATGTGTTTTGAAAATTCTTATCCCAACTATAGGCCTAGCCAGCGGCCCACGAGTTTGGGGTTGTCCTGCATGAGACGCCAGGTGCTGTTGGTTTTGGTGTCGGGCAATGTGAGGCTCAAGCGCAGCAGTTGGCGGTCACGGCTGACGAGGGCAGTTACTTTTTTTGCACTGCCTGCGTACAGAGATAAGTCGTCGAGTTTTTTCAGTCGCCAAGCTGAGGGTGATTTGCCTGCTACCTCAACGCCCAACCATTCATCGCCAGGTGCAAAGCCCGCTTTGTGTGCTGCACCGCCGTTGAGCACGGTTTTGATTTGTACGCTGTGGTCTTCGGTCACGCGCAGGCCCAAGCGTTGCGCCAATTGCGCAGGCTCGTGCTTCACTTGCACGCCGTGTGCGGCGAGGAGTTTTTCTAACGGCAAGTCGCGTGTGCCATGCACCCATGCTTTGAACTCTGTGGTCCAAGAGCGGCCTGTGAGCTCTTTGAGTACGGCCAACACATCGGCCTCGGTCATGGGGCCGTTGTGCTGACCTGTGCAGCATCGCGCCCACAAGGCACGCATCACATCGTCCAGCGACACGCTGTGGTTTTTCACGCCATGCTGGCGCAGGCTGAGATCTAGGCACAAGGCCACCAGTGCGCCCTTGGTGTAGTAGCTCACGGTCAGGTTGGGGCTGTTCGCGTCTTGGCGGTAATACTTCGTCCACGCCTCAAAGCTCGACTGCGCCACGCTGTGCACCTCACGTCCGGGCGTTTGCAACACTTGGTTGATGGTTTTGTTGAGCAGCTTTAGGTATTGCGCATCGTCAATCAGCCCAGCGCGACGCAGCAGCAAATCGTCGTAGTAGCTGGTGAAGCCTTCGAAGAACCACAGCAGCTCGGTGTAGTTCTCTTGGCGGTAGTCGTAACGCGCAAACTCAGCAGGGCGCAAGCGCTTGACATTCCATGTGTGGAAATACTCATGGCTGATAAGGCCCAGCAATGTGGTGTAGCCCTCGCTTAGCTTGGCATCGTCCAAGCGTGGCAAGTCCGCGCGGTTGCAAATCAGGGCGGTGGAGTTGCGGTGCTCTAAGCCGCCGTAGCCATCGGCCACGGCGTTGAGCATGAACACATAGTTTTTGTGTGGCGTGGCTGAGCGTTTGTTGCCATGCCAAAAACGAATGGCAGTTTCGCAAATCTTTTGGCTGTCGCGCAGCAAGCGCTCGCCGTCAAACGCGGGCGTGGTACCCGCCACCACAAAGCGGTGTTCGATGCCGCAGGCTTTGAAGCTACCGCTCCAAAACGTGCCCATCTCCACAGGGCAGTCCACCAACTCGTCGTAATTGGCGGCCACATAAGTGCCAAAGCCTTGGCGGTCGGTTTTTAAGGGGGTGAGGCCGGTGGCGACTTGCCACTTGGCAGGCGCAGCATTGATGTGGCGCTTGTCTACTGCCGCATTGAAGGACTCAGCAACGAGTTCGAGCTGATGTGGCACATCGGCCAAACCTTCAGCTTGCAAGCACAAACTTGTGCCGTTGAAAAAGCCGCGCTGGGCAGTCAGCCACGCGGTTCGCACCGAGTCGTCATGCGCATGCACTTGGTAGTGCAACGTGAGCGGCTTGTCTGCTTCGCAGTCCACCGCCCAAGTCGCCTTGTCGAGTTGATGCAAAGCGACATGGCGCTTGCCTTGGTGTGCGCTGATGCCAGTAATTTGCTTGGCAAACTCGCGCACCATGTAGCTGCCGGCTATCCACACAGGTAGAGACACCCGTTGTCCTGCAGCGGGTTTGGCAATGGTGAGCGTCACGCCATACAGGTGGGCGTGTAGATCGGCAGCTTCGATGCGGTAATGCATATCAGGTTGCAGCAGCGCCCAACAAACAAGACAGCGTGGACACCACGGTCAAGCGAAAGCGCATGGTCATCCAATCGCGTAGGCCTGCTTCGGGCCAGGTTTTGCGGTCCACCAAGTAGCAGGCCACGAGCAAGAAGCCCAACAAAGGCAAGCCCGCATAGGCCGGCATGATGACTGCAATCCATGCCACCAACGAGGGGATGACACCCCACACCATGTGCAGCTTGCGTTGCGGTGCGTTGTGACGCAGACCAATGCCCCAATGGATGCCGCCTAAAAACGCAGCGATGGTCGCGCCATAAGCGCTCAGCGCAATCGCCACAAACGGATGCGCCTCAGGCGTGACGATCCACATGAACAGAGCAAGCACTACGAAGGGAATGAGGCCTGCGTAGCCCAAGCGTTCAATCAGTTGGCCTGCATCGCTGTCGGGGGTGATGGGGGAGTGAACCATGACGAACTCTTTCTGTTTGGATTTACTTGCTCGCGTCAGCGAGTAATTTCTCAATCTTGGTGCTGTCAATAGCGCCGGGCACGCGTGTGCCGTCTTGCGCAATCAGAGTGGGCGTGCCAGTGATTTTGTATTTGCGAGCGAACTCTAAGTTGCGGTCAATCGCAGCGGTGTTGCACTGCGCGGCTGGCGCGGGGGTGTCTTTTTGCATCAGGTTCACCCAAGCGGCGGCTGGGTCTTTGGCGCACCACACGTTGCGTGATTTCTCGACAGAGCCAGGGCCCAACACGGGCAACAAGAACAAGTACACCGTCACGTTGTCGACCTTGGCCAAGTCGCGCTCAAAGCGTTTGCAGTAGCCGCAGTTGGGGTCTTCAAACACGGCGAGTTTGCGCTTGCCGTTGCCGTGCACGATGGTGATGGCATCTTTCAGTGGCAAGGCGCTGAAATCAATCGCACTCAGTTTGGCTTCGCGCTCTTCAGTGATGTTGCGTTTGCTCTTGGTGTCAATCAAGTTGCCTTGAATGAGGTAATTGCCCGCAGCGTCGCTGTAGTAAATCTCGTTGGTGCTCAGGCGCAGCTCGTAAATGCCAGCTAAAGGCGTGGGCGTGATTTCTTCAATCTTCGGGATTTGCGGAATGCGCTCACTCAGGTTTTTGCGAATCGTGGCTTCGTGGCCTTGGGCCATGGCGCTGGAAAAGCTGAGTGCCATCAAGGCGGTGGCAGAGAATGCGCGAAGGGTATGTTGCATGTGTAGCTTCTTTTTAAATGTTTAACCCATGGCCTGCTGCATGGCCCAAGCCTTCACAGGTGCGAGGTTGTTGAACCCATTCATGCCCCAGTTGCGCAGCGCTTGCACGCCGGTGTTGGGGTGGGCGAACAGGCGTTGCAATCCATCGCAAGCGAGCCATGTGGGCACCATGTCAGCTTTGCGTGCGCGTTCGTAGCGACGCAAAAAGTAGCGGTCTCCCACACTGCGCCAGTAGTCTTTGGCTTCGCGGGCTTTGAGCACATTGGCCAGCTCGGCCACATCGGCCAAGCCGAGGTTGAGGCCAAGGCCCGCTAGGGGGTGGATGTTGTGCGCTGCATCGCCCGCCAGCGCCCAAGCGCTGCCGTCGACAAAGTTGCCTGTCCAGCGGTCGGCGCAGGCCAGTTGCAGCGGCCACATGGCGCGTTCGCTGCTCAGCTCGATCTGGCCGAGTACGCCATTGCTGGCATGCTCAAGCGCAATGCCAAACGCATTGGCGCTCAAGGCCAGCATGTCTTTGGCGCGTTCGGGGGGGAGCGACCACACCAAGCTGGCTGTGTCGCCCTGCGCGCCGCCCAAGGGCAGCAGCGCCAAAATTTCCAAGCCCTGTGCGCCGTGGTGAAACCACTGCAGCGCTTGCTGGCGGTGCGGCGTGCTGCAACGCACGCGGGCAGCCACGGCGTGTTGTTGGTAGGGCAGCACTTCAAAGTTCACACCCAGCTCGGCGCGGGTGGCGCTGGCGCGGCCCTCGCACACCACCGTCAAGGCGGCGGGTTCGGGGGCGGTCAGCAGCGTAATTTCAGCTTGGTAACGCACAGCTTCAGCCAACTGGGCTTCGAGCACGGGCACGTCCACAATCCAAGTCAGGCCCTCGGGCGTGGGGCTTTCAAAGTGGGTAAAGCCGCCATCGTCGCCCCACACACGCATGTGTTGCACGGGCGTGGCGTGCATGGCATCTGGCCAGCAGCGAAGTTCTGAGAGTAAGTCGCGAGAAGCGCTGTTGAGTGAGTAAGCCCTAACGTCTTGCGTATTCTTGGGTGGCGAAGTGACCAATCCCACCCGTAGTTTTTGGCGGGCCAGCAGCAGGGCCAAGGTGCGTCCCACCATGCCATCGCCGCGAATACAAACGTCCAGTTTTTGAGCCATGCGGCTGATTGTAGGAGGGTGGCAAAAGCCTTATTTGGCAGGCGGCACTGCTGATACTCGAGGTACGACCAGTGCAGGTGGTTTGCTTGGCTCGGGAGGCACAGGCCGCACCACTTCACGCAAGATGCCGCCACTTTGCACGCTGCCCGTGCTGGTGCCTTCGTTGCGCACGCGAGCTTCGCAGGCCTCGCGGTCTTCGCCCTTAAACACGCGGCAGCGTTTGAGCTGGTTTTTCTCAAATAAGTTCGCGGTGGTGTCGCTCAGCAGGTTGCGCTTGGCTTCGGCCAAGGCGTTGCGTGCCTCTAGGCGGCAAGCGGCTAAATCTTGTGTGGCTTGTTGGGCTTCGCATTCAGCCAGGTCTTGCTGATAGCGTGCATAGAGCTCGTTGTGCGGTTCGGCGTCGGTTTGGGCCTGTGCGCCAAAGCTCAGGCTGGCGCAAAGCAGCGCGTGCGCTGCCAAAAATGCGTAACGGTGTGTGTGGTTCATCGTGGTGTCCAAGGCGATAAAGTCGCCTCATTACAATCTACACCAATTACAAGGATATTTTTATGAGTTTGAAATGCGGCATCGTGGGTTTGCCCAACGTTGGCAAATCCACCCTGTTCAACGCCCTGACCAAAGCGGGCATCGCGGCTGAGAATTACCCCTTCTGCACCATCGAGCCCAACACCGGCGTGGTCGAAGTGCCTGACCCACGTTTGGCTCAGTTGGCTGAAATCATCACGCCAGAGCGCATCGTGCCCGCCATTGTGGAATTTGTGGACATCGCTGGCTTGGTAGCCGGTGCCAGCACAGGCGAAGGCTTGGGCAACAAGTTCTTGGCCCACATCCGCGAGACCGACGCCATCGTTAACGTGGTGCGTTGCTTTGAAGACCCCAACGTGATTCACGTGGCCAACAAGGTTGACCCGATCGCTGACATCGAAGTGATTCAAACCGAGCTGTGCTTGGCCGACTTGGCTTCGGTGGAAAAAGCCATTCACCGCGTTAACAAAATTGCCCGCTCGGGCGACAAAGAAGCTGCCAAGCAACTGGCCATTTTGGAAAAGTGCCAAGCCGCACTGAATGACACCAAGCCCGTGCGCACCATCGACTTCAGCAAAGAAGAACGCGCCGAGCTCAAACAGTTCTTCCTCATCACCGCCAAGCCCGCCATGTTTGTGGCCAACGTGTCGGAAGATGGGTTCGAGAACAACCCATTCCTCGACCGCCTCAAAGCCTTTGCCCAAGCGCAAAACGCACCTGTGGTGGCCATCTGCGCCAAGATTGAAGCTGAGTTATCCGAGATGGACGATGCGGACCGCTTGGAGTTCCTCAAAGAGTTGGGCCAAGACGAGCCGGGTCTCAACCGCCTGATTCGCGCCGCCTACGACTTGCTGGGCTTGCAAACCTACTTCACCGCTGGCGTGAAAGAAGTGCGCGCATGGACCATCCACAAAGGCGACACCGGCCCGCAAGCCGCAGGTGTGATCCACACCGACTTTGAAAAAGGCTACATCCGCGCCCAAACCATTTCGTTTGACGACTTCATCGCTTTCAAGGGTGAGCAAGGCGCCAAAGACGCGGGCAAGATGCGCGCCGAAGGCAAGGAATACGTGGTCAAAGACGGTGACGTGATGAACTTCTTGTTCTCGTCTTAAGCAACTCGTTTGTGTAAAAGGAAAAGCCGCTCAGTGAGCGGCTTTTTTATTTGCGTTTTACTTCTATACGTTGGATGCGTATGATTGATAAATGAAAAGACGAAACCTGTTTACAGAACTGACCGAAGGCTTTGATGCTTTGGCCAACGCACGTGCGGGCAAACAAACGATGCGCACACATGTGGTGGAGGACAGGCCAGCGCCTGAGGTGACAGCGGATCAACTGCTGGCGCTGCGCGAACGCCTGAATTTGTCACGCGCTGTGTTTGCGCGTTACTTGCGCACCAAACCACGCACGCTGGAAAACTGGGAGCAGGGACGGGCTAAACCTAATCCGCATGCGGCTTTGCTCATTCGCCTTGTCGAGAAATATCCAGATACGGTGGAGCGCTTGGCGGCTGTTTAATTATCCAGGAAACACCCAAATCAACCCCGCCGTCATCACCACATACCGCGCAAACTTGCCCACTGCCATGTAGGCCACGCAGGGCCAAAAGGGTAGGCGCAGCCATCCGGCCACGGCGCACAGCGGATCGCCCACGCCGGGTAGCCAGCTCAGCAGGCAGGCCTTTGGCCCCAAGGCGTGTAGCCAGCGCAGGGCGCGGGCTTCGTGGCCTGTGGTTTCTGTGTGGCGTACTTTGTCGCTCAGCACATGGGCTTCGTAGCCCATCCACCAACTGATAGCACCGCCCATGGTGTTGCCCACGGTGGCCACAACGATGGCTGGCCAAAAGAGTTCGGGGTTGAGTTTGACCAAGCCAAACACCACAGGCTCCGAGCCCATGGGCAGCAAGGTGGCCGACACCAGCGACACCACAAACACGGTGCTCAGGCCGTATTCGGGCAGGGCCAAGGCGGCGAGCACAGATTGCATCCAAATTTCCATGCCCGCCAGTGTAGTGACGCCAGCAGACAAATATGCCCAATCCTTCGCTAAGCCTTACAAAATCGTCATTTTTAGACCACATGCTGAAATTTTGAGCAGGTACAATGTCGCCTCCTTTTTAAGCACTCGGCACTTCTCCCACCCCATGCACATCGGTCAATACACACTGGCAAACAACCTGTTTGTCGCGCCGATGGCTGGCGTGACTGACCGCCCGTTTCGCATGTTGTGCAAACAGTTGGGTGCGGGCTATGCGGTGAGCGAGATGGTCACCTCCCGCAAAGACTTGTGGACAAGCCTTAAAACCTCGCGCCGCGCCGATCACACGGGCGAGAGCGGCCCCATCGCTGTGCAAATTGCAGGCACCGACGCGCCCATGATGGCCGAGGCGGCGGTGTACAACATTGAGCGTGGGGCGCAAATCATCGACATCAACATGGGCTGCCCCGCCAAAAAGGTGTGCAACAAATGGGCGGGCTCGGCCCTGATGCAAGACGAGCCTTTGGCCATGTCCATCGTGCAAGCGGTGGTCGACGCCGCGCATCCCTACAACGTGCCCGTCACCTTGAAGATGCGCACGGGCTGGTGCGATACCCACAAAAACGCCGTGGCCTTGGCCCGCGCCGCAGAAGCGGCAGGCGTGCAAATGATTACTGTGCACGGCCGCACCCGCGAGCAAGGCTACAAAGGCTTGGCCGAGTACGACACCATTGCCGCTGTCAAACAAGCGGTGCGCGTGCCCGTGGTGGCCAACGGCGACATTGATTCGCCCGAGAAAGCCAAAGAAGTTTTAAAGCTCACTGGTGCTGACGCGCTGATGATTGGCCGCGCCGCGCAGGGCCGCCCTTGGATATTCCGCGAAATTGCGCACTACTTGGCGACGGGCGAGCACTTGGCCCCGCCCTTGGTGGCCGAGGTGCGCCGTTTGTTGCTGGCGCATTTGGACGAACACTACGCCTTGTATGGCGAGCGCACCGGCGTGCGCAGTGCGCGCAAACACATTGGCTGGTACGTGCGCAGCTTGCCTGGCGGCGAAGCGTTTCGCCAGTTCATGAACACCCTAGAAGACAGTGCCGCG
Source organism: Pseudomonadota bacterium (assembly GCA_041180165.1). Lineage (GTDB taxonomy): Bacteria > Pseudomonadota > Gammaproteobacteria > Burkholderiales > Burkholderiaceae_C > Limnohabitans. The sequence continues at coordinate 215,407 of JBEGSC010000002.1, read as the reverse complement.
CAACACCGTGCGGTGGCGAATTTTTTTGACACCTTGGCGCAAACGCATGAGCGCATGCCCGAGGCCTTATTGGTAGAACCCGTAGCTTTACATGAGTAAAAAACACATTGAAGAGGTGGTACGTGCCAGCCTCGAAACCTATTTCCGCGACCTCAAAGGCACAGAGCCCGACAACATGCACGACATGATGGTGCGCGTGGTTGAAAAACCGCTGCTCGAAGTGGTGATGCAGCACGCCGACCACAACCAGTCACGCGCCGCCGAATGGCTGGGCCTCAATCGCAACACGCTGCGTAAAAAACTTCTCGATCACAAACTCATCAAATAAGACTGCATCCCCAATGAAAGCACTCATCTCCGTCTCTGACAAAACCGGCATCGTCGAGCTGGCCCAACAACTCCACGCCTTGGGCGTGGGCCTCATCTCCACCGGCGGTACTGCCAAGCTCTTGGCTGAACAAGGCTTGCCCGTGACCGAAGTGGCCGAAGTCACAGGTTTCCCCGAAATGCTCGATGGCCGTGTGAAAACCTTGCACCCCAAAGTGCACGGCGGCTTGCTGGCGCGTCGCGACACGCCCGAACACATGGCTGCTTTGAAAGCGCACAACATCGACACGATTGATTTGTTGATCGTGAATTTGTATCCCTTTGAAGCCACCGTGGCCAAGCCCGGCTGCACGCTGGCTGACGCGATTGAAAACATCGACATCGGCGGCCCAGCCATGGTGCGCTCTGCCGCCAAGAACTGGAAAGACGTGGGCATCGTCACCGACGCTAGCCAATACGCGGACGTGATTGCTGAGTTGAAAGCATCAAAGGCTCAAGGTCAATGCAAACTCAGCGACAAACTGCGTTTTGCGTTGTCTGTGGCTGCGTTCAACCGCATCAGCCAATACGACGGCGCGATCAGTAACTACTTGTCGAGCGTCAACTTTGAAGCCGAGAAACTGAGCGAAGAATACGTGCCCGAGCGCGCCCAGTTCAGCGGCCAGTTCAACGAGCAATACGTCAAAGTGCAAGACCTGCGCTACGGAGAAAACAGCCACCAGCAAGCTGCTTGGTATCGCAACCTCGCACCCGAAGCAGGTTCACTCGCCACTGGCGTGCAACTGCAAGGCAAAGAACTCAGCTACAACAACATCGCCGACGCAGACGCTGCGTGGGAATGTGTGAAGAGCTTTGACACCACAGCGTGCGTGATCATCAAGCATGCCAACCCCTGCGGCGTGGCTGTGGGTGCCAACCCCTTCGAGGCCTACAGCAAAGCCTTCCAGACTGACCCGACTAGCGCTTTCGGCGGCATCATCGCCTTCAACCGCCCCGTGGATAAAGCCGCTGCAGAAGCGGTGAGCAAGCAGTTTGTCGAAGTGCTGATGGCCCCGGACTTCAGCGCCGAAGCGCTCGAAGTGTTCAAGAGCAAAGTCAACGTGCGCCTGATGAAGATCGCCTTGCCCGCCAACTACGGCAACGTGCGCAACGCCTTGGAAACCAAGCGCGTGGGCTCAGGCCTGTTGCTGCAAAGCGCCGACAACCACGAGTTGGCTTTGGCCGATTTGAAAATCGTCACCGTCAAACAACCCACGCCTGAAGAATTGAACGACCTGCTGTTCGCTTGGAAAGTAGCTAAGTTCGTCAAATCCAACGCCATCGTGTTCTGCAAAAACGGCATGACCATGGGCGTGGGCGCTGGCCAGATGAGTCGCCTGGATTCTGCCCGCATCGCCAGCATCAAGGCCGAGGCTGCCAAGCTCAGCCTGCAAAACACTGTTGTGGCCAGCGACGCCTTTTTCCCCTTCCGCGACGGCCTCGATGTGGTGGTCGACGCAGGTGCCACCTGCGTGGCCCAGCCCGGCGGCTCCATGCGCGACCAAGAAGTCATCGACGCCGCCAACGAGCGCGGTGTGGCGATGGTGTTCACCGGCGTGCGTCACTTCCGTCATTGATCGCTCACATTGAACATTGATCACACCAACGCGCCGCTTGATGCGGCGCAGCTCGCAACTGCCAATACCACGTCTGCTGCGCTGACCAGCCCAATAGCTCAAGAGCTGGCTACTGTTAGCTTTGCTGAGCTTGGTCTCAACACCGAATTGCAAAGCTCTGCCGCCCAAGCAGGTTTTACAACGCCCACACCTGTGCAAGTCGAAGCCATTGGCCCTGTGCTCAATGGCCGCGATGTCTTGGCCACCGCACAAACCGGCTCAGGCAAAACGGCAGCCTACGTGCTGCCCGTGTTGCAGCTGCTCATGGCCCACGCGACTTCGCGTGATGAAGCGCCAAAGAAGCGCATCACGCAAGTGCTGGTACTCGTCCCCACACGCGAGCTCGCCACACAGGTGAGTGACGTGCTGCGTGATTTGGCGCGGCCCCTCACGCGGTCCATCAAAGTGGGCACGTTGTTTGGTGGTGTGTCGATCAATCCGCAAATGATGAGCCTGCGTAGCGGCGCAGACATTGTGGTGGCCACGCCCGGTCGCTTGCTCGACATCGTGGACCACAACGCTTTGAACCTCGGCCAAGTACAGCACCTCGTGTTGGACGAAGCCGACCGCTTGCTCGACCTCGGCTTTGCCGAAGAGTTGCAACGCATCTTGGCGTTGCTGCCTGCCAAGCGACAAAATCTGTTGTTCAGCGCCACCTTTGAGCCTGCGGTGCAAACCTTGGCGGAGACGTTGCTAACCAACCCCGCACGCATCACCATTGCTCACACCGAAGCGCACACGCCCGACATTGCGCAACGCGCGATTTCAGTGGACGAGAAAAGTCGCACCGCTTTGCTGCGCCACCTCATCAAAACCCACGAATGGAAACGTGTGTTGGTGTTTGTCGCCACGCGTTACGCCTGCGAGCATGTGGCCAACAAGCTCTACAAAGCGGGCGTGTTTGCCACGGCATTTCATGGCGAGATGAGCCAAGGCGCACGGCAAGATGTCTTGGCCGAATTCAAAGACGACCGCTGGGAAGTGGTGGTCACCACCGACCTCGCTGCGCGCGGTATCGACATCGCGCAATTGCCCGTAGTGGTCAACTACGACTTGCCGCGTTCAGCCACTGACTACACCCACCGCATTGGCCGCACAGGCCGTGCGGGCGCGAGTGGCGAAGCGGTGAGCTTTGTGACGGCGGCCACGCAAGCGCATTGGAAGTTGATTCAAAAGCGTGCCCAAGTGCAGTTGCCTCTCGAAGTGCTCGAAGGCTTTGAACCCACCCAAGTGCCGCCACCCGCATCACCAATGAATGACGGCACGGGCGGGATCAAAGGGAAACGTCCGAGCAAGAAAGACAAGTTGCGTGCGGCTGCGGCAGCGCAAGCCGAGCAGCAGAAAACTTAATCGTTGTTGTCATCATCCAAGCCGTCAAAGGCATGACGTTCTTGGCGCTCCATGGTTTCACCTGCTGGGCGCTTGGTGCGCACGCCGGGTTTGGCCAAAATTTCTACATAAAACTGTTTGGCCTGGTTGGCCACAGCGTTGTCGATACAGGTGATGACGTTGGCCAAGTGCACCACTTCGGCTGCCTCTTCGGTCAGGCCAAATTTGCAATCGAAGTCCCAAAAGTCTGCGCCTGCTGGTACATCACGGCGGCGTTCGCGTTTGAGGTATTTGCGAATCTCGTGTTTGATGCTGTCGAGTAAACGGTCTGGGTGTTTGCCTTCAACTTGAAGTTGGAATGTTTTTTTCATAAGAGTCCTTTTGGGGAAATGCGCCCGAGAAGGACGAGAAGAGAACGCACCTTAGGGTGCGAGGTTGAATTTGACTTGAAAGCTCAACGCACTGTTGAGCTTGTCGCCAATTTTTGGGGTGTAGCTGATGTTCAAACCTAGGCGTCGGCCTTCAATGGACATGGTCGGCACGAGTGCTGGAAACCAACCGCCGTCACGCATATTGGGATAGCCATCAAACAGACCAACGGCAGCGCCTGCTTTGAATGCGCCAACTTTGAACGGCATGACATAGGCCCCCACGTAATGCGATGTGGCTCGGTTGCTGTTTTCAAACACACCTGCCGTGAGCGAGTAAGTGTCCGTGAGAGACGCTTCCACACCGAAACCATGGTTGTTGTTGTTCAGGTCTTTGGATTTGTCGAAGTGGTACGAATAAAACCCGGGGTTCACCCAGACATCGGCCATGGCCGCAGGGGCTGAAAGCACGATAGCGAAGATGAGCAGAAGTTGTCTCATAGCTGCGCAAACACTTCAGCGGCTGCTGCCACAGTTTGTGCAATGTCCGCATCGGTGTGCGCTGCGCTCACAAAGCCTGCTTCGTACAAGGCGGGTGCAATGTACACACCACGGTCGAGCAAGCCGTGAAAGAGTTTGTTGAATTTGGGGCTGTCGCTGGTCATGACCTTGGCGTAGTTTTGGGGCAGCTCTGGCAACAAGAAGAAACCAAACATACCGCCTTGGCAATCGGCGCTGAAGGGTACGCCTGCTTTGGCCGCAGCATTGGTCAAACCATTCACCAAGCTTTGCGTGCGGGCGCTGAGTGACTCCCAAAAACCGGGCTTGGAAATTTCACGCAAAGTGGCCAAGCCACAAGCGGTGGCCACAGGGTTGCCGCTCAAAGTGCCAGCTTGGTACACCGGACCAGTGGGTGCGAGCTGTTGCATGATGGCGCGTGGGCCACCAAACGCGGCCAGCGGCATGCCGCCGCCAATGACTTTGCCCAACACGGTGATGTCGGGTTGGAAGCCTGGAATGAGTTGGGCATACACGCTCTGCGCACTGCCCAGTGCAACACGGAAACCCGTCATCACTTCGTCAAACACAAACAGTGCGCCGTACTCGGTGCACAGCTCACGGCAGCGTTTCATGAACGGCACAGATGCGCGCACAAAGTTCATATTGCCGGCGATGGGTTCAATCATCACGCAGGCGAGTTCTTTGCCGTGCAGTTTGAACGCTTCTTCGAGTTGCTCGACGTTGTTGTACTCAAGCACCAAGGTGTGTTGCACCACTTCGGGTGGCACGCCCGCGCTGGTGGGGTTGCCAAAGGTGGCAAGGCCCGAGCCAGCTTTGACCAACAGTGCATCGGCATGGCCGTGGTAGCAGCCTTCAAACTTGATGATCTTGCTGCGGCCCGTCGCACCACGCGCCAAGCGCAAAGCGCTCATGCCGGCTTCGGTGCCTGAGCTGACCAAGCGCACCATTTCCATCGAGGGCACGTGCTTCAAAATTTCTTCGGCCAGTTCAATCTCGCGTTCGGTCGGTGCGCCGAATGAGAAGCCATCGAGCGCTGCTTTTTGCACCGCTTCGAGCACCACGGGGTTGCCGTGACCCAAGATCATGGGTCCCCAAGAGCCGATGTAATCGATGTATTTTTGGCCGTTGGCATCCCAAAAATAAGCGCCTTGGGCGCGTTGCACAAAGCGGGGTGTGCCGCCCACGGCGCGAAACGCACGCACGGGCGAGTTCACGCCACCGGGGATGACGTTGGCGGCGCGCTCAAACAGGGTTTGGTTCAAATCGGTCATGGTCTTTAACGAATCAATGTTTGGTTTCGTGGCGAGGCAGCGAGAAGTCTTCGGCCGTGGCGGGTAAGCCATCGGTGTCTTCACCTTCTGCGCCTTCTTCGTCGGTCTCAGCCCAGAACAAACGGTCAGGCACGATGTGGCCCATGCCTGGGCGAAAACCGCTGTTGAGGGTTTGGTCTAAATAGTTCAGGGCTTCGCGGGTGGCCAGCTCAAGGTCGGTGCCAGCAGCCAACACACAGGCCAGTGTGATGCTGAGCGTGTCGCCCGCACCCGAGAACATGGCATCAAAGCGTTCAAAGCGTTCGCTCACCATGACGGTGTGTGCTGTGGCGAGGGCATTTTCAATGTGTTGGTCGGGGTGGTTGATACCCGTCACCAACACATAGGGCACACCCACTTCGGCTGCAGCGCGGGCAATATCACGCGGGCTAGGGCTTTTCTCGCTGCTCCAATCAGGCAGCAGCCAGCGCCACAAACTGTTGAGGTTGCCTACCAGCACGGTGGTTTGCGGCAAGATCAGTTCGCGAAACGCATCCAAGTAAGCATCAATCTTTTCATCTTCCCACCAAGACAGGTTGGGCATGTAGGCGATCACAGGCACGTCGGCGTAGTCGGTGCTGATTTCAGCAATGGCGCTTAGGTTGTCGGGCGTGCCGCAAAAGCCTACTTTGATCATTTGCACGCTCATGTCTTCGAGCACGCTGCGGGCTTGTTCGGTCACGGCTTCATCATCGAAGGCGACGTGATCAAAAATTTCTGCACTGTCGCGCATGTAGGTACCTGTCACCACGGGCAACGCGTGTGCACCGACAGAGGCTGCCGCTAAGACGTCGGCAGACAAGCCGCCCGCGCCGCTGGGGTCGTTGGCGTTGAACACCAGCACGCATGGGGGCGCACCGCCTGTCTCGTCTGACAAAGCAATTTCGTTGGAAAGAGGGGGATTTTCTGGCGCCATAAGTGGGTCGATACAATGCATTTCATTCTATGCGTTGATGAAAGAAATACTGTGGCTAATACCTGGATGTGTCTGATTTGTGGATGGATTTACGACGAAGAGGCTGGCGCGCCCGAGCACGGCATTGCTCCTGGCACCGCATGGGCGGATGTGCCTATGAATTGGACCTGCCCCGAGTGCGGTGCACGTAAAGAAGATTTTGAAATGGTGCAAATCTAATCATCATGGAAGTTCGTGCGCAGTTTGAAAGCCAAGTGTTGGCCTTGCTGCGCCAGCGCCCAGCGGTGAATTTGCAAGCAGCGCGGCAACTCGAGCTGCTGTGTCAGCGTCAGCTTGACGCGGAAACTCTTCCAGGCTGGCGTACCTTTTGGTCGCTGGCTACCCATTTTTTTGAAGGTCTGAGGTTGGCTCCCAACCGCAGCATCGAAGAGCACGAGGCCAGCGCGACCTCGCAAGTGCTCAGCGGCTTGCAACTGCGTGAGCAGTTCAACGACCACGACAAGCCCGTCGATGACAGTCTGCAAGTCATCAACCATTTGCTTTTCTTGGAACAGGCGGATGTGATTTCGCAGCGCTTGGTCAACATCCTCAACGATTGGTCTGAGTCCCCTGAGTCAGAGCTGCCCACCGAGGTGCAACTGGATGTGCAAAGCATGGCTCAGCTCGCCCAAGATGTGCAGCTGACCGCGGTGCAGCAAGTGGCCGATTCCCTGGGTGTGCAGTTGGCCCGATTGCGCGCCAAGCGCGTGGCTGAAGACATCAAAACCAGCCTGAGCGGCGCCCAAGAGGTGAGCCGCTTGCTTCAGCACTTTGCAGTAGGCAGTGTGCGTGAGGCGCATCCGCAAGTGTTGGCGGCTCTCAAAGGGGAATGACAGCAATTCCCACTGTCGTAGCGAATAGACCTTGCCTTATTTCACTTTCTTCACCACGCCATAGCGCTCCAGTGTGCGCGTGCGCGCTTCGGCGTGGTCCACGATGGGCTGAGGGTAGTCGCGCCCCAGCACCAAACCCGCCTCTTCTAATTCCAAAGGTTTGGCCAACCACGGCGCATGAATGGTCTTGTTGTTGAGCTTGGCCAGCGCTGGCACATAGCGGCGAATGAACTTGCCTTCGGGGTCAAATTTTTCGCTTTGGCTGGTCGGGTTGAAGATGCGAAAGTAGGGCTGCGCATCGCAGCCGCTGGAGCTGGCCCATTGCCAGCCGCCGTTGTTGGCGGCGAGGTCGAAGTCGTTCAGGTGCTCGGCAAAGTAGCGCTCGCCCCAGCGCCAATCAATGCCAAGGTCTTTGGTCAAGAAGCTCGCCACCACCATGCGCAGGCGGTTGTGCATGTAGCCGGTCTGGTTGATTTGCGCCATCGCAGCGTCCACCAGTGGGTAGCCCGTGCGGCCTTCGCACCACGCAGCAAACAGGGCTTTGGCGTGTTTGTCGTGGTCCCATTGGATGTCGTCGTATTCGGGCTTGAACGCACCTGTTACTACACGCGGGTGGTGGTGCAAGATTTGGTGATAAAAATCGCGCCAAATCAGCTCAGACAGCCATGTTTCTGCGCCTTTAGAGCCCGTCAACATGCGTTGGTAGGCGGTGGCCGCAAGTTGTCGAATTGACACCGTGCCAAATCGCAAATGCACGCCCAAGTAGCTGGGGCCTTTGATGGCGGGGAAGTTACGTGCTTCGTCGTACTTGTCCATGCGGTCAAAGAAATCTTCAAACAAGGCCAAACCACCGGGGCTGCCAGTGGGCACGTGCAGGCTGCTGAGGTTGGTGGTCTCAAAGCCAATGTCGGCCAAGGTGGGCACGGGCTTTTGGTAGACAGCAGGGCGTGCAGCCAGGGCCTTGATGTATTTGCCCACGGGGTAGGACTTCAAATAAAAGTCGTTCACCTTTTGCAGCCATGCGTTTTTGTACGGCGTGAACACGCCGTAGGGCTTGCCCATTTGGGTCAGCACCTCGCTGCGCTCAAAAATCACATGGTCTTTGAAGGTCTGAAAACCAATACCAAAGTTGGCCAAGCCACCACGTACTTGGGCATCACGCGCGAGTGCATCGGGTTCGTCATCGTGGTTGGCAAACACCTCTTGCACGCCCAGCTCGTGGGCAAGGCGCGGCACTTCTTCAGTAGCCACCGCATGGCGCACGATCAGGCCCGCACCAGCTTGACCAGCCACCGCGTGCAGCTCGGCGTCGAGCGCCACCAGTGACTCGCGGATGAACTCCACACGACGGTCCGCGCGGGGCAGTTTGTCCAGAATCGCTTTGTCAAATACGAACACGCAATGCACTTGCTTGCAGCTCTTGAGCGCATGAAACAAGGCCGCGTTGTCAAACGCGCGCAGGTCGCGGCGAAACCACATCAAACCTTTGTCGACGTGCGGTGAATGAGGCGAGAGCTTAGGCATGTTCACCCTTTAAAATTGCTGCATGACCGCTGATTCTGCCTCCATCAACCTGACGCATCATTTTTTGATTGCAATGCCCAGTTTGGAGGACGAGACTTTTGCCAAAAGCGTGGTCTATGTGTGCGAGCACAGCGAGCGCGGTGCCTTGGGCTTGGTCATCAACAAACCGAGCGATTTATCGATGACGGGTTTGTTTGAAAAAGTCGATTTATCCCTGCATCGGCAAGACCTCATGAATGCCCCCGTGCTGCAAGGCGGCCCTGTCCACACCGAGCGTGGCTTTGTGCTGCACGACGCGATGGTGGTCGATGAGCCTGAACAAGAAGCCGAGGCGCTGAACGCCGTGAGTGGCAAAGACAAGGCACAAGAGTCTGTGTACGCCTCGACCATGACCATCCCTGGTGGTTTGGAAATGACCACCTCCAAAGACGTGCTCGAAGCCTTGTCGATTGGTGCAGGCCCCAAGCGTGTGTTGATTTCGCTGGGCTACTCTGCGTGGAGCGAAGGCCAGTTGGAGTCTGAGTTGGCTGAAAACAGCTGGCTAACGGTTGGCGCAGACACCTCGGTGATTTTTGATACGCCTGTTGAGCAGCGCTATGAGCGAGCCATGAAGCTGTTGGGCTTGGAGCCGTGGATGTTGTCTAACGATGTGGGGCACTCATGAGTGAAGCCATCACCACCGCCACGCAAACAGCACCTTTGGTGTCTGCTGCTAAGCCTGTAGTCCCTGCAAACTTTCAGTCATTCCTCGCATTTGACTTCGGCGTCAAACGCACCGGCGTGGCCTACGGCAGCCGCATGCTGCGCGATGCACAACCGCAAGCCACAGTCAATGCCGAAGGCGACGCCCGCTGGACGCTCATTGCCAAACGCATTGCCGAGTGGCAGCCCGACGCGCTGGTGGTAGGCGTGCCTTACCACCCCGATGGGGCGGCGCACGAGAACACGGCCAAGGCCAAAAAATTTGCACGCCAGTTGAACGGACGCTTCAACTTGCAGGTGTTTGAGGTGGATGAGCGTTACAGCACCACTGAAGCGCACAGCAATGGCGCCAAAGATGCCGACGCGGCATCGGCTTGCATCATCCTCAATCAATTTTTTCGAGAGAACTTATGAGTACCCACGGCAACCTCATGTTGGACGCAGAGAGCTTGTACACCGAGCTGCTCAAAGGTGTGCGCAGCATGCTCACAGCGCATACACGTTTGGTGGGCATCACCTCGGGCGGCGCTTGGCTGGCGGCACGTTTGCAAAAAGATTTGAAGCTCGAAGGCGAGGCCGGCAGCATTTCGTCGGCCATGCACCGAGACGACTTTGCGCAGCGCGGTTTGGCCGATGGCGGCCAAACCAAGCTGCCGTTTGAAGTGAACGGCGCACACCTCATCGTGCTCGACGATGTGCTCTACACCGGCCGCACCATCCGCGCCGTACTCAATGAATTGTTTGACTACGGCCGTCCTGCCCACGTGCAGTTGGCGGTGTTGGTCGACCGTGGTGGTCGCGAGTTGCCCATTCAGGCCGACTACGCCGCAGCGCGTGTGGCACTGCCAGCTACCCAATCGCTGGCGCTCACCAAAGACGACAACGGCCAATTTAATTTCTCAGTGAAGGGCTGACCACAAGAACTCCTATGCTCTACAAACGCAACCCCCAACTCAACAAAAACGGCGAGCTGATTCACTTGCTCTCCACCGAAGGTTTGTCACGCGACATCCTCACCCACATCTTGGACACAGCGGCCAACTTCGTCTCGGTCAACGACCGTGAAGTGAAAAAGGTGCCACTTTTGCGTGGCAAGAGCGTGTTCAACCTGTTCTTTGAAAACAGCACACGCACACGTACCACGTTTGAAATCGCGGCCACGCGTTTGTCGGCTGACGTGTTCAACCTCGACATCGCGCGTTCCTCGGCAGCCAAAGGTGAATCACTGCTCGACACCATCGCCAACCTGAGCGCGATGGCTGCCGACATTTTTGTGGTGCGCCACAGCGAGTCGGGTGCGCCTTACCTCATTGCCGAACACGTGGCTCCGCATGTGCACGTGGTCAACGCTGGTGACGGCCGTCACGCACACCCCACTCAGGGTTTGCTGGACATGTACACCATCCGTCACTACAAAAAAGATTTCACCAACCTCACCGTGGCCATCGTGGGCGACGTGTTGCACTCGCGTGTGGCGCGCTCGGACATTCATGCGCTCACCACCCTCGGCTGCGCCGAAGTGCGCGTGGTCGGCCCCAAGACCTTGGTGCCCGGCGATTTGTCGGCAATGGGCGTGAAAGTGTTCAACAACCTTGAAGAAGGCATCAAGGGCTGCGATGTGGTCATCATGCTGCGCTTGCAAAACGAGCGCATGAGCGGTGCGTTGTTGCCATCAAGCCAAGAATATTTCAAATCGTTTGGCCTCACGCAAGAGAAGTTGCAACTGGCCAAACCCGATGCCATCGTGATGCACCCAGGCCCCATCAACCGAGGGGTGGAAATTGACTCTGCCGTGGTCGATGGGCCGCAAAGTGTCATCTTGTCGCAGGTGACGTTTGGTATTGCAGTGCGCATGGCCGTCATGTCCATCGTCGCGGGGAATGAAGCATGAACATCCTGATTCAAAACGGTCGCGTGATCGACCCAGCCTCTGGCTTTGACCACGCCGCTGATGTGGCGGTGGCTGATGGGCACATCGTGGCCATCGTCAAAGCCGGCGAGAAGTTGCCCGCCAACTTCAAAGCTGAACACACCATCGACGCCAAGGGCTGCATCGTCGCCCCCGGCTTGGTTGACCTGCAAGCGCGTTTGCGCGAACCCGGCTACGAGCACGAAGGCATGCTCGATTCCGAGCTCACAGCCGCTGTCGCCGGTGGTGTCACTAGCCTCGTGTGCCCACCCGACACCGACCCTGTGTTGGACGAGCCGGGCTTGATTGAAATGCTCAAGTTCCGCGCCGAAAAATTGCACCGCGCACGCGTGTTTCCACTGGGCGCACTCACGCGTGGTTTGAAGGGGGTTGTGCTGACCGAAATGTCAGACCTCACCGACGCAGGCTGCGTAGGTTTTAGCCAAGCCGAAGTACCGTTGGAGAACACCCAAGTGTTGCAACGCGCCTTGCAATACGCTGCCACGTTTGGCTACACCGTGTGGCTGCGTCCGCAAGAAATGCACTTGGGCAAAGGCGTGGCCGCCAGCGGCCCACTCGCCACCCGTTTGGGTTTGAGCGGTGTGCCTGTGGCCGCAGAAACGATTGCCTTGCACACCATCTTCGCGCTCATGCGCAGTACCAAGGCTCGCGTGCATTTGTGCCGTATCTCTAGCGCCGAAGGTGTAGAGCTCGTGCGTGCCGCCAAGCAAGAAGGCTTGGCTGTGACGGCAGACGTGAGCATCAACTCGCTCCACCTGAGTGACCACGACATTGGCTACTTCGACAGCCGCGCCCGCGTGACCCCAGTGCTGCGCCAACAGCGCGACCGGGATGCACTGCGTACTGCGTTGGCAGACGGCACGATTGACGTGCTCGTGTCTGATCACATGCCCGTCGACAACGATGGCAAGGCCTTGCCATTTGCCGAAGCCGAATCAGGCGCAACAGGCTTAGAGCTGTTGCTCAGCCTCTCGCTCAAATGGGCCAACGACAGCCAAGTGGGTTTGCTGCGCGCACTAGATGTGCTCACTGCACAGCCCTCCAAGGTGTTGGGTAAGGTCGCAGGCCAGAGCGAGAGCATCGGCCAGTTGCACGTGGGCGGCGTGGCCGACCTCGTGGTGTTTGACCCAGCGGCCGAATGGCACGTCACCCCTGACGCGCTTCACAGCCAAGGCAAGCACACGCCGTTTGCGTTTGACATGACAGGCATGTCCTTGCCTGCCCGCGTCAAAGCCACTTTGGTGGCAGGGCGCGTGGCCTACCAAGCGGCCTGATGCGCAGTCTGCGCGCCATCACCAAGTTCTTGCGCGTCATTGCGTGGGTGCTGCGTGGTTATTGGATGGTGCGCACCAGCTTTCCCAAGCTGAGCGATGAACAACAAGCCCGCGCTGTGGAAGTGTGGGCGCGCGGCATGTTGGCCATCATCGGCATCGAGGTTCGCGTCAAAGGGCATCCTGCACCAGGCCCTGTATTGATGGCGGCCAACCACATTTCGTGGCTCGACATTTTGGTGATGCACGCCGCCTGTCACTGCCGCTTTGTGGCTAAGTCCGAAATTCGCAGCTGGCCTTTGGTAGGCGTGCTCACCACGGGAGGCGGCTCGCTTTACATCGAACGCGGCTCGCGCAACGATGCCATGCGTGTGGTGCACCAAATGGCCTCTGCATTACAAGCGGGGCAGGTACTGGCAGCATTCCCTGAGGGGCGAACGGGCGACGGCATCACGCTGTTGCCGTTCCATGCCAATTTGTTGCAGGCAGCCATTTCGGCAGATGCGCCGATTCAGCCTGTGGCCTTGCAGTTCATTGATGCACAGACTCATCAGGTCAGCCTCGCGCCGTGCTACCGCGATGATGACACCTTGATCAGCTCGCTTTGGCGTACGCTGTGCGCGCCACCTTTGTTAGCGCAAGTACGTTATGGTGACAAACAAATAGCTGACGGCCGTAACCGCAGAGAGTGGGCACAAGATCTGCAAGTAACTGTGGCCAATTTGCGCCACTGATATAGGAGACCATGACGCCATGATGTCTGTCAAAAAAATGGCTGTCGCTTTAATCTTCTCGCTCGTTTTCATTGCGGTTGATCAACTCAGCTACATCCATCCAATTGGAGGGCTGAACATTACCCCTTGGAATCCGCCGGCAGCGTTGGAGGTGATTTTTCTCTTCTTGGCAGGCAGTGGCTGGATGACTTGGGTTTATTTCACCCTCGGCATTTCAGACACCTTGGTGCGTGATACTCAGTGGATGTCGCCCGCTGTGGTGCTGGGTAATGCCATGCTTGTCATTTGCTACAGCATGATGGCGTTTAGCCTGCGTCGGTTTTTTGCAAACCGAATTTCGATTCAGAACCGACAAGATCTCCTCATCCTTGGCTCTGTGATTGTTTGCGGCACTTTGCTCACGGCCCTTGGGTATGTTGGCTTGCAAACTTGGATCGGTGCTTTGCCAGCGGTCGATGCGTGGGGGGCAGTTTATCGCTTCTTCATTGGCGACTTGCTCGGTTTAGTGGTGGTGTTGCCCCTATTCTTTGTTGCTGCAGATCGACGTCGTCGTTCGCAATACAAGTACATGTTTCGAAGCACTTTGTTTTGGCTTTTGATGGCTGGTTTACTGCTGTGTCTTTGGTTGGTTTTTTCATTGCCGACACAAGACCAGATGAAGTACTTTTTCATCTTTTTCTTTCTGTTGGGATTGATCGCCGCCAGCTATTCTTTGCCTGGGGCGACTCTGGTTGCTGTCATGATTCAGCTTCCGTTGGTGTTTTCCGCTACACGCGCGGGTGTTCATCCCAATGACTTGATGGACATGCAGATCGTGATGCTGAGCTTGTCATTGACAGGGCTCATCATCGGTGCAGTGGTCGATGAACGCTTGCGAACTGAAGAGCGCTTGCGTGACAGTTTGCAGCTTGTGGCGGCGGGAGAGTTGGCTGGATCATTGGCCCATGAGTTGCATCAGCCAATGAGCGCTCTGAGTGCTTACTCAGAGGCTGCGCTGATGCTGACAGAGCTGCAAAAACATGAAATGACAGATGAGCGGCAAGTGCAGCTACGCACGATGTTGCGAAAAATTGTGAACGAAGCCCTGCGAGCCACCGACGTGGTGAGGGGGCTGCGCAGCTACTTTATTTCCGGCGCATCGTCGCTCGGTCAAACATCGGTCAATGCCTTGGTTGATAAGTGTTTACAACGCCTCTTGCCTCGTGCAAATAAAGAAAAGGTGTCGTTGGTGACGGTGTATGCCGATACAGATCATGATGTGTGGGTGGATGCCGTACAAATCAGCACGGCGCTAGGGAACTTAATCAAAAATGCGATTGATGCATCTCAGCCCGGTGATCGTGTGACTGTTTACATATCCATCGAAGACAAGCACACGCTGAGTATTGGGGTGTCTGATGAAGGAGCAAAGTTGAGCGAAGCGTCAATTGAGCAAATTTTTAGGCCTTTTTATTCGAATAAAAAAGACGGGTTGGGTCTGGGTCTTTCGCTGAGCAGATCGTTGGTTGAGAATAATGGCGGTACCTTGCGCTATGTGTCGCAGCCCCACAAGTGTTTTCAAATTCTTTTGCCCTTGGGAGAACCGATTGATGAATGATGGTCGTTTGGTTTGTATCGTGGATGACGATGCCTCGGTACGAGATTCGCTCTCGATCATGTTAGGACTTAAGGGCTTTGATTGCCGAATGTACGAAAGCAGCGAGGCCTTTTTGAGTGCTGCGCCTGACAAAGCCTGTTGCTTGATTCTTGACCTCAATATGTCTGGCATGGATGGTCTGACTTTGCAGCAAAAGCTCTCGTCGCTCAAAGTTCCAGTTGAAGTAATTTTCTTAACAGCCTTTGCCGATGTGAATGTGATGCGTCGTGCGTTTTTGAATCAGGCCATTGATTTTTTAGAAAAACCTGTGGTCATGCCGCTGTTGCTCAGCGCGCTTGAGCGTGCTTTTGAGCGTTTGAAGTCCAACTCCGCGGCAATTAATCACACCCAATCGTTGGAAACATTAACGCCACGAGAACATGAAGTCATGCTGGCCATCGCACAAGGCATGACGCACCGAGAGGCGGGTGAGCTTTTGGGAATCAGCCCCCGCACAGTCGAGGTCCATAAGGGCCGTGTGATGGAAAAGCTAGGTGTCAAAACCTTAGCTGAATTAGTTCGCCTGAGTGTGGATGTGCAGCGTTAATTCTTTGGTGCATAAGGCCAAGCCCGTACGTGGCTTATCGAATTTTCAATCGTCCAGAAGTTACCTACATTCAGAGGTATGACTGATCGGCAGACCTATATTCAATTTTTGATGGCTTTGTATGGTGAGGGCGCTGGCTCGGCGAAGTCTGTCTTCATTAAGCCTTTAGATCAGCGTTTGCTAGAGCTCATCACTGCTCGACACGCATTGAAGCAGCCCTTATCCATGATGCAAATTTTGAACTCGCAGGACCTGCTTTTTTTAGGCCCCTCCAGCATCAGTCGAAAAGTCGATGCTTTGATTGAAAGAGGGTTTGTACGTGTTGTTTCTGATGCAGCTGATCGCCGCATCAAATTTGTTGAGCCCACAGATAAAACCATGGCTTACTTTGACGCCCTGAATGTACTGATGCCGGTTTAGGCATACATGGAAATCATCAAGACACAAAACACGACTAGCAGAAAAATAATAAATCCTGCAATGTCTTTGTAGTAAAGCCTATCTTCATCCGTGGCGGGTGTCTCTTTGGCGGTAAATAAACTGCGTGAGGCAGTGATTTTTTTCTTGACCAAGACTTGCGTGAGGATAGGTGTCATTTGTTTTTTCCTTCGTATGTTGGTAATCACACTGTAGAAAAAATACACCCATTTGAAAATTCGATATGGCACGTAAGGGCTAGGCCGTATTCAGGGTCTCGGAAAGTTCGACCGATGGACGAGTTGCTTCGCTTATATAAGTGATATCCTCTTGCGCTATGGCAATTAAACAAACTACTTCACCATCCGCAAAGACGAAGGCCGTCGTTAAATCTCCGGTTGCTAAAAAGTCTGTCAATCAAAAGGCGACAACCAAGTCATTGAAAGCGCCTGCTAAAACGTCGAAGAAGTCTGCTTCCAAAGCGGCAGATCTTGATGTGATGTTTGATTTGGCGGCTGAGACCTTCCGTGTCATGTCCGCACCAATGCGCTTGAAAATCATCAACTGTCTGTGTAGCGAAGAAAAAAATGTTGGTCAACTCTTGGATGAAATTGATACCACTCAGCCCAACATGTCGCAACACTTGAACACCTTGTTCAAGGCCAAGATATTGGGACGTCGCCGCGAGGGGGTGCAAATTTATTACCGCATCATCAATGAGCGTGTGGTCACACTGTGCCGTGCAGTTTGTACCCAGATTGCGATCGACAGCGATATCGAACACGTTTGATGGTCGAGCATCAATAGAAAAGGGCCGCTGTTGCGGCCCTTTGTCATGGAAGGGTCTTAGCGCTATGGTTTGAGATACACATAACCTTCTTTGGCTTGCAAGCGTGCAATTTCTGACACGCCTGAGGGCACGATCTTGGCTTCCATTGACACCTTGTTAGCGTCGATGTTGCGCGAGGTAAGTGTGTTGTTACACACACGGAATTGCACACCTTTGCCAGCAAGGTCAGACACCATGCCGCTGAACTCGCGGCCTTTGCTGTCTTTGGCGCCATCCAACAAGAAGTCAATACCAGCCCCGTGCGTGACCACCACAATTTTGGCTGTGGCGTCGGCGTTCAGGTGGTTGCGCACATTGCCCAAAATTGCTGCAGCGGTTTCCACGCCAGAGTTGACGTGGTAGGCCACTTTGATGTCTTGTGCTTGCACCGAGCCAAAGCCCAATGCCAGCAAGACGACCGCCAAGCTGCGAGAGAGATGTTCAAGAATTTTCATTCTGCTCAATCTCACATCAAGCTGTCAGCCCAAATATTTTGAGCCCAGTTCCACGCATAGATGCCTTCTAGTTCATTGGGCGCTGCAGACACACCGCCAGAACCAGGTACGGTTTTGTAGGTCTTGTCTTTGGCGTCGTATTGGTGAACAGAAGCCACGTGCACCACCAACTTGTCGTTCACAAAGCTGTAGCAGGTGTTGCTGAGGAACGGTGCTGGGTTGACCGGCATGTCTGACAGTTGTGCCACGATGGCGGCGGCTGTGACTTTGCCATGTGAGTTGGCCATATGACCAGACTTGGGCATGAGCGGTGCCAGCATGATGGAGTCGCCGATGACGTGAATGTCTTTGGCTTGTGTGGACTCAAAAGTTTGGTAATGCACACCACACCAGCGAGAGTTGACGTTGGCCAAGTTGGATTGCACCGCAATACCACCTGCGCGCATGGCGGGCAAAACGTTGAGCACATTGGCCTTGACATCATTTTGGACATCAAACTTCAGGGTCTTGGTCTTGGCATCCACTGCCATCACCTTATGCTGTGGCATGTATTCCAAGATGCCTTTGTAGTTATCAGCCCAGAACTTCTTGAACAGCGGGCCTTTGGAAGTAACGTCTTGGTTGGCATCCAAGATGAGCACTTTTGATTTTGGCTTGTGTTGTTTGAAGTAATGCGCCACTTGGCTGGCCCGCTCGTATGGGCCGGGAGGGCAGCGGTAGGGGGCTTCGGGAATGGTGATCGCAAAGACACCGCCATCGTCCATGGATTCGAGTTGCTTGCGCAGCGCCATGGTTTCTGGGCCGGCTTTCCATGCTTGCAAAATTTGGCCAGAAGACTGTGCTTCTTTCAAACCTTCGATGGTGTTGAACATCAAGTCAATGCCAGGAGACATGACGAGCTTGTCGTAGCGAATGGTGGGGCCGCTGGCCAAGGTGACGGTTTTCTTGGCTGGGTCAACACTGGCAACATAGTCGCGCACGATGTTGACGCCGTGTTTGCCAGAGAGTTTGTCGTAAGGCGTGGTGATGTCAGCCATGGTCTTGCTGCCGCCAATGACCAAATTGGAAATGGGGCAAGAAATGAAATCACCATTTGGCTCAATCAGTGTGACGTCAATCTTGTAGTCAGACAACATGCGCACGTACTTGGCGGCTGTCGCGCCACCATAGCCGCCACCGACCACCACCACGCGGGCTTTTTCGGGCACACGCCCCACGGATGCGCAACCGACCATGCTGCCGAGTGCGCCAAAAGAACCAAGAGCCAATGAGGCTTGAACAAAACTGCGACGTTTCATGATGAATCCTTAATTAACGCTTGGTCGTAGCGTAGTAGCTAGCAATGGTTTCGATTTGGGCGTCAGTGAGCCCCTTGGTGATTTGGTGCATCACAGTGGCTGGGCGTGTGCCATTTTTGAAAGCTTGCATTTGCAAAATTTGGTATTCCTTGGGCATGCCCACCAACGAAGGAATAGCAGAGCCTTCTGTTGTGCGGCCATCGGTGCCGTGGCAGTTGGCGCACATGGCTGCGGTTGCGCGTGTGTGCAATTGAGCAGCCTTGTCTTGTGCATGTGCACAGACAAACATGCCGAGTGTTAAAGCAGCCACGCTTAGAACGCGTGTGGCTTGGCGTGAAATTGTTTTCATCGATACCTCATGAAGAAAAATCTATCAGTGAACATGAATATATCCACAATGACAAAACGCCATCACGGGTAATAACCCGATGATGGCGCTTCGCTGCAAGAGAAAACTATAACGTATGAATACGTTTAAGGCTGCATCAAGGTGGGGGCGCTTGCAGGAGGTGCATCCATCCAACGGTCAACCAAGCCTGCACCTAGCCACATGCCCACCAAAGCGGTCCAGGCCGTAAGCGCAAAAATTGCCCCGCCTGTCACGCCAGCACCCACGGCACAGCCACCCGCCAGCATGGCACCAAAGCCCATGAAGATGGCCCCCACGATGTAGCGACGCATGGCATAGCCATCTTTGAAGCCTTCCAGTTTGAGCTCTTTGCCCAGCCACGCAGCAAAGAAAGAGCCTAAGAACACACCGGGTAACAAGCCAAAGTCAAAACCTATCGCAGGTGGGTTCGGGGCCAAGACACGCATGAGCCATTCAGCCGATGGGCCGCTGAAGGTGATGCCTTGAATATGTACCACTTCAAAAGAGGCTTTGGAAACGCTGTACGAAAACCACCAAGCCATCGCCACGCTCAGGCCTGTGCCAATGCCGCCCACCCACATCCACGCACGCTGGCTGGTGCGTGTGGTGAAGTACAACGCAGCCAACAACCAAACGCAACCAATGATGAGGCCTGTGCTGTGGCTCAGTCCCAAAATGGCCAACACATCGCGGCTGGTGCCACCTTCGACCGTCCACCAGTTCGTGATCTCTTGACGCAGGGGCGAGAGTGCGCCCGACAACGCAGACTGTGCGGTCACTGCGAAAATCAAACCCGATAGCAAGGCGCGCAAATTGCCGTTGGCTGACAAGATCAACAAACGGCTGGCGCAGCCTCGGGTCATGATCATGCCCGCACCAAACAACAAGCCGCCAATGAGTGCGCCAGACAAGCTGCCGCGTGATGCAATTTGCCGAGCGGTGCTGACGTCTAGGTTGCCCAGAACGATCAAGCCTTGAATGGCAATGACAGCAGCTGAGAACGTGAGTAACCACACCGAGAGTTTTTCGCCAAATTGCCGATGCCAAAACTCGATCACCGCCGCGCGCAAACAAAACTTAGAGCGCTGGGCGAAAAAGCCAAACATCAACCCAATGAGCAGACCGCCAGTCGCCAAAACATAGGGTTCGCCATAGGCTTCATTGAGGGTGGTGAGGTTCATATGATTTAGTGAATGCTTATATTTGGATTATGCTAAGTGCTCTGGCTTGCATCAAACTTGACGTATATCAAGTCCTGACGGGCCGTTTGTTCAGGAGATGTGATTTTGAAATTGCTCATTGTTCGCCGGTGGTGTGTAGCGGTTTTGTGTATTTGCAGTTTTTTTGCGCAGCCTTTGCAGGCGCAAACAAACCCGTCAGTCAAAGACGCGCCTAAACCATTGATGCAAGCCAAGTCAGTGGTGCCCAATGTGTACTACGTGCAAGGAGTCTCTGAACTGGGCTCTTCTGCCAATCAGAATTTCATCTCTAATGCCGCTTTCGTGGTCACGCCTGCAGGTGTGGTGGTTATCGATGCCTTGGGTTCGCCCGAGTTGGCGCGACGTTTGTTGGCAGAGATTGCCAAAGTCACAACCAAGCCGATTCACACCGTGGTGCTGACGCACTATCACGCCGACCATATTTATGGTTTGCAAGTCTTCAAAGATTTAGGCGCGCGCATCGTGGCACATGGCGCCGCGCGTGAATACCTCACCTCCGACACGGCGCGTTTGCGCTTAGAAGCCTCGCGCCAAGACCTGTGGCCTTGGGTGGATGAAAAAACCCGCTTGGTGCCCGCTGACGAATGGTTGACGCAGGCCAAGACGCTTACTGTAGGTGGCGTGCGTTTTGATATTCAGCCTGTGGGTCCATCACACACCGCCGAAGATTTGGTGGTGTATTTGCCGCAGCAAAAAGTCTTGTTTGCGGGTGACTTGGTGTTTCGCAACCGCATTCCGTTTGTCGGACAGGCCGACAGCCGTCACTGGATAGAGGCCATGCAAAGTCTGCTGAAGTTCGATACGCGTTGGGTCGTGCCTGGTCATGGCCCTATCTCGAACGATCCCAAGACGGATATGACCTTGACACGCGACTATTTGTTGTACCTGCGCGAAGTCATGGGCCGTGCCGCCAAAGACATGGAGCCGTTTGAAAGTGCCTACGCCAACACAGACTGGTCTAAGTTCGAGAAAATGCCACTCTTCAAATCGGCCAATCGCATGAATGCCTACAACACCTATTTGCTCATGGAGCAAGAAGCCAAGTGATGCCCATGCTGTGCGTGTCTCGTCGTCGTATCTTGCAAAGCTTGGGCTTTGCCGCTGCTTTGAGCGCTGCGGGTTGGGGTGTGTTGCAAGCGGCTACCCATGCGGTGGTTTTGCCAACTACAGACGCGCTGGCGGATGCCTTGTCACAAGCCCTGCAGCGCAAGCAACCCTTGGTGGTGATGGTCAGTTTGCAAGGCTGTGCTTTTTGCAAAGTTGTGCGCGAAAACTACTTACAGCCCTTGCGTGCTTCTGGTTTGCAGGTGGTGCAGATCGACATGCGTGACCATCGTGCCTTGTCGGACTTTGACAGCACCCCCATGACGCAAGATGCGTGGGTGCGCAAACTGGGGGTCAAGATTGCCCCCACAGTTTTATTTTTTGGGCCGCAAGGCAAAGAGGTGGCCAAGCGTTTGACGGGGGCGTACTTGCCCGATTTTTACGGCGCCTATTTGGATGAGCAGTTGGCCGTGGCGCGTC
This sequence comes from Pseudomonadota bacterium, assembly GCA_041180165.1. Taxonomy (GTDB): domain Bacteria; phylum Pseudomonadota; class Gammaproteobacteria; order Burkholderiales; family Burkholderiaceae_C; genus Limnohabitans. Next base: position 193,651 of record JBEGSC010000002.1, on the reverse strand, counting down.
GAGCGGTGGCAGGCACATGATTCCGATCAAGACCGAATCAGCATGGCGTGGTACATCGGATTGCCGAAATTGCGGCATTCGCGAGATGGTCTTGTTTGCTGACTTGAATGAAGAAGACTTCAATCTCATCCATGCGCCGATTGATGATTTGGTGTACCAGTCGGGCCAAGCTTTGTATGAAGCATCCGACAAAGCCTTAGGCGTATTCACTTTGCGCAAAGGCATGGTCAAACTCGTGCGCGTCACGGCCGATGGTCGCGAGCGTGTGGTGCGTGTGCTGGTTCCAGGTGATGTGGTTGGCTTGGAGGCTTTGGCCACCAGCCGCTTCGACAGCCAAGCTGTGGCTCTGAGTGAGGTGTCTGTGTGCCGCATTCCTTTGGATGTGATTCATCAGCTCGGCGCGAATAGCCCACGCTTGCATCGCAAGCTGATGGAGAAGTGGCAGAGCGCTTTGAAGCTGGCAGACGACTGGCTGGCCGATTTGAACTTTGGCACGGCGCGTCAGCGTGTGATGCATTTCATTCAGAAAATGCACGAAATTTCCGAAGATGGTACGGTCACCCTGTTCGCACGCGACGACATGGGGGCCATGATGGATCTCAAGCTCGAGACAGTGAGCCGAGAAGTCACCGCATTGGTTCGTGCGGGCGTCATGACGCCACTCGATAAATTGGGGCGACATTACCAAGTGTTGCGGCCTGAGCTGTTGGAAGAAAAGTAATGAGGAGACATCACATGAAGAAGTTTTTGTTCTTAGTTCTGTTGGCCAGCGCAGGCATGGTGAATGCACAGCAGCATCCGCTTTTCAAAGATGCAGACCTCCAAGTGGGCGAAAAACTGATTGCAGAAAATAAATGCAATGAATGCCATATTCGACGCGTGGGAGGCGATGGCAGTGCCATCTATAAGCCAAAAGGTCGCATCAATTCTGCGGGCGCATTGCGTGGCATGGTGGAGTACTGCAACACCGAACTTAACTTGGGGTTTTTTCCCGAAGACACCAATGCTGTTGCTGCTGTCTTGAACAAGCGGCACTATAAGTTTCACTGAGCTTACAAAAGGTTTTGGCGTAAACCCGATGGTCTTCCTATCAGAGATGATTTATATTAGCGGGTGTTGATATATAACTGATGTGGAAGGACTGTCTGTGAAAACACCAGATGGCATTCAATCGGGTCGCGTACAAAAAGCACCTGAAAATTTTCTAGACCGCGACGGTATCAGTACCGTCATTGCAGAGAGCAAAGCCGGTCGTCGTAATTTCATTCGCAGCGCGTTTGCTGCCGCCGCCGCAGGGGCTGCTGCACCTATGGCGTTGGCTCAGGGTAACCCTGTCCCAAGTGAGGGTGGTGACCCCAACATCTTGAATTTGCCAGAGCACGCCACGGGCTTGGGTCAAGGTGTGGCCGCCAATAACGGCTACGGTATTCCGTCGAAGTACGAATCGAATGTGCAGCGTCGTCAAAGCCCAGGCTTGACGCAAACCACGCAAGCCTCGGTGTCATTTGCACCGTTGCAGTCGTTGTTCGGCATCGTGACACCAAGCGGTTTGCACTTTGAGCGTCACCACCAAGGTTGGTGGGACATCGACCCATCCAAGCACCGCTTCATGATCAACGGCATGGTGAAAACACCCAAGGTGTTCACCATGGACGAAATCATGCGTTTGCCCTCTGTGTCGCGTTTCCACTTCATCGAGTGCGGTGCAAACACCGCCGTCGAGTGGGGCAACGTGGCTGTGCCTACCGTGCAATACACACACGGCATGGTGTCATGCAGCGAATTCACTGGCGTGCCACTCATCACCTTGCTCGAAATTGCAGGCGCTGATTTGAAGAATGGCAAGTTCGTGTTGGCCGAAGGTGGCGACGGTTCATCCATGACCCGCACCATTCCCATGAGCCTGATTTTGTCGGGTGAAGTGTTGGTGGCCTATGGTCAAAACGGCGAGATGCTGCGCCCAGAAAACGGCTATCCCTTGCGCCTGATCGTGCCTGGTATTCAAGGCGTGAGCTGGGTCAAGTATTTGCGTCGTGTGGAAGTGGGTGACAAGCCCTACGCTGCCAAAGACGAAGCTGTGCACTACATGGACTTGATGCCCGATGGCCAGCACCGCCAGTACACCAACATCCAAGAATGTAAGAGCGTGGTGACCACGCCCTCTGGCGGCCAAGTGCTGCTGGACAAAGGCTTTTACAACATCACCGGCCTCGCATGGTCGGGTCGCGGCAAAGTGGCCAAGGTCGATGTGTCGGTTGACGGCGGTCGCAACTGGCGTCAAGCCCGTTTAGAAACCCCAGTGCTCAGCAAAGCGCTGACACGCTTCAACATCGATTGGGTGTGGGACGGCAAGCCCGCCATCATCCAAAGCCGTGCCACAGATGACACAGGTTTCGTGCAACCCACCTACAAGCAATTGCGTGCAGCGCGTGGCACACGTTCGATCTATCACAACAACGCCATCCAATCTTGGTTGGTGCAAGAAAACGGCGAGGTCAAGAATGTCCAAGTTTCGTAAAGTCGTCTTGACTGCGGCCTTGTTGGCTGCTGCTGGCCTTGCCAGCGCACAAAGCACAGCCTACCCAGGTGTGGGTCGCGCTGCCACAGCCAAAGAAGTGGCTGCATGGGACATCGATGTGCGCCCTGACTTCAAAGGTTTGCCTGCAGGTTCTGGCTCGGTGGCCCAAGGCCAGGACTTGTGGGAAGCCAAATGCGCTCACTGTCACGGTGTATTTGGCGAGTCCAACGAAGTGTTCAGCCCGTTGATTGGCGGTACCACCAACGACGACATCAAAACAGGCAATGTGGCCAATTTGAAGCGCGCTGATTTTCCAGGTCGCACCACCATCATGAAGGTGGCCACGGTGTCCACGCTGTGGGACTACATCAACCGCGCTATGCCTTGGACTGCGCCAAAGTCACTCAAGCCCGATGAGGTGTATGCCGTCACGGCTTACTTGTTGAGCTTGGCCAATGTGGTGCCTGAAAACTTCGTGTTGACAGACAAAAACATTGCCGAAGTGCAAAAGCGCATGCCCAACCGCAATGGCATGACCACCAAGCACGGCATGTGGCCTGGCAAGGAGTTCAATGGCACAGGTAAGCCTGACACCGCCAATGTGGCTTGCATGAAAAACTGCGTGCCCGAGGCAAATGTGGCTTCCATGTTGCCCGACTACGCACGCAATGCACACGGCAACTTGGCTGAGCAAAATCGTTTGGTCGGCCAGCAGCACGGTGCCAACACAGCGGTGCCTGAAAACAAATCAGCCCCAGTGGGTGCAGCCGCTGCAGCACCTGCGGCTAAGCCTGCAGCCAAAGTGGCTGACCCGGCCTTGGCTTTGTTGGCTAAACACAATTGCACCGCATGTCACGCGCAAAACACCAAGGTGGTGGGCCCAAGCTTCAACGACATTGCCAAAAAGTATCCAGGCAAAGCGGATTACTTGGTTGGCAAGATCAAAGCTGGTGGCTCAGGTGTGTGGGGCCCAATCCCCATGCCTGCACAGTCTGCGCCCGAAGCAGATATCAAAACGATTGCTAACTGGCTTGCAGCCGGTGCGGCAAAATAACTCTCACGCATTTTTAGGAGCACTACATGCAAACACGTCGCGAGACCCTCAAGCACAGCGCCGCTGTGGCAGGCCTCTTGGCCTCTACTGGCCTGTTCCCTCAATACGCACAAGCGTTTGACAAAGCAGCCTTTGACGCCAAGAGCGTTGCAGAAGCTGTCAAAGCCATGGGTGGCGCAGCCCCCGTGGAAAGCAAAGACGTGACCATCACAGGTCCAGACATCGCTGAAAACGGCGCCGTGGTTCCCTTGGGCGTGAGCACCAGCTTGGGCAACGTCAAGCGTATGTTGTTATTGGTCGAGAAAAACCCATCCGCTTTGATCGCCATGTTCAACGTGACACCAGAAGTGGAAGCCAACTTCTCCACACGCGCCAAGATGGGCCAATCGTCTGACGTGTACGCGATCGCGATCACCAACGATGGCAAAGCTTTCTTCGCGAAGAAAGAAGTCAAAGTCACACTCGGCGGCTGCGGCGGCTAATTTAGAAATTTCAGGAGAAACAAAATGGCAGATCCAATGCGCATTCGCGCCCAAGCAGCTGGCGACAAAGCAACTATCCGTGTCTTGATGAGCCACGAAATGGAATCCGGTCAACGCAAAGACGGCACCGGCAAACTCATCCCCGCATGGCACATCCAAGACGTGACCGCGACATTGAACGGCAAAGTCGTCATGACCGCCGAGTGGGGCCCAGCCGTGTCTAAGAATCCTTTCTTGCAGTTCACCATCAAAGGCGCAAAGGCCGGCGACAAAGTTGGCGTGACTTGGAAAGACAACAAGGGCGATACACGCTCTGACGAAGCTACCGTTTCTTAAGTAGCCAGAACGCAGTGGAGACACGAATGAAAAAACTAGTAATTGCTTTAGGGCTCATCGGCGTGTCCGCCGCTGCGTTCGCCCAAAAGTCGTCGACCGACAGCATTGCCGAATACCGCGCCATGCTGCAAGACGGCAACCCTGCCGAGTTGTTTGAAGTCAAAGGTGAAGACCTTTGGAAGAAAAAACGCGGCCCTAAAAATGCATCGCTTGAAAAATGTGATTTGGGCAAAGGTGCAGGCGTTGTCAAAGGTGCGTGGGTGGAGTTGCCCCGTTACTTCTCTGACACTGGCCGTGTGCAAGACCTCGAATCTCGCTTGCTGACTTGCATGCAAGAGCTGCAAGGTTTTAATGCCGATGAAATTGCCAAAACACCTTTTGGCAAAGGCGAGCAAAGCAATGTGACTGCTTTGGCGACATGGATTTCTGCTGAATCTAAAGGCATGAAATTCAACCTGCCACAAAGCCATGTGGAAGAGCGCAAGATGTACGAAGTGGGTCAGCGCTTGTTCTTCATGCGTGGCGGCTCGCATGACTTTGCATGTGCCACTTGCCACAGCCAAGACGACAAACGCATCCGTTTGCAAGATTTGCCCAATCTCACCAAGAACCCAGGTGCAGGCAATGGCTTTGGTGCATGGCCAGCTTACCGCGTGTCCAACGGTCAGATGTGGGGCGCTCAATTGCGCTTGAACGACTGCTACCGTCAACAACGTTTCCCATACCCCTTGTTTGGCAGTGACGCCACCATCGCCTTGGGCGTGTACATGGGTGTGAATGGCAAAGGTGGCGAAGCCATCGCGCCTGCGATCAAACGATAAGGACAACGCAAATGAACCGCAAATATCAAATCGCCTTGAGCGCTGCCGCTGTGGCTTTGCTGACGGCATGTGCCACGCCCATGCCTTCGAGTGCCGACCTCGATAAGTTGACACAAGACATCTTGGGTCGTTCGTTCCGTGAGCAAGGCCAAGCCAAGCTGGATCGTTTGAACCCAGACGAAGACAACCGTTTGTGCGCTGAAGCTGATCGCACCGGTGTGGCATTGGATGCCAAAGTGTCTGCCGAGATCGAAGCGCGCAACATGAAAACCATCAAGGCCCCGAGCGATGGCAAATACTTGGGCGACTTCAAAGAAGGCGAAAAAGTGGCCCAAAGCGGCGCAGGCAAAACTTGGACCGACAAAGCCGATTCTGTGAATGGCGGCAATTGCTACAACTGCCACCAAATCAGCAAGACCGAGCTGTCTTACGGCACCTTGGGCCCAAGCCTCTACAACTACGGCAAGATCCGTGGTGTGACCGACCCCAACAGCGCTGCTGCCAAGCCCATCGTGGAATACACCTGGGGCAAGCTGCAAAACGCGCGTGCTTACAACGCATGTTCCAACATGCCACGCTTCGGTCACAAAGGTATCTTGACTGAAACGCAAATCAAAAACGTGATGGCTTTGTTGCTCGACCCAGCGTCGCCCGTCAACAAGTAATCAATTTCAAGCCGCAGCATGAGCTTTTCATCTGCGGCTTTTCTACGTTCTTTAAATAAGTAGGTGCTGATATGAACTTAACCAAACGCGAATTCATGCAAGTCATTAGCGCGGGCTCGATGGCCGGCCTCAACATGCAAGCCTATGCTCAAGCTGATGCGGGTGTGGCTGCCAAAGGTTTGTACGACATCCCTAAGTTTGGTCAAGTGTCATTCCTGCACATGACCGACTGCCATGCGCAGCTCAAACCCATCTACTTCCGCGAGCCCAGTGTCAACCTCGGCATTGGCAGCATGAAAGGCCAGCTGCCCCATTTGGTGGGTGAGCATTTGCTCAAGACCGCAGGTGTGCGCCCCGGCAGCGCCGAAGCCTATGGCATGAGCTACTTGAACTTTGAAGTGGCCGCTAAACGGTTTGGCAAAGTGGGCGGCTTCGCGCACTTGGCCACCTTGGTCAAGCGACTCAAAGCCAGCCGCCCTGGCGCCTTGTTGCTCGATGGTGGCGACACTTGGCAAGGCTCGGCCACCTCGTTGTGGACCAACGGCCAAGACATGGTTGATGCATGCAAATTGCTCGGTGTGGATGTGATGACCGGCCACTGGGAATTTACCTACGGCATGGAACGCGTGCAAGAAATCGTCAACAAAGACTTCGCAGGCAAGGTCGACTTTGTGGCGCAAAACGTCAAGACCAACGACTTTGGCGACCAAGTGTTCAAGCCCTACGTGATTCGCGAAATCAACGGCGTGCCTTGCGCCATCATTGGTCAAGCCTTCCCCTACACCCCCATTGCCAACCCCCGCTACATGGTGGCCGACTGGGCGTTTGGTATCCAAGACGAAAACATGCAAAAGATGGTGGACGAAGCCCGTGCCAAAGGTGCGCAGGTGGTGGTCGTTATCAGCCACAACGGCATGGACGTGGACTTGAAAATGGCCAGCCGCGTGAGCGGCATCGACGCCATCATGGGCGGTCACACGCACGATGGCATGCCTGTTGCGACCTTGGTGAACAACAAAGGTGGCAAAACCATCGTCACCAACGCGGGCTCGAATGGCAAGTTCTTGGGTGTGCTCGACTTCGAGGTGAAGAACAAGCGCATTACCGACTTCCGCTACAAGCTCTTGCCCGTGTTTGCCAACATGTTGCCTGCCGACAAAGAGATGGATGCGCTCATCAACAAGATTCGCGCGCCTCACGAAGCCAAGTTGAACGAAACCTTGGCTATCACCGAAGGCACGCTGTACCGCCGTGGCAACTTCAACGGCACAGGCGACCAGCTGTTGCTCGACGCCTTGATGGATGTGCAAGGCGCAGACCTTGCGTTCTCGCCGGGCTTCCGCTGGGGCACCTCGCTCTTGCCAGGTCAGGCCATCACGCGTGAATGGTTGATGGACATGACCGCCACCACCTACTCGTACGCCACCGTCACTGAGATGACGGGCGAGACCATCAAGACCGTGCTCGAAGATGTGTGCGACAACTTGTTCAACCCCGATCCCTACTACCAACAAGGCGGCGACATGGTGCGCGTGGGTGGCCTCGAATACGTGTGTCGCCCCAATGAAAAAATGGGCAATCGCATTGGCGACATGCGCATCAAAGGCAAGCTCATCGACGCCAACAAAAAATACAAAGTGGCCGGTTGGGCGCCTGTGGCCGAAGAGGCGAAAAACCAAAACCTCAAGCCCGTGTGGGAAGTGGCTGAACAATGGCTCAAGGCCAGCGGTGGCCGCGTGAAGTCACGCAAGCTCAACACACCCAAGCTCGAAGGCGTGTTGCCCAACCCTGGCTTTGCTGCGTAAAAGTTTTTAAATCAAGGAAGAGAAATGACTGTCGAACGTTACATCCGAGTCATCGCAGGCTTGTTCATCATGGTGTCACTGGCCTTGGGCGTGCAAGTCAGCCCCGTGTTTGTGAGCGAGTGGGCTTTGGCCTTTACTGCTTTTGTGGGCTTGAACTTGTTTCAGTTTGGCCTGACCAACTTTTGCCCAATGGCCATCATCTTGCGCAAGCTGGGTGCCAAAGACGGCGAGGCTTGCTGCCCCGCGCAGTAAGTAAGTTGCTTAGATGGGGCTGTTGATTGACTTGAGCGCTTTGTAAGTCAATCCAGCCCCCAAAATGATCGACACCAGAGTGAGCCAAGCGGTGTTCGAGAAGATTGCACCACCGCTCATGCCCGAGCCCACCGTGCAACCACCGGCCATCACAGCGCCAAAGCCCATCAGCACAGCGCCTGTCAAATAGTGGCCTAACTTGTTTTCAGTTTGAAAGCCTTCAAACTTGAACTCACCAAACAGCAAACTGGCCACCAAAGAACCGACAAATACGCCGGGTAACAAGCCTGCATCGAAACCAAAGTTGGGTGCAGTGGCAGTCGACAGTGTGCGCATCAGCCATTCAGCAGAAGGTGCGCTGAAGCTCAAGCTTTGCACAGCAATGGGTTCAAACGACACGCCCGCGACCAGCTGCGTTGTGCCCCAGCCCAAGGCAATGGCCAAGCCGACACAGGCACCAGCCCAGTTCCAGGTGTTGTTGCTTTCTTCACCGCTCGCACGCAAGCGCCACAGGGCCAGCACAGCCATGGCAAGACCGACCACCACGCCCATCCATGAGGCAGTGAGGTTGAGCAGGTTGCGGTCGGGGCCGCCTTCGACCATCCACAGCGAGGTGACCCATTGGCGTGCGGGTGCCAGCAAACCAGAGATCGACGCTTGCACCGTCACGGCAAACACCAAGCCAGAGAGCAGGGCGCGCAAATTGCCATTGGCGGACAGAATGAGCAAGCGGCTCGCGCAGCCGCGCGTCATGATCATGCCCACCCCAAACATTAGCCCACCCACCACAGCGCCTGAAATGCTGCCTGGTGAACCTAGGTGGCGTGAGTTCTCGGGCTTTAAGAAACCCAACAGCACAATGGCTTGCACCGCCAAAATGGCTACAGCAAAACCCAATAACCAAACACCCAAGCGCGATCCCCAAGTACCGTCACAGCACTCAATCACAGCAGCGCGGGCGCAAAATTTAGAACGTTGGGCGAAAAAACCAAACACCAACCCGATGAATGCACCACCCATGGCCAAGACCGTATGGTCTCCAAAAGTTTCAATCAAGCTGGTTAAGTTCACAAAGTTCCCCAAAGGTCGTGACAGTCAAGCCTTCAATTGTCTCTTTTTTTGAGACGATCTTGCAAAGCCATGCCTGCGACCATGGCCAAGACAAAGACCAAGGCCTTGTCATGCCCAGCAGCCATAGACACCAGCGCGGGCCCTGGGCAAAAGCCTGCCAAGCCCCAGCCGACGCCAAACATCAAGCTGCCAAGTACCAAAGGGCGGTCAATGTGGACCAAGTCTGGCCATTGAAAGGCTTGGCCTGAGAGGCTGGTGCTTCTCTGCTTTGCCCAAGCAAATCCGAGTACACCCACCATCACGCCGCCGCCCATGACAAACGCCAGCGAGGGGTCCCATGTGCCAGCCAAGTCCAGAAAGCCCAGCACCTTGCTGGGATCGGTCATGCCAGAAATCAATAGCCCCAAGCCAAACAACAGGCCCAAGATAAATTCAATCATGCGTTGCATGCGTCTCTCCTCACAGCCAGTGGCGAACCACAAACACAGTGACAAAGCCAGTCCCCATGAAAGACAAGGTGGCGATCAAGGACCTGAGTGAGAAGCGGCTCAGCCCACAAATGCCATGACCGCTGGTGCAGCCCGCACCCCAACGCGTACCAAAGCCCACCAGTAGCCCGGCTGTGATGACCATCGCCCAGTTGGCGTCAATGCGTGGCACATGAATGAGTTCAGCAGGCAGCAGTAATTTGGCTACGAGCGGAGCAGCAAACAAGCCAAGTAAAAAAGCCAAGCGCCAAGATGTATCACCCGACTTTGGCTTGAGCAAGCCTTCCACAATGCCGGTGATGCCCAGAATTCGACCGCTGTTAAGAAACAGCGCACCCGCGGCCACGCCAAGCAAGATGCCTCCTAGCAAGGAGGTCCAAGGTGTGAAATGAAGCCAATCAATCTGCATATTCAGGGTGTATATCTAAAGTTGCCTATATTATTGTGCCCTTATGAAACCCCTCATTCACGGCATCTTCGACCCCGCCACTTGGACCGTTACCTACGTGGTCTACGACCAAGCGGGTGGCACTTGCGCCATCATTGATTCGGTGCTCGACTACGACCCCAAATCGGGACGCACCAGCACAGCCTCGGCAGACCAAGTGATTGCATTTGTGAAAGCCCAGCAGCTCAGCGTGGCCTGGATCTTGGAAACCCACGCACATGCTGACCACCTCACGGCTGCGCCTTATCTCAAAGCGCATTTAGGAGGACAAACTGCCATAGGCCATCACATCACTGCGGTGCAACGGGTGTTCAAGGACGTGTTCAATTTAGAAGGCAGTTTCCAAGTGGATGGCGCGCAGTTTGACCATCTGCTGCAGGAAGACGAAACCTTTGCCATCGGACAGCTCAACGCCAAAGCTTTGTATGTGCCGGGTCACACCCCTGCGTGCGTGGCCTACCAAGTGGGCGATGCTGTGTTTGTGGGCGACACCTTGTTCATGCCCGATGTGGGCTCAGCGCGTTGCGACTTCCCCGGTGGCGACGCCAAAATACTCTATGCCTCGGCACGCAAAATTTTGAGCTTGCCCGCTGAGACCCGCTTGTTCATGTGCCACGACTACCCGCCCGAGGGGCGCGACGTGAAGTTTGAAACCACAGTGGCTGAACAACGTGCGCACAATATTCACTTGCACGATGGCATCGACGAAGCCGAGTTTGTACGCATGCGCACCGAACGCGATGCCACCCTGGCCATGCCTGTGCTGATCTTGCCTGCGGTGCAAATCAACATCCGTGCGGGTGAGTTCCCACCCAAGGACGACAACGGTGTGTCGTACCTCAAAATTCCTTTGAACGCGCTTTGACACTGGCTTAGATGTTTCGGTAATTAACTACCAAAAACTCTGTCGTTCCCTTTTGGCGCAGCTGCGCTAAGAATCCGTCCATCGCAAATTTAGATGGATTCAAAGGGAACCAAAATGATTCAACGCAAACACTTTCTCAAAACTCTGGTGGCCACAGCCTTGGTGGCTGTGAGCGGTTTGGCTGCTGCACAAACAGCACCTGTCACCTTGCTCAATGTGTCGTATGACCCAACCCGTGAGCTGTACTCAGAGTTCAACGCGGCTTTTGTCAAACACTGGAAAGCACAAACGGGCCAAGACGTGACCATCAAGCAGTCGCATGGTGGCTCGGGCAAACAAGCTCGCTCTGTCATCGACGGCATTGATGCAGACGTGGTCACTTTGGCTTTGGCCGGTGACATTGACGCCTTGTACAAAAACGGTGGTCTCATCCCACAAGACTGGCAAAAGCGTTTGCCACACAACTCGTCGCCTTACACCTCCACCATTGTGTTGGTGGTGCGCCAAGGCAACCCCAAAGGCATCAAAGACTGGGACGACTTGGTCAAGCCTGGCATCAGCGTCATCACGCCCAACCCCAAAACTTCAGGCGGTGCACGCTGGAATTACTTGGCAGCTTGGGAATTTGCCAAACGCAAATACGGCGGCGAGGCCAAAGCCAAAGAGTTTGTGAAAAAACTCTACGAAAACGTGCCCGTGCTCGATACCGGCGCACGCGGCTCATCGGTCACGTTTGCACAACGCAACCAAGGCGATGTGTTCATCTCTTGGGAAAACGAAGCGCACTTGCTAGAAAAAGAATTTGGCAACAAGGTGGACATCGTTTACCCATCCATCAGCATCTTGGCTGAGCCCCCTGTGACCGTGGTCGATAAAAACGTTGAACGCAAAGGCACACGCAAAGTGGCAGAGGCTTACTTGAACTACCTCTACACCGATGAAGGCCAAGACATTGCGGGCAAAAACTTCTACCGCCCTATCTCTACCAAAGCGCAAGCCAAGTATGTGAAGCAGTTGCCCAAGCTGAACCTCTTCACGCTTGAAAGTGCCTTTGGTAGCTGGGACAAAGTGGGTAAAGAGCACTTTGCTGACGGTGCGCAGTTTGATCAAATTTACTTGAAGAAGTGATGCCGCAACTCTATATACACATCCGTTATTAACTAACAAGAAAAGAGTCGTTTGAGATTTCGGCTCTGCCTTTCACAATCGCGGCCATGACTCAAATACCCACCATCCTCATCGTGCCCGGTTGGCGCGACTCTGGCCCCGGCCACTGGCAAAGCCTGTGGGCGGAGTCCATTGTGGGCGCGGTGCGTGTGCAGCAAGACAACTGGATTTCTCCCACGCGCAGCGCATGGGTGGGACGCATTGCTGAAACCATCCTCGCGCAAGACGGCCCAGTGGTTCTGGTGGCGCACAGCTTGGGCTGCATTGCTTCTACCCACTTGCCACCTGAGGCGGTGGCGCATGTGCACGGTGCTTTGTTGGTCGCACCTGCTGACCCTGAGCGACGCGCACCCTTGGTGGACTTTGCACCTGTGCCGTACCAGCCCTTGCCTTATCGCAGTGTGGTTGTCTCTAGCAGCAACGACCCATATTGCCCGGTACGCACTGCAGGGGCCTATGCCAGGTCATGGGGCAGCGAGTTTGTGCGGCTGCAAAACGCAGGGCACATCAACATCGAATCAGGTTTTGGTGCATGGCCTTTGGGCTTAGCACTCTTGCAATCTTTGGTGGACTCACCTTTGGTATTTAAAACGACGACACCGGTTGTGTCGAATCATTCTTTGGAGCTTCAAACGGTATGAAAAAACTTTTGCACACCACCTTGGCCGCTGCTTTGCTGACCATCAGCTCAATGGCTTCTGCGCAAACTTTGCTGAACGCGTCGTATGACGTGGCCCGTGAGTTCTACAAGGACTACAACCAAGCCTTTGTGGCGCACTACAAAAAGACCACTGGCAAAGACATCAAGATTGACCAAGCTCATGGTGGCTCTAGCGCCCAAGCGCGTGCGGTCAACGATGGCCTGGATGCGGACGTGGTCAGCATGAACACCACCACCGACATTGAGTTTTTGGCCAACAACGGCGTGGTCGCGAAAGACTGGGCAAAGAAGTTTCCCAACAACGCATCGCCCACCACCTCGACCATGTTGTTCCTCACGCGCAATGGCAACCCCAAGGGCATCAAGGATTGGGACGACCTGACCAAGCCCGGTGTGCAAGTGATCGTCGTCAACCCCAAAACGGGTGGCAATGGCCGCATGGCGTATTTGGCCGCTTGGGCCTATGCCCGTAAAAAGGGCCAAACCGATGCGCAAGCCGCAGAGTTTGTGGCCAAGATTTTCAAGAACGTGCCCGTGCTGGCCAAGGGCGGTCGCGATGCCACCACCATCTTCTTGCAACGCAACATCGGTGATGTGTTGGTGACGTTTGAATCCGAAGTCGTGTCGGTTGACCGCGAGTTTGGCGAAGGCAAGGTCGATGCCGTGCACCCCTCGGTCAGCATCATTGCTGAGAACCCAGTGGCTGTGGTGGAGCGCACAGTGGCCAAGAAGGGTACAGGTGAATTGGCCAAGGCTTATTTGAACTATCTGTACTCTGATGAAGCGCAAGAGATTGCCGCCAAACACGCCTTACGCCCACGCTCACCCGCATTGCTGAAGAAATATGCAGCCACCTTCAAGCCCATTCAGTTGGTGCCTGTGAGTGAGTATTTCGGTTCACTCAGCGAAGCGCAAAAAGTCCACTTCAACGATGGTGGCCAGTTCGACAAGATTTATACGGTGAAGTAATTTTTCATGGCATTGTTTTCTCTGGCGCGCAGCCACAAGGCGGCGCGTGTGCTTCCCGGCTTCAACATCACGCTCGGCTTCACGCTCACGTATCTGAGCTTGATTGTGTTGATTCCGTTGTCCGCTTTGGTATTTAAAACCTTCACGCTGACGTGGGACCAGTTTTGGTCGGCCGTCACAGGCCCACGTGTGATGGCGTCTTACCGCCTCACCTTTGGTGCGTCGCTGATTGCTGCATTGGTCAATGTGGTGTTTGGTTTGCTCGTGGCCTGGGTGCTGGTGCGTTACAACTTCTTCGGTAAGAAGGTGGTCGATGCCTTGGTGGATTTGCCCTTTGCTTTGCCTACAGCGGTGGCCGGTATTTCGCTTACCGCATTGTTAGCGGGCAATGGTTGGGTGGGGCAGTACCTTGAACCCATGGGCATTCAGTTGGCGTTCAACCCCAATGGTGTGGTGATTGCACTCATCTTCATTGGCTTGCCATTTGTGGTCCGCACGGTGCAGCCGGTGCTGGAAGACGCAGAGAAAGAACTCGAAGAAGCCGCTACTTGTTTGGGGGCCACGCGTTGGCAAACCTTTAGCCGTGTGATTTTTCCAAGCGTTGCACCTGCATTACTCACGGGGTTTGCCATGGCATTTGCCCGCGCCATTGGCGAATATGGCTCAGTTATTTTCATTGCGGGCAATATGCCCATGGTGTCTGAAATCACACCGCTCATCATCATCGGTAAGTTGGAGCAATACGACTATGCCGGCGCCACTGCCGTGGCCGTGGTGATGCTGGTCATTTCGTTCATCTTGTTGTTGGTCATCAATGCGCTGCAAGCATGGCAACGCCGCCATACAGGAGCCCCAGCATGACAACGACATTGAATCCCTCTTCACGCCGTGCGCAAGCGGGTACGACGGAGCCCGCATGGGTGCGCTACAGCCTGATTGGCTTGGCGCTCACGTTTATGTTTTTCTTTTTGGTCTTGCCATTGGCTGCGGTGTTCACCGAAGCTCTGCGCAAAGGCTTTGAGGCGTATTGGGAGGCCTTGCAAGAGCCCGATGCATGGTCGGCCATTCGCTTGACCTTCATCACCGCCTTGGTTGCCGTGCCCTTGAACTTGGTGTTTGGCATTGCGGCTGCATGGGCCATTGCCAAATACGAATTCAAAGGCAAAGCGTTTTTGACCACGCTGGTGGATTTACCGTTCTCGGTGTCGCCAGTCGTTGCGGGCTTGATTTATGTGTTGATGTTTGGCGCGCAAGGCTGGTTCGGCCCTTGGTTGCAAGCGCACGACATCAAGATCATTTTTGCCGTTCCTGGCATTGTGTTGGCCACCGTGTTTGTCACGTTTCCGTTCATCGCGCGTGAGTTGATTCCGCTCATGCAAGCGCAGGGCAATGACGAAGAGCAGGCGGCCATTGTGTTGGGTGCCACAGGCTGGCAAACCTTTTGGTATGTCACGCTGCCCAACATCAAGTGGGGTTTGATTTATGGGGTCATCTTGTGTAACGCCCGTGCCATGGGTGAGTTTGGCGCGGTGTCAGTGGTGTCTGGACACATCCGAGGACAGACCAACACCATGCCCTTGCATGTAGAAATTTTGTACAACGAATACCAATCTGTGGCTGCTTTTGCGGTGGCTTCGCTGCTGGCTTTGCTGGCCTTGGTCACGTTGGCCATTAAGTCGGTGGTTGAGTGGCGTCATGCCAATGAACTCAAAGCCGCGGCTGACTTACCACCAGAGCGTCCACACGCATAAATACGAGTAAAGAAATATGAGCATCGAAATCAGAAACATCCACAAACAGTTTGGCGACTTTCAAGCGCTGGGCGATGTAAGCCTTGACATTCATTCAGGCGAGTTGATCGCCTTGTTGGGCCCATCGGGCTGCGGTAAAACCACCTTGCTGCGCATCATTGCGGGTTTAGAAACGGCTGACGCGGGCACGATTTTGTTCAGCGGTGAAGACACCACGCACGTGCATGTGCGCGAGCGCCAAGTGGGTTTTGTGTTTCAACACTACGCTTTGTTTCGCCACATGACGGTGTTTGAGAACGTCGCCTTTGGCCTGCGTGTGAAGCCACGCAACGAACGCCCCAGCGAAGAACAGATCAAAAAGAAAGTGCACGACTTGTTGAGCCTTGTGCAACTCGATTGGTTGGCTGATCGCTACCCCTCACAACTCTCGGGTGGCCAACGTCAACGCATTGCTTTGGCACGTGCTTTGGCAGTCGAGCCCAAAGTGTTGTTGCTCGACGAGCCCTTTGGTGCTTTGGATGCCAAGGTGCGTAAAGAGCTGCGCCGCTGGTTGCGCCGCTTGCACGACGATTTGAATGTGACCACCATCTTTGTGACGCATGACCAAGAAGAGGCCCTCGAAGTGGCCGACCGCGTGGTGGTGATGAACAAAGGTCATGTCGAGCAAGTGGGTAGCCCGCAAGAGGTGTGGGAACATCCCGCCAGCCCGTTTGTGTATGGTTTCTTGGGCGATGTGAATTTGTTCCATGGCCGTGCCCACGAAGGTGAAATGCACATTGGCGTGGAAGATCAAACCGTGCGCGTGCCCAGCCCAGAGCACCATGACACACAAGATGCCAAAGCTTTTGCCTATGTGCGCCCCCACGATTTGGATGTGCGTCGTTACACCTCAGGAGACGAGGGCATCGTCGCGCAACTGACTCGCGCCATTGTGGTGGGGCCGATTGCTCGCCTAGAGCTGGTGGCGGCAGAGGGCGACAGCCCATCAGACCAACAGGTCATAGAAGCGCAAATCCCTGCATCGCAGTTTTACGAGCAGGGATTTACAGAGGGTGAGACCTTGGTGCTCACACCGCGCAAAGCGCGGGTGTTTGTCGCCTAAGCCTTGGGCTTAGACGTATTGCTTGAACCATGCAATCGCTCGGTTCCAGCCATCGGTCGCAGGCGCGGCGCGGTAGCTGGGACGATAGTCTGCATGGAAGGCGTGCGGTGCATCGGGGTACAGCACAAACTCTGAGGCTTTGGCTGCTTTGTTGCCACGGTTGGCAGCGAGTGCCAACACTTCTTTCATGTTGTTGACGGATGTCACAGGAATGCCGGCATCATCACCACCGTACAAGCCCAGCACAGGGGCTTTCAATTGGACGGCCAAGTCCACTGCATGCTTGGGGTTGTTGGCATTGGTTTGGCCTTCTACGCGACCGTACCAAGCCACGCCAGCTTTGAGCTTGGGGTTGTGCGCGGCGTAGAGCCATGTGATGCGCCCACCCCAGCAAAAACCGGTAATGGCTGCGCGGTTGGCGTTGCCACCGTTTTTACTGGCCCACTGCAAAGTGGCGTCCAGATCGCCCATGACTTGGGCGTCTGGCACTTTAGAGATGACTTCAGCAATGAGCTTGCCCATTTCGCCATACGAGCTGGGGTCGCCTTGGCGTACAAACAGCTCGGGTGCAATGGCCAAGTAGCCAGCTTTGGCAAAGCGACGCGTCACGTCGGCGATGTATTCATGCACACCAAAAATCTCAGAGATCACCAAGACCACGGGCAAATTGGTTTTGCCTTTGGGGGCCGAGCGGTAGGCTGGCATTTTGAAGCCATTGACATCAATCACCACTTCGCCTTCGATCAAGCCTTCGCTGGAGGTTTTGACGGCAGTTTGTGCCATCAAAGGTGCGGCCGACGCGGCATAACCCAATCCCAATGCGGTTTGTAGCGCCAAGCGGCGTGTGGGAGATGATTCATCCTTGCTGTTGAGCAGGGCCTGGGTGTCTTGGATCCAATTGGTGTGCATGAATTACCTCTTTAGAAATCGCCTTTAAGAACTGGAAAGCCCAAAGCCGACCAGTCCAACATACCGCCACGATAGTAATAAATTTTGGAAGCAGGGAAGCCATCGCGTGTCATAGCCTGAATGGCGCTGGGGCTTTGCGGGCACACAGGGCCATTGCAGAAAGCAAACACCTTCTTGGCGCCTGCGCAATCCCAGCCCTTGGCTGTTTTCTTGCAGCCCAGCTCGTCCATGCGTGCAGCCACTTCGGTGTAGACGATGTGGTGTGAGCCAGGGATGGTGCCGTTGGCACGGTCTTCAGGTTCACGCATGTCGACCAACATGGCATCGCGGTCATTCATGGCGTTGAGCATTTCGATTTCTGTGACTGGATTGACGCCTGGCACTGGGACCAAAGGTTGCAACCAACCTTTGTTTTTGGCGCAGGGTGTCATCACGCGACGTATTTCGCGCTCTTCGCCTTTGGCATTTTTTACGACGAATTTGGTGTCAGTGCCAATGATGCGCAGGTATTCAGGGTCGGCTGCCAAGCTGTTGAGGCTCAAGGTGGCCAAACCGAGGGTGGCGAGGAGGTGGGTGATGTTGAGTTTCATCTTCTTCTTTCTATGCAAGGTGCTAAAAAAAGAGCTTCCCGAAGGAAGCTCATCAAGGTACGAGTACCAGTCGTATTACTTTGCGCCACCCAATACCCATGCGGCGAGGGCTTTGGCATCGGCATCGCTGAGTTGTGCTTGTGGTGGCATGGGGACGGGACCCCATTTACCGCTGCCGCCAGCTTTGATGTTTTTAGCCAGAGTGGCTTCGGCATCAGCTTGGCCAGCGTATTTTTTGGCTACGTCTTGGTAAGCAGGGCCAACCAATTTTTTATCAACGGCGTGGCAAGCCAAGCAGTTGTTTTTCTTGGCCAAATCAGCGTTGGCCCATGCGCCAGTGCTGGCGAGTGCCAAGAGGGTGATGGCTGTCAATTTCTTCATGTGTCAATCCCCTAGAAATTTAATTCGTTAGTTGCTTATGTACAAATTCTAGCAATCTTGCGCTCGTCAATTTCAAGGGGTTTCCCCTGCTGCTGATGCCTTAGTGTTACCAAATACGCAACATGCGTTTGGGTTTGACCATGGATTCTTTGCACATCTTTTCATCACCACGCGACAGTTGCATGTAAGCGATGTTGCGAAAGTAGCTGATCTCTTTGATTTGCTCCACGTTGACGATGGCGTCTTTGCGCAGCTGGCCGTCCATCACCACTGGGCAGGCGATGACTTGCCACCACTTGCGGTCTTCGCCGTATTGGCTGCGCAGGGCTTTGTCGACCGCTGCAATGTCATCGGCGCAACTGCCGGCCCATGCTGGCGCACCAAACAGCAAACACACAGCAACAAGCAGATGCGAGAAAAGCATGGCCTTATTTCAACAGTGCGTTGACTTGACGCAGCTCGGTTTCGCCAAGGCTGCCAGTTGCTGCGTGCAGGCGCAGTTGGTCCATCAAGGTTTGTGTGCGCAGCTGCAACAGTGCGAGTTCGGCTTGCGCAACATCATGTTCGGCACCCAGCCACTCATTGGTGGTGCGGGCACCGGTGCGATGCGCTTGGCGTGTTGCACTCAGGCGTGCTTTGCTAGCTTGTTCTGATTGGCTCAAGGCTTGCAATCGTGCAGGGGCGGTGCTCAGGCTTTGCCAAGCCTCACGTACTTGCTGCTCTATTTGCAACTCAGCGGCCTCTTGGTCGTAGCGCAGTTTCTCGACTTGCTTCAAGGCTTCGCGTTCACGCGACTCCACCATGCCGCCGGTGCTCAGCGGTGCATTGAGTTGCAGGCCCACCATGTATTGCGCCATTTGGTTGCTGGCGCTGCTGCTGTATGCGCCGTTGCCAGCCAAGCGGTCCATTTGCGCTTGCGCCACCCAGTCGAGGGTCATGGCGTTGGCCGCTCTGATGCGTTTGGCTTCTTGGCTTTGGATGGCTTGTTGCAAGCCCATCATTTGCAGTGCGGGCGATTGCTGCTTGGCGCGTTGCACCCATGTGTTGGCATCGCCTAAGTTGGCAGCGGTTGCGTTGACTTGTGCGAGGCCAGCCAGCTGTGTGGGCTCTTGGCCAGTGAGCTGGCGATAAGCCACTTTTTTCATCGCCAAGGTATTTTCTTGGGTGAGCACATGGGCGCGAATTTCAGACACGCGGGCATTGGCCTCTTGCACATCCATCACACTGGCATCGCCCACGGCTTGGCGTTTGCTGATTTCGACTGCTGCTCGCTGGACTGCTTTTTGTTGGCGCTGCAAGATGGTCAGTGTTTGCTCCGCGGCAACCACATCCAAATAGCGTTGGGCCGTGCGCATGATGAGCGTTTGCTGGGCTTGCTGCCATTGGGTTTGAGCGATTTGCGCAGACAGTTCGAGCTGCTTGCTTTGGGCTTCGCGCTCGGGGCTGATCCACGCTTTTTGTGCGCCGATGCTGGCACGGGTGAGGGCACCTGCATTGACACTGGTTTTAAAGGTGACATTGCTTTGTCCCATCGCTTCAGCGCCCCGCGTGCGGCTATCTGCACCACCCACACCCACTGCGCCATTGGCCGACACCATAGGTGCCCACAGTGCTTTGGCTTGTTCTTGTTTGAATGCGGCTTGCTCGTGCAACGCACGTGCGGCCGCAATTTCGGGGTCACGCGTGAGGGCTGCTTGCCAAGCGCTCATCAAATCAGCGGCATGTGTGGCGCTGGTAAAGCCAGCAAGTGCTAGAGCGGCAATAGAGGTCAGGGGGGGCAAGCGTTTCATGCGTGTTCTCCAGAAATGACAGAGGCAGGCTTGTTCTTGAAAGCCATGAAATACAGCAAGGGAATCACCAACAAGGTGAGTGCGGTTGACACAAAAATACCGAAGATGAGCGAGATGGCCAAGCCGTTGAAGATGGGGTCGTCCAAGATGAAGAATGCGCCCATCATGGCGGCAAGACCAGTCAACACAATCGGTTGCGCGCGTGTGATGGCCGAGGCCACCACGGCATCTTTCAAAGCCACACCTTGGGAGACCTGCAATCGGATGAAGTCCACCAACAAGATGGAGTTACGCACGATGATGCCAGCCAAGGCAATCATGCCAATCATGGATGTGGCGGTGTACGGTGCACCCAACAATGCGTGGCCAGGCATGACGCCGATGATGGTGAGCGGAATCGGGGCCATGATGATGAGCGGCACAAGGTATGAACCAAACTGCGCCACCACCAAGAGGTAAATCAACACCAAACCCACGGCATAGGCGGCACCCATGTCGCGGAAAGTTTCGTACGTCATTTGCCATTCGCCATCCCATTTCACCGCGTACTGTTGGTAAGGGTCTTTGGGTTGCTGAATGAAGTATTCCTCCACGGGCTTGCCATTAGGTGCCTGAATTTGGCCGAGGCCACTGCGCATGCCAAACATGCCGTACAGCGGGCTGTCAACTTTGCCGGCCATGTCGCCCACCACGTAGGTGACAGGTAACAAGTCTTTGTGATAAATCGGTTGCTCACGCTGCGTGTCGCTGAGGGTCACGAGTTGGCGAATCGGCACGATTTCGCGCTGCGAATTACGCACGCCCAGACTCAGCAGTTTGTCCAAAGAATCTTGCTCGCTCTTGGGTAAGCGAATGACGATGGCGCCTGCGTATTTGTTTTGGTCGTGTGCATACACGGTCGACTCGCCCGCCAATGCCGCACGCAAGGTGCTGACGATGGCCTGCTGGGATACGCCCATTTGCGCAGCCTTTTGGCGGTTGATCAGTAGCACTTGACGCGGTGCAGCGCTGATGGTGCTGTCGTCCACATCCACCACGCCTTGTTGTGCGCTGAACATGGCACGCACAGATTTGGCCACTTGATTACGGCCTTCGTCTGTGGGGCCATACACCTCAGCCACGATGGGCGCCAACACGGGTGGGCCTGGCGGCACTTCAATCACTTTCACATTCGCGTTGAATTGCTTGCCAATGGCTTGTAGTGCAGGGCGCTCGCGTGTGGCGATGATGTGGCTTTGTGCTTTGCGCAAGTGTTTGTCTTGCAGGTTGACTTGAATGTCACCCACATGGCCGCCGCTGCGCAAATAGTATTGACGCACCAAGCCGTTGAAGTTGATGGGGGCGCTCAAGCCCGCATAAGCTTGGTAGTGCGTCACTTCGGGCACAGTAGCCAAATGAGTACCTAAAGCGCGTAATACTTTTTCTGTTTCTTCCACGCGCGTGCCTGCTGGCATATCGACCACGACTTGAAACTCTGATTTGTTGTCAAAGGGCAGCATCTTCAAAGCCACCAGGCCCGCCACAGGCAAAGCGACCGAGACCACAATGGCGCCCATCACGCTAGCCCCCAAGCTCCAGCGGTTGCGCTGGCCCGATTGCTCATTCAAAAATGGGTGAAAGATGCCCTTGAAAAAACGCTGCAAGCCTTGTTTGAGAGGCGAGGTTGACTCATCGGTATGTCCGTGTGCGGACTTCATCCAAATGCGAGCCAACCAAGGTGTGACTACAAATGCTACTGCTAGGGACAACAACATGCCCATGCTGGCATTGATGGGAATGGGGCTCATGTAAGGCCCCATCAAGCCTGTGACGAACGCCATGGGTAACAGGGCTGCAATCACGGTGAGCGTCGCCAAGATGGTGGGTGCACCGACTTCATCCACTGCACCAGGAATGATTTGCGTGAGCGACTTGTTTGGAAACAGTGCTTGGTGACGATGGATGTTTTCTACCACCACGATGGCATCGTCGACCAAGATACCGATCGAAAAGATCAGTGCGAACAGCGACACACGGTTGAGTGTGAAGCCCCAAGCCCACGAGGCAAACAAAGTCACAGTGAGCGTCAAAATCACAGCGGTTCCCACAATGGCTGCTTCACGGCGGCCCAAGGCGATGAACACCAAGGCCACTACGGAGGCTGTGGCAAATAGCAGCTTTTGAATGAGCTTCTGTGCCTTGTCATTGGCCGTCTCGCCGTAGTTGCGTGTGGTGGTTACCTCCACGTTGGACGGAATCTTGCTGTGCTTGAGTGAGGCCACTTGCGCCAACACAGCGTCAGCCACCTCTATGGCGTTCTCGCCAGGCTTCTTGGTGATGGCAATGGTCACGGCTGTGCGTTCGCTGGGCATGACGCCTGCCACGCCATGCCACACGGCTGTGTTGGCCTGGGCGCCGCCATCGCGCACTTGGGCGATGTCATGTACATGAATAGGTGTGCCCGCACGCACGCCCACCACCAGGCTCGCCACATCTTTGGCGCTGCTCAAGAAGGGGCCGGACTCAATGGCAATGGCTTGTTGACCGACCAACAAATCGCCTACAGGCGCACCTAAGTGTGCTGCTTGCAAAGCCATGCGCAACTCGGGCACGGTGATGCCAGCCGCTTGCATGCGTGCGGGATCGATCTCAATTTGAATGGCTCGCGTTGGACCACCAACCGTGGTGACTTCACGCGTGCCTTTGACGCGCTTCAAATCGATTTCGATGTTTTGCGCGATGCTTTCGAGTTCGAAAGCGCTCAGATCGGACTCTTTGCCATGTAGGGTGAGCGAGACGATGGGCACATCATCAATGCCTTTGGGTTTGATGAGTGGCTGAAGCACGCCCAAGCCTTTAGGCAGCCAGTCGGCGTGTGAGTTGACGGTGTCATACAAGCGCACCAAGGCTTCGGTGCGAGGAACGCCCACCTTGTATTGCACGGTCACCACCGACATGCCGGGTTGCGAGACAGACATGACGTGTTCGACCCCCGCAATTTGGGATAGCACTTGCTCGGCAGGGCCTGAGACCATTTGCTCAACATCCTTGACGGATGCACCCGGAAAGGGGATTAGCACATTGGCCATGGTGACATTAATCTGCGGTTCTTCTTCACGCGGCGTCACCAACACGGCAAAGACACCCAGCAGAAAACACACCAGTGCTAACAGTGGTGTGATTTGTGATGTTTGAAACAGGCGGGCCAAGCGGCCAGAGATGCGGAGTTTGGAATCAGTCATGTGGGTATTCTATAAATAATTAGCTGATTATTTAACTAAACAATTATTTAATCAATCAATTAAATAAGGTTAAAATTTGCGTATGACCCAACTTCCAGAGCAAGCCATCGACCGTGTGGCCAACTATTTCCAAGCGCTGGCTGAGCCAACGCGTTTGCGTATCTTGAATTTGCTGCGCGAAGCCGAGCGCAACGTGGGAGAGTTGGCGGAGGCTTGTGGGTACACGGCCGCCAATATGTCGCGTCACTTGGCTGTTTTGATGCAGCAAGGCTTTGTCAAGCGCGAGGGGCGAGGTACTAGCGTGTACTACCAAATCGCCGATCCCACCATCTATGCCCTTTGTGATTTGGTGTGCGACCGCATCAGTCAGCAGCACAAGGCACAAGCTTGGCCAACCAAGGCTGCACCTAAAAAACGTGTCTCTACAACAAGGAAATCTGTATGAAAACCGCTCACGATCTGGTCGTTCAAGCCAAGCAATCTGTTAAGGAAATCACCGTTGAAGAGGCTGTGCAAGCCATTCAGGTGTGCGATCTCTTGATTGATGTTCGTGAGACTGAAGAATACTTGGCTGGCTATTTGCCAGGAGCTGTCCACATGTCACGTGGCATGCTTGAGTTCAAGATGGCCAATAACCCAGACTTTCAAGCACGCGATTTGAATATCGTGCTGTATTGCAAAACAAGTGGACGCGCGGCTCTCAGTGCACAGTCATTGGCGCAAATGGGTTACACGCATGTGCGTTCGATTGCCGGAGGTGTCGATGCCTGGCTAGCAGCAGGGCATGCACTGGTTAAGCCTGCGCAACCATCTTTTGAATGATGAGGTGAATCCATGTCTGGAAAAACAATTCGCGTTGAGCTATCGCAACGGGTTGACTATCGTTTCGACATAGTATTTGGTGGCGATATCCCTGTGCTTACCAGTGATGAGCCAGCTCCTTTGGGGACTGATTCAGGCCCCTCTCCCATGCAAATGTTGTGTGCAGCTGTTGGAAACTGTTTGTCAGACTCTCTCTTATTTGCTTTTCGCAAATTTAAACAAGTCCCTGAGCCGATTTCATGTGTTGTGACGGCTGAAGTAGGGCGCAATGATGACAACCGTTTGCGTGTGTTGCAGATGAATGCTCAGATGCGTTTGGGGGTGGCTGCCTCATCGCTAGAGCAGGTAGATCGTGTGTTGGCGCAATTTGAAGAGTTTTGCACGGTGACCCAGAGTGTGCGTCAAGGTATTCCTGTCACGGTCGAAGTGTTTGATGGCGCAGGGCAGCAACTTAAGTAAATGAAAAAGGATAGCTATGAGTACGTTTGATCATGCCGGTCTGATGCAAGGCATTAACGAGTGTTTGACCCCTTTTCGCAAGACGCAGTCTGAGGCGATGCAAGGATTTGGACAATTGGCGCGTGCATCAATGGCTGAAGGAAATATCAGCGCTAAAAACAAAGAGTTGATTGCATTGGCCATTGGCATCACCCAGCACTGTTCTGGTTGTGTAGGTTTTCATGTGAAGGCCTTGCGCAAACTGGGTTGCACCCGCGAAGAGCTGGAAGAGATGTTGACCATTTGCGTTTACATGGGTGGCGGCCCAGCATTGATGTATTCCGCTGAAGCCCTCAAGGCTTGGGATACTTTGGCCTAATTTTTAATATCACGATTGACTTCTATGAGTACCGATCAGCAAGAACCTAAAAAAGTCATTCCCATTCAAGCTGCACCAGCGGATGACAGCGAAGAAATGGTGTCGCTGTATGCGGCCGCTAAAAAAATCTACCCACGTTCTGTAGAAGGCATTTTTGCCTATTGGCGTTGGATCACGGTAGCCATCACGCAAATCGTGTTTTACGGCTTGCCTTGGGTGGAGTGGGGCACACGTCAAGCGGTGTTGTTTGATTTAGAGGCACGCCGTTTTTACATCTTCGGCTTGGTGCTCTACCCGCAAGACTTCATTTACTTGACGGGCTTGTTGGTCATCTCAGCTTTGGCCTTGTTTTTGTTCACGGCTGTGGCTGGCCGTTTGTGGTGCGGCTATGCCTGTCCGCAAACGGTGTACAGCGAAATCTTCATGTGGATAGAGCGCAAGATTGAAGGTGACCGCTCAGCACGCATGCGTTTAGATGATGCTGATTTTTCGATGAAAAAATTCAGCAAGAAGGTCTACAAACACACCGCTTGGATTGTGCTTTCCCTCTGGACGGGTTTCACCTTTGTGGGTTACTTCACACCCATTCAAGAATTGCTAGCCACTGCAGTGGCATGGAGCTTTGGCCCATGGCAGTTTTTCTGGGTGTTCTTCTATGCGTTTGCCACCTACGGCAACGCAGGCTTCATGCGCGAACAAGTTTGTAAGTACATGTGCCCATACGCACGCTTTCAAAGCGCCATGTTTGACCATGACACCCTCATCGTCACGTACGACGCAGAGCGTGGTGAGCCTCGTGGTGCTCGCTCCAAGAAAACAGACTTGGCGGCTGCAAACCTCGGCTCGTGTGTCGATTGTTCGTTGTGCGTGCAAGTGTGTCCTACAGGCATCGACATTCGCAATGGCTTGCAATACGAATGTATTGGCTGCGGCGCTTGCGCCGATGTGTGTGACACCGTGATGGACAAGATGGGTTATCCCAAAGGTTTGGTGCGTTACACCACACAAAACGCCATGGCGAATAAGTGGACCACCAAGCAAACCTTCATGCGTGTGTTGCGTCCGCGTGTGCTCATCTACTCATCTATCTTGATGACCATCGTTTTGGCTGTGGGCATTTCATTGGCAGTGCGCACACCTTTCAAGGTGGACGTGGTACGCGATCGCGCCACACTGGCGCGCATCACAGAAAACGGTGGCATTGAAAACATCTACCGTTTGCAGGTGATGAATGCGTCTGAGCAAGACAAAACGTTTGCACTGTCTGTCAATGGCATGAATGGCATTCGCATCGAAACCGACACTGAAGTGAAGGTTGCTTCAGCGCAGTCGCACTGGGTGGTGTTGCGTGTGACCATTCCTTATGGTTCCGCAGATGCAGGTTCACACAAGATCAACTTCGACATCAAGGACACATCGAGCAACGATGTGATCCATGAAAAGTCGGTCTTCTTGGTGCCGCGTTAATTGCCACAAACCCAGGCTGACAGCGCATCTGCCCAGCTGCCTTGGCGCACGCTGGTGCAGATGACGCGGCCTGGCTTCTTGGTCATCACGGCCGTGGCATGTGTCTTGGGCACGTTGGTTGCCGCAGTGTGTGGGCATGGCCCCAATGTCTGGACGGCGTTGGCCACCTTGGTGCTTGCGGTGCTCATGCATGCTGCAGCCAATGTGTTGAACGATTACCACGACGCGTTGAACGGCGCTGATGATGCCAATACACAAGGCTTGTTTCCGTTCACAGGTGGTGCACGCTTGATTCAAAACGGCCACGTCACGGTGCAAGACACACATGACTTGGCCAAAGCTTTGATCATTGTTTTGATTCCATGTGGCTTGGTGTTGGCGGTGCAAACTGGCGGTGGTTTGGTGCTGTTGGGCTTAGCAGGTTTGCTGTTGGGCTGGGGCTACTCTGCACCGCCGCTGGCGTTGATGAAGCGTGGTATGGGTGAGTTCACTGTGGCGCTGACATGGGGCTTGGTGGTGGTAGGGGCAGACTATGTGCAACGCGGCCAGTTCTTTGTCATTCCTTTTGCTGTGGCCGTGAGTTATGCCATGCTGGTGGGCAACATCTTGGTCATCAATGGCTTTCCTGATGCACAGGCCGATGCCCAAGTTGGCAAGCGTACTTTGGTGGTTCGCTTAGGCGCGCAATGGGCTGCATGGAGTTATTTACTTTTTGCTTTGCTTGCTCATGGATGGTTGGCTACTGGTGTGTGGTGGTTCATTCACCCAGAGCCTGCCTTGTGGGGTTTGGCATCGATGCCTTTGTCGTTGTGGGCGTTTGTGCTGTTGTACAAACATGCAGACCAGCCCGAGCGTTTGACACCTGCCATTGTGTTGACCATCGCCGCAGCAGTGATTCATGGTTTGGCCATGTCGGTTGGTTTGATTACTTTGATGGTGTAGGTCCTTATGAATCGTCATCTCGTATTGCTGTCTATCGCGCAGGGCTTGTTCTTGACCAACAACGTCACCTTCATTGCCATCAATGGTTTGGTGGGTTTGAGTTTGGCCCCTGAGGCTTGGATGGCCACTTTGCCTGTGATGGGCTATGTGGTGGGCGGTGCGCTCAGCACCGGGTTGGTGGCAAAGTCGCAGCAGCGCTTTGGACGCAAGGGTTCTTTCCAGCTGGGCCTCTTGGTGGCTTTGCTGTCGGCGGCCTTGGGCGCGTTTGCGGTGCTCTCGCAGTCGTTCTGGCTGTTGGTTACCGCCACTGTGGTGGCTGGTTACTACAGCGCGAACGGGCAGTTGTACCGTTTTGCGGCGGCTGAGTTGTGCCAGCCTGACTTTCGTGAGAAGGCAGTCTCTTTGGTCATGGCGGGTGGTTTGATTGGGGCTGTGATTGGCCCTAACTTGGCCATTCAAACCAAGAGCTTGTTCGGCACACCCTTCGCAGGCGCTTATGTGGCGCTGATGGTGGTGGCCGTTCTGTCGATGGCGGTGATGAGCTTCATCACCTTCCCACCTGCGCCTGTGGTGAAAGCAGATGACACGGGTGGCCGCCCCTTAGGGCAGATCATGCGTCAGCCGGTGTTTGTTGTGGCAGCCATGGCGGCTGCCTTGGGCTATGGTGTGATGAATTTGTTGATGGCAGCCACACCGCTGGCCATGCAGGTGTGTGGCCTGTCGTTTGAAGACACGGGCTGGGTGTTGGAGTGGCACGTGATTGGCATGTTTGCACCTGGCTTTGTCACCGGGCATTTGATCAAGCGCTTTGGCGTGTTGTCCATCATGGGTGTGGGTGTGCTGCTTAACATCGCTTGCATTGCGGTGGCCTTATCGGGTGTGGACTTGCACCAATTCTTGTGGTCGATGTTTTTGCTGGGCGTGGGTTGGAACTTTTTGTTCACGGGTAGCACCACTTTGTCGATGCAGGCCTACAGCCCCGAAGAGAAAAACCGAGCACAAGCCGCCATTAACTTTTGCGTGTTTGCCACCATGGCCTTCACCTCATTTGCCTCTGGCGCGTTGGTCACTACGCAAGGTTGGGCGTGGCTCAATTGGGGGTCGCTGGTGCCCGTGTTGATCACCGGCGCAGGCCTGCTGTGGTTGGCACGAAAAAAAGCCTCAGCCGCCTAAGCGCTGAGGCATGCTAAGAGCTGCGTGAATTACTGCGCAGGCTCTTCTTCTGCCGCTTTCATTGGGCAAGTGTTGATGCCAAACAAGGTGTATGCGCCGCAAAAACGGAACACACCTGTGGCCAATGGAATCGCACCCAAATAACCCCATGCACCGACGACGCCTGTGGCCGCCAATGCGATGAGCACCAAGCCCACAACGATACGCAAGATGCGGTCAATGCCGCCGACGTTTGCTGTCATACATTTCTCCTTTAGAAAGCGTCATTAGACACGGAACTGTTGCATTTCGCTTGCGCTAAATCAAGCGACAAATTACTGTCGCGAAATTTGAGATACTGACAAAAAACTGTCATATCTGCCATGTCTTCTACACACACACTTTCTCGTGCCAATTTATCGGGTGATATTTGGGGAGGCTTTGCAGCCATGTTGGTGGCGTTGCCATCGGCCATAGCGTTTGGCGTGACCATCTTCTCGCCGCTCGGCGCGGACTTTGGTGCCAAAGGCGCTTTGGCTGGCATGCTGGGCGTCACGGCGCTGGGCTTGATTGCGGCCACGTTTGGGGGCACGCAACGTCTCATCTCCGCACCATGTGCGCCTGCTGCAGCGGTGTTGTCGGCACTTACCATTCAAATGACGCAGCAAGGCTCGGGCGTTGGGGCTGTGGTGCTCACTTTATTTTTGGTGGCGTTTATTAGCAGCTTGGTACAAATTTCATTTGGCTTGCTGCGCATTGGGGAACTCATCAAGTACATGCCGTTTCCGGTGGTGAGTGGCTACCTCAGTGGTGTGGGCTTGATCATCATCATGAGCCAATTGCCCAAGTGGATGGCATTGCCAAAAGGCATGAACTGGTGGCAAGGCTTGCACGCCATGGAGTTGTGGCAAGCGCCGAGTTTGATGGTGGGCGCTGCCACGGCGGCATTCATGTTGCTAGCCCCTCGAATCTCAAGCAAGGTGCCAGCAGTGATTGTGGGTTTGCTCGGTGGGATGGCGTCTTATTGGCTGCTGGCTTTCAGCGCGTGGCCCGAGTTGCGCAACTTGCACGACAACCCGTTCATCATTGGGCCTTTGGCTGTGGGTGGTGAAGGTTTCTTTGAATCCTTGCTCGATCCTTTTCGCAGCTTGAGCGAATCGGGCATGCCGCACTGGACGCAGGTTGTATTTCCCGCTGTCACATTGGCGGTGCTGTTGTCGATTGACACACTCAAAACCTGTGTGGTGCTTGATGCCATGACCGGATCGCGTCACGATTCCAACAAGGAGTTGATCGGTCAAGGCTTGGGCAACTTGGCATCTTCACTCATTGGTGGCGCACCCGGTGCTGGCACCATGGGCGCAACCTTGGTGAACAAAGCCAGTGGCGGGACCACCTATCTGTCGGGTGTGTTTCAGGGCGTGTGGTCGTTGCTGGCGATTCTGTTGTTGACCTCGGTCATTGCTTGGGTTCCGGTGTCTGCCTTGGCCGCCTTGTTGATCGTGATTGGCTTCAAGATGATTGACTGGCATTCACTGCAATTGCTCAAAGCCAAAGACACCATGCTCGACTTTGCCGTCATCTTGCTGGTGGTCATCGTGGCCAATACCGTGAGCCTGATTGCAGCATCGGGTGTGGGCGTGGCGATGGCCATCATGTTGTTTTTGCGTGAACAAATTCATACTTCTACGATTCGCCGCAAAACCTTTGGAGACAAAGTGTTCTCGCAGCGCGTGCGCGGCCAACGCGAGCGCGACGTGTTGACAAAGACCGGCAGCCATACCGTGATTTTTGAATTGCAAGGCAGCTTGTTTTTTGGCACCACCGATCAGCTCTACACCGCGATTGAGCCTGAGTTGAGCAAAGCCAAGTTTGTGGTGCTCGATTTCATGCGTGTGCAGTCGATGGACATGACGGCAGGCCACATGATTGAGCGCATTCGCAACATGCTCTCAGAGCGCCATGCGCGCTTGGTGCTCACGCGTGTGCCTGATCGTTTGCCCAGCGGGCGCGATTTGCGCACTTATGTGGATCACATAGGGTTGTTGTCCGACAGCACCGCCAAAATTTTTGACGAGTTTGATGAAGCACTGGAATGGATTGAAGACGAAACCTTGGCGCTTGCAGGCCACGCCCATGTGTCACACGAAGGCATTCCCTTGGGTAAGTTTGAAATCTTCCATGGCTTGAACGACGAAGAAATTGCAGCACTCGAGCGCTGCGCACAGCGCCATGTGTATGAGGCGGGCGAGTTGGTGTTCAGCGCTGACTCAGGCGGCCACGAGCTGATGCTGATCAGCCGAGGCGAAGTGAAGGTGAGCTTGCCTTTGGCCAATGGCAAAACCATTCATCTCACCACGTTCAGCCGTGGGCAGTTCTTTGGCGAGATGTCATTCTTAGATGGCCGCGCCCACTCGGCCGATGTGTACGCCACACGTGAGACTGAGCTGATTGCCATCGACCGCAAAGCCTTTGCCACGGTGGCAGCAGGCGATCCGGTGATGAGCATCAGCGTCATGCGTGCGGTGGCTTTGGCGATTGCCGACCGCTTGCGTCACGCCAACGCAGAGCTGCGAGAGATGCGTCAGGCTTGATGCTGTTTATTTAGCTGGTGGGCGGTACATCGCACAAATCTTGTTGCCCGCTGGGTCACGCAAGTAAGCGATGAAGTAGCTAAATGCTGGGTTGGTACGTAGGCCCGGTGGGTCTTCGCAGCTCACGCCGCCGTGGGCCACGCCAGCGGCGTGAAAGGCCAACACTTCAGCTTCTGATTTGGCGGCAAAGCCAAACGTGCTGCCATTGCCAAACGTGGCGGGCTCACCATTGATGGGCAGGGTGATGCCAAACGTGCCTGTGGGTGTGCGGTACACATAGCGGCTGCCACCACCTGCGCCTGGGGCGTGTCCGAGAGCGCCGAGCGCTGCATCGTAAAACTGGCGCGATGCTTCAATGTCTTTGGCGCCTAAAAAAACGTGGGTGAACATGCGAGTCTCCTGATATGTATAGACAAAGAAAAAAGCGGCTCGGTTGCCCGTGCCGCTTTTGCGTTTGAACGCGAAGAATTACTTCTTCTTGGTGTTCACGGCAGCTTTGAAGGCTGCACCAGCAGTGAAGCGAGGCACCACAGCAGCTGCGATTTTCAAAGCTTCGCCAGTACGTGGGTTTTTGCCAGTGCGAGCAGCACGTGTAGCAGCTTTGAAGGTACCGAAGCCGATCAACTGCACGTCGTCTTTTTTAGCAACAGCGTGAGTGATGGTGTCCAAGATGGCATTGACTGCGCGGCCAGCGTCGGCCTTTGTCAGTTCCGTTTGTGCTGCCACTGCTTCGATCAATTCAGTTTTGTTCATGTCATTTCCTTATTAAAACGGGTGCATTGTGCCAGTTTTGCGGAGTGTTTTTGCACTTCAGCTTCGAGGTTTTGTGCGCACAAGCCTAGGAACTTCCCTGATCATGCACCACGAAGAAACAAAGCCTTCAAAAATGAATTCTGATTAGTTACAAAAGTATCTTGTAGCTCGTATAGAAGGTACGAATGAATCTTCAAAAACTGTTGCAGGAATGCCTCGCTCAACGTGCCTCAGACTTACACCTGGCATCTGGGAGCCCACCCAACCTCAGAGTTGATGGCCATTTGGTGGCGATGTCAGATGTTTCATTGGTCCATGAAGAGTTGCATCAGGCGTTGCTTGGAATCATGCCGTTGGCACAGCAGGCTGTATTCAAACTGGCGCATGAATGTGATTTTTCATTTGATGTGCCGACTCTGTCTCGTTTTCGCGTGAATGTATTCATGCAAGTGCGCGGCGTTTCAGCTGTGTTTCGTGTGATAGCCCATGACATACCCAGCTTAGAAAATTTGCATGTTCCTGCTGTTTTGCATGAGTTAGCTCAACGTACACATGGCTTGGTCTTGGTGACGGGGGCCACAGGCTCTGGCAAGTCCACAACTTTGGCAGCGATGGTGAATGCGTTGAACCAAACCCAGGCCAAGCACATCATCACCATCGAAGATCCTATTGAGTTTGTGCATACATCCAAGCAATGCTTGATTCAGCAACGCGAATTGGGGGTTCACACCCTGAGTTTTGCCAACGCCCTGCGTGCAGCGCTGCGTGAAGATCCGGATGTGATTTTGATAGGTGAGCTGCGCGACCTCGATACCATTCGCCTTGCCATCACGGCGGCCGAGACCGGCCATTTAGTGCTCGGTACCTTGCATACATCAAGTGCAGCAAAAACCATGGATCGCATCATTGATGTGTTTCCTGCAGAAGAGAAAGACATGGTGCGCAGCATGTTGTCGGAGTCGATCAACGCCGTCATCACACAAGTACTTTGCAGACGCAAAGATCGCGAAGGGCGCGTTGCAGCATATGAAGTAATGCTGGGAACACCTGCTGTGCGTAATCTGATTCGCGAAGGTAAGGTGGCTCAGCTGTATTCAGCGATTCAAACTGGGCGCGGAGTAGGTATGCAGACCTTAGAACAAAGCTTGGCCGCCTTGGTGCAAGAGGGTTTGATCGATTTGAAGGACGCGCAGAAGATGGGTAAATGAAACTGGTGCCTCCGACAGGAATCGAACCTGTATCTACACCTTAGGAGGGAGTCGTTCTATCCATTGAACTACGGCGGCAACCGCAGGTATTTTAAGGCGCTACTTGCTGAGTACCCGCATCGCTTCTTCCAAGCCTTTGAGCGTGAGCGGATACATGCGGTTACTGACGATTTGTTGAATGATGGCAATGCTTTGGCGGTATTGCCACACGCCCTGGGGCTCGGGGTTGATCCATGCAAATTTTGGAAACGCGTGAATCAAGCGCTGTAGCCATTCAGCACCCGCTTCTTCGTTGTTGTATTCCACGCTGCCACCGGGCTGCACAATTTCATACGGGCTCATGGTGGCGTCGCCAATGAAGATGAGCTTGTAGTCTTTGTTGTACTTGCGAATGATGTCCCACGTTTCAAACTTCTCTGCGTAGCGACGCTTGTTGTTGCGCCACATGAAGTCGTACACGCAGTTGTGGAAGTAATAAAACTCCAAGTGTTTGAACTCGGCCTTGGCGGCGCTGAAGAGTTCTTCTACGCGGGCGATGTGGTCATCCATCGTGCCGCCCACATCCATGAGCAAGAGCACTTTCACATTGTTGTGGCGCTCGGGTCGCATCAAGATGTCTAAGAAGCCTGCATTGGCCGCTGTTTTGTGGATCGTGCCGTCAAGGTCAAGCTCTTCGGCAGAGCCCTCGCGTGCAAAGCGGCGCAAGCGGCGCAGCGCCACTTTGATGTTGCGTGTGCCCAGCTCTTGGGTGTCGTCGTAGTCACGGTAGGCGCGTTGGTCCCACACCTTCACGGCGCTGCGGTTGCCACCTTTGCCGCCAATGCGAATGCCTTGGGGGTTGTAGCCACCGTTGCCAAAGGGCGATGTGCCGCCTGTGCCAATCCATTTGCTGCCGCCCTCGTGGCGTTCTTTTTGTTCTTCGAGGCGTTTCTTCAACGTCTCCATCAACTCGTCCCAGCCCATTTTTTCGATGGCGGCTTTTTGCTCGGGTGTGAGTTCTTTTTGAAGAATTTTCTCTAGCCAATCGAGCGGTACTTCCTTGGTGAAGTCGGTCAGCATCTCCACGCCTTTGAAGTACGCAGCAAACGCACGGTCAAACTTGTCGTAATGCTTTTCGTCTTTGACGAGGATGAGGCGCGAGAGGTGATAGAAATCATCCATGTTGCACGCATCGGATGTAGGACCGACCACATTGGCCTGCAACGCTTCGAGCAGTGTCAGGTACTCGCGCACCGACACAGGCACTTTGGCAGCGCGCAGGGTGTAGAAGAAGTCGATCAGCATGGCGTGACTTTATTCAGCGTCGGGCTTGGGTGCACGAATGCGGCGCGCAGCTTGTAAACCCACGCCGCCACCGATACCGACCAAGATGATGGCAGCGATGCTGCCTGCGCCATAGCCGGGTGCAAAAAGGTCTAAGCCAAAGGCTTGGCCTAGACCGAAACCCAACAAGGCGCCGACTACAAATCCGATGGCGTCGGTGAGGCCTTCCAACAGGGATGCAAACATGGGCGTGTGTCTTTCTTTAACGGTTACGACTTTGCATGAACACCAGCTTTTCAAACAGCGTGGTGTCTTGTTCGTTTTTCAGCAAGG
The DNA here is from genome assembly GCA_041180165.1 of Pseudomonadota bacterium. Lineage (GTDB taxonomy): Bacteria > Pseudomonadota > Gammaproteobacteria > Burkholderiales > Burkholderiaceae_C > Limnohabitans. The sequence continues at coordinate 158,954 of JBEGSC010000002.1, read as the reverse complement.
CGCCCACGAGTGGCGGGATGGATACTTTGTCGTCTGCGGTTTGAAGCGCTTCGAGCGGGATGTCTTCGGCCACCAACAGCTTGAGCCAGTCGATCAGTTCGCTGGTGGATGGCTTCTTCTTGAGGCCTGGCAAATTGCGAATGTCAAAGAAGGTTTTCATCGCCACGGTCAACAAGTCTTGCTTGATGGTGGGGAAGTGCACCTGCACGATGTGGCGCATGGTGTCGGCATCTGGGAACTTGATGTAGTGGAAGAAGCAGCGACGCAAGAATGCATCGGGCAGCTCTTTTTCGTTGTTAGAGGTGATGAACACCAACGGACGATTTTTGGCCTTGATGAGTTGGCGCGTTTCGTAGCAATAAAACTCCATGCGGTCGAGTTCGCGCAACAAGTCGTTGGGGAACTCGATGTCGGCTTTGTCGATCTCGTCAATCAGCAAGGCCACAGGTGTTTCTGATGTGAAGGCTTGCCACAGCACACCTTTGAGGATGTAGTTTTCAATGTGTTGCACACGCGCTTGGCTGTCTGCGTCCGGCATTTGGCTGTCGCGCAAACGGCTCACGGCGTCGTACTCGTACAGGCCTTGCTGCGCCTTGGTGGTGGACTTGATGTGCCATTGCAGCAGGGGCATGCCCAGTGCTTCAGACACTTCCTCGGCCAACATGGTTTTGCCCGTGCCTGGCTCGCCTTTGACGAGCAAGGGGCGCTTGAGGGCGATGGCAGCATTGACTGCCAGCATCAAATCTTGGGTGGCGACGTAGTTGTCGGTGCCTTTGAATTTCATCGGTCTGTTCCGTTTGCGTTAAATTTTTTAGGTAGCGTATCAGAGCTTAGCCCAGCTCGCGCAGCACCTCTTCAGTGTGTTCGCCCAATCGAGGCGCAGGCCGCCACACGCCGGTGGGTGTGCCACTCATGCGCACTGGGGGGCGCAGTTGGCGCAGCATGCCTTCAAACGGGTGTGGCACATCGAGCCAGCCTTGGGTGGCAGCGAGGTGTGGGTCGGTCAGCAAATCGTTGAGCTTCATCATGGGCATGACAGGGATGTCATGCGCTGTGAGGTCTTTGAGCCACTCGGCTGTTGGGCGCTTGCGCATGTGCTGGGCTACCACGCCATACAGCGCATCGATGTTTCTAAGGCGATCCGCATGTGTGGCAAAGCGCGCATCGGTTTCAAACAAATCAGGCGCGCCCACGAGTTTTAAAAACGCTTGCCAATGCGCGTCGTTGTACATGAGGGCGCAGATGTACCCGTCCTGTGTGGCGTAGGGTTTGCGATTCACAGCCATCAAGCGTGGATAGCCCATGCCGCCGAGAGAGGGCTTCCATGTTTCGCCACACAAGTGATCGCCCAATACAAACTGCAGCAAGCATTCAAACATGGGTACTTCCACATGTTGGCCTACGCCTGTGCGGTAGCGTGCAATGATGGCGGCCATCACAGCGTGCACCATGTTCAGCCCCGTCACGCGGTCGGCAAATGTGGTGGGGGCGTAGCGTGGTTCATGGCTGCCGCTTTGCGTCATCAGCCACGGCATGCCCACAGCACCTTGAATTAGGTCGTCGTACGCGGGCCAGTCGGAGTAGGGGCCGCCTTCGCTGTAGCCATACGCGCCGCACACGATCAAGCGTGGGTTGACGGCGCGCAATGTGTCATACGACAAACCCAAACGCGCCATGGCGGCTGGGCGAATGTTGTAGGTCAGCACATCGGCGGTTTTGCACAAGGCCAGCAACTGTTCGCGTTGTTCCGGCTTTTTCAAATCCAGAACCACTGAGCGTTTGTTGCGGTTGGCGTTGATGAAGATGTGGCCCATGCCAGGGTGTTTCATCGGGCCTGCGTGGCGCATGATGTCGCCGCTAGGCGGCTCGATCTTGATGACGTCGGCCCCGTAGTCGCCCAAAATTTGCGTGGCATAGGGACCGAGCACCACGCCCGTTAAATCAAGCACGCGCAAGCCTGCGAGTGCACCTTGCAGGCTTGCGTTGTCAGTCAGGCTCATGGTTTATTCAGGTGTGATGCCCGCTGTCTTGACCCAACCGCCCCATTTCTTAATTTCGGCGTCGATGGTTTTGGCAAGCGTCGCAGAGTCTTCCACGTCAAGGTCAATGCCCACGCCTTGAATCTTCTCGCGCACCTCGGGCTTGGCCAGCACGGCCAGCAAAGTGGCGGTGGCTTTCTTTTGCACGTCAGCTGGAACGCCCGCTGGGGCCATGAGGCCAAACCATGCGCTCACGTTGTAGTCTTTCACGGTGTCGCCGATAGGTGGCACGTTGGGCGCTTTGCCTGCACGTTTCTTGGTGGTCACGCCTAGGCCACGCATGCGCCCGCCGTTCATTTGCGACACAGCGTTGCCAGTGTCGGCAAAGGCGAATTGAATTTGGCCACCGAGCAAATCGGTCAAAGCAGGGGGAATGCTTTTGTACGGCACGTTCACGGTTTGCAAACCGGCCAATTCGGTCAGCATGGCCGCAGACACGAGCGAGCCCGACGAGCCGTGACCAAACGCGAGCTTGCCCGGGTTGGCTTTGGCGTAGGCCACAAACTCTTTCATGTCTTTGGCGGGGAAGTCGGTGTTGACCATCAAGATAAAGCCGGTCTCGCCAATCTTGCCAATGGGCGTGAAGTCTTTCACGGGGTCGTAGGGCAGCTTGCGGTACAGGTGGACATTGGCCGCTTGCGTGGTGCTGGTGGTCACCAAAAATGTGTAGCCATCAGCCGGTGCAGCTTTGACCATTTCAGCACCCAAGATGCCATTGGCCCCGGCTTTGTTCTCCACCGTGATGGTTTGCCCCATCGCCTCGCCCATGGCTTGGGCCAAGATGCGGCCCACGTTGTCGGTGGCGCTGCCTGCACTGAAGGGCACTACAAATTTGATGGGTTTGCTGGGGTAGCTTTGCGCGTGGGCAGCAGGCAGGCCGATAGCACTTAGAGCTGCTATTGCAAGACTGGCACACAGGGTGCGGCGTAAGCTGGATTTATTTACAAAGTGGCGCATGGTTTGTCTCCTGTTTGTGTTTTGAGAGATCTTAATGCGCCTTTGCGATCAGTCTTTGGTCGCCCTACGCTGCACCGCATCAATATAAGCCTGCCCATCAGGCGGGCGACCACTGCGCTGGCTTTCCCAAATCATTTGCCCCAGCGCATCCATGGTTTCGTGGTGTGCGTCGTGCAATGAGTCGCGCTTGGCGGTGAGCAACTCCACCGCTTGGCGAATGCCACGTGGCTGGTCGATCGAGCATTGCTCGCTCACCGACAGGTGCATGGACAAATGCAAGAAGGGGTTGGTCTTGCCGTCTTTCACTTCGTACATGCGCTCAAGCGCTGCATCAACGTCGGAGAAATCGGTGTGGTATTCGGGGTGCTCGGCCACCCACTGGCTGGCCAAGGTTTCCAGCGCGTCCATTGGTTGCCCGTCACGCCATTTGGCGTAGACGGAGCAGAAGAAGCGCCGAACATCGGCTTGGCTGGGTTCGAACATCAGTGACTTTGATTACTGCTCAACGAAGGCACGTTCCACCACAAAGTCGCCAGGCGTGGTGGTCGAGCCTTCTTTGAAACCGCGCTCTTCCAGCAAAGTGCGCATGTCTTTGTTCAGACCGGGGCTGCCGCAAATCATGATGCGGTCATTGGCGGGGTCGATGTTGGGTAAGCCCAAATCTTGGGTGAGTTTGTTGGAGGTGAGCAAGTCGGTCACACGGCCTTGGTTTTTGTAGGGCTCGCGGGTGACGGTGGGGTAGTACAGCATTTGGCTGCTCACCATCTCGCCCAAGAACTCGTGCTTGGGCAGCTCTTCGGTCAAGTAGTCGTGATAGGCCAGTTCTTTCACTTCGCGCACGCCGTGCACCAAGATGACTTTTTCGAAACGCTCATACGTTTCTGGGTCACGCACAATGCTGAGGAACGGGGCCAAGCCCGTGCCTGTGCCAATGAGATACAAGTTTTTGGCAGGCAGCAAATAGTCGATCAGCAAAGTGCCCGTGGGCTTTTTGCCGATGACGATTTTGTCGCCCACTTTGATGTGTTGCAGCTTGGAGGTGAGCGGGCCGTCTGGCACTTTGATGCTCAAAAACTCCAAGTGTTCTTCGTAGTTCGCGCTCACGATGCTGTAGGCGCGCAACAAGGGTTTACCGTTTTCACCGCGCAAGCCAATCATGGTGAAGTGGCCATTAGAAAAACGCAGCGAGGTATCGCGTGTGGTGGTGAAGCTGAACAGGCGGTCGGTCCAGTGGTGGACGGATAAAACTTCTTCGTCGAGGAATGCACTCATGACTGTAATCAATCGCTATAAATCAAGCCCTCTAGTGTAGGCGAGTGCTTAAAACCTAGGGCTATATGTTCGTGCGTAGAACGCTATAAGGCTTGACCTGAATCAATGGGTTTGACGCAGTTGTCAGGCCTTGCCCACAAACCCGTTTTGTCGCCACGCCTCGTAGGTGATGACGGCCACTGAGTTCGATAAGTTCAGGCTGCGCTGGTCGGTACGCATGGGCAGGCGCAGGCGCTGGCTGAGGGGGAAGCTTTCGCGAATGTCCACGGGCAAGCCGCTGGTCTCAGACCCAAACACAAACCAGTCGCCGGGCTGAAACGCCATGTCGTGCGCGGTGCTGGAGCCTTTGGTGGTCATGGCAAACATGCGTGCGGGGTCGGGCTTGGCGTCGTTCAAAAACGTGGCCCAGTCGGCATGGCGCAGCACGGGCGCGTATTCGTGGTAGTCCAAGCCCGCCCGGCGCATGTGCTTGTCTTCCATCGAGAAACCCAGGGGCTCAACCAAATGCAAGGTGCAGCCAGTGTTGGCCGCCAAACGAATGACATTGCCCGTGTTGGGCGGGATTTCGGGGTGAACGAGGACGATGTGGAACATGGGTAGATTGTCCCGCATGAGTGAGGGGCTTCATTGCGTCAGTGATGTGCCTCGCGTTCTTCCGTGCGAGCCAGCACCAAGCCTGTGATGTGCCCAGCCCCCGCCACTTGCAAAGCCCGCGCTGCTTCGTACATCGACGCCCCTGTGGTCATCACATCGTCCACCAGCACCACGCGCTGACCGCGCACGGCAGACACACGTTCGGGTGCGACCCAAAACGCATCACGCACATGGTCTAACCGCTCTTGGCGCGAAGCACCCACTTGGTGGGCGCTGTCGCCACGGCGCAGCAAGGTGTGGGCGTGGGTTTTGTTTGGTGCTATGTGACGGGACAGCTCTAGCGCTTGGTTAAAACCGCGTTCGCGCAGGCGGGCGGGAGAGAGGGGCATGGGCACCACCAGCGTGGCAGCATCCAACGCAGGCTCGACCCACGGGGCGTGGCGCATGAGGTGGGCCAAGGCGCGGGCGAGGCTGGGGTCGGATTGGAACTTAAAGCGGGCAATGCAGCCTGCCCATGGAAACGTATAGCTCAATGCGGCTACGCAGGCGTCTAGTGGGCTGGGATATTGGTCGCAGTTGCGGCACTTGGGCTGAGTGAGGGTGAGGGCGCAAGTGGGGCAACGCTGTGTGGGTTGGGCGAAGCGTTCGACACACGGCGTGCACAAAGGCTGGCTGGGCCAGCGGCGGCAGATATAACAAACACTTGGAAGCATCAACATGCCCCGCATTGGAAAGACATTGCACAGTTTTGGGTTGAAGCGCAGCGCAATGTTTACGAAGGATGTGGTGTCGATAATAGGGGCCATGTCTGAACCTTCCTCGCCTGATACGCCCCCCACGCTTGACCCTGTGGCCAGCGCCCGTTGGGCCGCGTGGCCGCACGCGGCATCGCCTTGGTTGAACGAGGAAATTGGCCGACGCATGGAAGACCGTTTGCAGTGGATTCGCTTACAACCCAAATCATGGGTGGATTGGGCGCCTGTGAGCGGTGGCTTGCAAACGCACGCCAAGCTGCGCGCGCGTTACCCGCAAGCGCAATGCAGCGTGGTGGAGACTTCCCCTCGGCTTGAGCAGCTCGCATGTCAATCGTTGCAAGCGCCGTTTTGGAAACGCTGGCTGCCAAGCCATGCCTTGAAGTTTGGTGCCCCTGCTGCAGGTAGTGCAGACATGCTCTGGGCCAATATGGCGCTGCACAACAGCGCCAACCCACAGGCTTTGTTGCAGCAGTGGCATCAGCTGTTGGCGGTAGATGGTTTTTTGATGTTCTCCTGCCTTGGCCCCGACACTCTGCGTGAACTGGCCGAGGTGTACCAAGCCCAAGGCTGGCCGCCTGCCAGTCATGCGTTCACCGACATGCATGATTGGGGCGACATGCTGGTGCAAGCCGGTTTTGCAGAACCCGTGATGGACATGGAGCGCATCACACTCACCTATGCCGATGCCGACAGCTTGTTGGCCGAGTGCCGCTTGCTCGGGCGCAATTTGCACCGCGAGCGCTTTGCAGGGTTGCGCGGCAGGCGTTGGCTGGCGCAGCTCAAAACGGCTTTGCTGTCGCTGGCCCAGCCGCAGCAGGATGGTCGCCTCACGCTCACCGTAGAGGTGATTTATGGCCATGCCCTTAAACCTATTCCGCGCCTCAAAGTGCAGAGCGAAAGCACTGTGTCTTTGCAAGACATGCGCACCTTGTTGTCTAAGAAATGAGTCACACCATGTTTATTTTTTCGCGTCGCTGGTTGTTGTCATACTTTGTTGTGTTGGCCTTGACAGCTTGTAGCCCTGAGAAGCCCAAATTCAATGGCATCGATATCACGGGGGCCGACTATGCCAAGGCTTTCACCCTTACCGATCACAACGACCAACGTCGCAGCCTGAGTGATTTCAAGGGCAAGGTGGTGGTGCTATTTTTTGGCTACACGCAATGCCCCGATGTGTGCCCCACGTCGATGACAGAGTTGGTAGAAGTCAAGCGCTTGCTTGGCGCAGATGGTGAGAAGCTGCAAGGCGTGTTTGTGACGGTAGACCCGGCACGCGACACCACGGAGTTGCTCAAAGCCTATATGACCAACTTTGATCCTAGCTTTGTCGCCTTTGTGCCCACAGCAGATGAACTGCCTGTGGTTGCCAAACAATTCAAGATTTATTACAAAAAGGTGGATGGGCAAACGCCGACCAGCTACACCATGGATCACTCGGCCGGTAGTTATGTGTATGACACGCAAGGCAATGTGCGCTTGTACAGCCGCTATGGCTCAGGCGCCAAAGTGCTGGCGCAAGACATTCAAACTTTGCTCAAAAGCACACCTTGACTCAGTTCACACATTCAACATCTTTTACTAAAGAAAGCACGCCATGAGCTCTGCAAGTTTTTCTTGGGAAGACCCCTTCCAACTTGATGCCCAATTGACGGACGAAGAGCGTCAAGTCAAAGAGGCGGCAGCTTCTTATTGCCAAGAGCGTTTGGCCCCGCGTGTGTTGGAGGCTTTCCGTCACGAAAAAATGGACGCATCGATTTTTCGTGAAATGGGTGAGCTGGGCCTCTTAGGTGCCACGATCCCTGAGGCCTATGGCGGCGCTGGTTTGAACTACGTCTGCTACGGCTTGGTGGCGCGTGAGGTGGAGCGCGTGGACTCGGGCTATCGTTCGATGATGAGTGTGCAATCGTCTTTGGTGATGGTGCCCATCCACGAGTTTGGCTCTGAAGCCCAAAAACAAAAGTACTTGCCCAAGCTGGCCACGGGAGAGTGGATTGGTTGCTTTGGGTTGACCGAACCCAACCACGGCTCAGACCCCGGCAGCATGATCACGCGTGCCAAAAAAGTGGCAGGGGGTTATTCGCTCTCAGGGGCCAAGATGTGGATCACCAACAGCCCGATTGCCGATGTGTTTGTGGTGTGGGCCAAAGATGATGCAGGCGCGATTCGCGGCTTCATTTTGGAAAAAGGCTGGAAGGGTTTGACCGCTCCCGCCGTGCACGGCAAGGTGGGTTTGCGTGCATCCATCACTGGCGAGATCGTGATGGACGAGGTGTTTGTGCCAGAAGAAAATGCCTTCCCCGATGTGCGTGGTTTGAAAGGCCCGTTCACCTGTTTGAACAGTGCGCGCTATGGCATCGCCTGGGGCGCTTTGGGCGCTGCTGAAGACTGCTTCCACCGTGCACGCCAATACGTGATGGACCGTCAACAGTTTGGCCGCCCTTTGGCGGCCAACCAACTGATTCAAAAGAAGTTGGCCGACATGCTGACCGAGATTTCTTTAGGCTTGCAGGGCTGCTTGCGCTTGGGGCGCATGAAAGATGAGGGGACAGCCTCAGTGGACTTGACGTCTATCTTGAAGCGCAACAGCTGCGGCAAGGCTTTGGACATTGCACGTTTGGCCCGCGACATGATGGGTGGCAATGGCATCAGCGATGAGTTTGGTGTCGCCCGCCATTTGGTAAACCTAGAAGTGGTCAACACCTACGAGGGCACACATGATGTGCATGCGCTGATTTTGGGGCGTGCCATCACGGGCATTCCAGCATTCAGCAATTAAGCCTTAAGCGTATTCAGCCAAAGCTGCTTTCATCTTCTTCATGGCTGCCACTTCGATTTGGCGAATGCGTTCGGCGCTGACGCCGTATTCGGCAGCCAACTCGTGCAGTGTCATGCCGCCCGAGCCGTTGTCTTGCACTTTGAGCCAGCGCTCTTCCACGATGCGGCGGCTGCGTTCGTCCAGCACATTGAGCGCAGCGGTGATGCCATCAGACGCCAGCACATCGCGTTGGTGCGCGGCGATTATGGCAGTGGGCTCGTGGTTCACATCGGTCAAGTAGGCGATGGGGCCAAAGGCTTCATCGCTTTCTTCGTTGGGCGTCGGGTCGAGCAACACATCGCCGCCGGCCATGCGCATTTCCATTTCCAACACTTCTTCGGGCTTGACGTTGAGCTTGCTGGCCACGGCCTCGACTTCTTGGGTGTTGAGGCTGTTGCGATGCGTGGCTTCTGTGGCGTCGGCCTTGAAGCCTTGTTTCATCGAACGCAAGTTGAAGAAGAGTTTGCGTTGGGCTTTGGTGGTGGCCACTTTGACCAAACGCCAGTTGCGCAAGATGTATTCGTGAATCTCAGCTTTGATCCAGTGCAGCGCGTAGCTGACCAGACGCACACCCTGATCGGGGTCAAAGCGTTTGACGGCTTTCATCAAACCGATGTTGCCTTCTTGAATCAGGTCAGCGTGGGGCAGACCGTAGCCCAAGTATTGGCGTGACACCGACACCACCAAACGCAGGTGCGAGAGCACCAGCTTTCCAGCGGCTTCGAGGTCGTTGTTGTTTTTGAGTTGACGCGCAAACTCCTGCTCTTGCTCTGGCGTGAGCATGGGCAAGCGGTTGGCAGCACTGATGTAGGCATCGAGGTTGCCCAGCGACGGAACCAGTGCCCAAGGATTGGAAACGGCGAGTTGCTGTTGTGTGATTGCAGTCATTGAATTAGTCCTTTCGGATAACTAAATCGTATATTAGCACTCATGGGTGGTGAGTGCTAAACCTTGCGTATTTTAGGGGTTTACCCGTGAATCGAGAAGGTGTTGAGATACTGTGTTTTTTAACATATACTGAATTTAATCACAGTATTTAAGGAGCCTTCTATGCCCCCCATGACCTTGGAGCGAATTGCCGTGCAGTGCTGCAAGAGTTGCGCGCATGTGCTTCATTCCGACTCTTCTGAAACCCATTTGCGCTGTGGCTTAGGCTATTACATCCAGCCGCCGCTCACTCGGAAACAGGGCCGCATGGACAGCTACCCCGTGGTGGAGGCGCATGAGCGCTGCGGCCGCTGGCGCGAGAGCCTCCAAGGTGTTTTGAGGCGCGACTAAACCTCAGCGCGACCAAGCCTTAGCCCAAGAGGGCGTCGGCAAACTCTTGGGCGTTGAAGGTTTCGAGGTCTTCCACGGCTTCGCCCACGCCAATGAAATACACAGGCACGTTTGAGCCACCTGCGGCTGCGCGGGCTTGGCCCCACAGTGCGATGGCTGCCAGTACGCCACCTTTGGCAGTGCCATCGAGTTTGGTGACGATGAGGCCGGTCAACCCCAACGCTTCGTCAAAGGCCTTGACCTGAGCCAGCGCGTTTTGGCCGGTGTTTCCATCAATCACCAGCAGCACTTCGTGTGGGCCAGTTGGATCGGCTTTTTGCACCACGCGTTTGATCTTTTTCAGCTCTTCCATCAGGTGCAGTTGCGTGGGTAAGCGACCAGCGGTGTCGACCAGCACCACGTCTTTGCCGCGTGCGCGGCCTGCGGTGACGGCGTCAAAGCTCACAGAGGCGGGGTCGCCGCCTTCTTGGCTGACGATTTCTACTGTGTTGCGTGTGGCCCAAACAGCCAGTTGCTCTCGGGCGGCGGCGCGGAAGGTGTCGGCCGCGGCCAGCAACACCGAAGCACCGCTGTCGCTCAAATGGCGGGTGAGCTTGCCAATGGACGTGGTTTTACCCGCACCGTTCACGCCAGCCACCATGATGACGGTGGGTTTGTGTGCACCGATGGTGAGTGGCTGTTCGAGCGGCTTGAGCAGTTGGGCGATAGAGGCGGCCAGCAAAGCCTTGACGGCGGAGGGCTCAGTAGTCGCGGTGTCTTTGACGCGCTGCTTCAAGTCTTTGAGCAAATACTCGGTGGCTTGCACGCCAGCATCGGCCATGAGCAGAGCAGTTTCAAGTTCTTCATACAGTTCATCGTCAATCTTGGTGCCCGTGAAAACCGTGCTGATGCTTTGGCCCGTGCGGCGCAGGCCTTGGCCCAAGCGGGCCATCCAGCTGGCGCGGGGGCGCTCGGCTGGCATTTGCTGTGACGTGGTCTCGGATGCAGCAGCGTTTGCGGGTGGCGTTGAGCTGCTGCTCTTGGCGTCTGCCGCAGGCTGATCAGCGTTTTTTTTCTTGAAGAAGCTAAACATGTGTGGGGGTTTCTAGAATCGGTCCATTCTATGAAAACCCGCACACCCAAATCTTTCAACACCCCTCCCGCCAAACCTGCCGCCGAGAAGCGACACAAAGGTGCTGGCGAGGTGCGCATCATTGGCGGCGAATGGCGCCGCACCAAACTGCCTGTGGCCCTCAAGCCTGGCCTGCGCCCTACACCCGACCGTGTGCGTGAGACCTTGTTCAACTGGCTCGGTCAGTCGCTCGTGGGCTGGCGCTGTGTGGATCCATTTGCTGGCACAGGCGCCTTGGGTTTTGAAGCTGCCTCACGCGGCGCTGCCCATGTGCAGGTGTGCGAGCTTGACCCCGCCTTGGTGGCGCAGCTGAGTACCCAAGTCAACCGTCTCAAGGCCAGCAATGTGCATGTGTTGCGCACCGATGGCGTGGCGTGTTTGAAGCAACTCAGTGCTGCGAGCGTGGACTTGATCTTCATCGATCCACCGTTTGATGGCGCGTTGTTTGAGCCTGCATTGCAAGCCGCTGCCAAAGCCGTCAAGGCCGATGGGTATGTGTACCTCGAAGCACCTGTGGCTTGGACGGACGAGCAGCTGCAGCCCATGGGGCTGAGCTTGCACCGCCACCTCAAAGCTGGCGCGGTCCACGCGCACTTGCTGCGCTCGATTGCATAATCATTTTGATACTTAGAAAAACCTAGGAGCGCCCATGTCTAAGCAAGTTGTCGCCATTTACCCCGGCACCTTTGACCCCATCAGCTTGGGTCATGAAGACATCGTGCTGCGCGCAGCAGCCATGTTTGACAAAGTCATCTTGGCGGTGGCCACGGCGCACCACAAGAAAACCTTATTCACCTTGGATGAGCGCATGGACATGGTGCGTGAAGCCATGGCTGCACATCCTCAAGTGGAAGTAGTGCCTTTCACCGGCTTGGCCCGCGATTTTGTGCGCAGCCACAACGCCACCGTGATGGTGCGCGGTGTGCGTACTGTGACCGACTTTGACTACGAGTTTCAGCTCGCTGGCATGAACCGCGAACTGATGCCTGAAGTGGAAACCGTATTTCTCACGCCCAGCGCCAAATACCAGTTCATCTCCAGCACCTTTGTGCGCGAAATCTCGTTGCTGGGAGCGGGCGACGATGGCAAAAACTTGGTGTCTGCGGGCGTCTACAAGCGTCTGTTGGCCAAGCGCGCCGCTCAGTAAGCTTGGCTGCTGAAACTGCTTCAGTACCGATAGCTCGCATACCTTGCACTGATCGCCATGACTGACTTTTTGCTCATTCGCCACGGCGAGACCGCGTGGAACCGCGAGCTGCGGTTTCAAGGGCAGCTCGATGTGCCATTGAATGACATGGGTTTTGAACAAGCCCAACGTTTGAAAACTCGCATGGTGCAAGCTCTGGGCGAATGGCAAGCCCAGGGCCGCGTACCCACCCGACTCATCAGCAGCGACTTACTTCGTGCCCAGCAAACGGCCCAACCTGTGGCCGAAGTGTTGGGCCACACCTGCATCTTGAATGCCGGTTTGCGTGAGCAGTGCTACGGCATGTTTGAAGGCATGCGCAGCCCCGACATTCAAGCCCAATACCCTGAGGCTTGGCAGCGCTGGTTGGCCTTTGATGCAGATGATGCGGTGGAAGGCGCAGAGACCACACGAGCCTTTCACGACCGTGTGATTGCCACGCTACAAAACCTCGCCGAGCAATACATCGGTGAGCATGTGGTGGTGGTCACGCATGGTGGCGTGCTCGACATGGTCTGGCGTCATGCGCAGGCGTTGTCGCTCAGTGGCCCGCGTGTGTGTGATATCCCGAATGCAGGGCTCAATCAAGTGGCTTGGCGTGACGGTGGGCTGCACATCCAGCTTTGGGCCGATGCAGCGCACTTGGCCGATTTGCCTGATCAGCCTGTGTACAGCCAAAAGCGTTTGCTTGAGGCACGTGAACAACTCACCGCACAAACACATACCAACGGTGTGGCCTAAATCGCTGCGGGATAATTGGCTTTTACTTAGCCCACTGACGGATTTTTTATGGCCTTGATGATCACCGACGAATGCATCAACTGCGATGTTTGTGAGCCCGAGTGCCCGAACGAAGCCATCTTCTTAGGGCCAGAGATTTACGAAATCAATCCCGATAAATGCACCGAGTGCGTGGGCCATTTCGACGAGCCTCAGTGTGTGCAGGTGTGTCCCGTGGCGTGTATTCCAGTCAATCCCGAGCGGGTCGAGGGGCGCGATGCGTTGCTGGCGAAGTTTCGTTTGTTGCAGCAGACCGCTAAGTGATTCAACCTTGGCCTTGAAGCGCCTTGTGCTTTAGGGGGTAGAGGCAGTAGGCACCGCTTTGGCGGTGCTTTTCTTTTTGGGCGCTGCCGTTGGGTCTACGGCTGTGAAGTAAGGGCTATTCGCTTTTTTGGCGTGCTTGCCTTTTCGCTTGCGTGCGATGGATTCGGGCTGACTGACGCTGTCAGGTGATGGTTTGGCCGAAGGCGTACTGGCTGTGTTGAGTCGGACGGGGGCTGTTTGAACTGCTTGTTGTTCAGCTTGCAGTCGTTGCTTCTCTAAAGCTTGTGCATCACGCAGGTCGCGTGTGAAGGCGTTGGTGGAGTCTGGCCCTGTGGTCTGCAGCACTACGCTGGGTTTGACTTCTGTGGCAGCTGCGTGGGTGCATTGGCTCGATGCGCTGTACGCTTCACCGCAGCGATACACCGTATCTGCGAAGCTTGCATGGTTCAAAAGCGCGACCATACCAAGCGCGGCAGTGAAACACCTAGTTGCTCTCAGCTCCTTTGGCTTGAGTTGTTTCAGCATTAGCAGCTCCCGCCTTCTCAGTGCCAGGCAACGTCGCCGGCCGAGGTGGTTTGGGCCGGGGCGGCTTGGCGGTGTGAATCATTTGCGTGGCTTTCACCATGTCGCCCGCAAGCAAATGCGGCAAGGCCAAGCTGGTGCGTGTGATGCAGTCCTCAATGGCGGTGCGTTGGTCGGGGGCTGGTTTTTTCAGCACCCAATTTGCAACCTCTGACTTCACACCAGGGTGGCCAATGCCAATGCGCAGTCGCCAGTATTGGTCTGTGCCGAGCTGTGCATGAATATCGCGCAGGCCATTGTGGCCCGCATGGCTGCCACCGAGTTTGAGTTTGGCTTCGCCGGGCGTGATGTCCAACTCGTCGTGTACCACCAAGATTTCTTGCGACTGAATTTTGAAGAAACGTGCCAAAGCTCCCACCGCCTTGCCCGAGAGGTTCATGAAGGTTTGAGGTTCGAGCAACCACACGTTTTCGCCTTTGACGGAGGTGCGAGCGACCAAGCCGTGGTACGAACGGTCGGGCTGGAGAGACACCTTGAGGTCGCGTGCGGCGGTGTCAACCCACCAAAAACCGGCGTTGTGCCGAGTGGCTTCGTATTCTGTGCCGGGGTTGCCCAGGCCAACAATGAGCTTGATCATGTGTGAATTATCAATGAGTGCACACCAACGAAAACGGCCCACCGAGGTGGGCCGCTGTTGCAATCTGCGAAGAGATTACTTTTTCTTTTTGCTGTCTTCAGCTGGGGCTGCAGCAGGTGCTTCAGCTTCAGCTTTAGGAGCCACAACAGACACCAACACGGGGTTGTTTTTGCCGTGGATCACAGCAGTCACGCCTTTTGGCAAGACGATGTCGCTGGCGTGCAAAGAGTGACCTTTGGTCAACTTGCTCAAGTCCACAGCGATGAACTCTGGCAACTCTTTAGGCATGCAAGAGATTTCCAATTCTGTCGCCACGTGTGTGATCAGGCAGTGGTCCAGCTTGAACGCTGGAGACTCTTCTTGGCCGCTGTAGTGCAATGGCACTTTTTTGTGCATCTTGGTGTTGGCATCGATGCGTTGGAAGTCGATGTGCAACACGAGTTGCTTGTAAGGGTGGTATTGCACGTCGCGCAACAACACTTCGGTTGTTTTGCCGTTCAGTTCCATTTGCAAGACAGAAGCGTGGAAAGCTTCTTTCTTCAAAGCGTGCCACAAAGCGTTGTGGTCGATTTCGATCAATGTTGGCTCAGCTGTGCCACCGTAGACGATGCCAGGTGTACGACCAGTGATACGCAGACGGCGGCTCGCACCCGTTCCCTGCTTAGCGCGCTCAAAAGCGACAAATTTCATAATTAACTCCAGTAAGAATCCACCGCGACCAGTGTGATTCCAGTTTTAAAAATAGGCAGCATGAATGCAGCCCGGGGTCGATGTTCGACGACTTGAACGCTGCTGTTTAGAACAGCTGATCTTGGTCGGAGAACAAACTCATGACCGACTCGCCGCTGGCAATGCGTTGGATCGTTTCGGCGATCAACGGAGCCACGGTGAGTTGGCGAATTTTCTTGCAGGCGCGGCCAGCTTCGCTCAAAGGAATGGTGTTGGTCACCACGACTTCGTCGAGGGCATCGCCTTTGGCAATGCGTTCAATCGCAGGGCCAGAGAAGATGGGGTGTGTGCAATAGGCGTAAACCTTCTTAGCACCACGTGTTTTTAAGACTTCAGCGGCTTTGACCAAAGTGCCGGCGGTGTCGATCATGTCGTCCATGATCACGCAGTTGCGGCCTTCGATGTCGCCAATGACGTTCATCACTTCAGACACGTTGGCTTTGGGACGACGCTTGTCGATGATGGCCAAATCGCAACCGAGTTGCTTGGCCAAAGCGCGGGCACGCACCACGCCACCCACATCGGGTGACACGACGATCAAGTCGTCGTAGTTCTTGGTGCGCAAATCGCCCAACAACACGGGTGAAGCGTAAATGTTGTCGACGGGGATGTCGAAAAAGCCTTGAATTTGGTCGGCGTGCAAGTCCATCGTCAACACACGGGCAACGCCCGCGGTTTGCAGCAAATCGGCCACCAGCTTGGCAGAGATTGGCACGCGGCTTGAACGTGGGCGGCGGTCTTGACGGGCGTAGCCGAAGTAGGGGATGACCGCACTGATGCGCTCTGCTGAGGCGCGCTTCAAAGCGTCGACCATGATCAGCAATTCCATCAAGCTTTCGTTGGTGGGCGCGCATGTGCTTTGCACCACGAACACATCGCGGGCACGCACGTTTTGGTTGATTTCAACGGTGACTTCGCCGTCAGAGAAACGGCCAACATGGGCTGCGCCAACTTCGATGCCGAGGTGGGTTGCAATTTCGGCTGCCAAAGTGGGATTGGCGTTGCCAGTAAAGACCATGAAGTCGGGGGTATGGGTCGACATGATGACGTATGACTTTCGCTTCAAGACCAATGACGCAATAAGTCGTCACTTGCAACCATGCACGGATGTGCTTTTGAATATTTGGCAGGGGATCGAGGACTCGAACCTCGGAATGCCGGAATCAAAATCCGGTGCCTTAACCAACTTGGCGAATCCCCTACACAGGACAGTCACTTTGCAGCGACCAACCGTTAACTTTCGCTAGCTGCCCAACCCGCTTGAGGATGAACTGCCAGATTGCTGCATATCCGCATTTGCCAGTTGTGTGGGGCTGAGTCAATCGAGGCGCCATCAGCTAACTGAGCAAACACTGCGCTGCCAGAGCCGGTCATGCGTGGGCTTAATCCATGAGAACCTAGCCAATCAAGGGCTTCGGTGATCTCGGAGCACAGCGCCTGAGCCACTGGCTGCAAGTCATTACGGCCAAAGCCATAAGGATCAACAGCGAAGACCAACATTGTAGCAGTTTCTGTGGCCCGTTCCAACTCTGGGTGACGAAAAATTTTTGCGGTCTCCAAGCCGGCGTTGGGTTTGAGCACGGCAAACCGCGCGGCGGGCAGGTCAATCGGCGTGATTTGCTCGCCAATGCCTTGCACCCATGCGTTATGCCCGCCTAGGAAAAATGGCACATCTGCCCCTAAAGCCAGCCCCAAAGGCATGAGTTTGGACAGGGGCCAGTTCAAGCCCCAAAGGCGGTTGAGGGCGAGCAGCGTGCTGGCCGCATCGGAAGATCCACCACCCATGCCGGCTTGCGCGGGGATGTGTTTTTCAACCGCGATGTGTGCGCCCAAAGACGTACCGCTGGCGTGCTGCAGCGATTGCGCGGCGCGGATGATCAAGTCGTCTGAAGGCAGCGCCACGTTGAGGTCTGTGCGTTCAATCACACCGTCATCGCGTACATCGAAGTGCAGCGTGTCGCACCAGTCGATCAGCATGAAGACCGATTGCAGCAAGTGATAGCCGTCATTACGCTGCCCTGTGATGTGCAAAAACAGGTTGAGTTTGGCGGGGGCTTGGACGTTGTGGAGCGAGCGCATGGCTAGGGATCGAGTTTGATACGCAACGTGACTTCGGGCGCTGGGTCTGTGCGGCGAGCGGAGAGTGAGCCTTGCGCCACGTCAGATAAATCGGCTTGCCAGCCTTTGGCTTGCACATCGCGGCCTTGCAGCCAGCCAAAGATGGCCTCAACAGGCAATGCTGCGCCCGTGGCTTTTTCGGTCAGCTCGGCCAATGAGTTGAAGTACTGGTGTTTGCCGCCATCGCTGAGTTGCACCAACTGCGGTGTCCATTGCAGGGCGCCTAGTGTGGTGCCTAAGGGTGAATACAAATCGAGCTCGCCGTTTTTCGCATCACCGCGCAGCAAAAAGCTGGCGCTCATGGACGTGGGGTTATCGCCCAGAATTTGTACGCTGATGCGGCCTTGCCATTCAGGGCTGTTGGTCTGCTCGGCATTGAAAGGTTTGGCCGGGCGGCTGGGCGTGGCGCAGCCAGTCAGCAAGGCTCCCATCAGCAAAGCAGCACACCAAATCCGCATGGTTTACAGCGCAGGCTTGAGGCGCTGCAAAGTTTCTTGCAAGGTCTCGTTGTTGGGGGCGGTGTTGAGGCCTTCACGCCAAATTTTCAGCGCCTCGTCTTGGCGCTTGAGCTTCCACAGCACCTCGCCCAAGTGGGCTGCAATCTCAGCATCTGCACGGTCTTTGTAGGCTTTTTCTAGGTAGGTGAGGGCTGCGCCGAGGTTGCCCATGCGGAACTCCACCCAGCCCAAGCTATCGGTGATGAACGGATCATCTGGCGCAAGCGTGAGTGCTTTGACGATGAGCTGCTTGGCTTCTTGCAAGCGAATGTTGCGGTCTGCCAGCGAGAAACCCAAGGCGTTGTAGGCGTTGTAGTAGCTGGGGTTTTTCGCAATGATTCGGCGCAGCAGCTTTTCCATCTGGTCGAGTTGGTTGAGCTTTTCGGCCAGCATGGCTTGCTCGTACATCAAGTCGATGTCATCACCGCTGTGAGCTGCCAGTAAATCAAAAGCAGCTTGCCATTGACGATGTTCGCGCAAAAGCTGTACTTCAGCCAATACACGTGTGCGTTGCTCGTCAGCGTTGTTGGCAGGAATCTGGTGGATCAGTTCACGCGCTTCACCGAGCTTGCCTTGTCGAGCCAGCAGGGCTGCACGTCGGGTTTGAGCTTGGTTCAAGCCACGTGTACTGGTGTCGGTGGGGGCCTGGGTGGCGAGTGTGACATAGCGAGCCAACGAGGCTTCGGCTTCTTTGTCTTGGCCTTGTTCAAACTGCAACGAGCCCAGCACCAACCAAGCGTCAGCCAGCTTAGGGGCTTTGCGCGTGATGGCTTGCAGCTGTTCGGTGGCTTCTTTGTAGCGCTCCAGCTCAATCAGCACCCGCACGTAGCTCATGGCCATTTCGGGGCCTTCTTGTTTGCGCAAGCCTTGTTGCACCAAGGCTTCAGCTTCGGTCACTTTTTTGCTCATCAACTCCATGGAGAGCAACAGTGGGCCTTGTGCTTTGATGTCGGCGGCTTGGCCTTTCTGGGCAGCTTCTAGAGCGCCAATTACGTCATCAGCGGCTAAACGCATGCGGCCCACGCTGGTCCATGCAATAGCCGCTGTGGTGTTGCTTTTTGCCAGGTATGGCTCAAGCGCTAGCTGTGCGATGTTGGCGGCGCGCTTTTTGTCGGTGACGCGCGCGTAGTGACGAGGTATGAGGTTGATGGTGGCATCTCGCTCAGTTTCAGGTGCGAGCGCAATTTCTTTCTTCAGTGGCTCCAGGCTTTCAGCGACTTGATTGACGGCCACCAAAATTTGCAGCAATTGGTTGTTCGCTTTGCGGTCCTGTGGCCATGCTTGGACCCAGGCTCGGGCAGCTAGCAAAGCGCCGTCGCCGGAGCGAGCTTGGAGTGCAATTTCTACTGCGCGGTCAAACAACTGCACATCATTCGATTTACGCGCAGCATCTAGCAAAAGTGCGAAACCAGCGACGGGCTGGCCTTGGCGCAGGTTGAGTTCACCGAGCAAAATTTCGTAAAGCAACTCTCCAGACATGGCAGAGTTTTCAATCTTGTCAGTCTCGTTGGCGTGGGCGTGACCTATGACGGGAGTCGCGCAAGACGCAGCCGTTAAAAGCGCAAGGCGCAAAGCCCAAAGACGTGCAGCAGACAAGGGGAATTTCATGTCCGCATCATAATCGCTGACTAATTTTTCCTGCCTGTCCATGCCTGAATTACCTGAAGTCGAAGTGACCCGCCTGAGCTTTGCCGATCGCATTGCTGGCGCGCGCGTGACGGGCGTGCGCTTGGGCAAGCCGCTGCGCTGGCCTTTGGGATGTGAGCCTGATTCGTTGGTGGGGCGGCAAGTGTTGGGCGTGCGCCGCCGTGGTAAATATTTGTTGGTTGATTTGGACGATGGTCTGTTGCTGTGGCATTTGGGCATGTCGGGTAGCTTGCTCTTCGGCCCAGAGCGCAGCGCACCGCAAACGCACGATCACTTCGATTTAGACACTGACCAAGGCTTGTTGCGCTTGAACGACCCACGTCGCTTTGGGGCGGTGGTGTTTGCGCCGAGCGAGCAAAGTGCCGAGGCTGTCAAGTTGATGGGCCACTTGGGCGTGGAGCCTTTGAACGGTGGTTTTGAGCTGGATGCGTTTCATACGGGTTTGCGCAAACGCAAAGCGCCCATCAAACAGGTGTTGTTGGCCGGCGAGTTGGTGGTGGGCGTGGGCAATATTTATGCATCTGAAGCGTTGTTCTTGGCAGGTATTCGGCCCACCGTACGGGCTGAGCGCATCAGCCGCCCGCGTGCCGAAAGGCTGCGCTTGGCGGTGATCGATGTGCTCACGCGTGCGGTGAAAAAAGGCGGAAGCACCTTGCGCGACTTCTCTGCCGCCGATGGCAAAAACGGCTACTTTCAACTCGAAGCCCATGTGTACGACCGTGCGGGTGAGCCCTGCCGCGTGTGCGGCACGACGATCCGTCGCATTCAGCAAGGGCAGCGCTCAACCTATTACTGCCCCGTGTGCCAAAAACCATGACGAAGAAAAATAGTTTTGGCGACACCGTGGTGGCGTGGCAGAAAAAGCATGGTCGCCACGACCTACCGTGGCAAAACACGCAAGACCCCTATGCTGTGTGGCTGTCCGAAATCATGCTGCAACAAACGCAAGTGGTCACGGTGCGCGAATACTTTGCACGTTTCATGGCGCGTTTTCCTACCGTGGCTGATTTGGCTGCGGCACATCAAGACGAAGTGTTGGGGCTATGGAGTGGTTTGGGTTACTACAGCCGCGCCCGCAATATGCATCGTGCAGCGCAAGATGTGGTGGCGTTGCATGGTGGTGTGTTTCCACGCAGTCCTGAAACCTTGCAAACCCTGCCTGGCATTGGCCGCTCCACCGCAGCGGCCGTGGCCTCGCTGTGCTTTGGTGAGTCCATTGCCATTTTGGATGGCAACGTCAAACGCGTGCTCACACGTTATTTGGGTTTCAAAGACGACTTGGCATCATCGAAGGTCGAGAAAGAGCTCTGGGCCATCGCTCAAACCATGTTGCCCCAGCGCGATGTGACAAACGCCATGCCTCGCTACACCCAAGGTGTGATGGATTTGGGGGCGACCGTGTGCACATCTAAAAAACCGCAATGCGCACAATGCCCTGTGTCCGATGCGTGTGTGGCCAAGGCCGAAGGCCAGCCCGAGGCTTATCCCGTCAAAACGCGCAAACTCAAACGAACGTCTGAGCAGTTGTGGTTGTTGCACGCTGTGACAGCCAATGGTGATGTGTTGCTCATGCAACGTCCGCAAACGGGTGTGTGGGCGGGCTTGTATTGCTTGCCAGTGTTTGAAAGTTTTGAGGCTTTGTTGGCAGCTTTGCCTGCCAAGTACCGCACACAGCTGCACGAAGGTGCGGGGTTTAAGCATGTGCTGACGCACAAAGATTTGCACTTACATCCGGTTCAGCTGAATGTGCCAAGTGCTGTGAAGTTGGGCGCTGCGATGGGTGAGGGGCAGTGGGTAGCGCATGCCGATTGGCCCGCGCTGGGCCTGCCAGCTCCCATTCGCAAATTGCTGACGAATTAAGGCGCGATGTCGAGTTCGCGATGACGCTTGAGCGTGACCCACTCTTTGGCAAAGCGCTTAGACAGCAACTCCACCAAATACACCGAGCGGTGTTGCCCACCGGTGCAGCCAATAGCTACTGTCACATAGCTGCGGTGGTCAAGGTTGAGGTCAGGCAGCCATGTGTTCATGAAGTCAGAAATTTGGCTTGCCATTTTTTCTACTGCGCCATGTTCGGCTAGCCAATCAGCCACGGGCGCATCACGCCCGGTGAGTGGACGCAGCGCGGGTTCGTAATGCGGGTTGGGCAGCATGCGCACGTCAAACACGTAGTCAGCATGCACGGGAATGCCGCGCTTGAACGCGAAGGATTCAAACATCAACGTCAGTTGCGTGGCCGGAGCCGAGATGAGTGACTTGATATAGCCCTGCAACTTGCTGCTGCGCAACAAGCTGGTGTCGATGATGTGTGACTCTTCGCGCAGCTCGGACAGCAGTTCGCGCTCAAGTTCAATGGCCTCGACCAAGTCACGTTGTTGATCGCGAACCACGTCTTGGCCATCTTGGCGCGACAGCGGATGGCGTCGGCGTGTCTCTGAAAAACGGTGTACCAAAATTTCAGTGGTGGCATCTAAAAACAGCATGCGCACATCCACGTCCATCAGTCGTAAATGGGCCAGCTGTGCGGGTACCAAAGGCAGTGAGCTGGCGCTGCGCACATCCATCGCAATGGCGACTTTGCTGATGCTTTGTTGCTCTTCCAGCTGCACAAACGGCAGTAACAACTCAGGTGGCAGGTTGTCCACACAGTAGTACCCAGCATCTTCTAAAGCATGCAATGCCACGGACTTGCCTGAGCCCGACATGCCTGTGATGAGCACCAGTTCTTGTTTCATTTTTTACCCGTTTTTGCAGAGGTTTGTAGCATCTCACGCGCATGGGCGAGGGTGGTGGTTGACACTTTTTCGCCGCCCAACATGCGTGCAATTTCGTTCACTCTGGCATCGGCACCAAGCGCGGTGACTTGACTGGAAGTGCCCTGCGCATCGCTGTGTTTGGATACCACCAAGTGATGGTCCGCGCACGCCGCGACTTGCGGCAAGTGGGTCACAGCCAGCACTTGGCGATCTTTGCCGAGTTGCTTCATCAAGCGGCCCACCGTCTCGGCCACAGCGCCGCCCACGCCCGAATCGACCTCGTCGAAGATGAGGGTTTGGGCTGTGCCCAGCTCGCTGGTGGTCACGGCGATGGCCAAGGCAATACGTGACAGTTCGCCGCCCGAGGCCACCTTGCCCACAGGTCGCGGCGTGCTGCCGGGGTGACCTGCCACCAAGAAGGTGATGCTCTCCAGCCCGCTGGCTGTGGGTTGTTCGGTCTTGTCGAGTTGCACCTCAAAGCGGCCGCCTTGCATGCCCAAGCCTTGCATGGCTTGGGTGATGGCGGTGGCCAGCTTGGGTGCAGCTTGGGTGCGGGCTTGTGAAATTTTGCGGGCTTCTGTTTGGTAAGCAGCGGCGGCTTTCTTTTCGGTGGCCTCAAGCGCTTCAAGGTCTGTGGCGGCATCGAGCTGCGTCAAACGGGTTTTCCACTCTTGGTACAACGCAGGCAACTCTTGGGGTGTGCGCTTGAAGCGACGCGCCAACGACATCCACAGTGACATGCGGTCGTCGAGTGTTTGTAAGCGCGCGGGGTCGAGTTCGGTGCGGCCTAGATAGGCGTTGAGCGAATGCGCCACATCGCCCGCTTGCGCGAGGCTAGAGGCCAGCACGTCGACCAAGGACGTGAACTCAGGCTCCACATCGGTTTGGTCTTGCAACGAATCTTGGGCTTTGGCCAGCATGCGTAGCGCACCGCTGTCGTCGTCTTCTAGCGCTTGAATGGCGGCTTGCGCGGCATCCATCAGGGCTTGCGCGTTGGAGAGACGGGTGTGTTGACTGTTGAGCTCATCCCACTCGTCTTCGGCGGGATTGAGTTTGTCAACTTCCGTGATCTGCCATAACAAACGCTCACGCTCTTCTTGCAATGTGGCTTGGGCAGTGCGCGCCTCGTGCAATGCTTGCGTGGCTTGACGCCAGTGTGTCCAGGTTTGCGTGAGGCCTTGCAGGTTCACGCCCGCATAGGCGTCGAGCAAACCACGGACCGCTTCGGGTCGGGTCAGGCTTTGCCAAGCGTGCTGACCATGAATATCCAAAACCATATCGCCTAAGGCGCGTAGCTGGGTGGCGGTGGCAGGGCTGCCATTGATCCATGCGCGGCTTTTGCCTTGTGCATCAATCGTGCGCTTGAGCAGCAACTGGCCGTCGCTGGCAATGTCGGCAAAGCCTTCTTCGTCCAGCCACTTCACGATCTCCGGTGTGGTGTCGAACTCGGCACAAATTTCGGCACGTGCTGCGCCTTCGCGTACCACGCTGGTTTCAGCGCGCGCGCCCAGCACCAATTGCAGGGCGTCTATCAATATCGATTTGCCAGCACCGGTCTCGCCGGTGAGCGCAGAAAAGCCGCTCGACAAGTCGAGGTCCAATTCGCGCACGATCACAAAATCGCGCAAAACGATGTGCTGCAAACTCATGCCACGCCCTCGTTCCAGTGCAGTTTTTGACGCAAGGTGTCGTAATAGCTCCAGCCACGGGGGTGCAAGAAAGTGGCGTGGTAGTTGGATCGCTTCACAGTGATGCGGTCACCAATCAAGAGCGACGCGAGCGACTGCATGTCAAAGTTGGCGCTGGCATCGCGGCCCGCCACCAAATCAATGGTTACTTCGCCCGTGTCGGCCAGCACGATGGGGCGGTTAGACAGGGTGTGCGGCGCAATCGGGGCCAGCACCCAAGCAGGCAAAGAAGTGTGCAGCAAAGGCCCGCCCACGGACAGCGAATAAGCGGTGGAGCCAGTGGGCGTGGCGATGATCAATCCGTCGGCACGTTGGTTCGCCACAAAACGGCCATCCACCGCCACACGCACCTCCAGCATGCCGCTGGTCGCACCACGGTTGACCACCACGTCGTTCAAGGCCAGTGCGTTGAACACGCAATGTCCATCGCGCCAGACCTTGGCGCGCATCAGGGCGCGACGGTCTTCTTCGTAAGCACCACCCAGCATGGCGGTGAGCGCGGTTTTGACCTCGCTCAGCGGAATATCGGTGATGAAACCCAAGCGGCCTTGGTTAATGCCAATGAGCGGCACATTGTGTGGTGCCAGCTGTCGGGCGTAGCCCAGCATGGTGCCGTCGCCCCCGAGCACAATGGCGAGGTCACACGATTTGCCAATCTCTTCGACGTTCATCACGGTGTAGCCATTCAGGCCAGAGCCCGCGGCTGTGTCGTGTTCAATGACAACCTCGCAACCGAGGGTGTGCAAGAACTGGGCGATGTCCTCTAAGGTCTCGCGGGAAGAGGCGTTGGCAACGCCCACAGACTGGTGATATTTGCCAAACAATGCGATCTGACGAAACTTCGATTTCATAAGCAAATTACATCACTAAAATTCGACAACAAGATGACCATGCTAGACGATCGCGCCAAGTTATTGCTCAAAGCGCTGGTAGAGCGCTACATCGCCGACGGGCAACCCGTCGGTTCCCGCACGTTGTCGCGTGCCAATGGCATCGAACTCTCGCCCGCCACCATACGCAATGTGATGTCTGATTTAGAGGAGTTGGGCCTGATTGCTAGCCCGCACACCTCGGCAGGCCGCATCCCCACAGCCCTGGGCTACCGCTTGTTTGTTGACACTATGTTGACGGCAGAGCGCAGCCAACTTCAGACCCCCACTTTGGCCCCAGATCAGCCGCAGAAGGTGATCGCCAATGCGGCGCACCTCTTGTCGGATTTATCCCAGTTTGTGGGTGTGGTTATTGCGCCTCGTCGCAGCTCGGTGTTTCGCCATATCGAGTTTTTGCGCTTGTCGGACCGCCGCTTGTTGGTGATCATCGTCTCGCCTGAAGGCGACGTGCAAAACCGCGTGCTGTTCACCGAGACCGACTACACCGCATCACAGTTGGTGGAAGCTTCCAACTACCTTAACCAACATTTTGCCGGTATGGCCATTGAGCAAGTGCGGGAAAAGCTCTTGGCCGAAGTGGAATCATTGCGCGGCGAAATTGCCTCGCTCATGCAAGCAGCTGTGCAAGTGAGTACCGAAGCGCTGACGCAAGCGCAAGACGATGTGGTCATCAGCGGTGAACGCAATTTGCTGTCGGTGAGTGATTTTTCCAGCGACATGGGCAACCTGCGCCGTGCCTTTGATTTGTTTGAGCAAAAAGCCCAGTTGGTGCGTTTGCTAGATAGTTCAGCGCAGGCCGAAGGCGTACGCATTTACATCGGTGGCGAAAGCAAAATTGTGCCGATGGAGGAGCTGTCAGTGGTCAGTGCACCGTATGAGGTTGATGGCCATGTGGTGGGCACGCTCGGTGTGATTGGGCCCACGCGCATGGCCTATGACCGCATGATTCAAATCGTGGACATCACATCCAAGCTGGTGAGCAACGCCCTCAGCCACAAGTAAAAGACTTCAAGGTTTTGGCAAACGCACGCCAAACAAAATGCCGCAGGTCACCAAGGCCAAGCCCGCCAGCAAATTCAAGCCCATGGGCTCATTCAAAAATACCACTGCACCCAGCGCAGAAAGACCAGGCACGAGGGCTGTGATCATGGTTGATCGCACAGGGCCGAAGTGGCGAATCATCACATTGAACGTGATCCCTGAAATCACCACCGAACCGACGCCTTGATAGACGGCTTGAAACACCATT
Source organism: Pseudomonadota bacterium (assembly GCA_041180165.1). Taxonomy (GTDB): domain Bacteria; phylum Pseudomonadota; class Gammaproteobacteria; order Burkholderiales; family Burkholderiaceae_C; genus Limnohabitans. Next base: position 133,170 of record JBEGSC010000002.1, on the reverse strand, counting down.
TCGCCGACGGGTGCAATCGGCAAATGACTAGGCACCCAACCCATATAGGCTGCCAATGCATAGGCCGGAATGAAGGTGGTGCAAGAAAAGGCCGTGATCGCGATGGTGGCACGCACAGGGTCTAGCGCATGGCGACGCACCAGCACGGTGTAGCAAGCCCAGCAAAACGCGGCACTCATGAAGAGCAAATCGCCTTTCCAGATGTCACCGCCATCAAAAGCCCTGAGCAAACTGGCGCCGCCCACGCACAAGTCGCCCAAGATAATGCAAGCCAAGCCGATGGCACGAGCGCGGGTGATGTGATCGTGCAGAACTACTATGGCCAAGAGCGATGTCCACAACGGTAAGCTGCCAGGCATCAGCACAGAGGCGTGTGCTGCAGGTGCAAAGAAAAAGCCAGAGTACGCCAGCATGGCGTAGAGCATGCTGCCAAACAAACCACCCAAAGCTGTGATGCGCCAAGGCAGTGGTGACAAACCCATGAAAGAGCCTGCACGTTCGCCCGATTGACGCTGCGCACGCATCAACCACCAACCCCACGGCAGCAACACGCAGCCCGCGCCGATGATGCGCAGAAAACCAATGTCGAGAGGGATGAGTGTGTGCGCTGCCGATGCTCTGGCCACCACGATGAAGGATGACCAAATCAGCACCGTGAGCACAGCGCAGGTGAGCCCAAGAGCTCTGGGAGAGAGTTTCATGCGAGGGATGATAAATCCCTCGCGATGTCAAAGCTTGAGAGGCTTAGAAATTGAAACCCACCATGACAGCCGCAGAAGTTTGTTTGAACTTGATGCCAGCTAAGCCTGCACCATTGTCATCGGCTTTACGTTGCGTCCATTCAGCTTGAATGAAGTTCTGACCGTAGATGTAATGCTTGATGCCAACGCCAACGCTTGTGCCTGTTAAGTTGCGTGTTGGGTTAGAGCCAGATTCATAACGGCTGCTGTATGAACCAACTTTGCCGTATAGCAAGGAGTTGCTTAGCAACAAGACACCAGGCTCAATGCTGACTTCTGAGGGGCCATTGACAGCCAAATTTTCTGTATCGCTGACTTTTGAGCTTTTCAAATCCATTGTTGCAGTGATACCTAATTTTGCAGGGTAGGCCAATGCAAAGGTGTAGTTCAACTTTGCCAACGCTAGGCTTGTGTTGGTTTTTGTGCTGGTTGTGGCTATAGCTTCGGTGCTGTTTTGTGCAACCCCCATGCTCAAGTTAAAGCCTTCAAAGTAAGCATAGGTTGGTTTTTGGGGTTGAGCCAAAACCAATGAAGTTGAAAGCAGTAGGCCAGAAGTGATGAGAAGTTTTTTCATGTGATGCCCTTGGTTAAGTGAGTGAGAGAAGAACGGGAGCGTGATTGAAAGTTGCCAACATTAAGGTGCCCAGATTTCTGTGGTGTTTGAAACCGTACCCGATGTGGTGTAGTAAGTGCCTAGTACTAGCACATTGCCATTGCTGAGCAGAGTACTGGTGTGCATTGCACGCCCAAGTGTGAGCTCTTTATTGCCAGTGGAGGACCATGAACTATTTGCCGGTGAGCTGCTATCAAGCGTAAACAACTCCGTAGTTGTTTGCATCAATGATGTTGCGTTGTATCCACCGATGATCAGTACTTTGTCAATTGAATGAATGTATGTGCTAGTGTGCAAAGCCCGAGATGTCGCCATATTCGGTGCATTGACCCATGTGCTTGCGGATGTTGGTGCGGTAGTCACATTTAATATTTCAGCCTTGTTAGTGCCATAGTCATAGCCGCCAGTAACTAACAATTGATTTGTATTTCCGATGATCGTTGCGGTATGAGCATAGCGACCGTAAGTCAATATGGGGCCATCTGTCCATGCAGGTGTGCCGGTTGGGGTGTAAATTTCTGTCGTACGGGAGGACTCCACGTTCGTTGCGTTCACAGACAAATAAGTGCTGTCGCTGTTATTGCGACCTACTACTAATACATGCCCTGTGGGTAACAAAGTTGCTGTGTGCCCTTGACGTGGAATTCGCATGGATGCAGTTGCGGTGAACGAGCCAGTTGTAGGGTCAAATAACTCGACAACAGTACCACTGCCGGAACTCACGCTGCCACCAACAATTAATACTTTGTCTGAATTTAATAGCGTGCTTGTGTGCCAGCGGCGAGCTTGGATAAGTGTTCCTGTTGTATTAGTCCACACGCCTGTTGCAGGGTCATACGTCTCAGCCTTGTTGAGCGCTGAGGTGGCAGCAGTCCCGTCGTAACCACCAGTGATCAGGACGCGACCATCGCGCAGCAATGTAGCTGCATGACCGCGACGTGCTGTTTTCATATCACCTGTTTTTGTCCATTTGTTATTGACTGGGTCGTACAGTTCCACTGTTTTTTCTACAGCACCTGAACTATTGATGCCACCCGCAATCAAGACCATGCCGTTTTGAAGCGCAGTTGCTGTGAAGTCACTGCGTGCAACATTTAATAAACCGCCGGTGCTGAGCTTTGTGGGGCCAGATACCACGCTAACAGCAGTGCCTGAACCTGTCGTAGATTCGCAGTTAGATACGGCAGGAATAACTCGCGTGTCTGAATAACACACCTTCAGCGTGTACGTTGTATTTACTGTTGGAACATGAACAACCGGCGTACCTGAAGTCGCAGCGATGGGGGATGTGCTGTCTTCGTTGACAAGAATGACACTCGAGGTCGTGACCAAGCCGCTTGGAATTGTGAATGTCGGCGTGACCTGAATCGATGTCCCTGTCGTAACAGTACCACTCGGTGAAATTGACAAAGCTAAACTGGTTGCCAAGCTAGGCGGGGCAACCACCGTGACCTCAAGCGTCGCGGTGCCTGTGAGCATCGAGGTGCGAACTGTGGTTGGATCTTGATAAGTGACTGAGAGCGTGTAGGTGGTCGTTTGCGATGGCGTTACAGAAACTGCAGTTCCTCCAACAACAGGTTGGCTGTGTGCTGTGCCAGCGCTGTCAATCCAACTCAATGTTCCTGAACCATAGTTGAATTGAGGTAGCAGCACTGCCGTGTTTCCCGGATACACCGAACCGCCACTGTCAGAGCGTGTCAACGTAATTGTGGGAGGTGTAGCTGTTCCGCCTGATGGGCTTGTGCCGCCGCCTCCGCCGCCACAAGCAACGAGCAAGCAAAGGCCGCCAGCCATCAGTAAATGGCGTGGCCAGCGAATGATGTGGCTCTTGAGAGAGCTAAGGATCTCGTAGGTCATGGGGCGTGTGTCAAAAACAGTCAGGGCGCTGAAATTAGCACCGTCACAGATGTTTCGACATCACGGCTGAATACTTGAATGAGGCCTTCGCGCACAAACTACAATGACAGCTTCGGTTGGGGCGATAGCTCAGTTGGTTAGAGCAGAGGACTCATAATCCTTTGGTCCACGGTTCAAGTCCGTGTCGCCCTACCAAATATCTGTGATATACTTTCGGTTTTCCAGAGCGGCTGTAGCTCAGCTGGATAGAGTACTTGGCTACGAACCAAGGGGTCGTGGGTTCGATTCCTGCCAGCCGCACCAAATTGAACAAGGGTTTACATCTTTCGATGTAAACCCTTTTTCTTTTGTCTCGTTGGACGAATATTTAAAATTTCATCATGAAACATCACTTCCTTACCTCTTTTGCTGCGGTTGCGTGCCTTTCGACTCTTCTTCTAAGTGGTTGTGCTACGCCTATTGCTAAACCGGCTTTTTACCCAAACGCCTATTACCAACGCGTAGGTCCAGCTCAGGCGCAAGCAGATGCACGTCATTGTGCCGATCTGGCGCAACAGTCAGACGTACGGGCTGTTAACAAGGTTGATGCTGGTCGTTCTGCAGCTGCAGGCGCAGCAGGGGTGGCGACTGCAGGCGTGGTGGGATCCGTTTTGAGCGGCAATAAGCCCAGCTTACGTGACATTACGGCTGGCGCTGCCGCCATTGGAGCCGGCGGCGCAGCCGCCACGGCTGCCGGTCAATCTGTAGGAGGGAGCGGCATTTACCGTCAGTTCGTGCAGCAATGCTTAGCAGAGCGGGGTTATCAAGTGATTGGGTGGAATTGAGCGACTGTTTCGAATGAGCAAGGCCTTCACCCGTGAGACCGATGGCGAGGATGACGATTTCACCTTGCCGCCATTGCCCGCGGGCAGCAAAAACTACATCACGCCACAAGGCTACGCTGTGTTGCGCGATGAACTGCTGGAGCTGATCGACAACGAACGCCCACGCATCGTAGACATCGTGCACTGGGCTGCCAGCAACGGTGACCGTTCAGAAAACGGTGACTATCTGTATGGCAAAAAACGTTTGCGCGAGATTGACCGCCGCATCCGCTTCCTTACCAAGCGCTTAGAAATCGCTGAGGTCACCGACCCTAGCGTGCACCGCGGCCGTGACCAAGTGTTCTTTGGTGCCACAGTGACGTATGTGGATGAGGCAGATGTTGAGCGCACCGTCACCATCATGGGCATTGATGAGGCTGACAGCCTCAAAGGCCAAGTGACTTGGGTCTCGCCCATTGCGCGCGCGCTGCTCAAAGCGCGTGAAGGCGATGTGGTGAAGTTGGTCACGCCCGTGGGCGTGCAAGAGGTGGAAGTGGTGGAGGTGCGTTACCCCGCACCTGCTGCTGAGAAGGCTTAAGCTTCTCGCCCCACACCCGACACCACACGCTGTGCTTGCAGCACCGAAGGTACGCGGCGTAACGAACCCAATACAGCGTCTAAGTGCGCACGGTCTCGCACGGCAATGACAAAGCGCAAATCAAACGCTTCTTGGCCGCTCACCTCATCGGCCATGTTGACCAAGGTGATATCTGCTTCAGCGCTGGTGATGGCTGAGGCCACGCGGGCCAGCACACCTTTGCCGTTGCTGGCGGTGACCACCAATGCCACTTCAAATGTGCGGGTGGGTTCTTCGGCCCATTCCACGGCAATGAAGCGCTCGCTGTCTTTGTATTTCAGGCGTTGCGCCACACCGCAGTTGTCGGTGTGAACGACCAAGCCTTCGCCACGACCGAGGTAGCCCACGATGGTGTCGCCCGGCACAGGGCGGCAGCAAGTGGCGTATTGCACCGATGCGTTTTCGCTGCCATCCACCGTCACGCTGCCTTGCGACACAGTTTCGTGCGCGGTAAAGCGCTCGCGGCTCAGCAGCAGGGCGTCGGGCTTGTGGCCCAAGTCAGACAACAAGGTTGCCAAGCGTTTGGCCACGATGCTGGCCACGCGTTTGCCAAGGCCAATGTCGGTCAGCAATTCGGCTTTGGTTTTGCTGCCCGTGAAATGCAGCAGTTTTTCCCAAATTTGGGCGTGTTGTTCGTCTTGTGCGGGGAGCGATTCAATGCCTTCGGCACGCAGCGCTTGGGCCAATAGTTTTTTGCCCAAGCCTTGCGACTCAGAGTGCGCCATGGTCTTGAGGTAATGGCGAATTTTTGAGCGGGCTCGCCCTGTGCGCACAAAGCCCAGCCATGCGGGGTTGGGAGACGCCACAGCAGATGTCACCACCTCAACAATGTCGCCATTGCGCAGCTCGGTACGCAGTGGCACTTGTTCGCCATTGATCTTGCCGGCCATGGTGCGGTCACCCACATCGCTGTGCACGGCATACGCAAAGTCGACGATGGTGGCGCCGCGTGGCATCGCCATGATCTTGCTCTTGGGTGTGAACACATACACCGCATCTGGGAAGAGATCGACTTTGACGTGGTCCCAAAACTCGGTGGCGTCGCGTGTTTCGTCTTGAATGTCGAGCAACGATTGCAGCCACTTGTTGCCCAAGTTTTCGTTGGCCTCATTGCTAGAGCCTTTGTCTTTGTACAGCCAGTGCGCGGCCACACCCGTTTCAGCCACAAGGTGCATGGCCTCGGTGCGCATCTGAAATTCCACGTTCAAGCCCGATGGCCCCACGATGGTGGTGTGCAGCGATTGGTAGCCGTTGAGCTTGGCAATCGCAATGTGGTCTTTGAACTTGCCTGGCACGGGCTTGTACATCTGGTGCAGCACGCCTAGCGCGGTATAGCAGTCAATCACATCGGGTAGCACCAAGCGGAAGCCGTAAATGTCGGTCACCTGCGCAAAGCTCAGGTGCTTGCCGTCCATTTTTTTGTAAATCGAATACAGCGTTTTCTCGCGACCCGAAATGCGCACATTCAGGCCTTGTTTGGCAAAAGCAGCTTCCACCTCTTGCTGCACTTTTTGCATCAAATCGCGGCGGCGGTGGCGGGCTTTTTGAATGGCTTTGCTTAGCACCTTGTGACGCCATGGCCACAGGTATTGAAAGCACAGCTCTTGCAGTTCGCGGTAGGTTTGGTTCAGGCCTAAGCGGTGCGCGATGGGCGCGTAAATCTCGAGCGTTTCGTTGGAGATGCGGCCCCACTTTGCGCGGGGCATATCGCCCATGGTGCGCATGTTGTGGCTGCGGTCGGCCAGCTTGATGAGGATGACGCGCACATCGCGCGCCATGGCCAGCAGCATCTTGCGGAATGATTCGGCTTGGTTCTCTTCTCGGGTGTTGAACTCGAGCTTGTCGAGCTTGGTCAGGCCATCTACCAACTCGGCCACTTGAATGCCAAAACGTTCAATCAAATCGGTCTTGGTGATGCCGCAATCTTCCATTGCGTCGTGCAGCAGTGCGGCCGACAAGGCCTGTGCATCAAGCTTCCATTCCGCACATTGCGCGGCCACAGCGATGGGGTGGGTGATGTAGGGCTCACCGCTGTTGCGCAGCTGGCCCAAATGGGCTTCGTCGGCATAGCGGTAGGCACGGCGCACCATGTCTAAGCCCTCGGTGTTGAGGTAGCCTAGTTTTTCAGTCAACGCAGCAAAGCTTGCTGCTGCAGCGTTCGCTGCGGCAGCGCTTCCGGATAAGGAAGCGGGAGGCTTTAACGTGGATTGGGTGACGCTCATACAGCTACTTTACCCGCAATGAAAAAAGCACCGACGTCGCGGTGCTTTTCACTTGGGGTACCCCGATTTAGCCGGGTACTTTTTTCAGCATCTCGATGCCGATTTGACCTGCTGCGATTTCGCGCAAGGCGGTGACGCCTGGCTTGTTCTTGCTTTCAACTTTGGGTGTGTGACCTTGGCTCAACATGCGAGCGCGGTATGTGGCGCACAAAACCAATTGAAAACGGTTTGGGATTTTCTCGAGGCAATCTTCAACAGTGATGCGGGCCATTTGGGTACTCCGGAAATTAGGTGATGTTCAGGGCTTGAAAGATCTCAGCCCGAGCCCGGCGCTGTGCCAGGTATTTGAGGCGCTGTGCATGCACGATCGCTTTTAGGTCGAACAAGGCCGTCTCAAACAATTCGTTGATTATAACGTAGTCAAATTCTTTGGCCTGGGCCATCTCTTCGGCGGCATTCTTAAGGCGCAGCTCAATGATGTCTGGCGCGTCTTCGCCACGGTTATGCAAGCGCGACTTCAACTCTTCCCAGCTCGGCGGCAAGATGAAGATGAGCACGGCATTGGCAAACAGTTTTTTGACTTGAATTGCACCTTGGAAGTCGATTTCCAAAATGACGTCTGCGCCTTGTGCAATGCGGTCTTCAATGGCTTTGCGTGAGGTGCCGTAGCGTTGGCCATGCACATGGGCCCATTCCAAAAACGCGTTGCCCTCGACCATTTGGTCAAACTCGCCGGGCGACACAAAGAAGTATTCGCGGCCATGCTTTTCTTGGCCGCGGGGCGGGCGCGTGGTGTGCGACACCGAGGGGCGCACTTTGGCGTCAAGCTCCATCAAGGCTTTGACGAGGCTCGATTTGCCAGCCCCGCTGGGGGCCGCGACCACAAAGAGGTTGCCGGGGAAGTTGTCCATCATTCGAGGTTCTGTACTTGTTCGCGGAGTTGTTCGATCAACACCTTCATGTCCACGGAGATGCGCGTCATCTCAAGCGTGGAGGACTTGGATCCGAGGGTGTTGGCCTCGCGGTGCAGTTCTTGAATCAGAAAGTCCAAACGCTTGCCCACGCCTTCGGCCTTGGGGTTGTTCAGCAAGTTGGCAATTTCGTCGAGGTGCGAAGCCAAGCGCGTCAGCTCTTCGGCCACGTCAATGCGAATGGCGAAGGCGGTGGCTTCGGTCAAGGCGCGATCTTGGGCGGCTTCGGGCAGCGTAGCACCTTCGGTCAAGGCCATGGCATCGCGCCAGCGCTCTAAAAAGCGCAGGCGCTGTTGTTCGACGAGTTGGGGTACCAGCGGTGCCGCTTGGTCGGCCAAAGCGCGGAGTTGGCCAACGCGCTCCAGCAGGGTTTGGGCTAGACGTGCGCCCTCGCGTTCGCGTGCATCGCTGAGTTGGGTCAGGGTGGTTTGGGCCAGCTTGAGCACAGCAGGGCCAATGTCGGCGGGCGCGGCAGACTGGGCCGTAGCCAAGCGCAACACATCAGCCACCGACAGGCCATTGGCCTTGGGTAAGTGAGCGTGTACTAGCTCTTGCAGACCCAGCAGGCGTTGCAGCAGGGCAGGGGTGGGCTCGGCAAAGCTAGTATCGGCCGTGCTCTCAATGTTGGCGCGTACCTCGACTTTGCCGCGCTTAAGGTGTTTGCTCACCAGCTCGCGCATGGCCGCCTCGTGCTGGCGCAGCTCTTCGGGCATCTTGAACGTCAGGTCAAGGAAGCGGCTGTTGACCGAGCGAATCTCTAGCCCCAAGCGTAGGGCTGGGCTGTTGGCGGTGTCAGAAGTCAGCTCGGTTTGCGCGCTGGCATAACCGGTCATGCTGTAAATGGGCATGGTGTGGCGTTGGGTATCAAAGCGTTGATTATCTCAGGCTTGGCAGGGTGTTTAGCTGCAGCGTGGGTGAGGGCCGCGTCTTGGTCGACAATCGCAGTTTTCGAACCAAGATCCACACAAGCCCAACATGACTACCACCTTGCCCGCCTCTCGCCACACCCGTGCTGCCGACCAACTGCGCCCCGTGCGCATCACCCGCCACTACACCATGCACGCCGAAGGCTCGGTGCTGATTGAGTTTGGTCACACCAAAGTGCTGTGCACCGCGTCGGTCGAAGAAAAAGTGCCCGGCCACAAAAAAGGCTCGGGCGAAGGCTGGGTCACCGCTGAATACGGCATGCTCCCCCGCGCCACCCACACCCGCAGCGACCGCGAAGCCGCACGCGGCAAGCAATCAGGCCGCACGCAAGAAATTCAGCGCCTCATTGGCCGCTCCATGCGTGCTGTGTTTGATTTGAAAAAACTGGGCGAACGCACCATCCATTTGGACTGCGATGTGTTGCAAGCTGACGGCGGCACACGCACCGCCAGCATCACCGGCGCGTTTGTGGCGGCGCAAGATGCGGTGAACAAACTCATTGCCGCAGGCAAGCTGACCGAGAGCCCCATCACCCAAGGCGTGGCCGCTATTTCGGTGGGCATGTTGGGCGATTTGCCTTTGCTTGATTTGGAATACACCGAAGACTCCGCCTGCGACACCGACATGAACGTGGTCATGACCAGCGCTGGCCACTATGTAGAAGTGCAGGGCACGGCCGAAGGCCTGCCGTTCACCCGTGACCAAATGAATGCCTTGCTGGCCTTGGCCGAAAAAGGTGTGCGTGAACTCATTGCTATGCAGCAAGAAGCCTTGCAGGCTTGATGCTTAGCGTTGGTTTAAACACCATGAGGCGAATCGTTCTGGCATCTAACAACCAAGGCAAGCTCGCCGAGTTGCAAGCCATGTTTGCCCCGCTGGGCGTTGAGCTGGTGCGCCAAGGTGATTTGCACATTGGCGAAGCCGAAGAGCCGTTTTACACTTTTGTTGAAAACGCCTTGGCCAAAGCCCGCCACGCTGCGCGTGAAAGCGGCTTGCCCGCCGTGGCCGATGATGCGGGCCTGTGTGTGGACGCCTTTGGCGGCCTGCCTGGCGTGCAAACCGCTTACTACGCCACCCAGTTTGGTTACGAAAAAAGCGACGACAACAATGTGCGTGCCTTGCTTGAGCAAATGGCCAACATCGACAACCGCCGCGCTGTCTTGGTCAGCACTTTGGTGGCCGTGCGCCACCCTGATGACCCCGAGCCACTCATTGCTGTGGGCCGTGCGGTGGGCGAAATCACCCGTGCGCCTGTGGGCAGCAACGGCTTTGGCTTTGACCCCATCATGTTCATCCCGCGCTTTGGCAAAACCTTTGCCGAGTTGCCTATCGAGGTGAAAAACGCCAACAGCCACCGAGGTCAGGCGGCGCAGCAAATGCTGGCGCTCATGCGTGAGCATTGGTTTTCATGACCCAAGACATCCAACACCTCATGCGCCCCGGCACGCTCAGCTTGGGCAGCTTGCCGCCGCTCTCGCTGTACGTGCATTTGCCGTGGTGTTTGAAGAAGTGCCCGTACTGTGACTTCAACTCGCACGAAGCCCAAAGCAGCGTGGGTGGCGAGTTGCCCGAGCAGCGCTACCTCGACGCCTTGTGTGCCGACCTTGAACACAGCCTGCCACTCATTTGGGGCCGAAGCGTGCACAGCATCTTCATTGGCGGTGGCACGCCCAGCTTGTTTTCGCCTGCGGCGATTGACCGCCTCATCAGCGACATGCGCGCACGTTTGCGCTTAGAGGCCGATTGCGAAATCACGCTGGAGGCCAACCCCGGCACCTTTGAAAAAGACCGCTTTCGTGCCTTTCGCAAAGCGGGTGTCACCCGCCTGTCAGTGGGTGTGCAAAGCTTCAACGACCAACACTTGCAAGCCTTGGGCCGCGTGCACAACCGCGCCCAAGCCATTGCCGCTGTAGAGGAAGCGCGTGAGGCATTTGACACCTTCAACCTCGACTTGATGTACGCCTTGCCCGGCCAAACGCTGGCGCAGTTGGACGAGGATCTTGATATGGCTTTGTCTTTGCAGCCCCCGCACTTGTCGGTGTACCACCTCACCATCGAGCCCAACACCGTGTTTGCCAAATTCCCGCCGCAAGTGCCGGAAGACGACGATGCCTACGCCATGCTCGACCGCATCACCGAGCGCACCGCCGCTGTGGGCCTGCACCGCTACGAAGTGTCGGCCTACGCCAAAGACAACCACCGCTGCTGGCACAACCTCAACTACTGGCAGTTTGGCGACTACTTAGGCATTGGCGCTGGCGCGCACAGCAAACTCAGCTTTGCTCACCGCGTGCTGCGCCAAGTGCGCAACCGCGACCCGCGCCTCTTCATGGATCACGCGCTCGACACCAGCCGCGCGGACCGCGCCGTGGCCCAAAGCACCGAAGTGCCCCGCGCTGATTTGCCCTTTGAATTCATGCTCAACGCCTTGCGCTTGCGCCACGGTTTTTCGTTGGCCGACTTCACCGAACGCACCGGTCTGCCCGTGACCGCCATTCAGTCGGCACTGGCCGAGGCCGAAGCCAAAGGCTTTATCACCCGCGACTTTCAGCGCGTGGTGCCCACCGAGCGCGGCTTTGACTTCTTGAGCGATTTGCAATCTTTGTTTTTGTCTGAGGTCTGAAGCAAAAGCAGGCCAAAGACACATTACAATGTCGGCTGAATTCAACTGGAAGCGTGGCAGAGTGGTTGAATGCACCGGTCTTGAAAACCGGCGAAGGTGTGAGCCTTCCGTGAGTTCGAATCTCACCGCTTCCGCCAAACAAAAAACGCACCCTACGAGGTGCGTTTTTTCTTTTCCCCTCCCACACTTCTCCTGAAGCTTGAACAACGGCAACACATTGCCGTTTTAGCTTTGGCACACCTTATGCATATGTGCCAGAAATTGGACAACCCAATTGCCGCAACAAGGAACACACAGAGATGACCTGAACCTTTTGAAGGAGCTTGCTATGGAATCCACAAGCATGATGCGTGTCAACGCCCATCCCGGCAGCTATGGTGGGCACGGCAGTACGCCGCAAGATCGGCAGCAACAGAGGCGCCAAAAAATACTGGCGCTGTTTGATGCGGTCGAGCACGGCCACTTAGACGCTTCCAAGCTCGCCCTCAAGGTGTTGATGAATTTCGACCACGCGCTCAGCACCGATGCGCAGTTTGTGCGTCTGTCTAAAGCGCTAGATGCGGGCAGTGTGTATGTGGCGCAGCAAGTTGTGCGCGAGATCAAGACCAAGTTCATCAACGCGACGCCTCTGGTGGGGCATGCAGCGCACGCGATGCCTGCTTCGCATCCTACATCGCGGCCTCATCAAGCGGATGGCATGCATTTTGTGGATACGCGGGCTTGAGGGCTTGTATTTCAGCGTGTCTTGGCCCTGCAGGCCGCTTGCATATCGCGGTCACGAATAAAGCCGCATTGGCTGCTGCCCCCGCCGGTTTCAGCCCGACACATGGCTTGTAGGTCGCTGTCGCGGATGAAGCCGCACTGGCTCGTTCCGCCACCTGATGTGGCTCGGCAATAGGCTTGCTTGTCGGGGTTTTGAATGAACCCGCATTGGCTTGAGCTGCCATGCGTGTTGGCGCGGTCTGCGCTGGCACGGCAAGCGGCTTGCATGTCGTGGTCACGGATGAACCCGCACTGGCTGCTGCCACCCCCTGTTTCAGCACGGCAACGTGCTTGTAGATCTGGCTCGCGAATAAACCCACAGTGGCTAGACCCACCGCCGCTGATAGCGCGGCAATAGGCTTGGCGGTCTGGGTTTTGAATAAAGCCGCAGTCGGCTTGTTGGGCGAATGCTGGAAGGGTGACCACTACCCAAGCCAACCATAGGCCAACGCGCTTCACGTCAGTGCGCCCGTTGCTGTAACTCATGCACCAACAGCACCACACGCGCATCGGGCTGGTCAAAGCGAATGCCGTGTTGGTATTCGGGTTTGGCGTCGGCTTGGTTGGCGTGGTGGACGTGCTCCACGTTTTGAATGGTGCCCATCATTTCGGCGTGTTCAGATTTGCCGGTGGATTGCAGGTCAAAGCGCAGGCCGAGTTTGATGCGGCTTTCTACTTCGCCCAGCTTGAATGGCCCCACCACCGATGTGCCGCCACCGCTGATGTCGTGCAGATGAAACTCGCCCAAGTTGTGGCCAGATGCTGATTCCAAAATCTCAACAGGCAGCGAAGTGCGCACACGCAAGTGGGCACGCATGGGGCTTTCAAGAATGTCCTCAGGAAAGCTCAACAGCATGTAGTTGCGCGGGTTGAGCAGCAGGGTGTTGATGCGGCTTTTGAAAGTGAAGATGGACAGGCCCGAGAACAAACGCACTTCCACATTCATGCCTTCACGCAAGTGGGTGATCCAGCCATCGTCTTGGGGCACGCGCAGCATCAGAAACTCGTTTTCTACCCAACCAATGACGCTGGTGTAGTGCTTGTGCGCCCCCGCGCCGTCTTGAATCAGCTGCACGCGCTGGCCTACTTGAAACTTCATGTCGGCAAATTTTGCTTTTTTGGGGGCTTGCTCGTGGTTTGACATTTTTGCTTGTGAGTTTGTGTTTCAATTCTTATCATAAAGACTGCTGCCTTCGATAGGAATTTTATGTTTCAGCGCGTTGTATCTGTGCCATTGCAAGCCCTGAAGTGGCTGGCGTTTGGTTCGGTTCAGTTTTCAGAGCAAGAAGAGTATTTGGAGTTTCGGTACAAGTTCCTCATCGTGCTCATGCTCACCGCTGCGGCACTGACAGGCTTGTTTATTTTGGGATTAGTCAGTCAGATCAACCTCATTGGTTGGGCGCATGGCCGCATGATGATCACGTTCGTCACGGCCACGCTTGTGTTGTGGCTGCTGTTGCGTGGCGCGCCCAAACGTTTCAAGCGTATTGGCTGGACGTATGAGCTGCTGAGCCTGTGCGAAAGCGCCTCAGCCTTGATCTATGTGCCCGTGGATGAGCTGCGCGTGCTTTGGTTTTACACCAACATTCCGTGTGTGTTTATTTTGTTGGGCCAGCGCCCAGGCTGGGTGGTGACGGTGCTGACGATGGTGGGTTTCATTGTGGGCAACAACTACCTTGAGAGTCCGTATTCCCAAAGTGCCATGGCGACCGGTGTGTTGGCTATGGTGTATTTGGGTGTGTCGTTCCATGCGTATGTGGATCGCTCGATGTCGTACTTCAAACGCATGCGCGACTACAACAACCAGCTTCAAGACTTGGCCAGCCATGACACACTCACGCGAGTGTTCAACGCAGGTGCTTACTACCGCGCCTGCGACCAGCAAATTCATGCCAGCCAACGGAGCAACCAGCCATTCGCGGTGCTGTTCATTGACCTAGACCATTTCAAATCTATTAACGACACCTATGGCCATGCCGTGGGCGACGATGTGTTGCGCACTGTGGCGCAAACTCTGCGTGCAACGGTGCGCCGCAGTGACATCGTGGGGCGCATTGGGGGCGAAGAGTTTTCTGTGTTCTTGCCTAATACCCAATTGCACGGCGCTCAACAGTTGGCCGAAACGCTGCGTGTGGCGATTGAGTCAATTCACATCGAGGTGGATGGCGTGCGCTTGAAAATCACTGCCAGCATTGGTGTGGCCGCCAAGCGCTTTGACCAAGAAACCATGCAGGCGATTCAACAGCACGCTGACCAAGCCATGTACGAAGCCAAACGTGGCGGGCGAAACCGTGTGTCGACCTTTGGTTCAGACGACGAGAGTTTGGCTTTACCAGCTACCTAAGTTGCGTTGATGGATCGGTTGGCTTATCGACCTAGTGGCCAAATCCACTGCGCGTCGAGATAGCGGTACACATAGCCTGTGTTGCCGCTATAAATTCCCACTGTTTCGCTACGGCCTGCGCGCAGTTTGAAATACGAGCTACCCCGCACGGGGCTGGTGAGTTGCAACTCAGCCAGGCGTGCGGGCGTGCTGCCATCGTTGTTCACAGTTTGGCGGCCTTCGCCCAAGCGGGCGTACCACTGCCAGCCTTCATAGCGGCGACGCCAGCCAATCAGACCCATGGATTCATTCAAACGGTCGGGGTTGAAGTAGTTGCCGCTGGCTGCACCATTAGCGTTGCCCAGCTGATGTTTGTAGGCCCATTGCAGGGTGATGCCTTGATCAGGCCAAGCGTCCCAAACGGCGCGAGCGCGTTGTTGTTGGCGATCTTGTCCATCTGAAAAATGGGTTTGCGCGAGCGAGCCCACCACGGTCACGCGCGGGTGCACTTGGTAGTCCACGTTGCCGCCTACTAGGTCGTAATGGATGCCGCGCTGCAAGGCGTTCATCGATTCCACCCAGTCGCGACTCGCAAACACGCCCCAGTGCAGTTGCGCGTTGTAGGCGCGGTTGTAGTTCCATTCGCCAATCGCGGTGGTTTTGTCTGGACCTTGGTTGACACCCAGTTTCAAGCTGTAGCCCATGCCGCTGAGGGCGTCTAAGTCTTGGGCGGTGTAGTTCACGCCGTGTCCGCTAAGGCTGTTGCCGTTTTGTTGATAGCGTTGTTCTTGCCACTCCACGCCTTGCCATTTGAGCCCGTTGGTGAAGCTGGGTAGCGCAGCGGCAAAGGCCTTGCGAATGGTCAAACCATCGCTGTCGCTCGATTGGCTCCAAGCAGGGGACACGGCCCATGCGGTGTCTGCTGCGAGGGTGGGTGTGTTCGGGCCGAATGTAAAGATGGCACACAAGGCGGCCACCGCCGTGATCTTGACTGTCATTTGGTTCCCCATGTTTTGCGCAAGTTCAACAGTTCGCTGATGTAGCCCCACACGCACGCGGGCTGCAAGATGATGCTGTAGACCAAGGTGTACGACAGCAAGCCCAAGCGATTGCGGCGCACTTTCAGGCCTACTTCGTCAAACGTCGCTTTGCTGCGCGTGTACATGAGCGAGTTCATCAAAAAGCTGATGGGCAACAAGGCAAGTGTCATGGGGCCCACGATCCAGAAGTGGCCAAACATGGCCAGCACCAAACCCGGAATAAAACCCAAGCTGTAGGCCAAGTCCATGAACGGAAACAGCGTGTTCCACCAGATGTAGAACACGGGCATGCGGCGTTGCATCAAGATGTCGGGCGTGATCTTGAACGCTTCAATTAAGCCCCGCGACCAGCGCTGACGCTGGCGGATGAACTGCGTCAAGTTATCGGGGCAGCGGGTGAGGGCAATCGCGTTTTCGGCGTGGCCCACACGGTAGCCTGCGCGCAAAATTTTCCAAGTGAGCACAATGTCTTCGCCCACTGTTTCAGGCCAACCGCCCACTTCCACCAAGGTCTCACGGTCGTACAGCGAGAACGCACCTTGCGCCACCAGCGTGCCTTGAAACAGCGACTGAATACGCTTGATGGCCGCAATGCCCAAGAAGTAGTCCCACTCTTGCGCTTTGGTGAGCCAGTTTTGGCGCGAGTTGCGAATCAAAATCGCACCGGCCACAGCGCGTGTGCTGGGTGGGTCGGCCAAGCGTCGGCCCACCAAGTTTTGAATGCCGTCTTTCCAAATCCAACAATCGGCATCGACCGTGATGACGAAGGGTGTGTTGCACTGCGCCAAGCCTTGGTTGAGTGCGTTGGCTTTGCCTGCGTTTTGTTTGAGGTCGATGAGGTTGAGGTTGGGGTACTCAAACAGCAGATCACGCACGATGCCTGCGGTGTTGTCTGCCGAACCATCGTTGATGACCGTGACGTAGAGTGCACCTGGGTAAGTTTGGCGCATGAGGCTGCGCACGGTGTCTTCGATGGACTCGGCTTCGTTGTACGCCGCCACCAGCACGGTGACGCTTGGGTAATGGTCGTGCTGCGGCACGGGTGGGCGTTTGTCGAGCGCCAAGGCCACCATGATGAAGGCGTTCATAAAGCCGGGGATGATGGCAATGAAGCCAATCAAAAACGCAGCAATGGCTGGTGTGGTGTGATGGCTGAGTTGCTCATACCAAGGAATGGAAAGCCAAATAGACAGCAGCATCCATGCGGTGGACACCGCTATGGTGATGATGAATTTCCAACGAATCGTGATGTAAGGCATTCAAGGGGCGGGCGCGTGGCCGGCGGTGAGCCAATGCGCCAAGGGCTGAGGTTGAGAGAAATAAAAACCTTGCACCAAGCGACAGTCGAGCGCTTGCAGTGCTTGGCATTGCTTGGCAGTTTCAACACCCTCGGCAATCAAATCCAAATCAAATTCCTGGGCAAAGTTCACCGCCGCTTTGACGATGGCAGACACCATGGGGTGTTCAATTTGCTGCGCAAACTGTTTGTCGAGTTTGATCACATCAAAGGGCAGCGTGTGCAAACGGCTCAAGCTCGATTGCCCCGAACCAAAGTCGTCCATGACGATGCGCACGCCGCGCTTACGTAGGGCGTGCAAACCATCAATCACGGTTTGTGAGATGCGCTGAAAGTAGGTTTCGGTGATTTCAAAATCCAAACGCGCGATGGTGGATGTGGGCAGCGCGTCGAGCCAGCCGTTGATAAACGACGAGAAATCAAGTGCGCTGATATGGCGGATCGACAAGTTCACGCCTATGCGAATGTGGGGATGCGCTGCCAAGAGTTTAGGCAGGTCGCGCGCGACTTGCTGAAACACCAAACGCTCTAGCGGCGCAATCAAACCAATGTGCTCAGCCACAGGAATGAACTGATCGGGCGTTACATCGCCCCAAGGGCCAGGCGCAATACGGCACAACGCCTCGACGCCCACGAGTTGCTGAGACGGTAAAGCGTTTTGACCTTGGTACACCAAGTCAATGTGTTGCGCTTGGATAGCGGACAAGAGCGCTTGCTTGATGTGTGGGATGCGGCTTGTCAAAACATCGGGTTCCATGGACAGATTTTCCTCTTCAATGTGGGGCATTTCGGTGCAAACCCGTGCGGAATTGCACAAAAACTCTGTGCATGGATTGGCTTTGAAGTCTATGGTTTTAACTTTTATCACGCACTGCGGAGTGTTGCTCTTGATAATAGGAGCGCAATTTCACAACGAGGTGTGGCCATGGTTTTGACAGAGCGACGTCGGGCAGACAACGCGCTTTTGCGCGAGAAGATTGACCACATTCAACAAACCAGTCAGCAGCTCAAAGACTTGGTCGATCAAGTGCAAGGCCAAGCCGTGGCATGGGCGCGTGAGGGTAAAGTGGTTGACTTGCCCAGCGCCGAGTTGGCGCAAGCGTTAACTACAGCATTTGCTCAGCAACGCCAAGCGATGGCGCATATTCAAGAAGACATCAAAGGGGTTGCCGTGCGTGAGGTTGCTGCGGCTGCAGCGCTGATCAGTGATGAAGAATTGGCAGCGTTGCTGAAGTGACGTAACTGGGCGTATTGAGCCGCACGTTAAAATCAAACCCGCATCCAAAGCCAACTCTTGCGGTTGGCTTTTTTATTTCGGCACATGCCGATCAGCAAAGGTAACTCGTGTTTAAAAATGTGATGGTGTATCGCGTGGCTGAGGGTTGGAGCCCAAGCCTTGAGCAACTGGAAGAGGCGCTAGACGCCGAGCGTTTTGTGCCTTGCTCTGCCAGTCAAGAGAAATCGGTGGGTTGGGTCGAACCGCGCGGTGAAGCATATGGCCCACTGGTGGAAGCGGTGAATGGCCAGCGCATCTTGAAGCTCAAGATCGAAACACGTGGCGTGCCTGGCTCGGTGGTGACGCGCAAAACCAAAGAGCGTTGCGCCCACATTGAGGCGACCGAAGGGCGCAAGCCTGGCAAGAAAGAAATCAAAGAAATCAAAGAAGACGTGAAGTTGTCTTTGATGCCGATGGCGTTCAGCAAAGAGTCGTCGGTGTGGGTGTGGTTTGACACGGTAGCCAATTTGTTGGTGCTCGATGCGGGCAGCCAAGCCAAAGCGGACGAGGTGGTGACAATGTTGGTCAAGTCCTTGGCAGGCTTGAGCCTGACACTCATCAACACCGAGATGTCCCCGCAGTCTGCAATGGCTTCATGGCTCATCAGCCAAGAGCCCCCCGCTGGTTTCAGTGTGGACCGCGAGTGTGAACTCAAAGCTGCGGATGAGTCTAAATCGGTGGTGCGCTACGTACGCCACCCGCTCGACACGGACGAGGTGAAGCAACATGTGGAAGGCGGCAAGCTGCCCACGCGCTTGGCCATGACGTGGGATGGACGTGTGTCGTTCTCACTCACTGAGGGCATGCAGCTCAAGAAGTTGACCTTCTTAGACGTGGTGTTTGAAGGCGCGTCCGAGCAAGATGGCGGCTTTGATGCCGATGTGGCCATTGCCACGGGCGAGCTGCGCAAACTGTTGCCTGATTTGCTTGAGGCATTGGGTGGTGAGGTGGCGCTGGGCTAGGTGCTGCAAACGCTGCAGCTTAGTCGGTGATGAGCTTGGCGTTCAAGCGCCGCGCACGCTGGTCTACGTAGTAGCCACCAAACTCGGTGTAGCGCAGCACGTGTTGTTGGCATTGGCCGCAGGCGTGGACATCGCAGCGGTTGTAGGGGAAAAATTTCAAAGCTACCGGCGCATCGGCTGATTCGTAGCGGGTGCCGTTGGGGTGGTGTTCTTCAAACGTAGGGTCATGCACATCGGGGTCGCGCAGGGTGGCCACATGGGTCATCTGTTGAGCGGGCCAAGCAGTGTCATTGATGCTTTCCCAGCCATTGCAATGTTGCAGGCTGCATTGGCAAGGTGTGTGGGCTTTGGCGGCCAGTTGGCGCAGGGCTTCAGGCGTGCTGATGAACGGAACAGAACTCATAGCGGCAGAGCCTACCACTGCGCAGATGTGTGAGCGCCTAAAAAACAAAAAAGCCCTGCAGTGCAGGGCTTTTTGCTGTCGCGCACGAGTCGCGACTGGGCTCTTTGCAATTACTTGCGCTTGGCCAATGGCTCGACGGTGCGGTGTGCAGCGCCTGTGAACAATTGACGTGGACGGCCGATTTTGTACTCGGGGTCGCTGATCATTTCGTTCAACTGAGCGATCCAGCCCACGGTACGTGCCAAGGCGAAGATGCCGGTGAACAGGTTCACTGGAATACCAATGGCGCGTTGCACGATGCCAGAGTAGAAGTCGACGTTGGGGTAGAGCTTGCGGCTGACGAAGTATTCGTCTTCCAAAGCGATCTTTTCCAAAGCCTTGGCCAACTTGAACAAGGGGTCGTTCTCGAGGCCGAGTTCTTTCAACACTTCGTCGCAAGTCTCTTGCATCAACTTGGCGCGTGGGTCGTAGTTTTTGTAAACGCGGTGACCGAAGCCCATGAGCTTGACGCCGGAGTTCTTGTCTTTGACCTTCTCCATGAACTCGCCCACTTTAGAGACGCCGCCCATGGCTTGGATTTCTTCCAGCATGTTCAAGCAGGCTTCGTTCGCGCCGCCGTGAGCTGGGCCCCACAAGCAAGCCACGCCTGCAGCGATAGCGGCAAATGGGTTGGTACCTGAAGAACCGCACAAACGCACGGTAGAGGTAGAAGCGTTTTGTTCGTGGTCTGCGTGCAAGGTGAAGATGCGGTCCATGGCGCGCTCGAGCACGGGGTTGACCACGTACTCTTCGCAAGGTGTACCGAACATCATGCGCAAGAAGTTGCCTGCGTACGACAAGTCGTTGCGGGGGTACATATAAGGCTGACCCACGCCATATTTGTAGGCCATGGCAACCAAGGTTGGCATCTTGGCGATCAAGCGAATCGCAGCCACTTCACGGTGCTCTGGGTTATTGATGTCAGTGCTGTCGTGATAGAAGGCAGACAAAGCACCCACCAAGCCAGTCAACACAGCCATAGGGTGAGCATCACGGCGGAAGCCGCGCAAGAAGAATTGCATTTGCTCGTTGACCATGGTGTGGTTGGTCACGGTCTTTTCGAATTCAGCTTTTTGTGAGGCGTTAGGCAGTTCGCCCTTCAACAACAAATAACAAGTTTCGAGGTAGTCGCAGTTGGTGGCGAGTTGTTCGATGGGGTAGCCGCGATACAGCAATTCACCTTTGTCACCATCGATGTAGGTGATGCCAGATTGGCATGACGCTGTAGACAAGAAACCTGGGTCGTACGTGAACATGCCAGTTTGGCCGTACAACTTACGGATGTCGATCACATCAGGACCAACGCTGCCGCTGTAGACGGGCATTTCGATGCTGGGGCTGCCGTTGCTGAACGACAGAGTGGCTTTGTTATCTGCAAGTTTCATGGTTCTTCCTAAATGTCTTTTTATTAAAAGCGGTGTTCGGTTCAGTTTCTCAACATGTGCAGCACTTCGACTGCTTCGTCTGTCAACGGTTTTTCAGGCAACTGTTTGCGTTCCAAAAAGAGGTCCAGTAAATCGTTGTCAGACAAGTCCATCAATTCATACATCCCTCTGGCATGCCCAACAGTTAAGCGAGATTCATGCCGTTCAAAGAATTTTTGAATGAACAAATCATTTTCGAGTAAGCCGCGCCGGCTGCGCCAGTGCAGTTTGCTCAAGGCTCTCTCGTCAAGCGCAAGCTTTCCATCTAAGCCATCGAGAAGTGGATCACCAACTGAGGTGTCGCGAAATGGTGCGTACACGTCCATCTTGGTGCTCCTGTGATGTTTGTCGTGCCTTAAATGGCGCGACGAACCATCAATTCTTTGATTTTGCCGATGGCCTTGGTGGGATTCAAACCCTTGGGGCACACGTCAACGCAGTTCATGATGGTGTGGCAACGGAAGAGGCGGTAAGGATCTTCCAAGTTGTCCAAACGCTCGCCAGTGGCTTGGTCGCGGCTATCGGCAATGAAGCGGTAGGCTTGCAACAAACCAGCGGGGCCCACGAACTTATCGGGGTTCCACCAGAACGAGGGGCAGCTGGTCGAGCAGCTGGCGCACAAAATACATTCATACAAGCCGTTCAACTCTTCGCGCTCTTCGGGCGACTGCAAACGCTCGCGCTCAGGCGCAGGCGTGTTGTTGATGAGGTAGGGCTTGATGGAGTGGTATTGCTTGAAGAACTGGGTCATGTCCACGATCAAGTCGCGGATGACGGGCAGACCTGGCAGGGGCTTCAACACGATGTCGCCGCTGAGAGATTTCAAGTTGGTCAAGCAAGCCAAACCGTTTTTGCCGTTGATGTTCATGGCGTCAGAGCCACACACACCTTCGCGGCAAGAGCGACGGAAAGACAACGTGGGGTCAACCGCTTTGAGTTTGACCAAGGCGTCGAGCAACATGCGCTCAGAACCATCGAGCTCAACGTCGATCGATTGCATGTATGGCTTGGCGTCGGTGTCAGGATCGTAGCGGTAGATCTTGAAAGTACGTTTTGTCATTTTTCAAATTCCTTTAATCGTGCTGATCCGACGCTTAGAACGTACGGGGCTTGGGTGGCACGGTTTCGGCCGTCAGAGGTTTCATACGCACTGGCTTGTAGGTCAAACTGTTGTCTGCGCTGTGCCACAAAGTGTGCTTCATCCATTCCGCATCATTGCGACCGAGAGGGCAAGTGGGATGAGTTACATCATGTTCGTAGTCGCGGACCATGTGGGCGCCACGACATTCTTTGCGAGCGGCGGCGGATTCCATGGTGGCCTGTGCGGCTTCCATGAGGTTGTCCACTTCCAAGGCTTCGATGCGCGCCGTGTTGAAGACTTTGGAGTTGTCTTTGAGGCCGATGTTGGCCACACGAGCACGTAACTCAGCAATTTTGCGAACGCCCTCATCCATTGTTTCTTGGCTGCGGAACACGCCAGCATGTGTTTGCATGATGGTGCGCATGTCGTTGGCAATGTCTTGTGCGTATTCGCCATTCTTGTTGTTTTCTAGGCGAGCCAAACGTGCCAAGGTGAAGTCAGAGGCATTAGCTGGCAAGTCGGCTTGTGCGGCGCCGGCCACCGTGTTGGCGATGATGTGATCGCCGGCCGCTTTGCCAAAAACCAACAAGTCGAGCAAAGAGTTGGTGCCCAAGCGGTTGGCGCCGTGCACCGACACACATGAACACTCCCCCACGGCGTAGAGGCCCTTGACGGGTTTGTCTTCGCCGTTGACTTGTTCCACTACTTGGCCGTTGATGTTGGTTGGAATACCACCCATTTGGTAGTGAATCGTAGGCACCACCGGGATTGGCTCTTTTGTGATGTCGACGTTGGCGAAGTTATGGCCAATTTCGAGCACTGAAGGCAAACGCTTGGCGATGGTGTCAGCGCCCAAGTGGTCCAGTTTCATGTGGATGTAGTCTTTGTTTGGACCGCAGCCACGACCTTCCAAGATTTCTTGGCCCATGCAGCGGGACACAAAATCACGTGGTGCCAAGTCTTTCAAGGTGGGAGCGTAACGCTCCATGAAGCGCTCACCTTCGCTGTTGAGCAAGATGGCACCTTCACCACGGCAACCCTCGGTCAACAGCACGCCAGCGCCGGCCACGCCAGTGGGGTGAAATTGCCAGAATTCCATGTCTTGCAAGGCGATGCCTGCACGGGCAGCCATACCCAAGCCGTCACCGGTGTTAATGAATGCATTGGTCGAAGATTGGAAAATGCGACCCGCACCACCAGTAGCAAACAGCACTGTTTGTGCTTGCATTTCGTAAACTTCGCCTGTTTCCATTTCAAGGGCCGTGACACCGACCACATCGCCGTCAGCGTTACGGATCAGGTCGAGCGCCATCCACTCCACAAAGAAAGTGGTACGGGCTGCCACGTTGGCTTGGTACAAGGTATGCAACATGGCGTGACCGGTACGGTCAGCCGCAGCACAAGCGCGTTGCACTGGCTTTTCGCCGAAGTTGGCAGTGTGACCGCCAAATGGGCGCTGGTAAATCGTGCCGTCTGGATTGCGGTCGAAAGGCATACCCATGTGTTCGAGTTCGTACACGACTTTGGGTGCTTCGCGGCACATGTATTCGATCGCGTCTTGGTCGCCGAGCCAGTCGGAGCCTTTGACGGTGTCGTAGAAGTGGTATTCCCAGTTGTCTTCGGACATGTTGCCCAACGAAGCAGACACGCCGCCTTGCGCTGCCACGGTGTGCGAGCGAGTGGGGAACACTTTAGACAAAACAGCAACATTCAAACCTGCGCGAGCAAGTTGCAAAGATGCGCGCATGCCAGAGCCACCGGCACCGACGATGACCACATCAAACTTGCGACGTGGGATAGAGCTTTTAACGGTCATGACTTAGAGCCTCCAGAGAACCTGAATGGCCCAGCCGAGACAAGACACCAGCCAGACCAAAGTAAATACTTGCAGAACCAAACGCAAACCCACGGGTTTGACATAGTCCATCCAAATGTCGCGAACACCCACCCACACGTGGATAGCCAAAGCGATAAAGACTGAGAAGGTCAAAGCCTTCATGAATTGGGTGCTGAAAATGCCAGCCCATTTGTCGTAGCTGATCTCGCCGCTGGTCAAGAGCACTTGGCCCAACACGGCCAAGGTGAACAACACCATCAAAACACCAGTGACGCGCTGGGCGAGCCAGTCACGCAGACCGTAGTGAGCGCCGACAACGACGCGCTTGGAACCGTAATTCACGGACATGTTGTAACTCCTCGAGAATTAGTAAAGGCCAAACAGTTTGGCGCCCAATGCGGCGGTCAAACCAAGGCTCACCACCAGAGTGAATACGGCAGATGATTTGCCGAACTCTTTGCTCACAGCATGGCAAACGTCCATGTAGACGTGACGCACGCCAGCGATCAAGTGGTGCAAGTAAGCCCAGATCAGGCCCAACACCACCACTTTCACCAACACAGCAGGCACAAAGCCCAAACCCACGTTGAACGCGGCGCTGAATTTGGCGAAGGAAATTTCCGATGACACGGAGGTGTCAAACATCCAAACTAAGAGAGGCAGCAACAAGAACATGATCAAGCCGCTGATGCGGTGCAAGATCGACACGATACCTGCCGCTGGAAGGCGGTAAGAAGGCAAATCGGTGAGGGCGTTGATGTTGCGGAACTCAGGCCGCTTTTTGGCAAGCTGGGTCATGTGGGGTCTTTCTTCAGGGTTATCTGCAAGTCAAAACAACTTTTTATTCTATTTCACTTCATCAAACTGACATGAGGGTTTCATATCCGTCAGCTCAAAGCATTACGGTAGTGATGTGTGTCGGTTCTGTACAGACCGCGTCGCAACTCCATCGGGGTGTCGTTGTAGGTGTAAGCCACGCGCTCTACGCTTAGAAGCGGCGTGGCTGCGTCGACTTTGAGCAGATCGGCTTGTTCGGTATCAGGGTTGACGGCGCGGATGTTTTCATCGGCGCGCACCATGCGCACACCAAACTCGGTTTCGAACAGTGCATACATTGGACCGTTGTAATTACTTAAGCGTTCGGCGGTGAGACCTTTGAACGGTGTGCCAGGCAGCCACAACTCTTCCAAAATCGTAGGCACGCCTGCATAGGCCAGCACGCGACGCACTTGCAACACGGGGTCACCGCTGCGCAAGCTGAGAGCGCGGGCTACGTCAGCACTGGCGCGCAGGCGCTTGCAGTCGATGATGGTGCGCTCGGCAGGACCTTCGCTTTGGGTGTCGCCGTTGTCGGGCTGAAGCTTTAAGAAGCGGTATTGCACATGCTGTTCGGCGTGTGTCGCCACAAATGTGCCTTTGCCTTGGCGGCGCACCACGAGGTTTTCTGCGGCTAGCTCGTCAATGGCTTTGCGAACCGTGCCTTGGCTGACGCGAAAGCGGGCGGCCAAGTCCATCTCGCTGGGGATGGCTTCACCCGGCTTCCATTCGCCAGATTGCAGGCTTTGCAGAATCAGGCCTTTGATTTGTTGGTACAGCGGACTGAAAGCAGGTGTCAGGCCGGCCGCGCCCAAGGCATCGCCGCCCGCATACGGCGGTGTGCTGCTGGTTGCAAAAGAGGGCGCGGGTGAGGTGGCCATTTTTAATCTTGGTGACGTGGGTGCGTCAGTTCTTTGTCAAGCTCGTATCATATCTTCTATAAGACATAAGACAGACCATTTACCCGAATTCGCGGGTAAACTCTGCCCACAATCTTTTTTTAATCACTACTTGGAGTTTTCCTCATGAGC
Source organism: Pseudomonadota bacterium (assembly GCA_041180165.1). GTDB lineage: Bacteria > Pseudomonadota > Gammaproteobacteria > Burkholderiales > Burkholderiaceae_C > Limnohabitans. The sequence goes on along the minus strand of JBEGSC010000002.1, from coordinate 107,486 downwards.
AAGAAGCCTGTTCGCGTTGCCGTCACTGGTGCAGCTGGTCAAATTGGTTACGCACTGTTGTTCCGTATCGCCTCTGGCGAAATGTTGGGCAAAGATCAACCCGTCATCTTGCAGTTGTTGGAAATCCCTGACGAAAAAGCACAAAAAGCGCTTAAGGGCGTGATGATGGAACTCGAAGACTGCGCGTTCCCATTGTTGGTGGGTATGGAAGCTCACGCTGATCCCATGACTGCATTCAAAGATACTGACTACGCTTTGTTGGTCGGTTCACGTCCACGCGGCCCAGGCATGGAGCGCGCTGAATTGCTCGCCATCAACGGCGCGATCTTCACAGCTCAAGGTAAGGCTTTGAACGCTGTGGCTTCACGCGACGTGAAAGTTTTGGTGGTCGGTAACCCCGCTAACACCAACGCCTATATCGCTATGAAAGCAGCGCCTGACCTCAAGCCAGGCAACTTCACCGCCATGCTGCGTTTGGACCACAACCGCGCTTTGTCGCAAATCGCTGCTAAGACCGGCAAAGCTGTGGCTGACATCGAGAAATTGTGCGTGTGGGGCAACCACTCGCCAACTATGTACGCTGACTACCGCTTCGCCACCATCAAGGGCGAGTCTGTCAAGGCCATGATTAACGACCAAGAGTGGAACGCCAACGTGTTCTTGCCAACCGTGGGCAAGCGCGGCGCTGCCATCATTGACGCACGTGGGTTGTCTTCTGCTGCTTCTGCTGCCAACGCTGCCATCGACCACATGCGCGATTGGGCTTTGGGCACCAACGGCAAGTGGGTGACCATGGGTATCCCATCACAAGGCTGGTACGGCATTCCAAAAGACGTCATGTTCGGTTTCCCCGTGACCTGCGAAAACGGCCAATACAAAGTGGTCGAAGGTTTGGAAATCGACGCATTCAGCCAAGGCTGCATCGACAAGACTCTGAAAGAGTTGACCGACGAGCAAGCTGGCGTTGCCCACTTGATCTAATTCTCAACAGAGAAATAGAGTGAGCCATCCGCGCGACGTTTTGCTAGGTTCACAAGCCGGTAGCGTTCAGCTGCCTGTTTGTGACCATTACAGCGGTGTCGAAGCGCGGATGCGCAAAAGCTTGCAGTTGCAAGCTGAAATGACGCAAGAGTTTGGTACTTGCGTCTTTGATGTGACCCTTGATTGTGAAGACGGCGCTCCCGTCGGTGGAGAGGCAGAGCATGCCGCGTTGGTCACCGAGTTGGCGCTGAGTGCAGCACCCCAAGCCCGCGTGGCTGTGCGTGTGCACCCCGTTGATCACCCCAGTTTTCAAGCAGACATGGCCACCATTGCGGGCCAAGCTGCGAACCGCTTGACGCACATCATGGTGCCCAAGGTCGAGTCAGTGGCCGATGTGCAACTGGCCGAACAAGCCTTGATTCAAGCGGGTGCCAAAGATTTGGCCCTACACGTACTGATTGAGTCGCCTGCTGCGGTGCACCGCGCGTTTGACATTGCGGCCCACCCTCGCGTGCAGTCGCTCAGCTTTGGTTTGATGGACTTTGTGTCAGCCCATGGTGGTGCAATTCCTGCACACGGCATGAGTGGCCAAGGTCAGTTCACCCATCCCTTAGTGGTGCGTGCCAAGCTTGACATTGCGAGCGCCTGCCATGCCCACGGCAAAGTACCGTCGCATTGCGTGGTGACCGAGTTCAATGACACTGTGGCCATGCGTGCAGCAGCCCAGCGTGCCGCCCACGAGTTTGGCTACACCCGCATGTGGAGCATTCACCCTGCGCAAATTCGCCCCATTTTGGAGGCCATGGCGCCCGATGCAGCAGCCATTGAAGTGGCCAGCGAGATTGTGCTGGCGGCGCGTGCCGCCCAGTGGGCGCCCATTAGCCACAAAGGTCAGTTGCATGACCGCGCCAGTTATCGCTTCTTTTGGCAAGTGTTGGAACGTGCGCATCGCACAGGCTGTAGCCTTCCAGTCGAAGTCCAGTTATTCTTCAAGGATTAACCGGAGATGACCATGTACAAAATGATGGCGATGTGGGTGTTGGCTTTGGCGGGCACGGCTTGGGCTGCTGAGTCTTCCAAGTCGCAGGCGAATGTGCCTGTTAAATCGCCAGTCAAAGCCCAACCAGCCAAGCCCGTTGCAGTCAAACAAGCTGCTGTCAAAGCGAAGCCAGCTGCGCCTAAATACTATTACGTCAGAGCGACACCCTTGGTTGCGTTGCCGATGGCCGCGGCTGCAGCAACGGTCGCAGCACCCCAAGCACAAGCGACGGCCCCTGAAGTGGGCGAGGTCCACACGGGGCGCATGGTGTGTGAATTGGGTAACTCAGTCACCATCACGCAAGACCCACAGCTTGCATCGCGCTTCATCGTGCAGATGAAGAAAAACACGTACTACATGACGCCCGTGGAAACCACCACAGGTGCTGTGCGTTTAGAAGACGCGCAAGCAGGTGCTATGTGGTTGCAGTTGCCCAACAAGTCAATGCTGATGAACAGCAAACTCGGCCAGCGCATGGCTGATGAATGTCAGAGTGAATACCAAGCCGCAGTGGCACAGCGCATGAAGCTTGATCCTCCGCCCAGCTTGTTGGATCAGCCCGCACTTGCTAAGAAATAAACCGCCCATTTTTTTGATTTGATAGACAGGAGAAAACCATGTTGAAAGCCTACCGTGACCACGTAGCCGAGCGCGCAGCGCTGGGTATCCCACCACTGCCATTGGATGCCAAGCAAACGGCTGAATTGATCGAGTTGATCAAGAACCCACCTGCTGGCGAAGAGGCAGCATTGATGGATTTGTTGACCCACCGCGTGCCACCTGGTGTGGATGATGCGGCCAAAGTCAAAGCCTCTTTCTTGGCTGCTGTGGCACACGGCGAAGTCAAGGTCGGCTTGATTTCCAAGGCCAAAGCCACTGAGTTGTTGGGCACCATGGTGGGTGGCTACAACGTGCACCCCCTGATTGAATTGCTCGACGACGCAGAAGTGGCTGCTGTAGCTGCTGATGCCTTGAAGAAAACATTGTTGATGTTTGACTTCTTCAACGACGTTGCGGAAAAAGCCAAGGCTGGCAATGCCAAGGCCAAAGAAGTCATGCAAAGCTGGGCTGATGCCGAGTGGTTCACTACACGTCCCGAAGTCGAAAAGAAAATCACCGTCACCGTGTTCAAGGTGCCTGGTGAGACCAATACCGACGACTTGTCTCCAGCGCCCGACGCTTGGAGCCGTCCAGACATCCCATTGCACTACTTGGCGATGTTGAAAAACACCCGCGAAGGCGCAGCGTTCAAGCCTGAAGAAGACGGCAAGCGCGGTCCTATGGCCTTCATCGAAGAGTTGAAGAAAAAAGGCAACCTCGTGGCTTATGTGGGCGACGTGGTGGGTACAGGTTCTTCACGTAAGTCTGCGACCAACAGCATCATCTGGGGCTTTGGTCAAGACATCCCCTATGTGCCAAACAAACGTTTTGGTGGTGTGACTTTGGGTGGCAAGATTGCCCCTATCTTCTTCAACACCCAAGAAGACTCTGGCGCTCTGCCCATCGAAGTCGATGTTTCCAAACTCGAAATGGGTGATGTGATTGACGTCCTTCCCTACGAAGGCAAGATCGTGCGCAATGGTGAAACATTGACCACATTCCAGCTCAAGAGCGATGTGTTGTTTGACGAAGTGCGTGCTGGTGGCCGTATCAACTTGATCATCGGTCGCAGCTTGACTGCCAAGGCTCGCGAGTTCTTGGGTCTGCCAGCATCCACCGTGTTCCGCTTGCCTACCGCGCCTACTGCTTCTAAAGCAGGTTTCACCTTGGCTCAGAAGATGGTCGGTCGTGCGGTTGGTTTGCCAGAAGGCCAAGGCGTTCGCCCCGGCACTTACTGCGAACCCAAGATGACCACCGTGGGTTCACAAGACACCACAGGCCCGATGACCCGCGACGAGTTGAAAGACTTGGCTTGCTTGGGCTTCTCGGCTGACATGGTCATGCAATCGTTCTGCCACACAGCGGCTTACCCCAAGTCAGTGGATGTGAAGACGCACCGCGAATTGCCCTCGTTCATGAGCAACCGTGGCGGCGTGGCTTTGCGCCCAGGTGACGGTGTGATTCACTCTTGGTTGAACCGTTTGTTGTTGCCTGACACCGTCGGTACGGGCGGCGACTCACACACTCGTTTCCCCATCGGTATCAGCTTCCCCGCTGGTTCTGGCTTGGTGGCATTCGGTGCCGCGACTGGCGTGATGCCTTTGGACATGCCTGAGTCCATCTTGGTTCGCTTCAAAGGCGAAATGCAACCCGGCGTGACATTGCGCGACTTGGTGCACGCGATTCCTTTGTACGCGATCAAGCAAGGTTTGTTGACTGTGGCCAAGGCTGGCAAGATCAACGAATTCTCTGGCCGCATCTTGGAAATCGAAGGCTTGCCAAACCTCAAGGTCGAACAAGCGTTTGAATTGTCGGACGCGTCTGCCGAGCGTTCTGCTGCAGGTTGCACGATCAAGCTCAATAAAGAGCCAGTGCAGGAATACCTGAAGTCCAACATCGTTCTGATGAAGAACATGATTGCCGATGGTTATGCCGACGCACGCACGCTGGCTCGCCGCATTGAGAAGGTTGAGCAATGGTTGGCTGCGCCAAGCCTGCTCGAAGCCGACAAAGATGCTGAGTACGCACACATCATCGAAATCGATTTGGCTGATATCAAGGAGCCGATCGTTTGCTGCCCGAACGATCCAGACGACGCCAAGTTCTTGTCTGAAGTGGCTGGCACCAAGATCGACGAAGCCTTCATTGGTTCTTGCATGACCAACATTGGTCACTTCCGCGCAGCTGCTAAGTTGCTCGGCGGTCAACGCGACATCCCAGTCAAGTTGTGGGTGGCACCTCCAACCAAGATGGACGAGAGCGAGCTGATCAAAGAAGGTCACTACGCGGCGTTCGGCACAGCCGGTGCACGCACCGAAATGCCAGGCTGCTCCTTGTGCATGGGTAACCAAGCGCAAGTGCGTGAAGGCGCAACGGTGGTGTCTACCTCCACACGTAACTTCCCCAACCGTTTGGGCAAGAACACCAACGTGTACTTGGCTTCTGCCGAGTTGGCCGCCATCACATCGAAGATGGGCCAGTTCCCAACTGTGGCCGAATACCACGCTGCAATGGGTGTTGTTAACAGCGATGGCGCAGCTATTTACAAGTACTTGAACTTCAACCAGATCGACGAGTACGTTGAAACGGCCAAAGGCGTGACAGCGTAAGAGCTGCTTGCGTCTTCACCCGGCACCCTCGGTGCTGGGGTGACAAAAAACCCCGCAAAGCGCGAGCCTTGCGGGGTTTTTTGCGTGCTCTGTTTGCTTAGAACATGCGAGCTAACAAACCACCTTCGGCAGGACCGTCCACAGGAATCCACACATGTGTGGGGCTGCCTGCGGCCACATCGATGGCTTTGCCGTCTTTGTCTTTCATTTGCTCCAGCTTGACGATGCGGTTACCGCTGGGGTGAATGATTTCAATACGGTCGCCAACTGAGAATTTATTTTTGGTTTCAATCTCAGCCCAGCCATCGTTCACACCACGCACTTCGCCCACGAATTGGCTGCGGTGCGCAATGGAGTGGCCGGTTTCGTAGTTTTGGTAGTCGTTGGCGGGGCGGCGGTCCATCAGGCCAGCGGTGTAGCCACGGTTGGCCAAGCCCTCGAGTTCAGTGATGAGCTCGGGGTTGAACGGGCGGCCTGCCACGGCATCGTCAATCGCGCGGCGGTAGACCTGTGCGGTACGTGCCACGTAGTACAAGCTCTTGGTGCGGCCTTCGATCTTGAGTGAGTCCACGCCAATTTGCGTGAGGCGTTCCACATACTCCACCGCACGCAAGTCCTTGCTGTTCATGATGTAGGTGCCGTGCTCGTCTTCCATGATGGGCATGAGCTGGCCGGGACGACCCTTTTCTTCGAGCAGGTAAATGTTGTCTGCCGCAGGGTGGCGTTCGCCGTTGCCACAGGACGAGAAGCTCGACTCAGCCTCTTGCTGCGACTTGGCAAAGTCAAAGTCGCCTTCCATCGGAATGGCCATGGCTTCGCCGGTGTTGGGGTCGGTGGCGCTGGCTTGGGTGCCATAGCTCCAGCGGCAAGCGTTGGTGCACGTGCCTTGGTTGGGGTCGCGGCGGTTGAAGTAGCCCGACAGCAAACAACGGCCTGAGTAGGCAATGCAGAGCGCGCCGTGCACAAACACTTCGAGCTCCATGTCAGGGCACTCTTGGCGGATCTTTTCAATCTCATCAAAGCTGAGTTCGCGGCTCAAGATGATGCGGCGCACGCCCACTTTTTGCCAAAACTTCACCGTCGCCCAGTTGGTCGTGTTGGCCTGAACGGAGAGGTGAATGTCCACTTCAGGCCACTTCTCGCGCACCATGGTGATGAGCCCGGGGTCTGCCATGATGAGCGCATCAGGCTTCATGGCGATGATGGGTTCGATGTCGCGCAGGTAGGTCCGCACTTTGTCGTTGTGCGGAATCAGGTTGCTGGTGACAAAGAACTTCTTGCCACGCGCATGAGCTTCGGCAATGCCGATGCCAATTTGTTCGAGGCGGAATTCGTTGTTGCGTGCACGCAAGCTGTAGCGGGGCTGGCCGGCGTAAATAGCGTCTGCGCCGAAGTCATAAGCGGCGCGCATTTTGTCGAGCGAACCTGCGGGGAGCAGGAGCTCGGGAGCTTTGAGTGTGGTCATGTGTGGATTGCTGCTTACAGGGCAGCTAGAGAAAACGAACCCAGATTTTCGCATCACTCACTGCATCGATACAAATACAGGGCTTTGTGGACCCTCATATGTGGTGAGTTGCGCACGGCACAATCTGAGCATGACAAAAAACGTGTTGATCGCTGGAGGTGGCATTGCAGGCATGGCTACTGGCTTTGCGCTGGCGCGTGCTGGCTGGCCAGCGCATGTGTTTGAGCGTGCTTCAGAGTTCTCTGAGGTGGGCGCGGGTGTGCAACTGGGGCCCAATGTGACGCGTATTTTGCAAGCCTGGGGTTTGACAGATGCACTCAAGCAAGTGGCTGCGTTTCCTGCTGGATTGCAGGCACGCAGCATGCGCACCGGTGAGGTGTTGGCCACATTGCCAGTCAAAAATGCACCACAGATGTATGGCGCACCCTATGTGACGATTCACCGCGCTGACTTGCATGGTTTGCTGTTGCAAGCAGCCCATCGTGCGGGTGTGCAAGTGTTCAGCGCTGCTTTGGTGCAGCGAGTTGAGCAAACGACGGATGTTGTCACGCTAGACCTTGTGAACGACGGGCAGCTTCAGCGGCACAACGCTGCCATTGCAGTCGCTGCAGATGGCGTGTGGAGCCCCTTGCGTCAGCAGCTCTTGGGTGATGGTTTGCCAACGTTCACAGGCCACATCGCCTATCGAGCCCTAGTCGCACAAGCTGATTTGCCTGCGCCATTGCGCAGCCAAGATGTGTCGGTGTGGATGGGCTCGCAGGCCCATGTGGTGAGCTACCCTGTGCGCGGTGGCGAATATCTGAACGTCGTGTGTTTGGCCGAAGGTCGTTTGCTGGATGACGATGCGAACAGTCTTGAAGCACTGCAGACATGGAATGCGCAGAAATCAGAGGCTGAAACTTTGGCTGAGCTGCACCATGCACTTCGTGGTGCATGTTCGGCGTTGACCGATCTGATGAATGCTTGCAACAACTGGCGTCTATGGCCTCTGTGTGGCCGCCCTGCTATGCGAGGCCCTCAGCAGCATGCGCAAGGACGCGTGGCTTTGCTTGGTGATGCGGCACACCCCATGTTGCCGTATTTGGCCCAAGGCGCGGGTATGGCGATGGAAGATGCTGCTGAGTTGGCGCTGCAGCTGAACAAAGCCACTGCCGCTGATGTGCCGCAGCGTTTGCAGCAGTTTGCCCAGGCCCGCTGGCAACGCAATGCACGTGTGCAAGCAAGGGCGGTGCGCAATGGCCAAATTTTTCATGCCACAGGGCCGATGCGCTTGGGGCGCGACATGGGCTTGCGCCTGATGGGTTCAAAGCTGATGGATGTGCCGTGGCTGTACGGTTATCAACGTAGCTGAGGTAGGTTAGTCGAGCGCAGGCAAGCCGTGGCGCATGCGCGCACGTTGGCATGCATCGCTGCCTTCTTCAAACTCTCGGCAAGGGGAGGGGCGCCATTCGTAAATGCCACAGGTGGCTTTCTCGCCCACTTTGCCACTGAGTGCGGCGCAGCGGGGTGGTGAGTAGTCGGTGCCGCGCATGCGGCACATCGTGGCCGTGAGTTCTTGGCCCAAGCCTGTGGGCACAGAGCCGCCATGCGTGTCCATTTCTTCCACGCTGAAGTCCACCCGAAAACTGGCGCAGCATGCGCCGCAGCTGGTGCAAGCGGACATCACTGGCGTCCGAGCAGCAGGTACTCCATGAGCGCTTTTTGCACGTGCATGCGGTTTTCGGCTTCGTCCCACACCACGCTTTGCGGCCCGTCAATCACCTCGGCGGTGACTTCTTCGCCACGGTGCGCAGGCAAGCAGTGCATGAACAAGGCGTCGGGCTTGGCGGCAGCCATCATCTCGGTGTTGACGCACCACTTGGCGAACGCGGCTTTGCGGGCTTCGTTTTCGGCTTCAAAGCCCATGCTGGTCCAGACGTCGGTGGTCACCAAGTCGGCACTTTTGCAGGCTTCGAGCGGATCGGTAAATACTTTGTAGCAAGCCGTGTTTTTGAGGCCCGCCACTTCGGGGTTGACTTCGTAGCCACTGGGCGTGCTCACGTGCACGGTAAAGCCCAGCATGTCAGCGGCTTGCAGCCAAGTGTTGGCCATATTGTTGCCGTCGCCCACCCAAGCCACCACTTTGCCTTTGAGGCATTCGAGCGGATGCACGGTTAAACCACGGTGCTCGATGAGGGTGAACAAGTCCGCCATGATTTGGCAGGGGTGGAACTCGTTGGTCAGACCGTTGATCACGGGCACGCGCGAGTTGGCAGCGAAGCGCTCAATCTTGTCTTGGCCGTAGGTGCGAATCATCACCAAGTCGGTCATGCGGCTGATGACCTTGGCGCTGTCTTCAATCGGCTCAGAGCGGCCCAGTTGGCTGTCGCCCGTGGTCAAGTGCACCACCGAGCCACCCAGTTGGTACATGCCCGCCTCAAAGCTCACGCGGGTGCGGGTGGAGGCTTTCTCGAAAATCATGGCCAACGTGCGGTCAGCCAAGGTGTGGTGCTTTTCGTAGGCTTTGAATTTCTTTTTAATCAGCGCCGCACGCTGAAACACATAGGCGTACTCATCCACCGACAGGTCGGTGAATTGCAGGTAATGTTTGATCGTCATGCTTTTTCAGCCAAGAAAGTTTTGATCAGGGGCACCAAGATGCCAATCAGCTCATCGCACTCAGCTTGGGTGATGATGAGAGGGGGCAGCAAACGCACCACTGTGTCGGCGGTGACGCTGAGCAACAGGCCCGCATCCAACGCGCGGTTCATGATGGCGCCGCAAGCGCGGTCGAGCTCAATGCCAATCATCAAGCCTTGCCCGCGAATGTCTTTGACACCTGGCTCATTCGCGAATTCGCGCTTGAACGCATCGGTGAGGTACTGCCCCATGCGTGCGGCGTTGCCCATGAGGTCGTCTTGTTCCATGATGCGGATGGTTTCTAAACCTGCACGCACGGCCAGTGGGTTGCCACCGAAGGTGGAGCCGTGTGTGCCAGCGGTCAACACGCCTGCGGCTTTGGGGCCTGCCACCACCGCGCCAATTGGCACACCAGAAGCCAAGCCTTTGGCTAGGGGCATCACATCAGGCACCACGCCGGCCCATTGGTGGGCAAACCATTTGCCGGTGCGGCCCATGCCGCTTTGCACTTCATCGACCATCATCAACCAATCGCGTTGGTTGCACAGTTCGCGCACTTGGCGCAGGTAGTCCATGTGCATGGCGTTGATACCGCCTTCACCTTGGATGGTTTCGAAGAACACGGCCACCACATTGGGGTTGCCTTCGGTGGCTTGTTTCAAGGCGTCGATGTCGTTCAATGGCACGCGGATGAAGCCTTCGACCAAAGGCTCAAAGCCTTTTTGAATTTTGGGGTTGCCCGTGGCGCTCAAGGTGGCAATGCTGCGACCGTGGAAGGCTTTTTCGTACACCACGATTTGTGGGTTGTTGATGCCTTTGTCGTGGCCATATTTGCGGGCAAGTTTCAAGGCAGCTTCGTTGGCTTCTAAGCCGCTGTTGCAATAGAACACATTGGTCATGCCCGAGAACTCGACCAGTTTGGCGGCCAGCTTTTCGGCATTGGGTGTGTAGTAATAGTTGCAGCAGTGAATCACTTCAGTCATTTGTTGCTGCAAGGCGGCCACAAACTCGGCGTGGTTGTGGCCCAAGGTGTTCACGGCAATGCCAGCCAAGGCGTCTAAGTATTGGCGCCCCTCGGTGTCCCACACACGGCAACCTTGACCGCGTGCGATGGCGATGGGCAAGCGCCCAAAAGTCGGCATGACATGAGGTTCGGTCGGTACGGTGCGTGTAGCGGCTGACATTTCTGTGGTTCTCCAAAAGAAAACGACCCAACGAAGGTTGAGCCGTTGAAGCATGATTTTAGAGGCGGTTTTTGCTGAAAGCCCAGGCGCTTCACATGGAAAAGAGGAGAGGTCAGAAGTGGTTAAGTCTTATATAAGATAGAATACCAATTAATTGAGCGATCGAGGGAGATCCCCTCCTCGCATGTCACAGATTTCCGCCTCTACCCGATGGTTTCACACTCTGCCAAAGAAGTATTCATTCTGGGCGTTACCCAAGAAGGACACACGTTTCGCCCAAGCGATTGGGCTGAGCGTTTGGCGGGCGTGATGAGTCAGTTCCGCCCGGGCGGTGCCACACCCGGCAGCCATTTGAGCTATTCGCCTTGGTGTGTGCCCAACACCTTAGATGGTAAAAAGTGCGTCATTGTTCACACCGATCTGCGTGATGAACAACCCATGGCCTGGAATTTTGTGATGAACTTCGCCCGTGACAACAACCTGCAAGTGGTAGAAGCTTGCTTGTTGCCTGAGCACCCACCTGCGGCTTAAGCCTCCGGCCAAAAGGCGAGGCCTTCAAAAACGAATAGACAACAAAAAACCCGCCGAGGCGGGTTTTTGCTTTTTCTTTGCTTGACAGCGCACCCGTTACAAACGGCGGGCTGAACATTCAGCCCGGGCTGGTTGCTTAATTTATTAAGCGGCGAGGGCCAAGGCTTTCACCTTAGCAGACAAGCGGCTCTTATCGCGAGCAGCTTTGTTTTTGTGGAAGATGCCTTTGTCAGCAATCGAGTCCACCACAGCTTGCATCTTGGCAAACAGTTCGGTAGCTTTGGTCTTGTCGCCAGCCAAAACAGCTTTCTCGACGTTCTTCACCACAGTGCGGTACTTCGAGCGCAACGAGGTGTTGGCAGCGTTGATTTTGATGTCCTGACGGACGCGTTTACGACCTGATGCCAGGCGTGGGTTCTTTTTCTTGGGTTTGGCTGAAGCCATGATTAAATTCCTTGAAGTTTGAGGATGATGTCAGCAAAGCCCACGATTGTAGCAAATCCCAAAACTGGGGCCGAAGCCCACCCAAAAGGCCAGCCAAGGCCTCGCTACACTCCAAACGTGTCATTGTTCAAATCTGCCTCCATCGTCTCGGGCTTGACCCTGGTTTCGCGCATCACCGGCCTGATGCGCGAACTGCTGATTGCCTCGACGTTCGGGGCCAGTGCCCTGACCGACGCCTTTAATGTGGCGTTTCGTATCCCCAATTTGTTCCGCCGTCTGTTTGCCGAAGGCGCGTTCAGCCAAGCTTTTGTGCCGGTGCTAGCCGCCAGCCGCCAACAGCATGGCGATGAAGCCACCCACGTGCTGATCAACCAAGTGGCCACCTTGCTGATTTGGGCCTTGTTCATCACTTCAGTGCTCGGGGTTTTGGCTGCGCCTTGGCTGGTGTGGGTCATGGCCAGTGGTTTGCAGCAGTCGCCCGAAGGTTTTGATGTGGCGGTGGTGATGACGCGCTTCATGTTTCCGTACATTGCCTTCATGTCGCTGGTGGCTTTGGCGGCTGGCGTGCTCAACACGTGGAAGCGCTTTGCCGTGCCCGCGGCCACGCCCGTGTTGTTGAATGTGTCGATGATTGCCGCTGCTTGGTGGGGCGGGCCTTGGTTTGGCAGCTTGGGCGTGCCACCTATTTATGCCTTGGCTGTAGGTGTGATGCTGGGTGGTGTGGCCCAACTCAGTGTGCAGTTGTTGGCCTTGCGACGTTTGGGGCTACTGCCCCGCGTGGGCCTGAGCTGGCGTGCAGTGCGCGAGGCGTGGGGTGGCGAAGGCCCTAAACGCATCCTGCAGCTCATGGCGCCTGCCTTGTTGGGGGTGAGCGTGGCGCAGATTTCTTTGCTCATCAACACCCAAATTGCTTCGCAGCTCACACCGGGCAGCGTGAGTTGGCTGAGCTATGCCGACCGCTTGATGGAGTTCCCCACGGCCTTGTTGGGCGTGGCTCTGGGTGTGGTGCTGATGCCGCAGCTCTCGGCGGCCAAAGCGGCCAATGACACGGCCAAATATTCAGAAATGCTCGACTGGGGGCTACGTTTGGTGTTGTTGCTCGCGCTGCCCTGTGCATTGGCGTTATTGGTGTTCTCCAAAGCCTTGGTGGCCGTGCTTTACAACTACGGCGCGTTCAGCGCCCACGATGTGCAACAAACCACACTGGCGCTGATGGGCTATGGCGTGGGCTTGCTTGGCCTGGTCGCCATCAAGGTGCTGGCGCCTGGTTATTACGCCAGCCAAGACATTCGCACGCCGGTGCGCATTGCCGTGGTGGTCCTCATCATCACGCAGGTGTTCAACGTGGTCTTGGTGCCTTATTTGGCCCACGCGGGTTTGGCTTTGTCGATTGGCTTGGGGGCCTTGGTCAACGCCGCTTGGTTGCTGTGGGGCCTACGTCACAACGGCACCTATGTGATGAACGGTGGTTGGCTGCGGTTTGTGCTGCAAGTCTTGCTGGCGTGTGCGGTGCTTGGCACTTGGCTGTGGTGGGCTGCGCAATACTGGGATTGGACCGCCTTGCACGCGACACCGCTGTTGCGTGTAGGCTTGATGACAAGCGTGTTGGCCGTGAGTGCCGTGCTGTACTTTGCGACACTCGCCGCGGTTGGTTTGAAGTTGCGTGCGCTGTTGCGCCGATAACTGGTGTGGTTCACTTCAATAAAGAAAGGCTGCTATGGATTTCAAACTCGAAGTACCCACGGCCTTGGAATACTTTGCGTCGCTGGTGCAAAGTGACGAACACTTTCCTTTGTTGGAAGCAGCAGCCAGCTTAGGTCAAGACGAATACCCAGACCTCGATATTCAAGAGGTGTTGGACTTGGTTGACCAACTCAGCAGCCGCCTCAAGCGCCGCTTGCCTGCCGATGCAGGCGCTTTGCAAAAACTGCGCATGCTCAATAAGTTTTTCTTTGATGAGCAAGGCTTCAGCGGCAACCTCAACAACTATTACGATCCCGACAACAGTTATTTGTCAGTGGTGTTGCGCACGCGCCGTGGCATCCCCATCAGCCTGGCAGTCCTGTGGCTAGAAATTGCCCAAAACATTGGGCTGCGTGCCCAAGGCGTGGGTTTCCCGGGGCACTTCTTGGTGAAGGTGCGTTTGCCTTATCCGCACGAAGGGCAGGTGGTGATTGATCCGTTCACTGGCGAATCGCTCGGCAAAGAAGACTTGTCGGAGCGTTTGGTCCCACTGCATGCTGAGTCTGGTTTGCTCAGCAGCGGGCAAGTGTCAGACGAGTTGCTCAAACACTATTTGCGTGCAGCCACCCCGCGGGAAATTGTGGCGCGCATGTTGCGCAACTTGGAAGAGGTGTACACCTCACACCAAGATGCAGAGCGCTTGGCAATGGTGCGGCAACGTTTGGCGGTGTTGCTGCCGCAAGTGCAAGCAGATGCATAAAAAAAGCACCTGAAGGTGCTTTTTTTGATTGAGAGTCAGAGTTAAGCCACCACGACCGCCGCGCCTTCACCACGCTCGGCAATCACACCGATGGTGTACACCTGTTCGCCTTGTGCACGCAGCGTGGCGGCGCAAGCTTCGGCATGGGCGGCGTCGATGACGACGACCATGCCAATGCCGTTGTTGAACGTGCGGTTCATCTCGATGTCGTCAATGCCTGCTGTGTTTTGCAACCAAGCAAACAGCTCGGTTTGAGGCCAACTGCCTTTTTTCAGATGAGCGGCAGTGCCTTCGGGCAAGACGCGGGGGATGTTTTCGAGCAAGCCGCCACCGGTGATGTGGGCGAGGGCCTTGATGCCGGAGGCATCTTCCGTGTTCGGGTGTTCGGCCAAAGCGGTCAACACGCTCTTCACATACAAGCGGGTGGGGGCCATGATGGCTTCTTTGAACGGCTTGCCGTCTAAGGTGGCGGGTGCGTTGGCGCCTGCGCGCTCAATCACCTTGCGCACCAATGAGAAGCCGTTGGAGTGCACGCCAGCCGAGGCCAAGCCCAACACCACATCACCTGGCTTCACGTTTTGGCCGGTCAAGATTTTGGATTTTTCCACCGCGCCCACGGCAAAGCCCGCGAGGTCATATTCGCCATCGGGGTACATGCCGGGCATCTCGGCGGTTTCGCCGCCAATCAGGGCACAGCCTGAGAGCTCGCAGCCTTTGGCGATGCCGCCGACCACCGCCGCAGCGGTGTCCACATGCAGCTTGCCACAGGCAAAGTAGTCGAGGAAGAACAGGGGCTCAGCGCCTTGCACCAGCACGTCGTTGACGCTCATGGCCACCAAGTCGATGCCCACGGTGTCGTGCATATGCCACTCAAACGCCAGCTTGAGCTTGGTGCCCACGCCGTCGGTGCCGCTGACCAAGACGGGTTCTTTGTAGCGCTTGGGCACTTCAAACAAAGCGCCAAAGCCGCCGATACCGGCCAACACGCCTTCGCGCATGGTTTTCTTGGCCAGGGGTTTGATGCGTTCGACCAAGGCATCGCCTGCGTCAATGTCAACGCCAGCGTCTTTGTAGGAAAGGGGTTTGTTCATGGTGAAGAGGTGCTGAGGCGCAGCAGAAGGTGTGCGCCGATAGAATCAAGCGGTAATTTTAAAGCCTCCCCCGTTTCACGCTGTATGCAATTCACCCCCGCACAACAACACGCCTTGGCTTGGACAGGCCTTGCAGGCGTGTCCGCGCTTGTGTTGTGTCTCTTGGGGCCTGTGCTGATGCCGTTTGTGGTGGCTGCTGTGCTGGCTTATGTGCTGAGCCCATTGGTGCGTGGCTTGCAACGTGTGTGCGGCCGTCGCGTGCCTCGCTTGGTGGCTGTTGTGTTGGTGGAGGTTTTGTTTTTGCTGCTGTTGGTGGCTTTGTTGACCTTGCTCGTTCCCATCTTGGCGCACGAGCTGCCCCGCATGCGAGACCAAGTGCCGGTGTTGATTGAGCGTTTACAAAACGACATAGCGCCATGGCTGCAAGCCAAAGGCATTCCGGTCATGTTGGACAGTGCCAGCATCAAAGCCTTTGTGCTGCAAACCTTCAGTACCTCATTTGACGATGGTTTCAAACAAGCCCTGACCTCACTGCGCATTGGCGGCAGCGTGGCCTTGGCGGTGGTGGGTAACTTGGTGCTCATTCCCGTGGTGCTGTTTTATTTGTTGGTCGATTGGCATCGGTTTGTGCGCCACATCGAGGCTTTGGTTCCTATGCCAGCTCGCAGCACCTACGACAGTTTTGTCAACGAATGCGACGAAGTGTTGGGTCAATACCTGCGCGGTCAGTTGTCAGTGATGGCCTTGTTGGCGGTGTATTACAGCGCGGCTTTGTGGGCCTTTGGTTTGGAGCTGGCTTTCCCAATTGGGGTGTTCACAGGTCTTGCTGTGTTCGTGCCTTATGTGGGTTATGGCTTGGGGCTGGCGTTGGCTGTGTTGGCGGGCGTGTTGCAGTTTTCGCCCAGCGAAGCGCTGTTGATGGTGGGGGTGGTCTATGGCTTGGGCCAGCTCATTGAGAGCTTTGTGCTGACGCCCCGCTTGGTGGGGGAGCGCATTGGCTTGCACCCGCTGCATGTGATTTTTGCTTTGATGGCGTTTGGCCAGTTGTTTGGTTTCGTCGGCGTGTTGGTGGCCTTGCCCGCCAGCGCGGTGTTGCTGGTGGCCATTCGCCGTTTGCGTGCGCAGTACCAAGCCAGCGCTTTGTACCGTGGTGTTTGAGTGCAGATGAAGCAAATCGCACTCGATATTGGTTTGGCCCCAGGCCCTACGCTCAAAAACTTTTTTGCAGGCCCCAACCTTGCCGCGCTGCAGCACTTGCAGCTGTGGGCTGGCAACGATAAGCGTTCACCCGTGCCTACCTATGTGTGGGGTGAGGGCGGCAGCGGAAAAACCCATTTGCTGCGTGCTGTGCAAGCCGTTTTGCGCGAGCAAGGATGCCCTGTAGGCTGGCTCGATGCGTCGGTGGCTGAGCCCACGGCATTTGATGAGTCGTGGCGCGTGGTCATCTTGGACGATGTGCACCTCTACACCGCCGTGCAGCAACATGCTGCTTTCAATTGGTTTGTCAACGCCACCACGCCCAGCGATGGCCAGCAGCGCTGGGTGTTGGCTGCAGGCAATGTGCCGCCCAGCGACTTGGCCCTGCGTGAAGATTTGCGCACGCGCCTAGGCTGGGGGCATATTTTTCAATTGCAGGTGCTCAGCGAAACCGAGCGCCGTGCCGTGCTGCGCCAACAGGCCGATGACCGAGGCGTGTTCTTGAGCGACGAGGTGATGGACTTCATGCTCAACCGCTTCAGCCGTGACCTCAGCAGCCTCATTCAACTTCTCGATCAACTCGATGGTTACGCTCTGCAAACGCAACGCGCCATCACCATCCCGTTGATCAAAGCCATGCTGGAAACCATGTGATGAAACTCGCCTTATTCGACCTTGACCACACCTTGCTACCGATCGACTCTGACCAGTCGTGGGGCGAGTTCACTGTACGTTTGGGATGGCATGAGCGGGATGCATTCATCAAGCGCAATGACCAGTTTTATGCCGACTACCAAGCCGGTACTTTGGATATTCACGAATACGTGCGCTTTGCCTCTGAGGCGTTTTGCCAGCGCGGACCAGAGGTGGCAGCCGAGGCCCATGCGCAATTCATGCATGAGGTGATTGAACCCGCCATCCGTCCCGAGGCCTTGGCCTTGGTGCAAAAGCACCGTGAAGCGGGCGAGCGCGTCATCATCATCACCGCCACCAACGAGTTTGTGACCCGCCCAATTGCCAAAGCCTTTGGCGTGGACGACCTCATTGCGGTTGAGCTGGTACGTGATGCGAATGGCTGGTTCACCAACGAAATCAGCGGTGTGCCCACCCTGCGCGAAGGCAAAGTGCAACGTCTGCAACAATGGCTCACACGCGAAGGTTTGGACTGGGCCGATGTAGAGACCACCTTCTACAGCGATTCCCGCAACGATTTGCCCCTGTTGGAACGCGTCAACCACCCCGTGGCGACCAACCCCGACAACACACTGCGCGCCGTGGCCCTCGAAAAAGGCTGGCCGATTTTGGAACTCTTTCCCAAACAATGATCAAACACTTCATCAACAAGCTGATGGGCAAAACGTCCAGCAGCCACAAGCCAGACTTGGGCAAGCGCCATGTGGTGCCAGCCAAAGTGCATGGCATCAACGTCGACTGGGTCGACGAGCGCGCCCTCAACGTGGTGCGCACCCTGCAAGACCGAGGCTTTGAGGCCTACATCGTGGGCGGCGCCGTGCGCGATTTGTTGCTTGGCTTGAAGCCCAAAGACTTTGACGTGGCCACCAACGCCACGCCCGAGCAAGTCAAAGCGGCATTCCGCCGTGCTTTCATCATTGGTCGCCGTTTCCGTATCGTGCATGTGGTGTACGGACGAGGGCGCGAGCACGAAGTGATTGAGGTGTCCACCTTCCGTGCGCACCTCGATAACGCAGATGCCGAAAAAGTCAAAGGCAACGAGCGCACCAGCAAGCGCCAACTTGAAGGCATTCAACACGCGGTAGACGCCAGCGGCCGAGTGCTGCGCGATAACGTGTGGGGGCCACAAGACCAAGACGCGGCACGCCGCGACTTCACCATCAACGCCATGTATTACGACCCTGAAACGGGTAACGTGATCGACTACCACGGCGGCATTGCCGACGCGAAGAAAAAAGTCATCCGCATGATTGGTGACCCCGCCGCCCGCTACCGCGAAGACCCCGTGCGCGTGATTCGTGCCGTGCGCTTCGCGGCCAAACTCTCATGCTTGGGCTTCAAGATGGAAGCCAAAACAGCCGCGCCGTTGAAGAAAGCCGCCAAGCTCTTGGCCGATGTGCCGCAAAGCCGCTTGTTTGACGAAATGCTCAAGCTCTTGCAAACGGGGCACGCGCTGGCCAGCATTGCGCAGCTCAAGCAGCACGGTTTAGCCAAAGGCATCTATCCGCTGCTTGACATCGTGGTGGACCGCTCAGACGAACAATTCGTGCAAACCGCTTTGAACGACACTGACCGTCGCGTGAGCGAAGGCAAGCCCGTGGCGCCCAGCTTCTTGCTGGCTTGTGTGCTGTGGTCGGATGTGCGCGAAGTGTGGGCGCAACGCCGCGCCAAGCAGCCGTCTTTCCCTGCCTTGCAAGATGCGATTGACGAAGTGTTTGATTCGCGCATTGGTGATGTGTCGGGACGCGGCAAGCTCGGTGCCGATATGCGCGAAATTTGGATGATGCAGCCGCGCTTTGAAAAACGCACCGGCAGCGGCCCTTGGACTTTGGTGGACCAATCGCGCTTTCGTGCTGGCTTTGACTTCATGCGCCTGCGTGCCGATGTGGGCGAGGTCGATGAAGCCTTGTCGGATTGGTGGCAAGAGTTCAGCACCGCCAGCGACAGCGTACGCGAAGACCTGTTGCAGCAAGTGCGCCAAGAACAACAAAAAGCCCAACGCGCACCCCGCGTGCATTCGGTGCGTCGTGCGCCTAAGCCCGAAGCTGAAGATCCCCGCTTTAGCGAAGCGGATCCCCGCTTTCGTGAGCTGGCACCCGAAGGTGAAGAGGGCGCAGCCGCACCTGCCAAAAAACGCCGCCGTCGCCGTCGTAAGCCCACGGGCGAAGCGGGTGGCGCACCGGCTACCGAATAAAAAGACCTCGCCGTGTCAGTAGCCCCCGTCATGGCGTGCGTGGCCCTCGGCGCCAATTTGGGCGATCCTGTGGCCACTGTGCAGCAAGCCTTGCGCGATGTGGCGGCTTTGCCTGAGACGCAGTTGTTCAAAGCGTCGTCGCTGTACCGCAGTGCACCCTACGAGGCACAAGGCCCAGACTTCATCAATGCAGTGGCGTTGCTTCACACGCAGCTCAGCCCGTTGGCCTTGTTGCACGCGTTGCAAGCGTTAGAGCTAGCAAGTGGCCGTAAGCGACCATTTAAAAATGCGCCGCGCACCCTCGACCTTGACATCATCTTTTTCGGCGATGTATCGCTGGATACCCCTGAACTGGCCTTGCCGCACCCACGCTGGCACGAACGCGCTTTTGTGTTGCTGCCTTTGGCGGAGGTCTGGCCAGAGCGGGTAAGTCCCGCGCAATTGGCAGCCGTACAAAGCCAAGCCATTGAGCGCATCGCCTAAGACGTTTTTCAATTCAAAGCCCACACGATTTGCCATGAACTTCTCCGCCATTCCATTCACTTTGCAAACTGTTTTGCTGCTGGTGGCCGCCAATATGTTCATGACCTTTGCTTGGTACGGTCATCTCAAGAGTTTGGCGAATTCGCCGTGGCACACCGCCGCGTTGGTGAGCTGGGGCATTGCACTGATGGAGTACTTGCTGCAAGTGCCGGCCAATCGCATTGGTTTTCATGAGGCGGGCTTGCAAGTGGGGCAGCTCAAAATCATGCAAGAAGTGATCACTTTGGCCGTGTTCGTACCGTTTTCAGTGTTTTTTTTGAACGAGCCACTCAAACTTGACTACTTATGGGCAGGTTTGTGCATGGTGGGTGCGGTGTATTTCATCTTCCGCGCGTGAGCTGCGATTACACTTCTACGTCATCGATTTGTCACAAATACGTCATCGTTAGGAGCTCCAAATGTTGTTTGGAAAGTTGTTGCCCACCGAGGGCAATTTTTTCGTCATGTTCAACCAGCACGCCGATCGCATCGTCGAAGCGGCACACGCGTTCTCCAATTTGGTGGCCAACTACGGTGACCCCATCTTGCGTGAAAAGTACAACAGCGAGGTCGATAACGCCGAGCGTGGTGCTGATCGCGTGACGCACGAATGCAATGTGGCCATCCACAAGACCTTCATTACCCCCATCGACCGTGAACAAATTCACTCGCTCATCAACACCATGGACGATGTGGCGGACTTGATTCAAGACACAGCTGAAACCATGGCTTTGTATGACGTTCGCGTGATGAATGAAGAGATCACGCGCTTGACAGACTTGAGTGTGAAGTGCTGCGAGCGTTTGCGCGATGCTGTGGGCATGTTAGAAAAAATTTCTGACCACGCCACAGCTGAAGCCGCTTTGAAGACCTGCGAAGAAATCGACAAGCTTGAGTCGGATGCTGACCGCGTGATGCGCAGCGCCATGAGTAAGTTGTTCCGTGAAGAGCCCGATGTGCGTGAAGTGCTCAAGCTCAAAGCCATTTATCAGTTGCTAGAAACCATCACTGACAAGTGCGAGGACGTGGCCAACTTGATCGAGGGCATCGTCCTCGAGAACTCTTGATCACGGGCTGAACATGGAAACCGTACAAACCGCCTTTTGGGTGGTCGCTTTGTTGGTGGCCTTGGCTTTGCTGTTCGACTTCATGAACGGCTTTCACGATGCAGCCAACTCCATCGCCACCGTGGTGTCGACCGGTGTTTTAAAGCCTGCGCAAGCGGTGCTGTTTGCTGCCTTTTTCAACTTCGTTGCGATTTTTATCTTCAAATTGAGTGTGGCAGCCACCGTGGGTAAGGGCATTGTGGAGCCAGGGATTGTGGATACCCATGTGGTGTTTGGTGCTCTGACTGGAGCCATCACATGGAACGTGATCACTTGGTATTACGGCATTCCCAGTAGTTCGTCGCATGCTTTGATTGGTGGCATTTCCGGCGCCGTGATCGCCAAGGCGGGCACCAGTGCCTTGGTGGCCTCGGGTATTTTGAAAACAGTGGCCTTTATCTTTGTATCGCCTTTGCTGGGCTTTACCTTGGGCTCTTTGATGATGGTGGCTGTGGCTTGGATCTTCCGTCGCTTTCGGCCTTCTCGCGTGGACAAGTGGTTCCGTCGCTTGCAGTTGGTGTCGGCCGGCGCCTACAGCTTGGGGCACGGCGGTAACGACGCCCAAAAAACCATTGGCATCATTTGGATGCTGTTGATGGCGACAGGCTATGCCACAGCTGAAGACAAATCTCCGCCCAACTGGACCATCGTGAGTTGCTACATGGCCATTGGCTTGGGCACCATGTTTGGCGGCTGGCGCATTGTCAAGACCATGGGTCAAAAGATCACCAAGCTCAAGCCTGTAGGTGGCTTTTGCGCCGAAACGGGCGGTGCGATGACCCTGTTCTTGGCCACAGGTCTTGGTATTCCTGTGTCGACCACACACACCATCACGGGCGCTATTGTTGGTGTTGGTTCCACACAGCGCGCCAGCGCGGTGCGTTGGGGCGTGGCGGGCGGTATTGTTTGGGCCTGGATTTTGACCATTCCAGCCAGCGCATTTGTGGCTGGTGTCGCATATTGGATCAGCTTGCAGCTCTTCTAACCCATTTACCGGCCTTTTTCAGACGCACCGTTTGGCATGCCAGCGGTGCGTTTTGTTTTGGGCGCTATAATGGCAGGCTTTTCAGCGTGTCGCAGGCCGGGTGGCTTAGCGCGTGTCTCAAACGTTGAAAGAATTTTCCACCCGAAGGATTCATCATGGTCGTTATCCGACTCTCACGCGGCGGTTCTAAAGCCCGTCCGTTTTTTAACATCGTTGTGGCTGACAAGCGCGATCGTCGCGATGGTCGCTTCATCGAGCGCATTGGTTTTTACAACCCAATCGCCAAAGGCCAAGCTGAAAGCTTGCGCGTTGCACAAGACCGCTTGAACCACTGGACCAGCGTGGGTGCTCAATGCTCTCCCACCGTGATCCGTTTGGTCAAGCAAGCTGCTAAAGCTGCTGCTTAATTGAACAAAGGCACCGCGATGACGCTGGGCTTAGAGTCCGCAGAACTTCCTGCGGACGCTATCGAAGTCGGGCGCATCGCAGATGCTTGGGGCATCAAAGGCTGGTTCAAGGTCTTGCCCTATAGCGCTTCTCCGGAAGCGCTTTTTTCTTCCAAGCGTTGGTTTTTACAACCCGCTGAACGAGGTGCCAAGACCTTCTCTGGCACCGTGCTTCTGAAAATCAAAGAAGCCAAAGAACACTCTGATTCTGTGGTGGCCACATCGGCCGAAGTGCCTGACCGCAATGCCGCAGAATTGCTCAAAGGCGCACGCATTTTTGTCTCGCGTGCCAGCTTCCCTACCCCCGAAACCGACGAGTACTACTGGGTTGACCTGATTGGCTTGGATGTGGTCAACCGTGAAGGCGTGGCGCTTGGTGCCGTGCGCGAGTTGCTGCATACAGGTCCGCAAACCGTGTTAGTGCTTGCTTACGAGGAAGAGGGCAAGGCCAAAGAGCGCATGATTCCGTTTGTATCGGCCTACATCGACACGGTCGACTTGCCCAGTCGCCGCATCACTGCCGATTGGCAACCCGATTACTGAATCGACTCGTCCAAGGCCATGGCCATGCGCTTTGACATCATCACTTTATTTCCAGAATTGTTTGAGCCGTTTCTCAAAACAGGTGTGACGCGTCGTGCCTACGAGTCGGGTCAAGTCGAGGTGCATTTGTGGAATCCGCGCGATTACGCCGAAGGCAACTACCGCCGTGTCGATGACCGTCCCTTTGGCGGCGGTCCTGGCATGGTGATGCTGGCTGAGCCTTTGGCTGCATGTTTGCATGCCATTCGCGCCGAGCGTGGGCACGACCGCGATGTGGCTCCGTTGGTGTTGTTTTCACCCATTGGTGAGACCCTGCGCCATGCCGCGGTGCAACGTTGGTCTGACAGCCAAGGGGCTGTGTTGTTGTGCGGTCGCTACGAAGGCATTGATCAACGCTTCATCGACACCTATGTCGACGCTCAAATCAGCCTTGGTGACTTTGTGTTGTCAGGGGGCGAAATCGCAGCCATGACGCTTCTGGATGCTGTGGCCCGTTTGCAGCCAGGCGTGCTCAACGACGAAGGCAGCCACCAGCTTGATAGTTTTAACCCAGCCTTGGATGGTTTGCTGGATTGCCCGCACTACACCCGTCCTGAGCAGTGGGAGGGGCAGGGCGTGCCGCCTGCGTTGGTTTCTGGGCACCACATCAACATTGAGCGCTGGCGCCGTGACCAGCGCTTGCTGCTGACTGCCCGTCTGAGGCCTGAGCTGATTGAGGCGGCCCGCGCTGCATCCAAGTTGACCCCGCAAGATGAGGCTGTTTTGAAGGCCTAAAACTCGCTATAATGGTGTGCTTTTCGATCCTCTGGTCGGCCGCTTCGCGCCTTTGTTGCAAGAAGCCTTTTGTGTAGCGCGATCAAGATCTTTAGAGGAAAACATGAACCTGATCCAAACTCTCGAGGCAGAAGAAATTGCCCGCCTCGGCAAATCTATTCCTGAATTCGCACCTGGCGACACAGTCATTGTGAGCGTCAACGTGGTTGAAGGTACACGCAAGCGTGTGCAGGCCTACGAAGGTGTGGTGATCGCTAAGCGTAACCGTGGCCTCAACAGCGGCTTCACAGTTCGCAAGATCTCTAGCGGCGAAGGCGTGGAGCGTACGTTCCAAACTTACAGCCCATTGATCGCTAGCATCGAAGTTAAGCGTCGCGGTGATGTGCGTCGTGCCAAGTTGTACTACTTGCGTGACCGCAGCGGTAAATCGGCTCGTATCAAAGAAAAATTGGTCACCAAGTCGGCCGCAGCTTCTAAAGCCGCAGCAGCCGCTGAATAAGCAGGTTAGACCTTGCTTAGAAGCCACCCCAAGTGAAAGCTTGCGGTGGCTTTTTCTATGTCCAAACTTCCCGTCTTCGATCCCCAACAAGTGCCCGTGTTCCAAGTGGACACGCATCTGGATGCCGTGCCTGTGCACCACCTCACGCCGCAGGCTTTGCAAGCACGCTTTGCAAATCCACCGCAGTGGCAGCCCGAACTGGTACGCGAGCGAAAGTTCATGGATCGTCATCCTGCCCAAGCTGCCGTGTTGTTGGGCATTGTGATGCGTGACGAGCCCACCGTGCTCTTGACCCAACGTCCCTCACATATGTCCACGCATGCAGGGCAGATTGCTTTTGCTGGCGGCAAGTGCGACGAGGCGGATGTGGATGTCGCTGCCACTGCCTTACGTGAAGCGCAAGAGGAGGTCGGACTTGACGCTCACCATGTGCAGGTGCTGGGCACTTTGCCCGAATACGTCACCGGTTCGGCTTTTTATGTGACGCCCGTGGTGGCCCTGATTTCTCCTGCCATGACCTTAAAGCTCAACACCCACGAGGTGTCAGATGCATTTGAAGTGCCGTTGGCTTTTTTGATGAACCCCGCGCACCACCGCTGGCACCGCTACGAGTTTGAGGGGGTGACGCGCGAATGGTTGTCTATGCCGTACCAAGACGATGAGCAGTTGCGCTTTGTGTGGGGCGCTACGGCGGGGATGCTGCGTAACTTTTACCGATTCCTGTCTGCTTGAGCTGACTGAAGTCAGCAAAATTGAAAGATCTGACAGCTATCATTCAGACATGAGTTTTCTTTCCCTGCTCCTTGCGTTGTTGATTGAACAAGCCCGTCCCTTGGTGCGGGGCAATTGGGTGCATGGCATCGTGCGTGCGTGGGTCAATTGGATCAGCCAGACCTTAGATGCAGGTCATCCCCGCTTGGCTTGGACCACTTGGTCGTTGGCAGTTGGTTTGCCTGCTGTGATCGCTGTGGTCGTGCACTGGGTGTTGATGGGCATCTTTGGTTGGCCCGTGGCCATGATTTGGAGTGTGGCGGTGTTGTACGTCACATTGGGTTTTCGCCAATTCAGTCATCATTTCACCGATATTCGTGATGCCTTAGATGTGGGCGATGAGCGATTGGCACGTGAGCTCTTGGCTGAATGGCAACACGTTGAAGTAACCAGCTTACCCCGCAGCGAATTGTTACGTCATGTGATTGAGCATTCGGTTCTGTCTGCACACCATCATGTGTTTGGTGTACTCACTTGGTTCTCTGTGCTGGCCGCCTTAGGTTTTGGCCCTGCAGGTGCGGTGATTTACCGCATGAGCGACATGGTGTCTCGCGCTTGGAAAACCCAACCCAAAGCTACCAAGGGCTGGGTGAGTGACACCTTACAAAATGCGGCGCGCGAAGCCTGGCGTCGTGTGGATTGGCTGCCAGCGCGTATGACTGCGGCTGCCTTTGCCGTGGTAGGTAATTTTGAAGAAGCCATTGATTGCTGGCGCACCCATGCACAACGCTTCCCTGATGACAACGATGGCGTGGTGCTAGCGGCCACCGCAGGTGCGTTGAATGTGCGTTTGGGCGGTGAGGCTTTGCGCGCGCAAGACAGCGTGGAAACGCAAGACAGCGAAAGCACGCCCGGTCGCACGCCGGAGATGGCTCATTTGCCCAGCGTGGTGGGCCTGGTATGGCGCAGCGTGGTGTTGTGGATGGTCTTGCTGGCCTTGCTCACCTTAGCGCGACTCTTGGGCTGAGGGCCGAATCTATCGTTTGCGCTCTTAGTGAGCTTCAGTAATTCACAGGTTGTGTTAGCTCGGCAAACAACATGCCGTACAGCTTGTAACGCGAGGGGCTGATGGCCCCAGCCTCTACCGCGTCTTGCACCCCGCACGACGGCTCGTGCAAATGCGTGCAGTTGTAAAACTTGCAGTTCGCCACATGCGGTTTGAAGTCGGGCATGTAGGCCGCCAACTGCATGGCGTCGATGTGATGCACGCCAAACTCTTGAAAGCCAGGAGAGTCAATCAAGCCCGTTTTGCGCTCGGCATCCACCCAATGCCACGTCGTCGATGTGGTGGTGTGCTTGCCTGAGTTGAGCGCCTGCGAAATCTCTGCGGTCGCGACATTGGCGTTGGGTACCAACGCATTGATGAGTGTGCTTTTGCCTGTGCCTGAAGGGCCGAGTACCAGCGTGGTTTTGTGCTTCAAGCGCTCAGGCAAGTCGGCCAAATCGCCGGTTTTAAACGCCCCCTGCAGCACGGTGTAGCCCATTTTGACGTAGGGATCAAGTCGGTTGAGGGCGCGCGTAAAAGGCTCTTTCAAATCGCTTTTGTTGAGCGCGATGATGGGCGTGATGTGCTCGGCCTCAGCAGCAATCAAGGCGCGCGTGAGCTGCATTTCAGAGAACTCAGGCTCGGCGGCCAAGAGGATCAAGACTTGGTCTAAGTTGGCCGCAAACGATTTGGTGCGAATTTCGTCTTGTCGGTAAAACAAGTTGTGACGCGGCTCTACTTTTTCAATCGTGCCTTCGTCGCTGCTGGCCAGCCACTGCACGCGGTCGCCCACCACCACTTGGCTTTTCTTGCCACGTGGGTGGCAAATGCGGCGCTCACCATCGGGTGTTTCCACCACGCAGTGTCGTCCGTGGCTGGCCACCACCAAGCCGGCTTGCTTCATGCGGCCATGCGCGCCAAGCGCTGTGAGGCGGGCGGGTGTGAGTAGTAAAACGCCACATACCAAGGGTCTGGCGTGAGAGTAGAGGCGTTGTCTTGGTAGAGCTTGAGCAGCGCGTTGGCGAGGGCTTTGCCATCGCTGTTGGCCACGGCATAGGCATCGGCTTCAAACTCAAATTCGCGTGAGCGACGCGCTGATAAGGGGGACACAAAGAAGGTGAACAAAGGCAGCACCAACATGAACAGCAACAAGGCCAAGGCACTGTTGTTGCCATTGAGGTTAGGCATCACGCCCAAGCCTGTGTAAAACCAAACTTGTTGCGATAGCCAACCCAACAAAGCTAGACCAGCCAAACTTGTGGCAAAGCTGGTGGCCATCATTTTCAAAATGTGGCGGTGTTTGAAGTGGCCGAGTTCGTGGGCCAACACTGCTTCCATTTCATCACCATTCAATTTGGCGAGCAGCGTGTCGAAAAACACCACGCGCTTGGCGGCTCCAAAGCCAGTGAAGAACGCATTCGAGTGGGCAGAGCGGCGGCTGCCGTCCATCACGAAAAAACCTTTGGCGGTAAAGCCTGAACGGGTCATCAGCGCTGTAACGCGATCTTTGAGCGTGGCGTCTTCCAGGGGAGTGAACTTGTTGAACAAGGGCATGATGACGTTGGGCGCAATCCACATCACAAACAGTTGGTAGGCCACCAAGGCTGCCCAGGTGTAGAGCCACCACAAGGTGCCGCCCGCTTGCATGAGCCACAGTACCAACCAAAGAATAGGCAAGCCCAACACCATGCCCACCAACAAGCCTTTGAGTAGGTCGCTCACCCACAGCTTGGGCGTGGTGTTGTTAAAGCCAAAGCGCTGCTCGATGCCAAAGGTTTGAAACAGGGACAAAGGCAAGCCAATCAAACCACCAATCAAACTGAAGCTCACCACCAATGCAATTTGCTGGCCCATGCCTTCGCCCAGCCAATCCAGCGTGACTTGGTTGAGCAAGTCCAAACCACCGAGCAATGTCCACGCCACCAAGGTGAGCGCATCTAGTCCCATATCGGCCACACCTACACGCGCTTTGGCCATCGTGTAGTCGGCTGCTTTTTGGTGAGCCTCTAAGCTGATGGTGTGCGCAAAAGCTGCTGGCACTTGGTCGCGGTGTTGTGCCACGTGACGCACTTGACGGCTCATGAGCCAGAGTTTGGTGAGCAAGTTGGCGACCAGCAAAACTGCCAGCGTCAAGGTCATTGCGAGAGAGGGATTCATCATGGGGGAGGAGTTTAGATGATGGGCGACAATCTGGCTTATGTCTGAAGTTCCTACCTCTCCTGTTGCCCCCCAAAAACTCGCCAAGTCTGACTTGAACTTGGTTTGGCTCGATTGCGAAATGACGGGGCTTGACCCCGAGCGTGAGCGCTTGCTGGAAATTGCGGTCATTGTCACTAGCCCTGATTTGTCGGTGCGCATCGAAGGGCCTGTGTTTGTGATTCATCAAAGCGATGAACTGCTCAACAAAATGGACGCATGGAACAAGGGCACGCACGGTAAGAGCGGCTTGATCGATAAAGTCAAAGCCTCGACTGTGACCGAGGCTGAGGCTGAAGCGCAGCTGATTGCCTTCATGAAGCAATACGTGACCAAAGGTGTGTCACCCATGTGCGGCAACACCATTGGCCAAGACCGTCGCTTTTTGAACAAGTACATGCCCAAGCTCGAAGCGTGGTTCCACTACCGCAACGTTGACGTGAGTACCTTGAAAGAACTGTCACGCCGCTGGAAGCCCGAGGTGTTGAATGCCTTCAAAAAGGCCCAAAAGCACACAGCGCTGGCCGATGTGCATGAGTCCATCGACGAGATGATTCACTACCGTGAACACTTTTTGAAACTGTGATTAGGTAAAAACCCGAATCCGTGCCATAATTGCGTTCTTCGCTGCACACACGCAGCGAGTTTGTACATCTCCCTTCATTCACCGGGCTCGCGAAATGAGCCCCATGCACTGATAGCCCCGTTGCGGGTCAGAGCAAGTTCCGTTTGATGGTTGATGTTTTTTAACCATGAACGGAGCAGCCGCACAACTTGCGGCGCTCACGTGCGAGAGAAAAAATCATGACTGACACTTTGAACGTGACAGGCGAATTTGCGCCTGCCGAAACTATTTCTATGCCTGAGCAAGAAGCACAACAGACCAACGGCTTTGTTGAATTGGGTCTGGCCCGCGAATTGGTGCAAGCTGTGACCGACCTCGGCTACACCCAACCCACCACGGTCCAACAAAAAACCATTCCATTGGCATTGCCCAATGAAAGCAGCCAAGGCTTCATCGACTTGATGGTGTCTAGCCAAACTGGTAGCGGCAAAACCGCAGCTTTCTTGTTGCCTGTGTTGCACACCTTGATCCAGCAACAAGCCCAAGCTGAAGCCGCAGACAAAGCTGCTTGGGACAAGCTCGTGGCCGATGCTGCTGCCAAAGGCGAAGAGCCACCTAAGCGCCCCAAGCGCAAAGACCCCACCAATGTGCGCAACTTCAAAGCCCCCACACCTGGCGCTTTGATCGTGTGCCCTACACGTGAATTGGCCCAGCAAGTGGCGCATGACGCGATCGACTTAGTCAAGCACTGCCGTGGCTTGCGCGTGGCCAACGTGGTGGGTGGCATGCCTTACCAGTTGCAAATTGCCAAGCTGCAAAACGCCAACCTCGTGGTGGCGACACCGGGTCGTTTGCTTGACTTGCAACGCTCCATGCAAATCAAGCTGGAAAAAGTGCAGTTCTTGGTGGTGGACGAAGCCGACCGCATGCTCGACTTGGGCTTTGCCGATGATTTGGCTGAAATCAACCAACTCACCATTGACCGCAAGCAAACCATGATGTTCAGCGCCACGTTTGCGCCGCGCATTCAGCAGTTGGCCGCACGTGTGATGCGTGAACCTCAACGCGTGCAAATTGATTCCCCTCAAGAAAAGCACAACAACATTCGTCAAGTGCTGCACTGGGCAGACAACGCACAACACAAGCGCCGCTTGTTGGATCACCTCTTGCGCGATACCACCATCAACCAAGCCGTGGTGTTTGCCAGTACCCAAATTGAGTGCGATGGCTTGGCCAACGACTTGCAACAAGAAGGCTTCTCGGCTGTCGCTTTGCACGGCGCTTTGAGCCAAGGTTTGCGTAACCGCCGCTTGATGGCTTTGCGCAATGGTCAAGTGCAGTTTTTGGTGGCCACCGATGTGGCCGCACGCGGCATTGACGTGCCCACCATCACCCACGTGTTCAACTTTGGCTTGCCCATGAAGTCAGAGGACTACACCCACCGCATTGGCCGTACAGGCCGCGCGGGCCGTGATGGCTTGGCTGTGACGTTAGCTGAATTCCGCGACAAGCGCAAAATTTTCGACATCGAAGCCTACACACGCCAACAGTTCACAGCTGAAGTGATTCCAGGTTTAGAGCCCACACAACGCCTCGAACAACGTGGCGGTGGTCGTGACTACGATCGCAAAGGTGGCGGCAAGTTTGGTGGCGGTGGCCGTGGCTTTGGTGGTAAAAAATTCGGTGGCCGTTCAGAAGGTCAAGGTTATGGTCGTTTCGAGCCGCGCTTTGATGACCGTCGTTCGTCCGGTAACCGTTTTGAAGGTCGCTCAGACAACCGCTTCGAAGGTCGTCAAGACGCTCCGCGTTTTGAAGATCGCCGCGGTGGCAACTTTGAGCCACGCAGCCATGAATCACGTGGCCACTTTGGCGAAGGCCGTGGCGCACCTCGCGGTAACTTCGGTGCACCTCGTAGCTTCGAAGATCGCGCACCACGCAGCTTTGAAGACCGTGCACCATCACGCGGCCCTCGTGCGCCGTTTGAAGCCGGCCGCACTCCATTTGATAAGCCTGCACGCCCTGCCGGTAAATCGTTCAGTGGTGGCTTTGATGCGAAGAAACGCACGCCTAAGCCACGCGTGGCGCGTTAATTAGGCCTTCACCGCTTGGGCCACAAAGTCCAAGCGGTCTTGTCCCCAAAACATCTCGCCATTCACCATGTAGGTAGGTGCGCCAAACACCTGCGTGTCGATGGCGCTTTGTGTGTAGGCGTCGTAGCGAGCTTGCACCTCGGGCGTGTCAGACAGCGCCAAGCAGGCCGCATCCAATTGATGCTCGCTCAGCAAGGCCGCTAAGGTGGCCGCATCGGCAATGTCGCGTTCTTCGTGCCACACCGCTGACAACACTGCACCGGTGATGGTCAACGCGGCATCCGTGCCGTGGTGCATGTCCACCGCAATGATGAGTTTGGCTGCTGGGTCCCCAGCGACAGGGAAAAACTTCGGGTGCAAGTGGATTGGCAAGTTCAGCGCTTTGCCAAAGCGTGCCAATTCCACCAGTCGATAGGCTTGACGCTGTGGTGCACGTTTACCCAAGGGTAAGCCGCCCGAAATGGGGAACACTTTTCCCAAATCCATGGGCATCACACGCACGGTAGCGCCTGCTGCCTTGGCGATGTTCACAAAGCGTTGGTGGCCCAGGTATGTCCAAGGGCTTTGAGGGGCTAAGTAGTAATCCACGGTTTTGCTCATATCTGTCTCCTGTGTGTTTAATAGTGCGGGGGCAATTCATCGCGTAGGCTACGAAAGCCGCCCGTGCCTCCATCGGGTGCTTGCTGGCGCAGCTGGCTCACTTCGCGAATGAGTGCATCAATTTGCTGTTGTTGCTGAAAAATGGTTTGGTTGAGTTGCTCCACCAAGTCTTCGGTGAAGCTGGCCTTGATTTCAAGGTCCATCAAACGTTTGTCAATGTCGGTGTTGGGCATGTGTGGGTTCAGTCGTGTGTTTTATCGAGCTTGGTCAGTTCTGTGCGCAACGCTTCGAGCTCTCGCTTGTAGCTTTCGGCGTCGCCAAAATCAACAAAGCCTGTGTAGTAGGGGTGGGCTGACATGATTTTGCGTGCGTGTTTGATGGGGCACCAATACTGCTCGGTGCGTGCCACCACTTCGCGTGCGTAGGCCATCAAGCCATTGCCATATGAGCAGTATGCGCAGTTGAGTTTTTCTAGCGCATTCAAATACGCCAAGTGTGAGCGGTCAAACACAAAATAATCTGAGCGTTTGACACGTGCGATGCCGTACACCGGAAAGCAAATGACTTGGTACAACGTGACTGCCAAATCAAGCAGCACCATCGGAAAGAACACGGCATAAATGACGGGGGCGGTCAGTGCAGTGAGCAAACTGCCTGAGAGGATGTAGGCCAGCAGCCCCGTTTTGAAGCGGCGTTGTTGTTCTAGCACCTCATGTTCAAAGCGCACACGGGTTTCTTCAAAGTCGGCCTGCAATTCAGCGCGTTTGCGCTTCATTTCGAGCTCGATTTCTGCTTCCATGTGCTGGATACGAGCCAGCAATTCACTGATTTTTGGATTCATAAATCACCTTGTTTCGCTAGATTATGGGTGGTTACGTGCGAAAATGCGCTGTACTTGTGGCCTAATTAGGGGCTGTAACTTTTTTTACTTGGAAATTTCATGGGAAACAAAATCGTCACTGAAGCCGACCGCAAACGCGCACCAAAACCAATTCCACTGCCAGGCACTGTGCTGCGCACAGGCGGTCGTGGCCAACGCGTGAGTCTTGAGCGCGGTGTTGCGACACGTAGCAAAAAGAACCCTGGTAAGCGCACCAACAAAGGCGGTTAATCCTCTTTTGTCCTTGTGACAGCCAAACAAAAAGCGACCCTCGGGTCGCTTTTTGTTTGGTGGGCTATTAAGCCGTTTACTCTGGGAGTTCGATTTTGACTTCGAGCACTTCGAGGTTGTCGTGACGCTCCAGATTCACCTTGATGTCATCTGGATTGATCTTCACGTATTTGGAGAGCACGGCCACCAAATCGCGCTGCAGATCAGGCAGGTAGTCAGGCTGTGGGTTGCGACCTGTGCGCTCGTGCGTGAGGATGAACTGCAAACGCTCTTTGGCAACGTTCGCTGTTTTTTTCTTCTCACCGAGTAAGAGAGAGAGCAACGACATGGTTTACTTTCCGCCAAAAATACGTTTGAGCAAACCAGGCTTGACGTTCTCGGTGAAGCGCATGGGCAAGTCTTCGCCCAAGAAGCGGCTGATCACGTCTTTGTAGGCTTCTGATACATCTGTTTTTTCCAAATGCACAGCGGGCAAGCCTTGGTTAGAAGCGGTGAGCACGGTTTCAGATTCGGGAATCACGCCGATCAAAGGAATGCGCAAGATGTCTTGGATGTCCTCGAGCGACAGCATGTGACCATCTTCTACGCGGCTAGGGTTGTAGCGCGTGATGAGCAGATGTTCTTTGATGGGTGTGTCGCCTTCGATGGCACGCTTGGTTTTGCTGCTAAGCATGCCCAAGATACGGTCAGAGTCACGCACCGAAGACACTTCGGGGTTGGTCACCACCAAGGCTTCATCGGCAAAGTGCATGGCCATCATGGCGCCTACTTCGATACCGGCGGGGGAATCGCACACGATGTAGTCGAACTTCATTTCTTTGAGTTCGTTCAACACGCGCTCTACGCCGTCTTGTGACAGCGCATCTTTGTCACGCGTTTGTGAAGCCGCCAACACGTACAAGTTGTCGCATTGCTTGTCTTTGATCAAGGCTTGGTTCAGCGTGGCTTCACCATTGATGACGTTGATGAAGTCATACACCACGCGACGCTCGCAACCCATGATCAGGTCGAGGTTACGCAAGCCCACGTCAAAGTCGATGACGACCGTTTTGAAGCCGCGCAAGGCGAGGCCAGAGGAAAAACTGGCGCTGGTTGTGGTCTTGCCCACACCGCCTTTGCCAGAGGTCACCACCACGATTTTTGTCATGAATAAAGCCCTAGTTGTTTCTGATAATTAATTGATGAATTTTACAGTGCTTGCATCACCAACTTATCGCCTTGCAGGCTGATTTGCGCAGGTTTGCCAGCTACATCAGCAGGCAAGGGTGCATCGCCACTTGTGCGGTAGGTGCCAGCGATCGAAATGAGCTCAGCCTCAAGGCTGGAGGTGAAGATGCGTGCTTGTTCGTCACCACGCGCACCGGCAATCGCTTTGCCACGCAGCGGAGCGTACACATGGATGTGGCCATCGGCCATGATTTCAGCGCCGGGGTTCACCATGGCCAGCACGATCAAGTCGCGGCCTTTGGCGTACACGTGCTGACCTGAGCGCAATGGCTTGTCGATGACCATGGCTGCGCTGTTGCCGGTTTGTACTTCGCGCACCACTTCCACTTCGCGAATCACCTCTTGCACCACGGTTTCCACGCGAGGTGCAGCAGGTGCTTGAATGCTCAAGTCGCGTGCTTCAAACAAACCGGCTTGGTGAGCGTTAGCTAATTGGTGTTCATTCGCGCCGCGCACGGCCACAGGCAGCATTTGGTGGGTGCGCAACATCAAGCACACCGAGGGGAGATCCAGTAGGTTGTCAGGGTCTTCTAGGACGCTCAGATCGATCACCACGGGGTCGTTGTCAAAGAAGCCAGGGGTAGCCCCCAAACGGCGTGCCATGTCGGCTTGCAGGGCTGATATGTCTGGGGTTTTGAGGAGGAAAGACACCAAGGGCAACGAGGCACTTTTGATTTCGTAGGCGTGTGGCGCGGAGGCTTGGCTCATAAGACTTGCAAAAATTGGAAAACCTGAACTTTACACGGCAAGGGTATTGATACCTAGGTAAACTTTTTCAAATGCAAACCCTTTACCTTGCCCGTTCCATTTTTGTGCCTTTTGCACTCAGTGCTACCGCGGTCTTGGCGCAGCAAGCTACAGCGCCTGCTGCTGCCCCTTCGGACATGGGGCGCATCGAAATCACCAGCGGCCGTGACAACGACACACAGCAGCGCCGTGAATCCACCGCCAGCAAAATTGTGATTGGCCGTGAAGAGATTGAGCGCCAAGGTGATTCCAACTTGGGCGAGATTTTGAAGCGCATGCCTGGCATCACCTTGGGCGGTGCGCCTGGGCGAGGCGGTGGTATTCGCATGCGTGGCTTGAGCCAAGGCTACACACAAATCTTGCTTGATGGTCAGCGTGTGCCGCCGGGCTTTAACGTCGAGTCACTCACGCCCGAGATGATTGAGCGCGTTGAAATTTACCGCGCGCCCACGGCTGAGACCGGTGCACAGGCCATTGCAGGCACCATCAACATCATCACGCGCGAAGGCCGTAAAGGCATGCCCACCGAGCTGAAAGTGGGCTCGTCGTTTCAAGGGGGCTATGCGTCGCCGACCGCTTCTGTGGTCAAGTACCACGATGCGGATCAATGGACCGCCAACTACACACTGTCTGTGAACCGATACGCAGCACCGGACCACAGTGAGAACGATTTAACGCGCACAGAAACCGTGGGTGCCAATTCGTACAAAACAGAGCGTCAACGCGTGAGCGATAGCCATTACGCTCGCGAAGGTCTGCATGCGACGGCCCGTTTGCAGCTAAAGGGCGATCCAGGTGAAACCTTCACACTGATGCCATTCATCGCCCTGTCACAAGGCACAACGCCCGGAACGATTTTGGCGACGCAAACATCGACCAACCCGACCACTGCGGCTGGGTCAGCCACGGCCACCAACGAAAACCAAAATCATTTTGAGGTGATGCGCTTGAATGGCCAATGGCGACGCAAGCTCTCGACCGACAGCAGCATGGAATGGAAGTTCAATGTCGGTGGGTGGAACAGCCACAACGAATACCAACAAACATCGACAGCACCTCGCTTATTGCCCGCCCTGTCTGAAAACTCACATGTTCAAGATCGCTCAGCAAGTCTCAGCGGCAAGTACACCAACGTGAGAGGTGGAGGACATCAGTGGGTGAGTGGGGCTGAGGCCGAATCGGTGCGACGCACACAGACCGTGGTGGGTGCTTACCAAAGCGTGGCGGGCAGTGCGGACTACCAAGCCAGCTCCATGCGCTACGCCGTGTACTCGCAAGACGAGTGGCAACTCACACCCCACTGGGCCACGCACCTAGGCGCGCGCTACGAGGGTTTGACCACCGAAGGCAACACCTCAGCAGGTGATGTGACCAACCGTAACAGCGTGTTCACACCTTTGTTGCATGCCATGTGGCGACCTGATCCTGACAGCCGTGATCAAGTGCGCATGAGCCTCACGCGCAGCTTCAAAACGCCCACCATGCCCACTCTGTTGGCGCGTCGCGCCTACACGCGTGATGACAACACCGCGACCAACCCCGATGTCTCTGGCAACCCCAATCTCAAACCTGAGATTGCGACAGGCCTAGATGTGGCCGTCGAGCGTTATTTGCCTCAAGGTGGCGTGTTGAGTGCCAGTGCTTTTCATCGCAAGGTGCAAAACCTCATTCGGAATGTGACCACGCAAGAGTCGAGTGGGCGCTGGCTGTCTAGCCCGCAAAACATCAGTGAAGCCGTCACCGAGGGTGTTGAGCTGGAAGCGAAGTTCCGCATGGACCAATGGATCGCTGATGCGCCGCACATTGACCTGCGTAACAACCTGAGCTTTTACCGCTCTCGTGTGCTCAGCATCATGGGGCCAGACAACCGTCTCGACCAACAACCGAGTATGACGGCCAACTTCGGTGCGGATTACAAACTCAAGTCGGCGCCGCTCACGGTCGGCGGCAACATCAGCTACAACCCCGGCTACAGCACGCGCTTGAGTGCAGAGCAGTTGAGTCTCATTTCGCAAAAACGTGTCATGGATGTGTACGGTTTGTGGCGTGTCGATGGCACGACCGCTTGGCGTGTCACCCTCAGCAACCTCAATCCGCTCAACTACAACACGGGTAGCATCTACAGCGGCAACGGCGTGGCTGAAAACAGCCACACCACCAACCGCAGCTGGACCAATGTGCAAATCCTCTTGGAGAAAAAACTATGACGCAACGTGACGGCGCTTGGTACGACCGCATGTACAACAACCGCGCGCTTGTCCCCGAGTT
The DNA here is from genome assembly GCA_041180165.1 of Pseudomonadota bacterium. Taxonomy (GTDB): domain Bacteria; phylum Pseudomonadota; class Gammaproteobacteria; order Burkholderiales; family Burkholderiaceae_C; genus Limnohabitans. The sequence goes on along the minus strand of JBEGSC010000002.1, from coordinate 70,961 downwards.
CGCCGAGCACTTTGCATACTGGCGCAACACTTCGGCGCAAGTGCGAGCCACGCATCGTTGCTTTCAAGACGTGGCTTATGGCCGTGGTTTGAATGAAACCTTGGATATTTTCCCGAGTGACACAACCGCTGACAAAGCCCCTGTGGTGGTGTTCATTCATGGCGGTTATTGGCGCTCGCTCGACAAAGCGGACCACTCATTCATTGCACCCACCTTCACCGCACAAGGCGCGCATGTGGTGGTGCCCAACTATGCCTTGTGCCCCGCAGTGACGGTGTCTGACATCACATTGCAAATGGTCAAGGCTGTGGCATGGGTCTGGCGCAACATCCACCGTTTTGGTGGTGACCCGAGCCGCATCACCCTCGTGGGGCACTCAGCGGGTGGTCATTTGGCAGCCATGTTGTTGGCATGCGATTGGCCTGCCTACGCCGCTGATTTGCCAGCGCATTTGGTCACCAAAGCGTTGTCGATTTCAGGTTTGTACGAGCTGCAATCTGTGCAAGCTGTGCCTTACCTCAAAGACAGTTTGCGCCTCACCGATGACGTGGTGTTGCGCAACAGCCCCGCATGGATGCCCGCTCCTGAAAAAGGCATGCTTTACAGCGTGGCTGGTGGCATCGAGAGCGAAGAGTTCATTCGTCACAACCTGCTCATTCAGCAGTCTTGGGGAAAAGGCTGCGTGCCTGTGGCTGAGACCTTGGAAGGCTTGCAACACTTCAGCATCGTCGAGGCGTTAACTCAACCAGGCCATCGTTTGAACACCTTGGCCATTGAGCTGCTGAACAAGTAAATACATCAAGCTGCACCAGCGCAATAAAAAAGCCTGTCATGCGTAAAGCAGACAGGCTTTTTGTTAAGCGCCAAGCGCGAGGTTTACATCAACAGATGTTCGCCTGCGTTGTCGCCGCCCAAGATGACGTAGTTCACCTTGCGCACATCCATCAACTTGGTGCCGCCGGCATAGCTGATTGAGCTTTGCACGTCTTGCTCCATTTCGATGAGCGTGTTGGCCAACTTGCCTTTGACGGGCTCGAGGATGCGTTTGCCTTCCACGTGCTTGTATTCGCCTTTGTTGAAGTCAGAGGCTGAGCCGTAATACTCTTTGAACAACTCGCCGTTGACTTCCACCGTCTTGCCTGGCGACTCTTCGTGGCCTGCAAACAGCGAACCAATCATCACCATGTTGGCGCCAAAGCGAATGCTCTTGGCAATGTCGCCGTGACTGCGAATGCCACCGTCCGCAATGATGGGCTTGGTCGCCACGCGGGCGCACCACTTGAGCGCTGACAACTGCCAGCCGCCTGTGCCAAAACCAGTTTTGAGTTTGGTGATACACACCTTGCCTGGCCCCACACCCACTTTGGTCGCGTCAGCGCCCCAGTTTTCGAGGTCGATCACAGCTTCAGGTGTGGCCACGTTGCCTGCAATCACAAAGCTCTTGGGCAACTTGGCTTTGATGTAGCCAATCATGTCGCGCACGCTGTCGGCGTGGCCGTGTGCGATGTCGATGGTGATGTATTCAGGTGTCAAACCAGCAGCGGCCAGTGTGTCCACTGTTTCGCGATCTGGGGCTTTGACGCCCAAAGAGATGGAGGCAAACACGCCCTTGGCATGCATGTCTTTCACGAATTGGACGTTGTCCAAATCGAAACGGTGCATCACGTAGAAGTAGTTGTTTTGCGCCATCCACAAGCAGATGTTTTCATCCACCACGGTTTTCATATTGGCGGGCACAACTGGCAAGCGAAACTTGCGGCCACCGAGTTCAACACCTGCATCGCATTCAGAGCGGCTTTCCACGCGGCACTTGCGTGGCAGCAACAAGATGTTGTCGTAATCAAAAATTTCCATTTCCCAAGCTCCAGAAAATAACGTTCGAAGATTGAGCGCTTGGCTTGGCCGGTTTTTTCAGGCGCAAAAGGCAGGCCAAAAAAAACCGAGCACAAGAATCTTGGGCCCGGTGGCTGATTCTAACAGCTTGTATACAGTTCGTTCGTCAAGCGTCTGCTTGGACTGCTAGCTAAACCTAAAATCTACCCATGCACTCTATGAACGGGTTTGACACCCCAACCGCTTCGGTCACTCCCCATACATCCCCCTTGCTCCAAGGCCTCAACAACGAGCAAGCCGCTGCCGTCACGCTGCCGCAGGCACATGCGCTCATCTTGGCGGGCGCGGGTTCGGGCAAGACGCGGGTGCTGACCACGCGCATTGCGTGGCTCATGCAAACGGGGCAGGTGTCGCCGGGGGGCATCTTGGCGGTGACGTTTACCAACAAGGCTGCCAAAGAAATGCTCACGCGTTTGTCGGCCATGTTGCCGGTGAATGTGCGTGGCATGTGGGTGGGCACGTTTCACGGGCTGTGCAACCGTTTTTTGCGCGCCCACTGGAAGCTGGCCAATTTGCCACAGACCTTTCAAATTTTGGACACGCAAGACCAGCTCAGCGCCATCAAGCGCTTGAGCAAACAGTTCAACGTGGATGACGAGCGTTTTCCACCCAAAGAAACCATGCGCTTCATAGCAGGTTGTAAAGAAGACGGCTTGCGCCCCAAAGATGTGGTGGCCCGCGACCCCGATGATCGCAAACGTGTGGAGCTGTACGAGCTGTACGAAGCCCAATGCCAACGCGAAGGCGTGGTGGACTTTGGTGAGCTCATGCTTCGCTCCTACGAGCTGCTGCGCGACAACGAAGCCGTGCGCGAGCACTACCGTCGTCGCTTTCAGCACATCTTGGTGGACGAGTTTCAGGACACCAACAAGCTGCAATACGCTTGGCTTAAGCAACTCGCTGGGCCAGTGGGCCAAGGTGGCGGAGCCATCTTGGCTGTGGGCGACGATGACCAAAGCATTTATGCCTTCCGTGGCGCACGCGTGGGCAATATGGCTGACTTTGTGCGCGAGTACCAAGTGACGCACCAAATCAAATTGGAGCAAAACTACCGCAGCTACAGCAACATCTTGGACAGTGCCAACCACCTCATCAGCCACAACAAAGGCCGCTTGGGTAAAAACCTGCACACCACGCAGGGCGCAGGCGAGCCCGTGCGTGTGTATGAATCGCCCACCGACTTTGCCGAAGCGCAATGGATGGTGGAAGAGATGAAGCAACTCTTGCGCGATGGTCAAAACGGCGATGGCAGCAACGGCGTGCAACACCGTGCCGAAATTGCGGTGCTCTACCGCAGCAACGCACAAAGCCGCGTGATTGAAACTGCGCTCTTTAATGCCGCCATGCCTTACCGCGTGTACGGTGGCTTACGCTTTTTTGAGCGCGCTGAAATCAAACATGCTTTGGCCTATTTGCGCTTGCTAGAAAACCCACGCGACGACACCAGCTTTTTGCGTGTGATCAATTTCCCGCCGCGCGGCATTGGCGCGCGCAGCATTGAGCAACTGCAAGACGCCGCTCGCGCCATGGGCTGCGCCATGAGCGACGCCGTCACTGCGGTGGCGGGCAAAGCAGGTGCCAACCTCAGCGCCTTTGTGGCCAAGATTGATGTGTTGCGCGAGCAAACGCAAGGCCAAAACCTGCGCCAAATCATTGAGCTATTGCTCGACCACTCAGGCCTCATCACCCACTACCAAGGTGAACGCGAAGGCCAAGACCGCATTGAGAACTTGCAGGAATTGGTCAACGCCGCTGAGAGCTTTGTGACGCAAGAAGGTTTTGGCCGCGATGCCGTGGCCTTGCCCATTGATGAGCATGGTCCGGCTCTCGCGGGCGACAACGCTGCCACCAACAACGCCGCAAACCAAGTCACAGCGCAAACCATGATCAACGCCGACACGGGTGAAACCTTGTCGCCTTTGGCAGCCTTTTTGACGCACGCGGCATTGGAAGCAGGCGACAACCAAGCCCAAGCAGGTCAAGACGCGATTCAGCTGATGACGGTGCATGCCTCAAAGGGCTTGGAGTTTGATTGCGTGTTCATCACGGGCATGGAAGAGGGCTTGTTTCCGCACGAAAACTCGATGAACGACTTTGACGGCCTCGAAGAAGAACGCCGTCTCATGTATGTGGCCATCACGCGTGCGCGCAAGCGTTTGTACCTCAGCCATTCGCAAACCCGCATGTTGCATGGCCAAACGCGCTACAACTTGAAGAGCCGTTTCTTTGAAGAGCTGCCCGAGCACACCATGAAGTGGATCACGCCTGCGCGTTCAGCGTTTGCTGATGCGATGCCCACGCGACGTGATGCCTGGCAGAACAACAACGGCTGGCAAAACAACGCATGGGGTGGTGGTGCGGCCACAGCCGTGGCGCCTAAGCCTGTGCCTCAGCGCGCAGCCCCTGTGACCAGTGGCCCGAACGCATGGGTGCGCAGCGGTGTGCAGGTGTTTCACGCCAAGTTTGGCGAGGGTGCGGTGATCAGCATTGAAGGTGTGGGCGACGATGCCCGTGCGCAAGTCAACTTCCCACGTCACGGCACCAAGTGGTTGGCGCTAAGTGTGGCCAAACTCACGCAGGTCTAAAAGGCTCTTCGCCTCAGGCGTACACCGACTCTGAGGTGAAGCAGTCTTTGAAGCTGTAGTAGGTCGAGCAAAAAAACATGGCCGCCATCATCAGCATGGCTGGCAGCAAGGCCATGGCCGCAAACTCACCATCGCCTAAGAGCCCGCCGATCAGGGTGATGACCAATGCGGTGCCCAGAAAAACGCCAGTCCACATGAGGCCAAACACCAAAAACGCACGCCAGTTGCTCAGGCATGCCACGGTGCTGAAGAATAAACTTTTCGTCACAGGCACGCCATGCCAATGCGTCAGTGCAGGTGCATGCCAAAACACCAACGACAGGGGTAGGTAAAGCATCATGGCCAACCACATGGCGTTTTGAAAATCAGCTTGCATGAGGGTCTCCATCTCTAAAGAGCCGCCACCCAAATACAGCTTGGCAAAATCGCCGCCATCCACCAAGGTAGACACGCCCATTACGCCAACAAAACCTAGCGCGTAAATGAGACCCAAGACCAGCATGCTGCGTTTGCCTTCGGGCGTGGTTCTAAAACCCGCTGCCAAGATAAAGGGCATGGGGAACTTGGCCAATTCAACTTCGCGTGTTGCTGCCATCAAGCCCAAAGTGCCAGCGGGCAAAAGCATCAACGCCAAAAAATCTCCCGCCACTGGGATGATGGACACGATGGACATGCTCGCCATAAACATGAAGAACAAACCCGTGAGGGCGAGGGGCTGCTTCCAAAAAGCACGAATGCCTTGGCGCACCCAGAGCGTGCCAGTTTTTGCGGGGACGACGTTGAGTTTCATAAATCAGAGTGTGACAGGATGAGCCACACGTTGGCGCAACACACGCTCAAAGTGTGTGGGGTCGTGGGGCTGCAACATGCTGGCTTCGCGTGGCAGGTAGAAGTCCCACAGGCGCGAAGTCCAAAAACGCAAAGCGCCTGCACGCAACATGGGGTTGAGCAGTTGGCGCTCAGCTGGTGTGAAGGGGCGGACCGCTTGGTAAGCGTCCATGAAAGCCTGGGCTTTGGCTGCATCGTGCGTGCCCTCGGCATGTGTGATGCACCAGTCGTTCAAACACACGGCCACGTCAAACAGCCAAGTGTCGACGCCAGCAAAGTAAAAGTCGAAGAAGCCTGTGAGCTCGGGCGATTCGGCTGTGCCATCAAACATCACGTTGTCGCGGAACAAATCGGCATGCACAGGGCCACGGGGCAGGGCGGTGTAGGCCGATGACGCTGCAATGTGGTTTTGGTAAGCCAGCTCGGTTTGAATGAGCGCTGTTTGTGATTCGTTCAAATGTGGCAACACCACAGGCACGGTCTCGTTCCACCAAGGCAGGCCGCGCAAGTTGGGTTGTTGGCGGTTGTAGTCGCGGCCAGCCAAGTGCATACGGGCCAGCATGTCACCCACCGCAGCGCAATGCGCGGGCGTGGGGGCGAGTTCGCTTTTGCCACGCAAGCGGTTGACCACCGCGGCAGGCTTGCCTTCGACGGTGAGCAAGATGTCGCCGTCTTGGTTAGACATCGGGTCGGGCACAGGAATACCGCCTTGTGCCAAGTGTTTCATCAGGTACAGATAAAACGGCAGTTGCTCGTGGGTGAGGCGCTCAAACAGCGTGAGCACGTATTGGCCTTCGCTGCTGGTGAGGAAGTAATTGGTGTTCTCAATGCCACCTTGGATGCCTTTGAGTTCGACCAACTCGCCTAAGCGGAGTTGGGTCAGCAGTTCTTGTGCGGAGGACTCTGAAACTTCGGTGAAAACTGCCATGACTGCCAAGGTATTAAAAGTTGTCAGCATTGTAGTTGGCTTGTTTTGCTGGGCTCGCTTGTGGGTTGCGGGATGAGCGGGTTCCTCATGCTGGGGTACCAGAAATCGTCACCCGCCCATCCCTCAACCCCCAAGACTACGGCCTGCTGGTTTGTGGCTCCGCTGTCGCGATTGCCACCAAATTACTTTGTCCAGAACTCTCTTTTGCATGGCAATGTGCCAAAGGCACGAGCCATGCTGTAGGCGTACCAAAGCTTAGGCCGCAGACTGGGCGTGGCTGGTGGGCGTCGCCATGATTTCTGGTACTCCAGCATGAAGCAGCGACGCCCACCAGTCGCGTCCAGCGAGCCCAGCACAAAAACACACAAGGCACAATCACAACCTATGAGTGAATCCAAAACCTTGCTGCTGGTCGATGGCTCCAGCTACCTCTACCGCGCCTTTCATGCCATGCCCGATTTGCGAGCCGTTCCTGGCGACCCAACGAGCGCAGCCACAGGTGCTATTCGCGGCATGATCAACATGATGCAAGCCTTGCGCAAAGAGGTGCCCACCGACTACGCCGCTTGCGTGTTTGACGCCAAAGGCCCGACCTTTCGCGACGAGATGTACCCCGAGTACAAAGCCAACCGCTCGCCCATGCCCGATGATTTGCGCTCGCAAATCGAACCCATCCACCAAATGGTGCGCTTGCTCGGTTGGACTGTGCTCGATGTGCCCGGTGTAGAGGCCGACGACGTGATTGCCACCTTGGCCGTCACCGCAGCGAAGCAAGGTGTGAACGTGGTGGTGTCGAGTGGCGACAAAGACTTGAGCCAACTGGTGAACGAACACATCACCATCATGGACACCATGAATGGCAAGAAGCGCGACGTGGCCGGCGTGACCGCCGAGTTTGGCGTGCCCCCGCATTTGATGATCGACTACCAAACCTTGGTCGGCGACACGGTCGACAACGTGCCCGGTGTGGCCAAGGTGGGCCCTAAGACCGCGGCCAAGTGGCTGGCCGAATATGGCTCGCTCGACAACCTCATTCAACACGCCGACCAAATCAAAGGCGTGGCGGGCGAGAACCTGCGCCAAGCCCTAGCTTGGTTGCCCATGGGCCGCCAGCTTGTGACCATGAAAACCGATTGCGACCTGTCGGCCTACGTGGCAGGCTTGCCCGCGCTCGACGCGCTGCACTTGGCCGAGCCAAACAAGCCCGAGCTGAAAAATTTTTACGAGACCTATGGCTTCAAAGGTTTGGCCCGTGCCATCAGCGAGGGCACGGATGCAGGTGTCGGTGGTGCCGCCCTTGCCGCCGCCAAAGCCAAGTTTGAACCCACGCCCGGTTTGTTTGACGAGCCCGAGCCCATCGTGTCTGCCGTGACCGACAAGACCTACGACTGTGTGCTGACCTGGGAAGCCTTTGACGCTTGGCTCGCCAAGCTGCAAGCCGCCGAGCTGGTGGCGTTTGACACCGAAACCTCGTCCCTCAGCGAAATGCTGGCCGAGGTGGTGGGCCTGAGCTTTTCCGTCAAGCCGGGCGAGGCTTGCTACATCCCACTCGCGCACAGCTATGGCGACGCGCCTGAACAGCTGCCACGCGACGAAGTGCTGGCCAAACTCAAACCGTGGTTTGAAAACCCCAGCGCCAAAAAGCTGGGTCAACACATCAAGTACGACCGCCACGTCATGGCCAACCACGGCATTGAGGTGCAAGGCTACGCCCACGACACCATGCTGCAAAGCTATGTGCTTGAAGTGCACAAGCCCCACGGCCTAGCCAGCTTGGCCGAGCGCCATGTGGGCCGCAAGGGCTTGAGCTACGAAGACCTGTGCGGCAAAGGCGCACACCAAATTCCGTTTTCGCAAGTCGATGTGGCGCGTGCCACCGAGTACTCGTGCGAAGACTCTGACATGACGCTGGAAGTGCACCACGCGCTGTGGCCGCGCTTGCAAGCCGACGAAAAGTTGCAATCTATCTACCAACTGGAGATGGACAGCAGCGAAGCGCTGTACCGCATTGAACGCAATGGCGTGTTGATTGACGCGCCCACACTCGCCGCGCAAAGCCACGCGCTGGGTCAACGCATTTTGCAGCTCGAAAACGAAGCGTACGAGATTGCAGGCCAGCCGTTTAACTTGGCGAGCCCGAAGCAGTTGGGCGAAATTTTCTTTGACAAACTGGGCTTGCCCGTCATCAAAAAAACCGCCACTGGCGCACGCAGCACCGACGAAGAGGTGCTTGAGAAATTAGCCGAAGACTACCCACTGCCCGCCAAAATTTTGGAGCACCGAAGTCTCAGCAAACTCAAGGGCACTTACACCGACAAACTAGCTCTTATGGCCCACCCCCGCACAGGCCGCGTGCACACGCACTACGCGCAAGCCGTGGCGGTGACAGGCCGCTTGTCCAGCAACGACCCTAACTTGCAGAACATTCCCATTCGCACTGCCGAAGGTCGCAAAGTGCGCGAAGCCTTTGTGGCCCCTGCGGGCTGCGTGATTGCCAGCGCCGACTACAGCCAAATCGAGCTGCGCATCATGGCGCACATCAGTGGCGACGAGGCGTTGGTGAAGGCCTTTCACGAAGGGCTTGACGTGCACCGCGCTACCGCTGCTGAAGTGTTTGGCGTGAGCGTGGACGCCGTGAGCACCGAGCAACGCCGCTACGCCAAGGTCATTAACTTTGGCCTCATCTACGGCATGAGCGCGTTTGGTTTGGCCAAGGCGCTGGGCATCGATAACGGTGCTGCCAAAAACTACATCACCCGCTACTTTGAACGCTTCGCGGGCGTCAAGCGCTACATGGACGACACACGCGAACAAGCCAAAGCCCAAGGCTTTGTGCAAACCGTGTTTGGCCGCCGCCTGTACTTGCCCGAAATCAACAGCCCCAACGGCCCACGCCGCGCAGGCGCAGAGCGCGCCGCCATCAACGCGCCCATGCAAGGCACAGCTGCCGACCTCATCAAGATGAGCATGGTCAAAGTGCAGCAAGCCATTGACCAACAACAACGCCAAACCAAAGTCATCATGCAAGTGCATGACGAACTGGTGTTTGAAGTGCCCGAGTCAGAAGTGGAGTGGGTGAAAACAGAAGTGCCACGCCTCATGGCCGAAGTGGCGCAACTCAAAGTGCCTTTGCTGGCTGAGGTGGGGGTGGGGGCTAATTGGGATGAGGCGCATTAACTGAGCTTCAAAATTGCACATGCTTATTCACGACCAGTAACTGGTTTTCTTTCTAGCCGCAAGCCTCGGAATGTCGCGTGGGCGCAAGCAGGGAATGGCGCATGATTTTTATCGCTAAGCCTCGTCGGCCGATGCGTCGTGCCACACCACTTGCCGGGCCAGCTTGATAAAGCGCTCTTGTTCGGCTGCACTTAAGGGGTAAAGAATGTCTGCTTGGAGTTCATGCACGATGGGCTGCAGGGCTGTGTAAATTTTGTTTCCCTTTGCTGTGAGCGATAGCTCGCGCGATCGGCGGTCTTTCGTGCTGACCACGCGCTTCACCCAGCCCTTGGTGTCTAGGCGTTCAATCACACCGCCTATGGTGGCGCGGTCATACCCAATGATTTCGGCCACCGTGGCTTGGTCGATATGCGGGTTGTTGGCAATGGCGTCTAGGGCAGCGTATTGCACTGAGGTCAGGTCGTAGCCCGCGGCTTGCGTACGCTGCGCAAAGATGTGAGTGGATTGCTGTTGCAGGCGACGTATCAGGTGCCCCGCCATGTCGTGGATGACCATGCGTGTGTCTCCGTGGAAATACCCATATGGTAATCATACATACCATATTGACGGCTATTAGTAAGTATAGTTATCATTTGTCTACGGCGAGATTTCGGACCCAATTCATAACGGAGATAAGACATGCAGTTCTACAAAAACGGTTTTCGCGGTGGTAACCCCGACATCAAAGCCGCTGCGCCTAACCGACGCAACCGAGGCATTCACGAGCCCTTACCAGAAAAGGTCGATGTGCTGATTGCAGGCACTGGCCCTGCGGGCTTGTGCTTGGCTGCACAGTTGTCGCAGTTTCCCGAGATTAACACCATGATCATCGAGCGCATGCCCAGCAACATCATCAAGGGCAAGGCCGACGGCATTAACACGCGCACCATGGAAATGTTCCAAGCCTTTGGCTTTGCCGACAAGGTCAAGCGCGAAACTTATTGGGTCAATCAAACTGCGTTTTGGATGCCCGACCCCAACAATCCCGACCACATCAAGCGCGTTGGGCGCGTTCAAGACGTGGCGGACGATAGCTCGGAGATGCCCCACATTTTGATCAACCAAGCGCGCTTGCATGAGCTGTTCATTGAGGTCATGAAGAATTCGCCTTCACGACTTGAGCCCGACTACGGGTGGGAAGTTGAGAGCCTCACCATCGATCCGACCACCGACGACCACCCCGTGACCGTGACGCTCAAAGACGCCACCGGCATCAACTGGTGGGCCACGCGCACGGTGCGCGCCAACTACGTGGTGGGCTGTGATGGTGCGCACTCTAAAGTGCGCAAATCCATCGGTGGCGAACTGCACGGTGATGCCGCGCACCAAGCTTGGGGCGTGATGGACATCTTGGCTAACACCGATTTTCCGGATGTACGCCAGAAGTGTTTGATCTCTTCCGCCAAGGAAGGCAACGTGCTGTTGTTACCACGTGAGGGGGGCTACATCTTCCGCATGTACGTGGAGCTGGACAAACTGAATGTTGGCGAAAAAGCTGCCCAGCGCAAGCTCACACAAGAAGACATGATTGCTGCAGCCAACCGCATCATCAAACCGTATTCGATCGATGTAAAAGAAGTGGTTTGGTGGTCGATCTATGACATTGGTCATAGCATCACCGACCGCTTTGACGATGTGCCCGAGGGCGTTGACCGCGACCCACGCGTGTTCATCGCGGGCGACGCGTGCCACACCCATTCACCCAAAGCGGGGCAAGGCATGAATGTGTCGATGCAAGACACGTTCAACCTAGGTTGGAAAATGGTGCATGTGCTGCAAGGCCGTGCCCACCCCAGCCTGCTGCGCAGCTACACCCAAGAGCGATTGACGGAAGCCAAGCGGTTGGTAGAGACCGACCACAAATGGTCACGCGTCATGTCTGCGCCCACCACTCAGGCTGAGCGCGATGGCACTGAAGAACCGCGCATCATTCGCCAGTTCAAAGACAACCTAGAGTTCACTGGCGGCACCGCGGTGAAGTACGACACGTCGTACTTGTTTGCTGCCAGCGCACACCAAGACTTGGCCACGGGCGAAGAGGTAGGGCGTCGTTTCCATTCAGCGCCTGTGGTTCGCGTGGCTGATGCCAAACAAATGCAACTCGGCCATGTGGCTGAGGCAGATGCGCGCTGGCGCATTTACGCCTTCGCAGGCAAAACCGACAGTTCTGATGCAGGCTCTGCCATTCACAAATTGGCTGACTGGTTGGAAGCCAATGCTGACTCGCCCGTGGTCAAACACACACGCAAGGGCGAAGATATTGACGCGGTGATTGATTTCCGTGCGGTGTTTCAACAAACCTTTGATCAACTTGCTTACGAGCACATGCCTTCTTTGCTTAAGCCCAAAACAGGCAAGCTCGGTTTGCAAGACCACGAAAAAGTTTTCTGCGTCGACCACAAAGGTGTGGGCGATATATTTGACATGCGTGGCATTGACCGCGAGAAAGGTTGCATGATCGTGGTCCGTCCCGATCAATACGTGGCGCATGTACTGCCACTAGACGGTTATGAAGCGTTGTCTGCTTTCTTTGCCGGTGTACTTGTCACACAGCGTTGATCACTCAGTTCTGAGATAAATCTTTTGCAGCAAGCGCGTCAGAGTTTTGCGTTCCGCAGGGCTCAGATGCGCGGAGCCTTTCAAGTCAGCGTTACTGGCAGCCTTTTCTGCTTTTTTCATCAGTAATTTGCCTTCTTTGCTGAGCAACAAACCAACTGCACGTCGATCAGTTGGGTGAGGTTGACGCTCAATCAAGCCGCGCTTGTCTAGCTCACGCAGAAGTACCACCATATTCGGGGGGAGCACATTCAGTTGTTGACACAGTTGTCGTGAAGTCACGCCTGGGCGATGTCCAATGACTGATAACACCGAAAAGTCTACGGTTCGCAAATCAAAAGAGCCAACGCCACGAAGAAAGTACGACACCAATGTGTGAGCAGCGCGGCTTGCGTTGTAGCCCAGCAAGGTTTCTAAATATTCGGTACCGCCTGTTTCATGCGCAGTGTTGGAGAGATCAGCCTTGACTTTGCGACCTGTAGAAATTTTTCCTGTGACAGTGCTCATGAAAAAAACAAATAAATAACGACGCTTGAATTACTGTTCAAGTTGAGCCGCAATGATGCCAGATCGCATACCGAACTCGGGTAACACCCATGCACGCAATGCTTGAGCAGGTGCTTGCCAGCGTGGTGCATCGCTGCCATGAGCGGCCTCAATGCGGGTCCAGCTCCAAGCCAGCAAGGCGAGGGTCGCCAAGCGTAGGTAGTCATTCGCAATCCAGCTCAGGCGCACTTGACCATCAGGTTGTAGCGCCGCTTGCGCGCATGTGTGCGTGGTGGTCTTGAGCTGTGCAAACAGTTCAATCACTTGCGCTTCATGTTTTTTACTGGCAGATAAACCATGTGCCAGTGCATCCAACATCGCGTTCATGGCCGTACCACCATCGCTGACGACTTTGCGCATCAACAAGTCGATGGCTTGAATTTCGTTCGTGCCTTCGTAAATCATGGCGATGCGCGCATCGCGCACGTTTTGCTCAATGCCCCATTCACTCACATAGCCATGGCCACCAAACACTTGTAAACACTCGCTTGCGCCGTGAAAGCCTTGGTCGGTGCACGAAGCTTTCAAAATAGGTGTGATCAACGCGCACCAGCGTTGCGCAGCGTCACGTACCGCAGCGTCTGTGTGGTGCTTGGCTTCATCAAGCGCCAAACCAGTTTCGTAGGCCAAGACCCGTGAGCCATCGACCCACGCACGTTGGGTATCCAAGATGCGGCGCATGGCGGGGTGTTCGATGATGAGATCTGCAGGGGCTTTGCCTTTTTCGCCAGCCACGGTCTGTGAAGCGTCCTTCGAACGGGGCGCACGCATTTGGCGGCGCTCATGCGCATACGCATCGGCCTTTTGCCAAGCGGCATCGAGCAAGCCCACGCCTTGCAAGGCAACGTGCAAGCGGGCGGCGTTCATCATCACAAACATAGCGTTCAAACCACGGCCTATGTCGCCTACCAACCAGGCACGCGCTTGATCAAAGCGCATGACGCAAGTGGGGCTACCGTGGATGCCCATTTTTTCTTCAATGCGTTCGCAGTGCACAGCGCTGCGTGTGCCATCGGCATAAAACTTGGGCACGAGGAACAGCGACAAACCTTTGGGGCCAGCCGGTGCATCGGGCAAGCGGGCCAGCACCAAGTGAACGATGTTGTCGGTCAGGTCGTGTTCGCCACCACTGATGAAAATCTTGGTGCCCGAAATCAGATACGCACCATCGGCTTGTAGCACGGCTTTGGTCGATGCCAAGCCTAAGTCGCTGCCCGCATGAGGTTCAGTCAAGCACATGGTGGCCAGCCATTCGCCGGTGCCCACTTTGCTGAGGTACTGCGCTTTCAGTTCGTCACTGGCGTGGTGTTTGATGCATTCATACGCGCCGTGCAGCAGGCCCGGGGCCATGGTCCAGCCGTGGTTGGCGGCCGACAGCCATTCGTAAAGCACGCTCTCAAGCACCGCAGGCAAGCCTTGGCCACCGTCATCGGTGGCGGTGCACAGTGACGCCCAACCTGCCTGCCAAAACGCTTGGTACGCGTCTTTAAAGCCGGGGGGCATAGTGACGTTGCCGTCTTTCCATTGCGCGCCCACATGGTCGCCTACTGAGTTGAGCGGGGCAATTTGCTCCGCGATGAATTTGCCGCTTTCTTCCAAAATCTGGTTCATCAAGTCGGCGTCCACTTCGCCGTAAGGGGCGAGGGCGGCAATGCGCTCCGGCGCATGCAGCACGTTGTGCAGCACAAACTGAACGTCGTCTAAACGGGGTTGGTAGTTGCTCATGGTGCCCTTCAGTCTTTACGTGCAGCGCCCAAATAAGTGTCGATCACGCGGCTGTCTTGGGCTAACTCGGCGGCGGGGCCATGCAGGCTGACTTCGCCCATTTCCAGCACATAGCCATAGTCGGCCACGGCCAACGCGGCGCGTGCGTTTTGCTCGACCAACACAATGGTCACGCCGGTTTTTCGCAACGTTTCAATGATGGAGAAAATTTCTTTCACGATCAGCGGCGCCAAGCCAAGGCTAGGCTCGTCCAGCATCAGTACATCAGGGTTAGACATGAGCGAGCGACCCACGGCCAACATTTGACGTTCACCGCCTGAGAGCGTGCCTGCCATTTGAGCGCGGCGCTCTTTCAAACGTGGAAACAGTTCATACACATCGTCAATACGGCTGCGCCATTGCATATTGCCCATGCGCATTTGGCGAAAGCCACCGAGCTCGAGGTTGTCTTCCACCGTCATGGTTCCAAACAACTCGCGCTTTTCAGGCACCAAGGCAATGCCCATCATCACGCGCTCTTCGAGTGTGAAAGCGCTGATGTCTTCGCCACGGTAAAACAGTTTTCCGCGCGTGGGCAGCAAGCCCATGAGGGTGTTGAGCAACGTCGTTTTGCCAGCGCCATTGGGGCCAATGACGGTGATCACTTGGCCTGCATCAGCGTGTAGGTCGATGCCATGTAGCACTTCGGCTTTGCCGTAGCCTGCGTGGAGGGCTTGAATGTCTAAAAGGGGCGTTGTCATAGCCATTCCTTAGTGTTCGGTACCCAAGTAGGCGGCTCGCACTACGGGGCTGTCCTGAATTTCTTTGGGTGTGCCTTCGAGCAGCAAGGTGCCGAACTCCATCACCACCAATTTGTCACAGACTTGCATGACCAAATCCATGTCGTGTTCCACCAACAAAATGCTGACGCCTTCGCTTTGCAGCTGACGCAACACATCGGCCAAGGCTTGTTTTTCTTTGTGGCGCAAACCGGCAGCGGGTTCGTCGAGCAAGAGCAGAGAAGGGTCGGCGCACAAGGCGCGCGCAATTTCCATCAAGCGTTGCTGACCCATGGCCAAGTTGCCTGCTTGCTCATGCATGGTGTGGCCAATGCCGATGCGTTCCAGTTGTTGTTGGGCCAGTTTGAACAAGCGTTGCTCTTCGTCGCGGTTAGTGCGCAGCATGCCTGATAACACGCCGGTGTGGCCACGGCTGTAGCCACCAATGGCAACGTTTTCCAAGACGGTCATGTCTGGAATCATCTTCACGTGTTGGAATGTGCGGGCCATGCCTTTGCGCAAAATTTCGCGTGATGGCAAACCGCTGATGGTGTCGCCACGGAACTTGACCGCACCGGATGTCAAAGGCAACACACCTGTGATGAGGTTGAAGGTGGTTGACTTGCCTGCCCCGTTGGGGCCAATCAATCCAACAATTTCGCCAGCTTTGATTTGGAAGCGAATGTCATTCACAGCGACCAATCCACCAAACTGTTTGCGAATGTCTTGCACATCCAGAAGCAACTCACCTCGCTGTGGCTTGTGCGTTTCAGGTAAGTGATCGGCATCGGCCCAGTCCACCTCACGGTCGCGGCGTGGCATATAACGCGACACCAAAGACCACAAACCGTCAGGCATGTACTTGAGCACCAACACCAGCAACACACCAAACACAATCACTTCGTAGCTGCCGCTAGTGCCGATGAGCTTGGGCAACAGCACTTGCAAGTAGTCGTCCATGAGTTTGATCAGGCCTGCGCCAACAATGGCTCCCCAGATGTACCCCACGCCACCCACCACGGCCATGAACAGATATTCAATGCCCATCTTCAAGCCAAAAGCCGATGGGTTGACCGTGCGCTGAAAGTGCGCCAACAACCATCCTGCGACGGATGCCAACAAGGCGGCCATCACAAACGCAGTGACCTTGTAGCGAAAGGTGTTGATGCCCATGGCCTCAGCCATTTGCGTGCCGTTCTTCAACGAGCGGATAGCCCGGCCGGCACGAGAGTCGAGCAGCTGCGACATGCACAACGCCGATGCCAGCAACATCAACCAAGTCAGCACAAAGAAAGGGCGACCTTGGCCGATGTCAAAGCTGCCGATAGACAAACTTTTCAAACCCAATAAGCCATCGTACTTGCCGAGTGCATCTAGATTACCCATGAGGTAGTACAGCGACAAGCCCCATGCGATGGTGGCCAATGGCAGGTAGTGTCCAGACATGCGCAGAGTGATCATGCCAACGACTAACGCACTGATGAAGGTCAGACCTAATCCGACCCACAAGGTGAGCCAAGGGGACCAACCCAAATTCAGTGTCAGCCATGCCGTGGTGTAGGCGCCAATTCCCACAAAAGCAGCTTGGCCAAATGAGGTCAAGCCAGACACGCCGGTGAGTAACACCAAACCCATGCAGGTCATGGCATACAGGCCGATGTAGTTGAGTTGAAAAATCCAGTAGTCGGGAATGGGCAACACGGCTACCAGAGGAACCAAAGCAAAAAGAATTAACCAGCGGCGCATCTCAATGCTCCTCATCAGAATGGCCGCTGCGGATAGAACGCCACAGCAACACAGGCAAGATCAAGGTGAATACGATCACCTCTTTGAATGCGCTGGCCCAGAAAGAGCCGAACGCTTCGACAACACCAACGAACAACGCACCGATCAACGCACCGGGGTAGCTGGATAAACCCGCGACCACAGCTGCCACAAATCCTTTGAGACCGATCAAGAAACCAGAGTCGTAAAACACAGTCGTGGTCGGACCAATCAGCAAACCTGAAATTGCACCAATGCCAGCGGCCAATAAGAAAGTGAACTGCCCTGCTGCGTGGGTAGAAATACCCATCAAACGAGCGCCAGTTCGGTTCACCGCTGTGGCACGCAAGGCTTTGCCAAACAAGGTGCGCTCAAAAAACAGCCACAGCACCAAAATTAGGATCAAGGCAGTTAAGAAGATGATGAGCACTTGGCCTGTGATGTTGAGCGGACCAACAGTCCAGCTTTCATTGAGGAAGCTGGGGTTGCGGAAACCTTCAGCGCCAAAGAACAGCAAGCCCAAACCTGTCATGGCAAAGTGCACGCCCACCGACACAATGAGTAACACCAAAGGTGTTGCTGACTCTAACGACTGATACGCAACGCGATACACCAGGGGGCCAAACGTGGCCACCACTGCCACACTCAACAGGGCTTGGACCAACATTGGGAAATTCTGAGTGGCAGACCACCAAGTGAGCAAAGCAATCAACATGGGGGGGATCCACATGCGCACACCAGCCTTGATGCCGTTGGCTAAATTGTGATCATGGTGCCAACGACTCCAGCATTCCATCAAACTGGCCACAGTGGCTAAGATCATCAACAGCCAAACAGTGCCGGGCACCTTACCAGCTTGCAGCATGGCTAAGGTCAACGCACCATAAGCGACAAATTCGCCTTGAGGAATGAAGATGACACGCGTGACAGTAAACACCAGCACTGTCGCAAGCCCGAGTAAGGCATAGACTGCACCGTTGGTGAATCCGTCGAGCATCAATATGCCGGCGATTGAAAAATCCATGTTGTGTCTCGTTTCTCTTCTGACAACTATTTAGAAAACGCCCAACAGGACTTCCTGCTGGGCGCTTGTGTCACACCTAGGTGAATTAACGTTCGACAGTGAATTGACCGTCAACCACCTTGAGCATCACACCGGTTTCCATGGTGTAACCCCAGTGGTCGTCTTTGGTCCAGTTCATCACGCCGTGTGCAAACACGGTGCGACCCATGCCTTCGATGGCATCACGAATGGCAGCGCGGAATTCAGGTGTGCCGGGCTTGGCTTTCTTCAGCGCCACAGGCAACACTTTTTCCATGGTCACTTGGAAGTCGTAAGCATGGCCAGCAAACTGGTTGCGTGACTTAGGACCGTTGGCTGCTTCGAACTTGTTGACGAAGTCCATTGACACTTTCTTGGAGGGGTGGCTGTCAGGCAATTGCTCGGCAATCACAGCTGGGCCAGAGACCACGAAGGTGCCTTCCACAGCCTTGCCACCGACGCGCATCAAGTCTTGTGTGGCAGCAGCGTGCGTTTGGTAAATTTTGCCTTTGTAGCCGCGCTCTGCCATGCCGAGTTGAGGCATGGCAGCGCCAGAGCCGGAAGCCACGATCAACACAGCGTCAGGGTTGGCGGCGTTGATCTTCAAGGCTTGGGGAGTCACGCTGGTGTCGGTGCGCGCAAAGCGCTCAGTGGCCACGATCTTGATGCCCGCTTTGTCCAATTGAGGTGTGATTTCTTTGAGCCATTGCTCGCCATAGGCATCGGTGTAGCCCAAGAAGCCAATGGTTTTCACACCTTGCTTTTTCATGTGCTCAACCACAGCATGGCCCATCACGGTGTTGGATTGGGGCAAGCGGAACAACCACTTGTCTTTACCAGCGGGCACACCCACAGGTGAGCCAGCCACTTGCACGGTGCCAGCTTCAGCAGCGATGTCGGTCATGGCAGCAGCCACGGCGGTGATACAGGAGCCGAAGATCACATCCACTTTGTCTTCTGTCACAAAGCGGCGTGCGTTGGCCGAGCCTTTGCCTGGGTCAGTGGCGTCGTCCAACACGATGAGGTTGACTTTTTCACCAGCGATCGTTTTTGGAAACAGCTTGAGCTGGTTTTGCATAGGAATGCCCAAGCCAGAGCCGGGGCCTGTAAGCGCCAAGCTCACGCCGATGTTGATGTCGGCCAAGGCGGCTGAACACGCCACGGTTGCGGCAAGGGTCACGAGGGTCTTTTTGAAGTTCATGGTTGTCTCCTAGTTGTGGTTAGAAAGGTTGCAGGGAAAAATTAAGAACACAAAGCCTTGATGTCAGCAGGCACGGGAATGGCTTTGATGCGGTCAGGATCATCCGGGTGTTTGATACAAAACGCGCGGGTTTCAAAGCCTTCACACAGCACCGTGTCGCCACGCATGACGACGTGTTTTTGAATGACCACTTTCTCGCGCCATTCGTGGATGCTGGTGTGAATTTGAATGCGCTCGCCGTAGGTGGCAGGGCGCATGAACTTGGTGTTGATCTCTAAGAGTGGCGTGCCAATGATGCCGGTGGTCTTGACCAACTCGCGCCAGGTGGGCACACCGCACTTGACGAAGAAGTTCAGCGACGAGGCATCCATCCATTTGGAGTAGTTGGGGAAGAACACGATGCCTGCGGGGTCGCAGTCACCGAACATGATTTCAACTTCGTAAACAACGGTTTTGCTCATCTTGTGTCTTTCAGCGTGGGGCCATGCGCAAGGCGCCATCCAAACGGATGACTTCGCCGTTCAGATGTGTGTTGCTCACGATGTGTGAGGCCAGTTGCGCAAACTCTTCGGGCTTGCCCAAGCGAGAAGGGAAGGGGATGCTCGCCGCGAGCGACTGCTGCACAGGTTCGGGCAATGTTTTCATGAGTGGCGTAGCAAACAAGCCGGGTGCGATGGTGCACACGCGAATGCCGTGTTGGGCCAAGTCGCGGGCCATGGGCAGGGTCATGCCGGCCACGCCAGCTTTGGAGGCACTGTAGGATTGTTGACCCACTTGGCCATCAAAGGCAGCGACGGATGCGGTCCACACCATCACACCGCGCTCACCGTCTTCGAGTGGGTCGAGCTTGGCGGCAGCGGCGGCAAATAAACGGGCCGCGTTGTAGGTGCCCACCAAGTTGACGTTGATCACTTTGGTGAAGTCTTCCAGAGGGGCGGCGTTGCCGTCTTTGCCGACCACGCGCTTGGCGGTGCCAATGCCAGCAATTTGCATCAAGATGCGTGCAGGGCCGTGTGCAGCCGCTGCAGTCTCGATGGCTTGGGCCATGCTGTCTGGGTCTGACACGTTGCACGAAATCGCTATGCCGCCAATGTCTTTGGCCACGCGTTGTGCGTTGTCTAAGTTGAGGTCGAGTACCGCGACTTTGGCACCCAAACGGGCCAGTTCACGTGCGGTGGCTTCGCCAAGGCCTGAGCCGCCGCCGGTGACCAATGCTGCTTGTCCTTGAATGTTCATAAGGGTCTCTTTGAATGATTGTGTTGGCCTGCAGACTTAAGCAGCCTCAGGGTTTTCGATCAGCAGCGCAATGCCTTGACCACCGCCCACGCAAGCGCTGGAGATGCCGTAGCGCTTGCCCGAGCGTTGCAGTTCGCGGGCCAAAGTGATGGTCAAGCGCACGCCCGTACAAGCCAGGGGGTGGCCCAGCGCAATCGCGCCGCCGTTGACGTTGAGCTTGGACATGTCCAAGCCCAATTCTTTGCCCACAGCCAAAGTTTGTGCGCCTTGGGCTTCGTTGATCTCAAAGCGGTCGATTTGGTCGAGCGTGAGGCTGGTGCGCTCCAGCAACAAACGAATGGCCGGTGCGGGGCCAATGCCCATGATTTCGGGTGGCACGCCCACAGACGCAGCGGCGACCACGCGAGCCATGGGTTTTTTGTTGTGTGCTTTGGCGTAGGCGCCCGAAGTGACCACACAAGCCGCAGCCGCATCGACCAAGGCCGCGCTGTTGCCACCGGTTTGCACGCCACCTTCGTACACGGGCTTGAGCTTGGCCAGCACTTCCACGGGGGAGATGCGTGCGTGTGTGTCCGCGTTGACTTCGGTAACTTTGCCTTGCAGTTTGATGCCGCGTGCTTTGTAGCCTTCGAGCTCGAATTTCTCAGTGACCACCGGCACGATTTCGCCCGCATGGAAACCTGCTTCTTGCGCGGCCACAGCCTTGGCAAATGAGTCGGACGCGAATTGATCTACCTCTTCGCGGGTGATGTTGTATTTCTTGGCCAAGTTCTCAGCGGTTTGGATCATGTTGATGCCAGCGGCTGGGTCTTTGAGCGCTTCCCACATGTAGTCTTTGAAGCCAACCGGTGCGCCGAGCTTGAAGCCGGTGCGGTGGTCAAACGCGGCGATGGGGTTGCGCGTCATGCTCTCGGTGCCCACCACCAAAGCGGCGTCGCACACGCCCGCTTCGATTTGTTCACCCGCTTGGCGGAACAATTCAAAGCCCGTGCCGCAAATGCGCTGCGCCATGATGGCGGGCACCTCTTGGGGCACGCCTGCATACAGGCCGATGTGTCGGGGCAAGAAGAATTGGTCGAAGTCCCCAGGAGCCATGTTGCCGGTGATGACTGAGCCAATTTCTGTGGGGGCAATGCCTGCGCGCTTCAAGGCTTCGCGCGCGGCTTTGATGCCGAGGTCGGTGGGCGAAATGTGGCCGAGTGCACCGCAGTAATCCACCATGGGGGTGCGCACGCCTTCGTGCATCCACACGTCTTGGAAAGCGTTGAAAAATCCTTTTGGAGACGCCATGTTTTTTCTCTTAAGCCTGTGGTTTGAGGATGTAGTGCAAACGGTCTTCGTGCAGCGCGGCCACGGTGTCGGCGCGGTGGTGCAGCACAGAGCGTTGGTTGATCGAGCCTTTGTCGGTGATCTCACCTTTGTCGATGGTGGGTGGCTCGCTCAGCAAGCACATGCGGGCAATGCGGTTGGCGCTGCCAGTGCTGGTGGCGGCCAACTCGTTGACCACCTTTTGCATGTGGGCCAACACCGCAGGGGCGGCCAACACATCAGCCAAGGGGGCGGTGTCGTGCAAGCCCGCGAGTTCGCGCACGCGTGGGGTGGGGAACACCATGGCACCCACTTCTTTCATGTTGATGCCCGTCAGCACCACGTCTTGGATATAGGGTGCACCAGCTGCAATGATCTTGCCGCGCAGTGGGCCCACGCTCACAAACGTGCCGGTGGCGAGTTTGAAGTCTTCGGCAATGCGGCCATCAAACTTCAGGCCCAAGTGCACATCGGTTTCGTCAATCCACTTCACGGCGTCGCCGGTTTTGAAGAAGCCTTCTTCGTCAAAAGCTTCGGTGGTTTCGCTGGGCGCACGCCAGTAGCCGGGCGTGATGTTGGGGCCACGGTAACGCACTTCGGTTTTGCCTTCGGTGTCCACCAGTTTGAGCTCTAGTCCAGGGGTGGGCAGGCCCAAATCGCCAGCGCGCACATTGGGGTTGGTGACAAACAAACCAAAGGGGCCGGACTCGGTCATACCTAGTCCTGAGGTCATCACAATGCGTTCGCCAATTTCGCGTTCTTCGCTCTCGTACAAGCTGTCCCAAATGGGTTGGGCCAGCGCGGCACCGGCGTAGAAAAACATCTTGACGCGCGACAAAAAGTTTTTGCGCAGCGCGTCATCGGTCTTCATGGCACTGGCAATGGCTTCGTAACCCGTGGGCACATTGAAGTACACCGTGGGTGCGATCTCGCGCAGGTTGCGCAAAGTCTCGCCAATCAAAGCAGGTGTGGGCTTGCCATCGTCAATGTAGAGCGTGCCGCCGTGGTAGACCACCATGCCGAAGTTGTGGTTGCCACCAAAGGTGTGGTTCCACGGCAGCCAGTCCACCAGAACCAAAGGCTTCTCGGCGAGCACGGGCATCGATTGAGTCATTTGCTGCTGGTTGGCGCAGCACATGCGGTTGGTGTTGATGACGGCTTTGGGTAGTTTGGTGGAGCCACTGGTGAACAAAAATTTCACAATGGTGTCTGGGCCGGTCGCGGCCATGGCTTGGTCCACGGCGTCGGTCGCAGGAATGGCGCACAGCTGTGCAAAGGGCGTGGTGGCTCGGCCTGCCACATTGCCGCTGTTCATGACCACTTCAATGTCGTCGCCCACCGTCGCAGCAATGGCTTTGGCGTAGCGCTCGTCTTGTGCAAACACCAAACCGGGTGTGACGGTTTTGAGCACGTGCTTGAGTTTGTCGTAGTCCACGCTGACAAGCGAATAGGGGGGCGACGTGGGCACAAACGGCACACCAGCCAACATGCAGCCCAAAGCCATCAAGGCGTGCTCTAAGCTGTTTTCGCTCAAGATGGCCACAGGGCGCTCGGCGTTCAAGCCACGGTCAATCAAGCCTTGGGCAATGTTGCGTGCCGTGGTCCAAGCTTCTTGGTAGGTCACATGGCGCCAGTCGCCGGTGCTGCCATCGGCTTGTTTGACGCGACGTGCAAACAAGGTGCGCTCAGGTGCTTCGTGAGCCCAGTGGCGCAGACGGTCGGTCATGCGAGCTGGAAAGTCTTGTAAAGATTGCTCGGCTTTGAGGTAGTGAATCCCGCTTGGGCCATCACGCACCTCGACGCGAGTCACTCCGAATTGGAGTGGGCGAAATTTAGCTGCTGTCATTTTTGTCTCCTCGTATGCTCAATGGCAATTTTTTGTTGAGGTTTTTTGTGGTGAGGATCAGTCTTTGCTGACCTTGGGTGCTTTGCCTTCGAGGAAGGCTCGTACACGCGCTTTGGCTTCGGGGGCTGATTGCGCGATAGATGACATCAATGACTCAGTCAAAAAACCGTGATCGGCTGGCTGCTCTGCAATGCGGGGCAATGCATGCATGAGCGCATAGTTGGTGAGGGGGGCGTTTGTGGCAATGCGCTGAGCCAATTCAATCGCCTTGGTCAGTGACTCACCCGTGGGCGTGAGGTATTGGGCAAAGCCTAAACGTTCACCGTCTTGTGCGTTGTAAACGCGTCCTGTGAGCATCATGTCGGTCATCCGAGCTACGCCAATCAATTTAGGAATACGTACAGAGCCACCCCCGCCCACAAAGATGCCTCGCGTGCCTTCTGGCAAGGCGTAAAAGGTGCTCTCATCAGCCACGCGAATGTGTGCGGCAGATGCCAGCTCTAAGCCGCCGCCTACGACGGCCCCGTGCAAAGCCGCAATGACAGGCACGCGTCCGTATTGCAAGGCTTCCAGAGCGACGTGCCAGCTACGCGAGTGGTGAACGCCTTCACCCGCATCGCGTTCTTTGAGCTCAGATAAATCGAGACCAGCGCAGAAGTGCTCACCTTCTCCGTGTACCACTGCTGCGCGGGCTTCGGCGGGCAGGTTTTGAAAAACATCGCGTAGGGCTTCAATCAATCCATCGCTGAGTGCGTTGCGCTTACTAGGGCGGCACAGTCGAACCACGGCGACAGCGCCCTGCATTTCCAGAGAGACGCCAGTGGCGCGCGCACGTTCGATTGAGGGATGAGGAGTTGAGGACATGTCGATTCCGTTCAATGGCTGTATAAGGTTATTTTTTATAACGTTATTGTGAAAGTACGGAATGTGTAAAAGTCCTAGGACTTTCCCTAAACCTGCACGCCATATGATCGACGCATGAAACACCAAGATTTGATCGCGATTGACATCCACACCCACGCCGAAGTGAGCTGCTGGAACCCCTTTGACAACTACGGCGAGGAATATGACCGCGCCGCCGACAAGTTTTTTGGCAGTAACCGCCGCCCCACCATTGACGAGACCGTGGCCTATTACCGCGAGCGAAAAATTGGATTGGTGATGTTCACCGTGGATAGCGAATCGCAGCTGGGCCGCCGCCGCATACCCAACGAAGAAATTGCCAAAGCCGCGCGCGACAACAGCGACATGATGGTGGCCTTTGCCAGCATCGACCCACACAAGGGCAAGATGGGTGCACGAGAAGCCGAGCGGCTCATCACCGAAGAAGGCATCAAAGGTTTCAAGTTCCACCCCACAGTGCAGGGCTACCACCCTTACGACAAGATGGCATGGCCGATTTACGAAGTCATCAACCACCACAAACTGCCCGCCATTTTTCACACGGGCCACAGCGGGATTGGCAGTGGCATGCGTTGCGGTGGGGGCTTGCGCTTGGCCTACAGCAACCCCATGCACCTGGACGATGTGGCGATTGATTGGCCCGACATGCAAATCGTCATGGCCCACCCCAGCTTCCCTTGGCAAGACGAGGCCTTGAGTGTGGCCACGCACAAACCCAATGTGTGGATCGACCTCTCAGGCTGGAGCCCCAAGTACTTTCCCAAACAACTCGTTCAATACGCCAACACGCTGTTGAAAGACCGTGTGCTGTTTGGCAGCGACTATCCGTTGATCACGCCCGAGCGTTGGATGAAAGACTTTGAGGTCGCAGGCTTTAAGCCTGAGGTGATGCCAGGCATTTTGAAAGACAACGCGGTACGGTTGTTGGGCTTAGACAAGGCCGTTTAAAGCGCCGCTGTGCTGCAGCAGAAAGACTTGCAGGCTTTATGCCTGCAAGTCCAGTGCGAGTTTGCCGAATTGCTCGGCGCGTTCCATCACATTCAAAGCGTCGTGCACCTGGCCCATAGGGAACACTTGGTCAATCACGGGGCGAATTTGGTGTTGTTCGCAAAAGGCCAAGAGGTCTTTGAACTCTTGCAAGTTGCCCAAGGTCGAACCCAAAATTTGCAACTGACGAATGAAGATGCGGCGCAAGTCGGCAGGCGGTTGGTCGCCACTGGTGGCGCCGCAAGTGACCAAGCGGCCACCGCGCACCAACGATTTCATGGCATCGCCCCACACGGCTTCGCCCACGTTTTCAATCACCACGTCCACACCACGTTTGCCGGTGAAGGCCATCACGCTTTTCACCACATCGTCAGCGGGCGTATGAATGCCAAGGTCAGCACCCATTGATGTGGCACGTTCGAGTTTGTGTGCATGGCGTGAGGTGACGATGACTTTGGCACCCAAGGCCTTGGCGATTTGCAAGGCCGCCACCGACACACCGCCGCCGATGCCAAACACCAACACGGTTTGCCCCGCTTTGACTTGACCTTGTGTGACCACCATGCGCCATGCGGTGAGGTGGGTGACGGCGAGGGCCGCTGCCTCAAACGGCGTGAGGTAGCTGGGCGCGGGCAGCACGTTGTGTGCGGGCACCACCACGTATTCGGACCACGCGCCATCTCGGTGTTCGCCCACCAGTGCGATGCGGGTGCACAGCACGTCGTCGCCGCGCTGGCAAAACTCGCATTGGCCGCAGCTGATGCCGGGGTGAATCACCACCGCATCACCCACTTGGCACTCGGCGTGATCGTCACAAGCCGCCACATGGCCAAAGCCTTCAATGCCCAGCGTTTGTGGCAGCGTGTGGGTAATGCCTGCGCCGCTGTTGCGCATGTAAAGGTCAACTTGGTTCAAGGTGCTGGCGCGCATGCGAATCAGCACTTCGCCTGGGCGACGCTCGGGTGCGGGGCGTGGGCCAATTTGCACGACCTCGTTGCCGCCGTGACCATCGATGTAGATCGCCTTCATGCCAGATCACACGCCTAAGTAGTTGGGAAGATCAGGGTTTTGCAACATATCTTGCGCATCACCTTGCATGACCACCAAACCCTTTTGCAGCACCAACGCACGGTTGCTGCGCGACAGCACCTTGTGCCAATCGCGGTCCACGATGAGCACAGCCAGGCCGCTGGCTTTGATTTCGTCAATCACGCGCCAAATGTCGGCCACGATGAGTGGGGCCAAACCTTCGGTAGCTTCGTCCAAGATGATGAGGTCGGGGTGCGTCATCAGCGCGCGACCAATGGAGAGCATTTGTTGCTCGCCGCCTGAGAGCTGGCTGCCCAAGTTGGTCAAGCGTTCGGCCAAGCGCGGGAAGGTGTGCAGCACGCGCTCGAGTGTCCAGTCGCTGCGGTCATCACGGCCACGGCGCGCGGCCATGATCAAGTTCTCGCGCACGCTCAGGTTGCCAAACACGCCACGACCTTCTGGCACATAGGCCACGCCCATGCGCGCCACTTCGTGCGGGCGTGCTTTGGAAATGTCGTGACCAAACAAATGAATGTGCCCATCGCGTTGGTGCACATGGCCGAGCAAGCTGCGAATGAGCGTGCTCTTGCCCATGCCGTTGCGGCCCAACAGGCCTACGGTTTCGCCTTTGCGAATATCAAGGCTCACGCCATGCAACACATGGCTGCTGTCGTACCACGCATGCACGTCTTGGGCTTGCAAAATGATTTCAGAACTGACGGACATCAGTGGTCTCCCAAGTAGGCGCTGCGCACATCGGGGTTGTTGCGCACTTCATCGGGCGTGCCCGAGGCAATCACGTTGCCGTTGACCATGACGGTGATGCAATCGGCAATGCGAAACACCGCATCCATGTCATGCTCGACCAACAAAATCGCGTGGTCTTGCTTGAGCTCTTGCAACAGGGTGAGCATGCGTTCGGTTTCTTCCGCGCCCATGCCAGCCAAGGGCTCGTCGAGCAACAGCACTTGCGGTGCCGTGGCCAAACACATGGCAATTTCCAGTTGGCGTTTTTGGCCGTGGCTCAGGTAGCCCGCTTGACGGTGCAGCACCTCGCCTAAGCCCACGCGCACCGCGGCGTCGTGGCCGATGTGCTGGGTCACGGGGTCGGTCTCAGCGTTGCGCCAAAACGCCCACGCTTGCTGGTGCTGCGCTTGGGCCGAGAGGCGGCAGTTTTCGAGCACGGTGAAGCTGGGGTAAATGGTGTTGCGCTGGTAGCTGCGGCCCAAGCCAGCGCGTGCGCGGCGAGGTTGCGGCCATTGTGAAATGTCTTGACCCAGCAACTCGACTTCCCCCGAGGAGGGCGGAAATTCGCCCGAGAGCAAGTTGATGAGGGTGGACTTGCCTGCGCCGTTGGTGCCAATGACGGCGTGCACACTGCCGCGCGCGAGGTCGAGCGACACGTTGTTGACGGCGATTAAGCCGCCCCAGCGGCGGGTGAGGTTTTTACCTCGCAAGAGGATCTGTGCGCTCATGCGGTTTCCTCCTCAGTGCGGGTGTCTTTGGGGCGGGCTGAACGACCGATCAGTCGTTCCCGGAATTGTTGGGGCAAGGCCACCAAACCATGCGGCATGAACGCCACACACGCGATGATGGCCACGCCCAGCCCCAAGTGCCAGTGCTTGGCGTAACTGCCAAACACAGCTTCGGATTGAAACAACTCTTGCAGCAAGGCAAACGCAAATGCGCCAATGAGTGCGCCACGCATGTGGCCCAAACCACCCAAAATGATCATCACCAGCACAGCACCGCTCAAGTGCCAGCTCAACAACTCAGGGTTCACAAACCCGTCTTTGATGGCAAACAAATAACCCGCCCAGCCTGCCAACGCGCCCGACAAAGTGAACGCCGCCAGCTTGTAGGGGTAGGTGGAAAAGCCTGTGGCTTTCATGCGTTGTTCGTTCACACGAATGCCGGCCAGTGCACGGCCAAATGGCGAGCGCAACAGTTGTGTGAGGAACACATAGCCCACCAACAAACTCAGCCAAATAAAGCCATACAAGTGCATGGGCTGGTCTAGGTCAACCCAACCCAAGGCTGGCTTGACGTACATGTAGATGCCATCGGTGCCACCACCCAAAGGTGTGTCGTGCACCACGTAGTAGGCCATTTGCGAAAACGCCAAGGTCACCATGATGAAGTACACGCCTTGGGTGCGAAGTGATAGCGCTCCTACGGCCAACGCATACACACCAGCCAATACCACGGCAGACAACAAGGACAACAACAACGAAGGTGCGCTGCCATCCGCAGGCGCGAGCAACAAGGCCGCATACGCGCCAATGCCAAAAAACGCCGCTTGACCAAAGCACACCAAGCCCGTGCTGCCCACGAGCAGCTCCAAGCTCAAAGCGAGCAGGGCATAAATCATGATCTTGGCCACCAAGTCCACGCCATACGAGCTGGCGACAACCGGCCACAAGGCCAGCAGACCGAACACGGCCACCACAAAAGAAGAAGGATGACGCATGCCTTTAGTCCTTGAACAAACCGTTGGGACGCCACAAAAGAATCAGCGCCATCAACACATACACCAACACGCCCGCCGCTTGCGGCACGAGCACTTTGCCAAAGGTGTCGACGATGCCAATCAGCAAAGCGGCGACCAAAGCGCCTTTGATGGAACCAATGCCACCAATCACGACCACCACAAAACAGATGATGAGCACCGCATTGCCCATATTGGGATAGACGCTTGAGACAGGGGCAGCGATCATGCCGGCAAACACGGCCAACGCCACACCGATGGCAAACACCACGCGGTACAAGAAGGTGATGTCAATGCCTAAGCTTTGCACCATTTCTCGGTTGTTGGTGCCTGCGCGAATCATCATGCCCAAGCGTGTGCGGGTGAACACAAACCACATGGCCACCGCCAACAACAAACACACACCGCTGATGAACAAGCGATAGACGGGGTAGGTCATCACATCGTTCAAGGGCAGTGTGCCGTTTAAAAATTCGGGCACGGTGACACCGTGCACATCGTCGCCCACCAGCAAGCTGCGCAGCTCTTCAAACACCAAAATCAAGCCATAAGTCATGAGCACTTGTTGCAAGTGCTCGCGCTCGTAGAGGTAGCTGAAAAACGCCCACTCCAGCACATAGCCCAGAATGACTGAGAGCACCAAGCCAGCCACCATGGTGCTGAAAAACTCACCACCAAACGCAGCGCCCACGATGGGTGCCAAGGCGTAGGCCATGTAGGCGCCAATCATGTAGAAGCTGCCGTGCGCCAAATTGATGACGCCCATGATGCCGAAGATCAAGGTCAGCCCCGAGGCGACCAAGAACAGCAGCAAGCCATATTGCATGGCGTTGAGGCATTGAATGAGAAAAGTTGCAAAGTCCATGGCAGGTGTGCGTCATGCAGTCAAAAAATAAGCCGCCCCCCGAAAGGGGCGGCCTAAGGGGTGGTTACATCTTGCAGCCAAGGCCGGGGTCGGCCAGTGCTTTAGACGCCACGCCTTCCATCACGTTTTCTTTGCCCACCACTTTGCGCAAGTAAATGTCTTGCACAGGGTTATGGCTCTTGGACATGGTGAAGGTGCCGCGTGGGCTGTCGATCTTGGCGGCGCGCACCGCTTGTGCAAAGCCTTGGATGTTTTTCGCATCACCCTTGGTGGCGTTCAAACCAATGCCCAACATTTGGCCTGCGTCATAGCCTTGCACGGCATACACGTCGGGTTGCAGTTTGTAGGCTTTGGCGTAGGCCAAGCGGAAGGCTTGGTCGCGCTTGTTGTTCAAGTTGTCGGCGTAGTGCAAGGTAGTGAGCAAGCCGTCTGCGTCAGCGCCTTGGGCTTCCAAAGTGCCATCGGTCAAGAAGCCAGAGCCATACAGCGGAATGGTTTTCTTCAAACCAGCGGCTGAGTAGTCTTTGACGAACTTCACAGCACCGCCACCTGCGAAGAAGGTGAACACGGCATCAGGTTTGGTGGCTGCAATCTCGGTCAACAACGCTTGGAACTCGACGTTGGGGAAGGGCAGGCTGAGCTCTTTCACCACCGTGCCGCCGCTCTTTTCAAAGCCGTCTTTGAAACCTTTGACGGCCTCGTCACCCGCTGCGTATTTCCAAGTGATGGTGACGATTTTCTTGTGGCCTTTTTTCGCGGCCACTTCGCCCATGGCGTAGCCGGGTTGCCAGTTGCTGAAGCTGGAGCGGAAGATGTTGGGCGCGCACATGGGCCCTGTGACGGCGGCTGCACCGGCATTGGGTACGAGCAACAAAGTGCCCGATTCTTTGGCTGCCTTGGCCATGGCCATGGCCACGCCGCTGTGCACGGTGCCCACGATCACGTCGACGTTGTCGCGCTTGATGAGCTTGTTCACGTTGTCGGTGGCTTTGGATGGATCGCTCTCGTCGTCCACGCGCACGTATTCGACTTCGCGGCCTGCGATCTTGCCGCCTTGCTCAGCCACGTACAAACGGAATCCGTTGTCGATGGCGGTGCCCAAAGAGGCAAAGGTGCCGGTGGCGGGCAGCATGAAGCCCACTTTGAGTTTGGGTTGTGCTTGCGCCCATGTGTTGGTGGTTGCAGCGATCACTGCAAGCGCAGCGGCTGAGAGTAGAACGGTTCTTTTTTGCATGGTTGTCTCCTGTTTTATTTAGGGTTGCGCGGGGGTTGAAACTTGAGATTGAAAAAACTGCACACACCCTTGGGTGAGCGCTTGCGGCTGATCGCGATGCGGCGAGTGACCGCAGTTGGCCAGTTCAAGCAACTGGGTGTGTGGCACATGGCGCTGGATGTCTCGAATTTGTGCCAAGGTGCCGTACTCGTCGTTGATGCCCTGAATGGCGAGTACAGGGCAGGTGATGCTTGCTAGTTCGTTCTCGATAGACCAGCTGCGAAATTCGGGGGCAAGCCAAATGCGGTTCCAACCCCAAAACGCAGAATCTACGTCGCTATGGTAGCGGGCCAAACGCTGGCGCAGATCGGTGTTTTCATAGGCCTCTTTGGCCAATGCAATGCTTTTCACCGACACGTCTTCGACCATGATGTGAGGCGCCAACACCATTACCCCCGCACAGGCATGGCGTGCGGCAAACAGCAGTGCCATCGAGCCGCCATCGCTGTGGCCAAACAGCCAAGGCGCTTCATGTACATGCAAAGCTTGCAGCAACGCAGGCAGCACCTCATGCGCTTGGCGGTGCATGAAGTTGGGCGCCCAATGTTCATCGGCATCGCGTGGTGTGGACTGGCCGTAGCCCGGACGCGAATACACCAAACCGCGCACACCGAGGGCGTCGCACAGCTGCTGCGGGTAGTCGCGCCACATAGCTACAGAACCCAAGCCTTCGTGCAAAAACACCAACAACGGCGCGTCGCTCAAATGCGCGTTGAGCCACTGGTGCTCAATGCGCACGGCACGACCTTGCCAGTCGATGTCGATGAATTCGCTGTGGCCCATGCGTGTGCTTTTAGCTTTGGGCTTCTTGGGCGCGCAGTTTGAAGCGCTGAATCTTGCCGGTGGCGGTTTTGGGCAACTCGCTCACAAACTCGATGGCACGTGGGTATTTGTAGGGCGCGAGCTTGTCTTTCACAAAGGCTTTCAACTCGTCTTCACCAACGTTGGAGCCTTCTTTGCGCACCACAAAGGCTTTGGTTTTGGTCAAACCTTCGGCATCGACCACGCCGATGACGGCAGCTTCCAAAACGCCCGTGTGTTGGATGAGCGTGGCTTCGACTTCAAAGGGGCTGACATAAATGCCGCTGACTTTGAGCATGTCGTCGCTGCGCCCGCCGTAGGTGTAGGTGCCGTCGGCGTTGCGCACGTACTTGTCGCCGCTCTTGGTCCAGCCGCCTTGGAAGGTCTCACGGCTTTTCTCGCGGTTGCCCCAGTACATGAGGGCCGCAGAAGGGCCTTTGATGTAGAGGTCGCCAGGCTCGCCGTCGGGCACGGCATTGCCGTCGTCGCCGCGCAGCTCAATCTCGTAGCCGGGCACGGGCCAGCCGGTGGTGCCGTAACGCACGTCTTCGGGTTTGTTGGACAAAAAGATGTGCAGCATTTCGGTGGAGCCAATGCCATCGACGATGTGCACGCCAAAGTGTTCTGTGAAACGCTCGCCCAATTCGGCGGGCAATGCCTCGCCTGCGGAGGACACCAAGCGCATGGCCACGTCGGATTTCTTGGGCAGATTGGGGTGGGCCAACATGCCGGCAAAGCCGGTAGGGGCACCAAAGAACACTGTGGGCTTGACACCGCCCACGCCACCGGTCATGCGCTTGAAGGTGGCGTCAGGCGTGGGGCGTTCGGCCATGAGGATGGCGCAAGCGCCCACCGTCATCGGGAAGGTCAAGCCGTTGCCCAAGCCATAGGCAAAGAACAGTTTGGCGGCTGAGAAACACACATCGTGTTCGGTGAGTTTGAGCACATCTTTGCCGTAAAGCATGGAGGTCCAGTAAGGGTTGGCGTGCGAGTGCACGGTGCCCTTGGGACGACCGGTGGAGCCGGACGAATACAGCCAGAAACCGGGGTCGTCGGCGTTGGTGGCAGCTGCTTTGGTCAATGCTGGGTGTGACTGTAAGAAGGACTCCAACTCCACCTCGGCAGGGTGCAGAGGCGCTGCCGGTTTGGAGACGATGACCTTGCTCACTTCGTGGTCCGACTTGATCATGGCCGCGGTGAGTGTTGGCAGTAACGCGCCCGACACTAATACCGCTTGCGCGCGCGAGTGTTCGAGCATGTAGGCGTAGTCGTCGGGCGTGAGCAAGGTGTTCACGGCCACGGGCACAAGACCCGCGTACATGGCGCCCAAAAAGCTGACAGGCCAATCGTTGCAGTCTTGCATGAGCAAGAGCACGCGCTCTTCGCGGCGAATGCCCAAGCTTCGCAAACCCGCGGCCAAGCTGCGCACGCGCTGCGACAGCTCGCCGTAGGTGAGCGTGCCGTGGTCGTCGATGAACGCAGGGCGCTCGGGGTGGCCTGCATTGCGCTCGAGCAACCATTGCGCGAAGTTGAATTGGTCGGCTGGGGCTGCTACTGTGGTTGTTGTGTCTGTCATGGTTGTCTCCTCGTACCGTCTTGTGGTGTTTTATTTCAGTGAGTTCAAGACGGCGGTGCTGGCTTGGATGGCCGCTCGGCGGTGGTAGAAGTTCAAAGCCCTCAAGCCGCCTAGCTCTTCGCCGCCTCCGGCGCGGCCGGGGCCGCCGTGGAGGGATTGCGGCATCACGTTGCCGTGGCCGGTGTGCATAGCGCCCACATCGGGCGAGATGACGTGGACACGGCCATGGCTGTCGGTCAGCTCGGGCATGGCTTGGGCCAAAGCGGCGTGGTCGCTGCCGTAAACCGATGCGACGAGCGAGCCTTGACCGCGACGGATGAGTTGCAGCGCATGGTCCAAGTTGTGACCACGGTAGGGCACCAAAGTGGCCACGGGGCCAAACACCTCGGTGTCATGAATGCGGTCTGCGGCATCACTGCCTGCGGCGTTGCCGGTGCCCAAAAGGGTGGGGCCAACGCAGCAAGCAACGGCTGCATCTGCATCCACCAAGGCGTGGGTGCTGCCGTCGTGCAACACGCTGGCTTGGGCTTTCAAATAGGCCAAGCCATCGCGCACGGCGTTGAACTGTTCGCGGTTGACCACCGCGCCCATGCGCACGGTATCAACGCGTGGGTTGCCCACGGTGGTTTTGGCCAAGCGTGCACTGATGGCTTGTGCCACGGTGTCGTACAAGGCTTCGGGCACGAGCACGCGTCGAATGGCGGTGCACTTTTGGCCAGATTTGACGGTCATTTCGCGGGCGACTTCTTTCACCAGCAAATCAATCGCTTCGCTGCCCACGGCCTCGCCGGGCATCAACAGTGCAGAGTTCACGCTGTCGGCTTCGATGTTCACGCGCACAGACTTTTTAGTCACCGCAGGGTGTGAACGGATGATGGCTGCTGTATCGGCCGAGCCGGTGAACGACACCACGTCAAACGGTTCGAGTTGGTCCATCAAACCCGCAGAGCTGCCGCAAATCACCGAGATCGCGCCTGTGGGGAAGATGCCTGCATCGACCACGTCTTTGACCATGCGTTGGGTTAGCCATGCGGTGGTGGTGGCGGGCTTGACGATGACCGGCACACCCGACAACAGCGCAGGCGCTGCTTTTTCCCACAAACCCCACGAGGGGAAGTTGAACGCGTTGATGAACAGCGCCACGCCGCGTGTGGGCGTGAGCACGTGTTGTGATTGAAACAGCGGGTCTTTGGCCAGGCGAGCGGGCTCGCCGTCGTGCATGAAATGCACATCGCCCAAGCTCTCACCCATCTTGGCGTAAGTGCCCAAGGTGTAAATGCCACCGTCCACATCGACTGCGGTGTCGTTTTTCACGGTGCCGCTGTTGGCGGTGGAGATGTCGTAGTACGCATTGCGGTTGGCTTGCAGCACTTTGGCAGCTGCGCCCAGCATGGCGGCGCGTTGTGCGTAGGTGAGGGCGCGCAAGGCGTTGCCGCCTTGGTGGCGGGCAAAGGCAAACGCGGCAGCCAAGTCAAGGCCAGAGGCGTCCACACGCACCAGCTCGGTACCCAGCACGGGGTCGTGCAAGGCGGTGCCTGCACCTTTGCCGCTGACCCATTGGCCGCTGACGTAGTTGTAGAGAAGTTCGGTCATGAAATACTTTCTTATTTGGTAAATTCAATTTCGCCGTTGGGCAGGAAATACAACACCAAGGCGCGGCCTTGGCTGACGGTGGGGCGATGCGCACTGCCGGGTGGGCAGACAAGCCAACCTGCTGGGCGGCCATCAAATAGGGCGTCTCCTTCGATGGGCATGATGAGGTCAATTTCGCCCTGTGGGTGCACATGGTGTGGGCCCGCCACGTTTTCCATGTCGACCACGTCGATAGAGAACCCGTGCAAATCTTCTGAGGGTTTGAAGATGCGGCCATAGCGCAAGCCACCGGCTTCGTATTTGCACAGCCAGCCTTGGGCGACGCCTTCTTGGCACGACTGCTTGAGTTCGCGGTAGGTGGGGGTGTCTGTGCCGAAATTAGCGTTGAGCCACTCGTCGAGGGCGCTGTTCAGTGGTCGGTTTTGAATCTGTGACGTCACGGCAGCTAGGCGGTGTTTGAACGTCGCTTGTGATTTTGTGATGTCTTCTAGAGAGGCTGAATGGCTTGTCATACACGTCAACATGAATTATTATGCTTGCGTGAAGGCTAACATGCGTTAAAGCGCACGTCTAGCAATATATTGCATGTTTAGGGTTAGTCCTAGGCATGATTGAACAAAGGCAAGTGATGGCTGAAGTGGCAGAAGCAAAAAATCCATTCCTGATCGCGTTGGGCGAGCGGGTGCGTGCCTTGCGTGCGCGCCGAGGCCTCACACGCAAGGCGGTGGCTGTGGCTGCAGATGTGTCGGAGCGCCATTTGGCCAACTTGGAATACGGCGAAGGCAATGCCTCTATCTTGGTGCTGTTGCAAGTGGCGGGCGCTTTGCAATGCACTTTGGCTGAGCTGATTGGCGACGTGACCACGGCATCGCCCGAATGGCTGCTGCTGCGCGAAATGCTCAGCACCCGCAGCGAGGCCGATTTGCGCCGCGTGCGTGAGCAAATCTCGGGCATGTTTGGTGCCACACAAGAGGCCGCACGCACCAACCGTATTGCGCTGATTGGCTTGCGCGGTGCTGGCAAAACCACCTTGGGCCAACGTTTGGCCAATGACTTGGGCTATGCCTTCATTGAGCTCAGCCGTGAGATCGAAAAGTTTGCGGGTTGCAGCATCAGCGAAATCCATAACCTGTATGGCACCAATGCCTACCGCCGCTACGAGCGCCGTGCATTAGAAGAAGCCATTCAGATCTACCCTGAGGTGGTGATTGCTACCCCTGGTGGCTTGGTGTCTGACTCGGCCACCTTGAATGAAATGCTGTCGCACTGTTACACCGTGTGGTTGCAAGCCAAACCTGAAGATCACTTGGCACGCGTCGCCGCGCAAGGTGATATGCGACCGATGGCCGGCAGTGCCGAAGCGATTGACGATTTGAAAATGATTCTCGAAGGTCGTGCCCCGTTTTATGCCAAGGCCGACATGACCTTTGACACCAGTGCGCAGCCAGAGGAGGAGACGTTTCAGGCCTTGCGTTCGCGGATGCGGGCGGTGCTAAAGCTGCCGCTTTAATTCATTGAGTTGCTGCTTCTAAGAGCTGGCTACCGTAAGGGGCCAGCTCTTTTTTTTGGGCTGCGTCAATTTTTCCCGCCAGCCAATAGTGGCTTTGATTAAGTGTTTTCCCTTGCTTTGAATAAAAGTGCAACTTATTTCATGTGATGTGCAATATACTGCACTAACGAGGACGTCAACCTCCCCAAATTCATCGGCAAATTCGCCCCATTTACCTCGGAGACAGACACATGAGCCAATCTAACCGCGTCGATTACCGCATCGAGCCCAGCCAGTACAAGCACTGGTCCGTCAAGTACGACGGCGAAGTCGCCACCTTGCAACTCAACATCAACGAAGACGGTGGCATTCGCCCCGGCTACAAGCTCAAGCTCAACAGCTACGACCTCGGTGTGGACATCGAATTGCACGACGCGGTCAATCGCATTCGCTTTGAGCATCCCGAAGTCAAGAGTGTGGTGGTCACCAGCTTGAAAGACCGCATCTTCTGCTCAGGCGCCAACATCTTCATGTTGGGCGTGTCCACCCATGCATGGAAAGTGAACTTTTGTAAGTTCACCAATGAAACCCGCAATGGCTTGGAAGACACCAGCCGTCATAGCGGTTTGAAGTTTGTGGCTGCGGTCAACGGCGCATGCGCAGGCGGCGGCTACGAATTGGCTTTGGCTTGCGACGAAATCGTGTTGGTGGATGACCGTTCTTCGGCGGTGTCGTTGCCCGAAGTACCTTTGCTCGGCGTTCTGCCAGGCACGGGTGGTTTGACCCGCGTGACCGACAAGCGCAAAGTGCGCCACGACCATGCTGATATTTTCTGTACCAGTGTGGAAGGTGTGCGTGGTCAAAAGGCAGTCGATTGGCGCTTGGTAGACGAGATTGCCAAGCCCGCACAATTTGCGGCGGCTGTTCAAG
Organism: Pseudomonadota bacterium; assembly: GCA_041180165.1. GTDB lineage: Bacteria > Pseudomonadota > Gammaproteobacteria > Burkholderiales > Burkholderiaceae_C > Limnohabitans. Next base: position 33,595 of record JBEGSC010000002.1, on the reverse strand, counting down.
CACGTGCAAGCCACACCGCTGCCAACTGCAAGCGTCCCGGCGCCGCTGCCGCAGGCAAAGGCGTGACCTTGACACCTTTGCAACGCACTGAAACTGCCGACAGCATGTCTTATGAATACGTGCAAGTGAGCATCGACCGCGCCAAGCGCACCGCCACGTTGACAGTGCATGCGCCCAAGGCCCCTGTGCAAGACAGCGTGGACGCGATCGTGGCCGCCGGTGCCAGCTGGTACCCCTTGCAAATGGCCCGTGAGTTGGATGACGCCATCTTGAACCTGCGCACCAACGAACTCGACATTGGCACTTGGTTGCTCAAAACGGCGGGTGACGCCAAATTGGCTTTGCAAAGCGACGCCGTGTTGGCTCAGAACCAAGACCACTGGTTCGTGAACGAAACCATCGGTTTGTTGCGTCGCACCTTGGCTCGCGTTGATGTGTCTTCACGTTCCCTGTTTGCTTTGATCGAAGAAGGTTCTTGCTTTGCTGGCACCTTGGCTGAGTTGGCTTTTGCAGCGGACCGCGCTTACATGCTCGACTTGCCAGATACACCTGAGAAGAACCCACACCTCACCCTGAGCGAGATGAACTTTGGTTACTTCCCCATGGTGAACCACCAATCGCGTTTGCAACGCCGCTTCTACGAAGAAGTGGGCCCCATGGAAGCTGCACGCGCCGCCGTGGGCAAAGCTTTGGATGCCAAGCAAGCGTTGGCTTTGGGTTTGGTCACTGCAGCCCCTGACGACATCGACTGGGCCGATGAAATTCGTTTGGCCGTAGAAGAGCGTGCTGCGATGTCGCCTGACAGCCTCACAGGCTTGGAAGCCAACTTGCGTTTTGCACAAAAAGAAAGCATGGAAACACGCATCTTTGGCCGCCTGTCGGCTTGGCAAAACTGGATCTTTAACCGCCCCAACGCTGTTGGCGAAAAGGGTGCCCTCAAGGTGTACGGCAAAGGCGAAAAAGCAGCCTTTGATCTGAACCGCGTTTGATGTTCTTGCGTTGTGCAGCTGGCTTCCCGGTGGTGCTGGCTGCAACCGAAATGTGACCCCACCGTTCCTTCTATTTGGAGACTTCCATGTCCGGTATCAACTACAGCGAAAAAATTCCTAACAACGTCAACCTGAGCGAAGACCGCACTTTGCAGCGCGCGCTCGAACACTGGCAACCCAACTACTTGCAATGGTGGCAAGACATGGGTCCAGATGGCTCGCAAAACTTCGACGTGTACCTGCGCACCGCCGTGAGCGTGGACCCACAAGGCTGGGCCCAGTTTGGCCACGTGAAGATGCCTGACTACCGTTGGGGCATTTTCTTGAACCCAGCCGAACAAGACCGCAAGATTCACTTTGGTGATCACATGGGCGAAGCCGCTTGGCAAGACGTGCCTGGCGAACACCGCGCCAACCTGCGCCGCATCATCGTGACGCAAGGCGACACCGAGCCAGCATCGGTCGAGCAACAGCGCCACTTGGGCCTCACAGCCCCTAGCCAATACGACTTGCGTAACTTGTTCCAAGTGAACGTGGAAGAAGGCCGTCACCTGTGGGCGATGGTGTACTTGCTGCACAAATACTTCGGCAAAGATGGCCGTGAAGAAGCCGAAGGCTTGTTGGAGCGCAACAGCGGCAACGCCGACAACCCACGTATCTTGCAAGCGTTCAACGAGAAGACACCTGACTGGTTGAGCTTCTTCATGTTCACGTACTTCACCGACCGTGATGGCAAGTTCCAGTTGTGCGCCTTGGCCGAATCTGCGTTTGACCCCTTGGCTCGCACCACCAAGTTCATGTTGACCGAAGAAGCGCACCACATGTTTGTGGGCGAGTCTGGCGTGAGCCGCACCATCCAACGCACCGTGGATGTGATGAACGAACTCAAGACCGATGACGTGGCTAAATTGCGCGCTGCTGGCGTGATTGATTTGCCCACCATCCAGCGTTACATCAACTTCCACTTCTCGGTGACCATCGACTTGTTCGGTGCTGATCAGTCTTCCAATGCCGCTACCTTCTACAGCTCTGGCTTGAAGGGCCGTTACGAAGAAGGCAAGCGCACCGACGACCACGTGCTCAAGGGCAACAGCTACAAGATCTTGGCCGTGGAAGATGGCAAGCTGGTCGAGAAAGAAGTGCCGATGCTCAACGCTTTGAACGAAGTGCTGCGCGACGACTACATCACCGACTCCAAAGGCGGCATTGAGCGTTGGAACCGTGTGATCGAGAAAGCAGGTATCCAGTTCAAACTGACTGCACCGCATAAGGCTTTCCACCGAAACATCGGCACATTGTCTGGTGCCAAAATCACACCGGAAGGCCGCGTGGTAAGCGATGCAGAGTGGAACGCCAAAGTGGGCGAGTGGTTGCCCTCTAACGAAGACCGCGCCTATGTGGCCAGCCTGATGGGGCGTTGCGTCGAGCCTGGCAAGTTTGCCAACTGGATCGCGCCTCCTGTCATGGGTATCAACCGTCAACCTGTTGACTTTGATTACGTCCGTTTCAACTGATCGCCTTTAAGCGAAAACTGCCATGAATGCACCTGCCGAACTGTTTAACCAGCATTTGATCGATCCGGAAATTTGCATCCGGTGCAACACATGCGAGGCCACCTGTCCGGTGGGTGCCATCACGCACGACAGCCGCAACTATGTGGTGATTGCCGATAAGTGCAATTTCTGCATGGCTTGCGTGCCACCGTGCCCCACGGGTTCGATTGACAACTGGCGCATGCGCCCCAAGTCAGCCGCTTACTCAGTGGACGAGCAGCTGGGCTGGGATGAGTTGCCTGTGGCCATGTCCGACAGCGAGTTGTCGGCCTTGGGCGCAGAGGCAGGTTCTGCCCCTGCGGTGGCGGCCACGTCTGCGTCTAGCGCGTCTGCAGAGTCCTCCGCTGGTGAGGGCGCGGCATTCAACTCGGCTGCCTATGGCGCCACTGTGCCCCCTTGGTCGGCAGCACACCCCTATACCAACTTGCATGGCCCCAAAGCGCCGACCACGGCGACGGTGGTGGGCAATGTGCAAGTCAACGAAGCGGGAACCGCCAACGAAACCCACCACATCGTGCTGGACTTTGGCAACATGCCGTTTCCTGTGTTGGAAGGCCAGTCCATCGGCATCGTGCCCCCAGGCACCGATGACAAAGGCAAGGCGCACCATGCACGTCAGTACTCCATCGCCAGCCCTCGCAACGGCGAGCGCCCTGGCTATAACAACCTATCCATCACCGTCAAGCGTGTGGTGGAAGATCACGATGGCAAGCCCGTCAAAGGCGTGGCATCGAACTACCTGTGCGATTTGAAAACTGGCGACACCGTGCAAGTGATTGGCCCGTTTGGCAGCAGCTTCTTGATGCCCAACCACCCCAAGTCCAACATCGTGATGATTTGCACTGGCACCGGCAGCGCGCCCATGCGCGCCATGACCGAGTGGCGTCGTCGCTTGCGTCAAAGCGGCAAGTTTGAAGGCGGCAAACTCATGCTGTTCTTCGGTGCGCGCACACCGGCTGAGTTGCCTTATTTCGGGCCACTCAACAAATTGCCCAAAGATTTCATTGACATCGAATTCACGTTCTCGCGTGAGGCTGGTAAGCCCAAGCGTTATGTGCAAGACGCCTTGCGTGATCGCAGTGCCGACATCGCCGCACTGCTCAAAGACCCGAACACCTATTTTTATGTGTGTGGCTTGAAGAGCATGGAAGAAGGCGTGGTGTTGGCCTTGCGTGACGTGGCTACCCAAGCGGGTCTGAACTGGGACACCGTGGGCCAGTCGCTCAAACAAGAAGGTCGCTTGCACTTGGAGACCTATTGATGAGCCAAGTGTTTCAAACCTTGGCCATCAGCCAGCGTGCGGCGGGCGTGGCGCAAATCACCATGTCGCGCCCTCAAGTGTTCAACGCCTTTGACGAGGTCATGATTGGCGAGCTCGACGCCGCTTTCACGCAACTCAGCCAAGACGACAGCGTGCGCGTGATTGTGTTGGCCGGTGAGGGCAAACACTTCAGCGCAGGCGCCGATTTGCAATGGATGCAACGCGCCAGCGAGGCGAGCGTTGAATGGAATACCGCCGATGCGCGCCGCTTTGCGGGCATGTTGCACCGCATTGCCACTTGCTCTAAGCCCACAGTGGCCCGTGTGCAAGGTGCAGCTTTGGGCGGTGGTGTGGGACTGACTTGCGCCTGCGATATGGCGGTGGTGGCTGACAACGCGGGCTTTGCTGTGAGCGAAGCCAAGTTTGGCATCTTGCCCGCCGTCATCGGCCCTTATGTGGTGAACGCGGTGGGCAAACGCAATGCGCGTTATTTGGCCCTCACCACCACACGCATCGATGCCGCCACGGCGTTGAGCATGGGCATGGTGCAACGCGTGACGACGCTCGACACCTTGGATGCCGAGGTAGACCGCGTGGTGGCCGAGCTGGTGGCTGGTGGGCCACAAGCGCAAATTGAAATCAAACAACTCATGGACCAGCTCAGCGTGGCCCCAGTGACCGAGCAGGTGCGCGAACTCACCGCCAGCACCATCGCCCGTGTGCGTGGCACCGACGAGGCGCGTGAAGGCTTTGCCGCGTTCTTGGGCAAACGCCCAGCACGTTGGATTCCCCAATAAGCATTTCGCAATGAGCACACTCAAATTGAACCAAGCCCCCGTGTTGGTGGTGGGCGCAGGCATCATGGGCATGGGCATTGCCCAGGTGGCTGCACAAGCAGGCCATGCGGTGTTGGTGTACGACACCCGTGCCGAGGCTGTGCCACAAGCCAAACAAAAACTCGCCGACAGCTTGGCCGCACTCGTGACCAAAGGCAAGATGACCGCTGACAGCGTGCAAGCCTTGCTCGCACGCATCACGCCCGTGGCGCAGCTGAGTGACGCAGCTCATGTGAGCTTGGTGGTCGAAGCGATTGTGGAAAACCTCGCGGTCAAGCGCGGTTTGTTTCAAGAGCTCGAAGGCTTGGTGAGCGAGCAATGCGTGTTGGCCACCAATACCTCGTCGATTTCGGTCACCGCCATCGCCAACGGTTTGAAGCATCCCCAGCGTTTGGTGGGCATGCATTTTTTCAACCCCGTGCCCTTGATGAAATTGGTCGAAGTGGTGTCGGGTTTGCAAACCGATGCCCATGTGGCACAAGCCATTTTTGATTTGGCTGGCGCTTGGGGCAAAACAGCGGTCTATGCGCGTTCCACGCCAGGCTTCATCGTCAACCGCATTGCGCGTCCTTATTACGCGGAAACGCTGGCGTTGCTGCAAGAGCAAGCGGCGCAACCCGCCCAACTCGATGCGCTGTTGCGTGCAGCAGGCTTTCGCATGGGGCCGTGCGAGTTGATGGACTTGATTGGGCACGACACCAATTTCTCGGTCACGCAGTCCGTGTTTGAAGCCAATTTTTTTGACCGCCGTTTCACACCGAGCTTGGTACAGCGTGAGTTGGTAGACGGTGGTTTGTTGGGCCGCAAGAGTGGCCGAGGCTTTTACAGCTACCCTGAAGGTGCGCCAGCATTGGCTGCGGCGAAGGTGGGGGCCTTGCCCGCACAAACCCAATGGGTGGTGCATGGCAGTGGCACCACCGCCGATGCCTTGGCCGCAGCCGTGAGCCAACACTTGGGTGGCAAGCCCGCCTCACGTGCACCCAGCAGCGACTGGGTGGGCGTGGAAGTGGCAGGTTTGCAGTTGCGCCAAACCGATGGCCGACCCGCTTGGCAAGTGGCGCAAGACGCGGCACTGAAAGACGTGGTGGTGTTTGACGAGTTGCCCACGGTCGCAGGTGGTGCTTTGGCGTTTGCTTGCGTGGGCGGTGCCGATGTGCCCGAGCTGGCCGCTGCCGTGCTGCAAGCCTTGGGCTTTGCCCCCGTGCCCGTGGTCGATGCGCCGGGCTTGGTGGTGGCGCGGACCTTAGCCATGTTGGTCAACGAAGCGGCCGACGCTGTGCAACAAGGCGTGTGCACCACCGAGGGCGCCAATGCAGCGATGAAGCTGGGTGTGAACTACCCCGCTGGCCCGTTTGATTGGTTGGATCGTATGGGCCACGCTCGCGTGGTGTCTGTGTTGCGGGCTTTGGATGCTTGCTACAAAGGAGAACGCTACCGCGTGAGCCCTTGGTTGCAACGCGGTGCGCACGCGTAGGAGTTGCCTGTGAAATTTGCAGAGTACCAAGTGGGTCAAGTGCTGCATGCTGGCCCCTATGCTGTGACCGAGGCCGAGGTCTTGGACTTTGCCAAGCAGTGGGACCCACAGTGGTTTCACACCGACCCTGAAGCTGCCGCGCGCGGCCCGTTTGAGGGCTTGATTGCCAGCGGCTGGCACACCTGTGGCATTGCCATGCGCTTGGCCACCGATGCGTTTTTGGCGGGCTCCGAGTCGTATGCCTCACCGGGCTTGTCTTACATCAAGTGGCTGCACCCCGTGCGCCCTGGCGATGTGCTGCGTTTGCGCCTGACGGTGTTGGACTCACGCATTTCGCAAAGCAACCCTAGCCTTGGCATCTTGCGTTGGCGCTGGCAGCTACACAACGCCAACGACATCGAGGTGCTCGACCTCGAAGCCACCAGTTTGTTCAAACTTTTCTAAACCTATTCACACCGTCGCTCGCGACGCTCACCTCCATGACCCACGCCTACATTTGCGATGCCATCCGAACCCCTTTTGGTCGCTACGGCGGCGCACTCAGCAGCGTGCGCGCGGACGATTTGGCGGCCTTGCCCATCAAAGCCTTGATGGAACGCAACCCCACGGTGGACTGGTCGCAAGTGACCGATGTGTTGTATGGCTGTGCCAACCAAGCGGGTGAAGACAACCGCAACGTGGCCCGTATGGCTGCGTTGTTGGCTGGTTTGCCTATGGAAGTGCCGGGCGGCACCATCAATCGCTTATGTGGCTCGGGCTTGGATGCGGTAGGTACTGCTGCACGCGCCATCAAGGCGGGTGAAGCTGCGTTGATGATTGCCGGTGGCGTGGAGAGCATGAGCCGCGCCCCGTTTGTCATGCCCAAAGCTGAGAGCGCTTTCAGCCGCAACAACGCGGTGTACGACACCACCATTGGCTGGCGCTTTGTGAACAAGCTCATGAAAGCCCAATACGGCGTGGACAGCATGCCCGAGACAGCAGAGAACGTGGCGGTCGACTACAAGATTGAACGCGAAGCACAAGACCAAATGGCTGTGCGCAGTCAGAGCAATGCACTGGCCGCGATTCAAGCGGGTCACTTTGCGCGAGAGATTTGCCCCGTCACCATTCCCCAGAAAAAAGGCGATGCGGTGGTGGTGAGCCAAGACGAACACCCACGCGACACCAGCTTAGAAGCACTGGCCAAACTCAAAGGCGTGGTGCGCCCTGACGGCAGCGTGACGGCGGGTAACGCCAGCGGTGTGAACGATGGCGCGTGTGCTTTGTTGCTGGCCAACGAGGCGAGCGTCAAGCAATACGGCCTCACGCCCAAAGCCCGCGTGGTGGGCATGGCCACGGCAGGTGTGGCTCCACGCGTGATGGGCATTGGCCCAGCGCCTGCGACCGAAAAAGTGCTGGCCCAAACAGGGCTGACACTCGATCAAATCGATGTGATTGAACTCAACGAAGCCTTTGCCGCCCAAGGCTTGGCGGTGTTGCGCATGTTGGGCCTTAAAGACGATGACGCCCGCGTGAACGCGTGGGGCGGTGCGATTGCGTTGGGGCATCCGCTGGGTGCGTCTGGCGCGCGCTTGGTCACCACGGCGCTCAATCGCTTGCACAGCACCGGTGGCCGCTACGCGCTGTGCACCATGTGTATTGGTGTGGGGCAGGGCATTGCGCTCATCATTGAGCGTGTGTGACGCCAAGGCGGGATAATCGCCCGCATGACTTTGCTTTTGATTGTGGTCGGCACGCTGGTGGCCGGCATGGGCAGTGTGTGGCTGGCGGCCTTGCTGGCGTATGCGCTGCTCTCACGTTTTACCCAACATCTTTTGAGCTTGGCCGCTGGCGCTTTGCTGGCGACAGCTTTCACACGGCTGCTGCCTGAGGCTTTTGAATTGTCGGCAGAGGCCGGTGTTTCAGCACAAGCTTTGTTTGGTGCGCTGCTGGTGGGCTTGGTGTTTTTCTTTTTGCTCGACAAAGCTGAGTTGTGGCATCACGGACATGAGCACGGGCACGATCACACGGTGGCGCACACGCATGATCACGGCTCACATGCGCATCACTCACACGACACGCACCACCATCATCATGGGCATCACCACCACAGCGGCGGCTGGGCGGTGTTGTTGGGTGACAGCGTGCACGCCTTTGGCGATGGCATTTTGATTGCCGCCGCATTTGTGGCTGATCCACGTTTAGGTGTGGCCGCTGCATTGGCCGTGATGGCCCACGAAGTGCCTCACCATGTGGGCGATTTGGTGGTGTTGCGTCAAACCCTGAGTAATCCACGCGCAGCTTTGTTCAAACTCACGATGGCCGGTGGCGTGACGGCGATTGGCGGTGTCATGGGCTATGTGCTGGTGGGCGCCTTACACGAGTATTTGCCGTTCTTTTTGGTGGTGGCTGCCAGCAGCTTTATTTACGTGGCGCTGGCTGATTTGATTCCACAACTGCAAAAGCGCCTCTCACCCAAAGAGACGGCGGCTCAAGTGGCTTGGTTGTTTGCAGGCATTGCCCTCGTCGCCGCTTTGGGCGAGTGGGCACAGCACTGAATCAAGTTCAAGATTTTTCGCAGGGCAGGCCAGGGGTGTTGCACCACTCGCTCCAACTGCCTGCATACAGCGCGGTGCGACCTAGGCCCGCGACTTCCATGGCCAACACATTGGGCACGGCGCTCACACCGCTGCCGCAGTGGTGCACCACCGTGTCAGCTTTTGCGTTGCCTAGCAGCGCTGCAAATTCAGCGCGCAGTTCGTCCGCGCTTTTGAAGAACCCTTGCTCGTTCAAGTTGGTATTGAATGGGCGGTTGAGTGCACCTGGAATGTGGCCCGCCACGGGGTCGAGTGGCTCCACCTCGCCGCGATAGCGCGGTGCACCGCGTGCGTCGATGATGGTTTGTTGGCCGTCATTCAAATGCGCGGCCACGGTGGCGGTGTCTACCCATTTGACCAATGGCTCGCGTAGGGCGAAGTTGCCATGTGCGTTTTCAGCGGCTTCACCTGAGGCCAACGCGCCGCCTGCAGCCACCCAGGCTTGCAAGCCACCGTCGAGCACGGCAACGGCTTCGTGGCCGCACCACTTGAGCATCCACCACAAGCGGCCGCAGTAGTTCATGCCGTTGCGGTCGTACACCACCACTTGGGTGTCGGTGTTCACGCCCACACTTTGCAACCATGCGGCAAACACATCGCGCTGAGGCAGAGGGTGGCGGCCACCGTTGACGCGCAAGGCGGGGTCGTGGGTGGCGAGGTGCTCGTCCAAGTCAGCGTGTTGTGCGCCGGTGATGTGCTGTTCTACAAATTGTGCGTGGCCTGCAGCAGGGTTCATCAAATCAAAGGTGCAGTCAAACACGGCCAAAGGCGTGCCGTTGGTTTGAAGGGTTTGGAGTTGTGCTGCCGAGATGAGCTTGGTGTACATGGTGGTTTCCTTTGAGCTGTCAAAGCTTCACAGTGGCGATGTTGTCAGTGTTCTTCAGCAGGTGCTTGTGGTGCGGCACGTGCACGCAGCAATGTGGCGGCCATGCCGCTCATGGTGATGAGGGCCATGCCCGCCCATCCGATCAGAGGGATGTCATCACCGAACAGCAGCAAGCTGTACAACGCGGCAAACACAATGCCCGAGTATTGCAAGTTGGCCACCACCAGTGTCGCGCCGTGGCTGTAGGCGCGGGTCATGCACAGCTGACCAAGTGACGCAAAAATGCCCACAGGAATAAGCCACACCGCGTGTTCCCATTCCCAAGTGGAGACGCCCATGAAAACCATGCCTGCCAAGCCCGCCACGATGGTGCCAATGGCAAAGTAAAACACAGTGCGTGTTTCAGGCTCGCCCATTCGGCCTAAGGCAGTGACTTGCATGTAGGCAAAGGCGGCGCAAAAACCAGACATGAGGCCAATGAGGCCCGCATAGATTTGGTCTTGTGCCATGGTGGGGCGCAGCACCATGATCACACCTGCAAAACCAGCCATCACGGTGAGTGCAAGAGGCCCTTGCGACCAAGGGCTTTGTCCTTCGTTAGGTTTCCAGTTGATGAGTGAGCCACCCACGATGAAGGCGGCAATCCAAACGCTGCTCATGTAATTGAGCGTCATGGCTGTGGCCAAGGGTAGTTTGGAGATGGCGTAAAACCACGCGCTCAACGACGACACGCCAATGATGGAGCGCCACACATGCATGCCCACGTATTGGGTGCGTAGTGAAATGTTTTGCTGTCGAGCAATGACTGCTAAAAAAATAAATCCCACCACACCTCGGTAGAACACGAGTTCTGCCGAGTTGAAGTGCGCGGAGCCATATTTGACGCAAACCCCCATGGTGGCAAAGAAGGCTGCGCCGAGCAGCATCCACAAGGCTTGCATTGAGGGGGGTTAGCTTTGCGTGAAGTTGAGCTTGCCGCGATACCACTCGTGGAAGTGCTGCATGCCGTCTTCCATGGGGCTTTGGTAGGGGCCGACTTCGTTGTCACCACGATCCATCAAAGCCTTGCGGCCTGCGTCCATGCGCTCAGCGATTTCGTCGTCTTCGATGCAGGTTTCCATATAGGCCGCACGTTGGGCTTCAACGAATTCACGCTCGAAGGCGACGATTTCTTCGGGGTAATAGAACTCCACCTTGTTCAACGTTTTATCCACGCTGATAGGGTGCAAAGTGGACACCGTCAACACATGCGGGTACCACTCCACCATGATGTGGGGGTAGTAGGTGAGCCAAATCGCACCGCGTTCGGGCAATGCTCCGTTGCGGTAGTTCAACAGCACGTCATGCCATTTTTTATACACGTCGGAGCCTGGCTTGCCAAAGGTGTTGGCCACGCCCACGGTTTGCACCGAGTACTCGGGTTTGAATTCCCATTGCAAGTCGTCACAGGTGACGAAGTTGCCAAGGCCTGGGTGGAAGGGGCCAACGTGGTAGTCCTCAAGGTAGACCTCGATGAAGGTCTTCCAGTTGTAGTTGCAGGTGTGCAGCTCGACGTGGTCGAGGGCATAGCCGTCAAAGTTCAAATCTTTGGCGGGGCCCATGCCAGCGAGATCTGCCAAGATGTCACGACCGTTGTCTTCAAACAGCATGCCATTCCACTCACGCAACTTGTAGTTGTTGAGATTCAGGCAGGGGTCGTTTGCAAAGTGGGGGGCACCCAACAATTCGCCCGAGGGTGAATAGGTCCAGCGGTGCAGTGGGCAGACGATGTTGCCGCCCGCAGAGCCGGGGGCTTGGGCTTGTAAATTGCCACGGCCTTTGAGCATCACCGCTTGGCGGTGGCGGCACACATTCGAGACCAGCTCAACACCTTCGGCCGTTCGTACGAGCGCACGCCCTTCGCTTTCCTGAGGCAAAGCGTAGTAGTCGCCCACGTTGGGCACGGCAAGCTGGTGGCCCACATAACGGGGCCCTTGCTGAAAGATGGTCTCCAGTTCGCGCTGAAAAAGCGCCTCGTCAAAATAACTGGTAACTGGTAGTTGGCTGTGCGCCTGCTGCAGTTGAAGACTTAAATCAGACATGGGTGACCTGACCTAAAGACTCCCCACAGGGAGGTAAGTGGACAAAAATAAATCGGCCCGAAGGTCGATTGAAGGATGCCCATTGTACCCAAGGGGGCTAACTTTGCCCCGCATGCGGCCTAAAATGGTGGGCTATTTGACCCATCTCAAAACGGATATTCGCTCACCATGCCCAAGGCCAAAACCACCCCAAGCGGCGCAGACACTGCGCCCGTCAGCTATGAGGCTGCTCTGAAAGAGCTAGAAGGCTTGGTGCAACAAATGGAATCGGGCCAGTTGCCTTTGTCCGATTTGTTGTCGGGTTATCAGCGCGGTGCCGAACTTTTGGGTTACTGCCGTGCGCAACTGGATGCCGTGGAGCAACAAATCAAGGTGCTCGACAACGGCGCTTTGAAAGCTTGGACACCCACGTGAGCAAAGCCATGACTCCTGCCGAACTCGACCAGTGGAGCAACCACTGGCTGGCTGTCGTCGAAGACGCTTTGTCAGATTGGATCAACCCACAAGCCCCCGCAGGCTTGGGTGAAGCCATGCGTTACGCCGTGCTCGATGGTGGCAAGCGTTTGCGCCCGCTGTTGGTGTTGGCTGCACGTGAGGCGGTGGCCCACGGTAAAAAAGACGCGGCACTTGATGAGGCCGCGTTACGTGCCGCGTGTGCCGTTGAGTTGATACACGCTTATTCACTTGTGCACGACGACATGCCGTGCATGGACAACGATGTGTTGCGCCGTGGCAAGCCCACCGTGCATGTGCAGTTTGGCGAAGCCCAGGCCTTGTTGGCGGGCGATGCTTTACAGGCTTTGGCCTTTGAATTTCTCACGCCTGATGCCTCGGCCATTCCTGCTGGTGTGCAAGCCCGTTTGTGCCGTTTGCTCGCCACCTCAGCCGGTCACGCCGGCATGGCCGGTGGCCAAGCGATTGACTTGGCCAGCGTGGGCGTGGCGTTGACCGAAGACCAATTGCGCCAGATGCATCGCCTGAAAACCGGGGCACTGTTAGAAGGCAGCGTGATGATGGGCGCAGCCTGTGGAGAGACCACACCACAAGCTATGAATGGCTTGAAGCGTTATGGTCAAGCCTTGGGCTTGGCTTTTCAGGTGGTGGACGATATTTTGGATGTCATCGCCGATTCAGCCACGCTTGGTAAAACTGCGGGCAAAGACGCCGCGAATGACAAACCCACTTACGTGTCGTTGCTGGGTTTGGAAGAGGCGAAGTCATATGCGCAGTCATTGTTGCGCGAGGCGCTGGATGCCTTGCACAGCACGGGCTTGACGCACACCCACGCGCTGGCCGCATTGGCTGAGCGTGTGGTGAACCGGAACACGTGAACACACATGCCTAATTTGTTGCAAACCATCAATTCGCCCGCCGATCTGCGTGCTGTGCCGCGCCACCAATTGCCTGCGTTGGCCGATGAGTTGCGTTCTTATTTGCTGCACAGCGTGGCCAAAACAGGCGGGCACTTGAGCTCCAACCTCGGCACAGTCGAGTTGACTGTGGCGCTGCACTATGTGTTCAACACACCGCACGACCGCATCGTGTGGGACGTGGGCCACCAAACCTACCCACACAAAATTTTGACGGGTCGCCGTGACCAAATGGGCACGCTGCGCCAACGCCACGGCCTGAGTGGTTTTCCGCGCCGTGATGAAAGCGAGTACGACGCCTTCGGTACGGCTCACTCGTCCACCAGTATTTCTGCCGCCTTGGGTATGGCGATTGCCGCTCAGCAAAAGGGTGAACAACGCCATGCGATTGCCGTGATTGGCGACGGCGCGATGACCGCTGGCATGGCCTTTGAAGCGCTCAACAACGGTGGTGTGTCCACCTCCAAGTTGCTCGTCATTTTGAATGACAACGACATGTCGATCAGCCCACCCGTGGGTGCGCTCAACCGCTACTTGGCGCAGTTGATGAGCGGCAAGTTTTACTCAGCCGCCAAAGAGGTGGGCAAGCAAGTGCTCAAAGGTGCACCGCCTTTGTTTGAACTGGCTAAACGCTTTGAAGAACATGCCAAAGGCATGGTGGTGCCTGCCACTTTGTTTGAAAAATTTGGCTTCAACTACATCGGCCCGATTGATGGGCACGACCTTGAGTCGCTGATTCCTACGCTGGAGAATATCAAGCACTTGGAAGGCCCGCAGTTCTTGCATGTGGTCACCAAAAAAGGCCAAGGCTATAAGCTCGCCGAGGCTGATCCTGTGGCCTACCACGGCCCCGGCAAGTTTGACCCCGCGGTGGGCTTGCAGCCTGCAGGGGTGAGTAAAACCACTTTCACCCAAGTGTTTGGTGATTGGCTGTGTGACATGGCCGAGGCCGATCCCTTGTTGGTAGGTATCACGCCCGCCATGCGCGAGGGCTCGGGCATGGTGGAGTTTCATCGTCGCTTTCCTGAGCGCTACCACGATGTAGGCATTGCCGAGCAACATGCCGTGACGTTTGCGGCGGGTTTGGCTTGTGAAGGCGTCAAGCCCGTGGTGGCGATTTACTCTACCTTTTTGCAACGTGCCTATGACCAAGTGATTCACGATGTGGCGTTGCAAAAACTGCCCATGGTGTTGGCGCTGGATCGCGCAGGGATTGTGGGCGCGGATGGCGCGACTCACGCGGGTTTGTATGACATCCCGTTCATGCGCTGCATCCCTAATGTCAGCGTGGCTTGCCCTGCCGACGAAAACGAATGCCGCCAGTTGCTGACTACCGCTTACCAACAAGACCACTGCGTGGCAGTGCGCTACCCACGCGGCGCTGGTGCGGGTGTGCCTGTGCAGCCTGGCTTGAATGCTTTGCCGTTTGGCAAAGGCGAGGTGCGCCGCGAGGGCCAACGCATTGCCATCCTCGCGTTTGGCACGCTGTTGTATCCCGCGTTGCAAGCAGGTGAGGCGCTCAATGCCACGGTGGTGAATATGCGCTGGGCCAAGCCGCTCGATACCGAGTTGTTAGCCAAGATCGCAGCTAGCCATGACGCCTTGGTCACGGTGGAAGAGGGCGCTGTCATGGGCGGTGCTGGCTCTGCAGTGCTCGAAGCCTTACAAGATTTGCAATTGCCTAAACCTGTGTTGGTGTTGGGTATTGGTGATGTATTCACCGAGCATGGCGATCCAACCAAACTATTGGCCGAATTGGGGTTGGATGCTGCGGGCATTCAAGCGTCCATCCAAAAGCGTTTTGCAACGCTTTTGAATTAACTCTGAGTTGAAGTAATTTCAAAGCTTCTGAAGTTTTTTGAAACACCTGTGTGACAGGGGTAAACCCGCGCACTGAAAGGCATTTGCAACTGCATACAATGCCCCATCGCTCAAAAGAGGCACATCACAAATGTGCGTTTTGAACGATTTGTATCAACAACTCAAGGGAGTCTTTCATGGACCGTCGTTCCGTCATTAAAAACGCAGGTATCGCAGGTATTTTGGCTGCCGGCGCAGCACCAGCTGTGCACGCACAAGCCGCCATTCGTTGGCGCTTGGCTTCGAGCTTTCCTAAGTCGCTCGACACCATTCACGGCGCAGCCGATGTTTTCGCCAAGGCTGTCAAAGCCATGTCGGGTGGCAAATTCGAAATCTCGGTTCATGCTGCTGGTGAAATCATGCCTGCTTTTGGTGTGGTGGACGGTGTTCAGCAAGGCTCCGTTGAAATGGCTCACACAGCCCCTTACTACTTCTTTGGCAAAGACGAAACCTTTGCCTTGGGTTGTGCCATTCCTTTTGGCTTGAACAGCCGTCAAATGACAGCTTGGATGTACGAAGGCAATGGCTTGAAGCTGATGCGTGAGTTCTACGCCAAGTACAACATCGTCAATTTCCCTGGCGGCAACACTGGCGCACAAATGGGTGGTTGGTTCCGCAAAGAAATCAAGTCGGTGAATGACTTGAAGGGTTTGAAATTCCGCGTGGGTGGCTTTGCTGGCAAAGTGCTTGAGCGCATGGGCGTCATCCCTCAAAACATTCCTGGTGGTGACATTTACCCAGCTTTGGAAAAAGGCACGATCGATTCAGCTGAGTGGGTGGGTCCCTATGACGATTTGAAATTGGGCTTCAGCAAAGTGGCGCCTTTCTACTACTACCCAGGTTTCTGGGAGGGTGGCCCTCAGCTCGACTTCTTCATCAACGACAAAGCATTTGCTGCGCTGTCCCCTGAGAACAAAGCGATTGTCGAAGCTGCTGCGGCACAAGCGCACTCTGATATGCAGGCTAAGTACGATGCACGCAACCCAACAGCTTTGAAGCAGTTGGTGGGCTCTGGTACCAAGCTGCGCGAGTTCCCCAAGGACGTGATGGCATTGGCGTTCAAAGAAGCCATGGCTTTCTACAACGAAGTTGCTGAAAAGAACCCCAACTTCAAGAAAGTCTATGCTGACTACTCCAAGTTCCGTGCAGACTCGAACCTTTGGTTCCAGTTCACCGAAGCGAAGTTCGACCAATTCATGCAAAAACAAAAGCTGTAAGCCGGCTTTTGCAAGAACAAAAAACCGCGCCTCGGCGCGGTTTTTTTATGGCTTTCAAACTTGAGTTTTACAACTCGCGAAATGCGGCCAGCTCGGTACTTAGCCGCATGCATTCCGCTTGCACGTGGGGACTGCTCACGTAAAACACAGCAAACTTACCCATCAACGTACGTACGTAAAAGCGAGGTGCCATGAACCATTCCAGGCCACGAATGCGAATGAGTTTGGCATAGGCCAACTCGTCGTAGGCCATGTGCTTGTCCCATATCCAAGTTTGGTGAATGCCTTTGGCATCTAAGCGTGCGCGGCTGTGCATCACATGCCATGTGGTCCACGCCAGCAGGGCCCACCCCAAGACGAACCAGCCGGCATTGCGCAAACCGTTGAGGCCGGTGTCACCTCCAAACTTACCCTGTTGCCACAAAGTGAACAACCAATAACCAGAACCGACCAAGGTCGTCCAAGTGATGGCTTGAAACCAGCGCGAGAAAGCAGGGCCCTCAATGCCTTCTTCGGCAGAGGGATGGAAGACAAAAGGCGTCGGGCCTAGAGCCGAGGAGGGATTTCGTTCAATAGAGGACATGGCAATTGACTGGCAAGAAAAAGCCCCTCGGGCGTACCGGAGGGGCTGGTCGTTAGAAGATGCTTATTTTTTGAACAAGTCTTCCATGCGTTTTTGTTCTTCTGCGGCACTTTCGCCAGCAGGTTTGGAGCCTTCGAGTTTGAGCTCTGCCTCAGGGGCTTCTTGTTCGGTAGGCATCTCGATGACCACACTGTCTATGTCTACTTTTTCTTCTTTGTCCAAGAACATGGTGACGGTCTCGGGCACGAAGATCACGATCACGACCAACACCAATTGCATGATGACCCATGGAATGGCTCCCATGTAGATGTCGTTGGACTTGACGGGTTTTTCAATGCGACCTTCTTTGAACAAAGTGTCAGCAATGCCGCGCAAGTAGAACAGGGCAAAGCCGAAGGGGGGATGCATGAAGCTGGTTTGCATGTTCACGCACAACAGCACGCCGAACCACACCATGTCAATGCCCATCTTCTCAGCAACTGGTCCGAGCATCGGCAAGATGATGAAGGCGATTTCAAAGAAGTCTAAGAAGAACGCCAAGAAGAAGATGAAGATGTTCACCACAATCAAGAAGCCCACCACACCGCCAGGCAAACCTGTCAGCAAGTGTTCAACCCACTTGGCACCATCGACACCTTGGAAGACCATCGAGAAGACGCGTGAGCCGATCAAGATGAATACAACCATGGCCGTAAGTCGCATGGTGTTGTGCATTGCTTCCCAGACCAAAGCTTTGTCTAAGCGGTTATGAATGGCCGCCAAAATCAATGCGCCTACGCAACCCATAGCACCAGCTTCCGTGGGGGTGGCAATTGCAGTATTGATGCCAGGTAAGCCGCCCATTGAGCCCAACACAGCAAAGATCAAGAAGGCTGATGGGATGATGCCGCGCAAACATTTCATCCATAAATGGAAGCCATCTGTTGTGCGTGCTTCTTTCGGAATTCCTGGCACATGGTCAGGTTTGATCCAGCCCAGCGCAAATGTGTACAGCGCAAAAATGCCCACTTGCAACATCGATGGGCCCCAAGCACCTTTGTACATATCGCCTACAGAGCGACCGAGTTGGTCCGCCATCACCACCAGTACGAGTGAGGGAGGTACCAATTGGGTGATGGTGCCAGAAGCTGCCAACACGCCTGTGGCATAGCGCATGTTGTAGCCGTAGCGGATCATCACAGGCAGTGAAATCAGTGCCATGGCGATCACTTGGCCCGCCACGGTGCCTGTGATGGCGCCCAAAATGAAGCCCACGATGATGACCGAGTAGCCAAGGCCGCCGCGCACCGTGCCAAAAAGCTGCCCCATGGAGTCGAGCATGTCTTCAGCGAGGCCGCACTTCTCCAGAATGGCCCCCATGAAGGTGAAGAAAGGAATAGCCAGCAACAAATCGTTGCTGAGAATGCCGAAGATATTTAAGGGCAAGTTGGACATGAAGCTCACGGGGAACCAGTCCATGCTGATCGCGAAGAGACCGCAGGCCAAGCCTAAAAACGCCAGCGAGAACGCGACGGGGAAGCCAATCAACATTGTCAGCACAAGGCCGGCGAACATGATGGGGGCGAAGTTTTCCATTTGCATGATCGTGAGTCCTTATTGCACTGGTTTTTCGTAGTGCGTGTCCATTTCAAACTTGCCTTGCAAGTAAGCCACGCGCTTAATGATTTCGCTCAAACCTTGCAGGAGCATCCATGTAAAGCCCAAAGGAAGCAGAAGCATTGCAGGCCAACGAATCAGTCCTCCTGCGTTGCTTGACATTTCATTTGTGACAAACATTTTCACGAACAAGGGAAAACTTAGCCATGCCAGCATTGCCATCACTGGCAGCAAAAAAACGACAAGCCCGAATAGGTCGACATACACAGGACCATTGCCTTTGAGTTTTCCGTAAAACAGATCCACGCGTACGTGTTCGTTAAGCTTGAGCACCAGAGGGGCCCCCAGCATCACTGTCGCAGCGAACAGATACCACTGAATTTCGAGCCAGCCGTTTGAGCTGATGTCGAAACCGTAACGAATGAACGCATTGCCTGCAGAGATGACTGCAGCCGCTAGAACGCCGAAGGCTGCCAAGTGGCCAAACTGCTCACTGATGCGGTCAACGCCTAATGCAAATTTAAGAAGTTTTGACACTGAGTGCCTCCATTTTTTGCCAACCCATGATGGTACCAAGACAAATGCTTTGTCAGCTTGGCCTCAGTTGAAGTTTTAGGAGAGGTCTTGAAATAAGTTCAACTCGGGTCTTGCGCTTTTTTGGTGCGTTTGAATGTCCACCAAGGCAGACGTTTACTCAACGATTGCACTTCGCCACTGTTTTCTAGGCTGTAGCCTTGTAACGACCCTATTGCTTGTGTCCATGCATAGTTTTGCAACAGGAGTCGCAGGCTCTGAGTGGCGGGCGTGTCAAGCGCAGATTTGAGACAAACCAAATGAAACTGCTCTTGGACCAAGGGCACAAAGCCAAGGCCACGCGCACGGGCTGTGCTTTCAATGCCCAGACCCACGTCGCATCGGCCTGAGGCAATGGCTTCTGCCAATGCTGTGTGCGAGGGCTCTTCGTCAGGCCAGTTGTTCAAGTCTTGTATGGCCAGTTTGTCTTGTGCCAATAAATCATCCAGCAGCACGCGTGTGCCCGTGCCTTGGCTGCGCTGCACAA
This sequence comes from Pseudomonadota bacterium, assembly GCA_041180165.1. Classification (GTDB taxonomy): domain Bacteria; phylum Pseudomonadota; class Gammaproteobacteria; order Burkholderiales; family Burkholderiaceae_C; genus Limnohabitans. The sequence goes on along the minus strand of JBEGSC010000002.1, from coordinate 14,313 downwards.
AGCGGGCTTGGGTTTGTGCCACATCGGCCAAACTTTGTAGCTTGAGAGGGTTGCCTGGGGCGGTGATGAGGCCTTGGCTACGCGAGGCGAAGCCGATGATTTTGTGCAAACCTGGTTTGAGCAAGTGGCGATAAGCCTGTGCGGAGTGTGACTGCAAATCTGGCTTGGCCTGCGTGTGAAAACCTGCCAAGGTGCACCGGCCTTCGTTCAATGCGCGAATAGCATCGACGCTGCCGCAAAAGCGAATGTCCAAATGCAAACCTTCAGTTGCCGCATGCTCGCGCAGGCGTGGCAGTGCGTCGTCATGACTGGCGTACAAGGTGAGCACGTGCGCGGTGGGATCAAACGCCACGGCAAACGTGCGTTCAAGGTCAGCCCGCAAGGCTTCGAGCTGCGGTGCCAAACGCGCTTGGGTTTGTCGCTCAGCCCACATGAGCTTGTTGCCAAATTCGGTGAGTTTGGCCGATTGGCCTTTTTCCCACACGATGAGTTCATTACCCAGCATGTCTTCCCAACGCTTGAGTTCACCCCAGACATGGCGGTAAGACAGGTTCAGCTGTCTTGCGGCAGCCGAGATTGAGCCTTGCTGCGCCACGGCTTGCAGCAAATCCATCAATGGATGACGCAGCAACGCACCTTCACTGGACGTGGGCGGTGCGTTGTCATCGCGGTGGCTGAGGGTGTAGTGAAGGCTGACGCTATGCACGAAGTTACATATGTTGGGATATTAGGTACCTCGGTACGATAACTGAAGTTTTGATTGATTTATGACGACGTTTAGCGATACCGCCCTGACTTCTCTGCAACTCTTGACGCAGCTCGACCCCGTTCTTTGGTCCATCGTGGCTCGCTCGCTGTGGGTGAGTGTGTTGGCTACGGTGCTGGCCTGCAGCTTTGGCTTGGTGCTGGGCGCATGGTTAGGCGTGTCTCGGTTTGTGGGGCGCGATGCTTTGCTCACAGTGCTCAATACGTTGTTGGCTTTGCCGTCTGTGGTGGTGGGCTTGCTGATTTATTTACTCCTCTCTCGCACAGGTCCGCTGGGGCATTTGGGTTGGTTGTTTAGCCTCAAAGCCATGGTGCTAGCGCAAGCTGTGTTGGTGTTGCCAGTGGTGACGGCTTTGACACGGCAATGCGTTGAAGACGCCGAGCGCAACCACGGTGAGCAGCTGCAATCATTGGGTGCCAAGCCTTGGCTGCGCAGCGTGTTGCTGGCGTGGGACGAGCGCTATGCCTTGCTGACCGTGCTCATTGCGGCTTTTGGTCGTGCCATTTCAGAGGTGGGTGCGGTGATGGTGGTGGGCGGCAACATCGAAGGCTTCACGCGTGTCATGACTACGGCGATCGCACTAGAAACAAGCAAGGGCGATTTGCCTTTGGCTTTGGCTTTGGGCTTTGTGCTCATGACGGTGGTGCTGTTGCTCAATGCCTGTATTTCTGCGCTTCGCCGCTGGCGTCAGCGCATCGATGGCGCAGCGGCTGAGCCTGTGCAAGGGGTGCTGGCATGACCGCGGCTGCGCATGATGCCTTGAACCTGCACGATGTGTCGGTGCAGTTCAACACGCATTTGGCATTGCAGGGTGTGAACCTGCGCATTCAAGCGGGTGAGCGTGTGGCCTTGGTGGGGGCTAATGGCAGCGGCAAAAGCACTTTGTTGCGCGTGGCGCATGGCTTGCTCAAGGTGTCTGCTGGGCAGGTGACGAAGGCGCCAGATGTAAAGCAAGCCATGGTGTTTCAGCGCCCACACATGTTGCGCACTTCGGTGCTGCGCTTTGTGGCTTTGGGTTTGTGGTTGCAAGGTACGGCTTGGCGTGAGGCGCACACGCTTGCCATGCACGCCTTAGAACGTGTGGGCTTGCAAGACATGGTCGAGCGCTCGGCACGCACCTTGTCGGGCGGTCAACAGCAACGCTTGGCTTTGGCGCGCGCTTGGGGTTTGCAACCCAACTTCGTGTTGTTGGACGAGCCTACTTCGAGCTTAGACCCTCACGCCAAACGCGATGTGGAACGGCTGTTGTCTGAGTGGGTGGCAGCGTCTGGCGTGACTTTGCTGTTCAGCAGCCACAACCTAGGCCAAGTCAAACGCTTGGCCACACGCGTGATTTATTTAGAGACAGGGCGCGTGCTAGCTGATCTGCCAGTGGATGAGTTTTTTAATCATCCTCTGGGAGAGAGTCACCCTGAGGCACATTTGTTTTTAAAAGGAGAGTTGGGATGACACGACGTTCGCATTTGTTTTCATTGGCTGGTTTGCTGGCCGTAGCTTTGACTTTTGTTAGCTCAACCGCTCAAGCACAAGCGCCCAGCATGGTGATGGCTTCCACCACATCGACTGAACAGTCTGGTTTGTTTGCGCACTTGTTGCCAGCGTTCAAGCAAGCGTCTGGGATTGACATCAAGGTGGTGGCCTTAGGTACAGGCCAAGCCTTGGACACAGGCCGCCGAGGTGATGCCGATGTGTTGTTTGTACATGACCAAGCCGCAGAAGAAAAATTTGTCGCCGAAGGTTTTGGTGTCAAGCGCTACCCCGTGATGTACAACGACTTTGTGTTGGTTGGCCCCGCCAATGACCCCGCCAAAGTGCGTGGCAAAGACATCGTGGCTGCCTTGCAAAAAGTGGCCAACACACAAGCAGGTTTTGTCTCGCGTGGCGACAAGAGTGGCACGCATGCCGCCGAGTTGCGCTACTGGAAGCAGGCAGGTTTAGACAACAAAGGCGCAGGCTACAAAGAGTGCGGTTGCGGCATGGGCCCTGCGTTGAACATTGCATCGTCCACAGGCGCTTATGCCCTGACCGACCGTGGCACTTGGTTGAATTTCAAAAACCGGCAAGACCTGCAAGTGTTGGTCGAGGGTGACAACCGCTTGTTCAACCAATACGGTGTGATGGTGGTCAATCCTGCCAAGCATCCGCATGTCAAAGCTGACTTGGCGCAAAAGTTTGTGGATTGGGTGGTGTCACCTGCAGGCCAAGCGTCGATCAATGGCTACAAAATCGGCGGCGAACAGCTGTTCTTTGCCAACGCCAACAAGTGACCGATTCAGCGCTTGGGCTATTTGTCGCCTGATTTTTGAGGCGATATTTTTCGATACAGCGTGGCGCGGCTGATGCCTAAGCGCCGCGCTGCTTCCGTCACATTGCCTTTGGCTTGTTGCATGGCGCGGCGTATCAAATCAGTTTCAATGGCTTTGAGCATGGGCGCGGGGCGGGGCGCTAGGCTGGCTGCATGCGTTTTGCTGTCCAGCTGAACTTGCACTTGCAAACCAGACCACAACGGAATTTCAACGCGTTGCTCAGCGTTCAAATCAAACAGCGATTGCCAAGGCGTGGCAAAGACATCGCCTGCATGGTCGCCCGTTTGCAAATGCACGCCTGTGATGGTGCGAGCCGCTCGGTTGGCACACATGATTTGACCGTCTGCATCTAAACCGATCAGTCCATCGCTGTCACCGCCTATAGACAAACCTGCCCAATTGAAGCGCAGCAACAAAGAGGGAGCCATTTGTCTAACCCAATTGTTTTCAATGCTGCGGGCTGATTGCGCTGCCAAGTGCTGCAGCTCTGGGCGCTCTGGTACATCGACGCCCGTTAAATCCAGCATGCCCACGCACTCGCCTGTTGGGCCAAACAGGGGCGCACCCGCACAGCTGTAAGCCGTGTTGTCGTTGAAAAAATGCTCGCCACGATGAAGCCAAATGGGTTGCTGTTCGGCCAGCACAGCCCCAATAGCCGTTGTGCCCACGTGTTGTTCTGACAGGTTGACACCGACGCGTGCAATGCGACTTGCACGCGTGTCTCTGCTGTTGATTTCGCCGCGTGTGTCAATCACTACACCATGCGCGTCGGTGAGCAGTGCGAAGTAGCGTGTACCAGCAATGGCGCGGCTGAGTCTGTCCAGCTCCTCCTCGGCCGCTTGCAGCATAGGTTGATTGGCATCTTTGATGTGTTGAATTTGGCTGCGACTCACTGCATCAAATGCCAACTGCTCTTGCGGTGTGCGCCCCCATGCCAAGCACCGTTTCCATGAGCGTTCAATCCAGCTCTCGATCAGTGGTGCTTGTAGGGCTGCGCCTTGCTCAATCACGTGTTCCCGCGCTTGTGCGATACGACTTAAGCGAGTGGCGGGGCTGATCAAGGTGGTCATGTCCGAGATTTTGTCCAAATTCTTGTGATGTCGCGCCTCAACTGTCTCAAGTTGAGAAATTCTGATGGGAACACACAGGGTTTCAAGGGTTATTCCTGATCGGTGGTGTTGGGTGGCGTTCACAAAATCTTATGCAACACATTACATAGCTAGGAGATCTAGATGCAAAAAATCCTGCACATCAACCCCGACAAATGCACAGGCTGCTTGCAGTGCGAGATGGCTTGCTCGTTTGAGAACTACGGCACATTTGCAACGGCCAAGTCGCGCATCAAGGTGTTTGACTTCCATGAGACAGGCAAAAAAGTGCCTTACACCTGCACGCAGTGTGACGAAGCTTGGTGTTTGCATGCTTGCCCAGTAGAGGCAATTACGCACGACAAGGTGACAGGTGCCATGGTGGTGAACGAAACCACCTGTGTGGGTTGCAAGGTTTGCACCATCGCTTGCCCATTCGGCACGATCAATTACGTGCAAGAAACCGGCAAAGTTCAAAAATGCGACTTGTGCGGTGGCGATCCTGCTTGCGCATCTGCGTGCCCCACAGGCGCGATCACCTTCGTGGACGCCAACTGGACGGGTCTCGACAAAATGAAGCAGTGGGCCGACAAGCTCGGTAACCAACCCTCGGCCACTTAAACCCAACTAGGAGCACACATCATGACTTGGGCTGGAAAAATTCTCCGCATCAACCTGACAACAGGCACGATCAAATCTGAACCCCTCAACATGCAATGGGCCCGTGATTACGTTGGCTCACGTGGTTTAGGTTCTAAATATCTCATCAGCGAAATCGATCCCAAAGTGGATCCGTTGTCGCCAGAGAACAAACTCATTTGGGCCACAGGGCCATTGACAGGCACCATGGCCTCAACCGGTGGTCGCTACACAGTGATCACCAAAGGCCCGCTGACTGGCGCGATTGCATGCTCTAACTCAGGCGGCTACTTTGGCGCTGAACTCAAGATGGCGGGCTGGGACATGGTGATTTGCGAAGGTAAATCGCCCAAGCCCGTCTACCTGTATATCAACGACGACACAGTGGAGCTGCGTGACGCTTCGGGTCTGTGGGGCAAGAGCGTTTGGGAGACCGAGGCCGAGTTGAAAAAGACCTTGCAAGATCCGCTCACACGTGTGTCGTCCATCGGCAAGGCCGGTGAGAACCATGTGCTGTACGCCGCTGTGGTGAACGACTTGCACCGCGCTGCAGGCCGCTCAGGCGTGGGTGCTGTGATGGGTAGCAAAAACCTCAAAGCTATCGCTGTGCGTGGCACTTTGGGTGTGGGCAATGTGCGCGATCCCAAAGCGTTCATGCAAATCACGGCTGAGAAGAAAAAAATCTTGGCAGACAACGCGGTGACGGGTCAAGGCTTGCCAGCCTATGGCACGCAAGTGTTGATGAACGTGATCAACGAAGTGGGTGCTCTGCCAACACGCAACCACCGCGATGTGCAGTTTGAAGGCGCGAAAGATATTTCTGCTGAGGCCATGGCCACACCCCGTGAGACCGATGGCAAAAAACACTTGGTCACCAACCAAGCCTGCTTTGGCTGCACCATTGCGTGCGGTCGCATTAGCAAGATGGATGAGACCCACTTCACGGTGCAAAACAAACCTCAGTACTGGGGTGCATCAGGCGGCTTGGAATACGAAGCAGCATGGGCTTTGGGCGCTGCCAACGGCGTGAATGATTTGGAAGCGCTGCAATACGCCAACCTCTTGTGTAACGAAGAAGGCATTGACCCCATCAGCTTTGGTGCCACAGTGGGCGCTGTGATGGAGTTGTATGAAATGGGCGTGCTCACCAAAGAGCAACTGGGCATTGATGCTAAGTTTGGTTCTGCACAAGCCTTGGCGTTCTTCGCTGAGGAAACGGTCAATGGCCGTGGCTTTGGTGTCGAAATCGGTCAAGGCTCCAAGCGTCTGACTGAAAAATACGGTCATCCTGACTTGAGCATGAGCGTGAAAGGGCAAGAGTTCCCCGCTTACGATGGTCGTTCGATTCAAGGCATTGGCTTGGCGTATGCCACGTCTAACCGCGGTGCTTGTCACTTGCGTGGTTACACCATCGCATCTGAAGTTCTCGGTATTCCTGTCAAAACAGATCCGCTTGAGCACGAAGGCAAACCAGAGTTGGTCAAAGCCTTCCAAGATGCCACTGCAGCGTTTGATTCATCTGGCTTGTGCATCTTCACCACGTTCGCATGGGGCTTGGCCGACTTGGCGCCGCAAATGCAAGCAGCGTGTAACGAGGAATACACCACCGAAGAACTCGAAAAAATCGGTGAGCGTATTTGGAACATGGAGCGCGAGTTCAACAACGCCGCTGGCTTTACTGCCAAAGATGACAGTTTGCCCAAGCGCTTGTTGACAGAACCAGGCAAAACTGGCCCTGCCAAAGGCAAGGTCAGCATGTTGCCCACCATGTTGCCCAAGTACTACCAAGCACGTGGTTGGGACAACGAAGGTCGTCCAACGGCAGAAACCAAAAAACGTCTCGGCCTCTGAAGGTAATTGCCATGACACATCACGTCATTCTTGGCGCCGGCCCGGCTGGCGTGATTGCTGCGGAAACCATTCGCAAACATGCGCCCAACGACCGCATCACCCTGGTGGGTGATGAGGCTGAACCGCCATATTCGCGCATGGCCATTCCGTACCTGTTGATTGGCAACATCGACGAGCGCGGCACTTACTTGCGTAAATCTGCCGATCACTTTGAGCGGTTGAAGGTGGAACAGGTGCACGCGCGTGCCGTCTCTATTGACGGTGCAGCTAAAACCATTCAACTCGACAACGATCAGCGGTTGGGCTTTGACAAATTGTTGATTGCCACAGGTTCACGCCCTGTGCGTCCACCCATTCCAGGTATGGACAGCCCAGAAGTGCACCCCTGCTGGACCCTAGACGATGCACGCGCCATCATGGCGTTGGCCAAACCAGGTGCACGTGTGGTGCAAATGGGTGCGGGCTTTATTGGCTGCATCATCATGGAGGCTTTGGCCTCACGTGGTGTGACGCTGTCGGTTGTGGAGATGGGTGACCGCATGGTGCCCCGCATGATGGGCCCTGTGGCTGGCAACATGATTCGCGATTGGTGCGAGGCCAAAGGCGTGCATGTGTTTACCAGCGCCAAGGTTGAAGCCATCGTGCCCAATGGCAGCGAAAACCCAGGCTTGCTGTCTAAGCTCGCCAATGCGGTGGGCTTAGGTGATGAGCCCACCGATGCTGCCTTGACTGTGCGTTTGTCGACAGGGCAAAAATTGCCAGCCGACTTGGTGATCAGCGCCACGGGCGTGAAGCCTTGTATTGATTTTTTGAAGTCATCTGGTGTGACCTGCTTGCAAGGTGTGTTGACCGATGAACACATGCAAACCAACATCGCCGGTATCTATGCCGCAGGCGATTGTGCGGAAGCCTTTGACAAGGTGAGCGGCACCACCATTGTGAGCGCCATTCAACCCAATGCCGCTGAGCAAGCACGTGTGGCCGCTTTGAACATGGTGGGTCAAACTGCCACACTCAAAGGTGTGACGCAAATCAACGTGCTTGACACCTTGGGTTTGATCTCGACGAGTTTTGGCAATTGGCAAGGTGTACCCGGTGGCGATCAAGTGTCACTGACTGCGCAAGGTCGTCATCTGAGCTTGCAATTCAAAGATGATGTGCTGGTGGGCTGCAACAGCGTGGGCTGGACCGACCATGTGGGCGTGATGCGTGGCTTGGTGGAAGGCCAGGTGCATTTGGGTGAGTGGAAAGAAAAACTCAAACACGACCCGACCAAGTTGATGGATGCCTATCTCGCCAGCGCACAAGGGCAGGGTGCTTGGACAGGCGCGGGGGACACGCGTCGTCGTTGATGACCTTGTTGATGCGTTAACCTTGGCTCATGGACATCACCTTCAAACTCTTCGCCACACTCACCGACTATTTGCCACCTACTGCGCGCCGCAGCAATGTGATGAACCTAGAGGTGGATGACGGTGTGACGATCACACAAGTCATTGAGCCCTTTGGGTTGCCAGAAAAATTGGTGCATTTGGTGCTGGTCAACGGCACCTACATTGCGCCGGAGGATCGGGCAAGCAAAGTGTTGGTTGATGGCGATGTGTTGGCTATTTGGCCGCCCATTGCGGGTGGTTAATTTCTTTATTATCCGGTTCACGTTTTGCAAGCCTCATATGCAGCCAATTTTTCGCGCGAGATGGGTTGTACCGAAAGCGAATGGTTAGGTTGGCTACCTGCGGCTATAGGTGAACATGCTTGGTACCGTGAGGGCTGTGCCGCGCATATATCGATTACGAACGATGGACAAACGCTCGGAACTTTGGTGATTCACTGGTCGGTCGGCCCCTTGCGCCGCATTGCTTTGGTTGCGTTGCCTTGTTTGCACGTGCACTTTCAATTTGAAGGGTTGAACGACGCACAACGCTACACCTTCATGCGCCGTTTTGACCTCTACATGCAACGCGGCGGCGGATAAGATGCGCGCATGTCTGTCGATGTGTTGCTCAAAATGCCACTGCAAGATGCGCCAAGCGCACAAGCCTTGTTTGCCTTCGCGCAAGACTTGGCAGCACAGCAGGGTTGTACCTTAAGACCACCCCCGCTTGAACCCACCACTTGCTGTGGTCGTGGCTGTAATGGTTGTGTGTGGGAAGGGTTCTTCGCCGCTGCAATGTTTTGGCGTGAAGACGCCATTACGGCTTTGCGCCAAGCGGCTGACCATTGACGGTCAAGCCTTGATCTGAAAACTGCTGAGCTTTGTTTTGGCGAATGCCTGAGACGCGTTGCATCAGGTCTGCCCAGTCTTTGAATGTGCCCTGCGAGCGTGCTGCAAGCACCTTGGTGCTGAGCGATGGTCCCATGCCTTTGAGGCTGTCCAACTCTGCCTCATTGGCTTGGTTGATGTCTAACGCCAGTGCGGTGTGACAGAACATTCCCGCCACAACGCCGCCCAATAAGCTGCGTAGCGCACCGCGCCGTTTAGATTGCTTCTGAGTTTTGAACACCGCACAAGCATCTAAGTTGTTTTGCTCGGTGCTCATGTTTAGATACTTACTTGCTCAATGTCGCCATGTACTGTGTCACACCTGTTTGCACATCGGCAAACTGGTGATCGCAACCACTAGCTCGCAGGTTGGTCAGGTCGGCTTGCGTGTAGCACTGGTATTTGCCACGCAACGCATCGGGGAAGGGCACGTATTCGATCAAACCCGCTTTGGCAGCACCTGCCAAGTCCAGCGCGGTCTCGCCTTTTTTGGCACGCATCGCGTTGACTACCGACAAGGCTACATCGTTGAAGGGTTGTGCGCGACCTGAGCCGAGGTTGAAGATGCCCGACTTGTCTGGGTTGTCCAAGAACCACAGGTTCACGGCCACCACGTCGTCGATGAAGACGAAGTCACGCATTTGCGCGCCTTGGGCGTAGCCGCCGTATTCACCAAACAACTTCACTTTGCCTTCGGCGTTGAATTGGTTGAATTGGTGAAACGCCACGCTGGCCATGCGGCCTTTGTGTTGCTCGCGTGGGCCGTACACGTTGAAGTAACGAAAGCCCACCACTTGGCGCTTGAATTTCTTGAAGTTGTTGTTGCACTCCAAGCGCATGCGTTGGTCAAACAACAATTTGGAGTAGCCGTACACATTGAGTGGCAGCTCATACTCGGGTGTTTCTACAAAGGTGTCGCTGCCGCCGTAAGTGGCAGCAGATGAAGCGTAGAGCAAACGCGTGCCGCTTTGCTGGCAGGCGTTGAACAAACCACACGAGAGCGTGTAGTTGTTGTCCATCATGTACTTGCCATCGCTTTCCATCGTGTCGCTGCATGCGCCTTCGTGGAACACGGCTTCGACTTTGCCAAACGCGTTTTCGGCAAAGAGTTCATAGAACACGTCTTTGTCGAGGTAGTCGGCGATTTTCAAATCGGCGATGTTGCGAAACTTGTCGCCTTCCGTTAGGTCATCCACCGCGATGATGTTGGTGATGCCGCGAGCGTTCAAGCCCTTGATGATGTTGCTGCCGATAAATCCTGCAGCGCCTGTGACGACGATTTTCATAATTTCTCCAGTGGCACAAGGGCCTTTGTCCGTGCCTTGTATTTAGGCCATCAATTCTTCGTAGCTGACCGTGGCCGTACCAAACTTACCCACCACCACGCCACCTGCTTTGTTGGCCAAAGGCATGGCATCGCGCAGGCTCAAGCCCGCAGCGACCAACGTGGCCAAGGTCGCAATCACGGTGTCACCCGCACCTGTGACGTCAAACACTTCGCGGGCTTGCGCGGATACGCTCAATTCACCTTGTCCATCAAACAAGGTCATGCCTTCTTCGCTACGTGTGAGCAGCAGGGCGTCGAGCTTGAGCTCTTGGCGCAGCGCATGGGCTTTTTGCACGAGTTCTGCTTCTGTATTCCACTTGCCAATGACTTGTTCGAGTTCAGCACGGTTAGGTGTGATGCAAGTCGCACCCGCGTAGCGCGAGTAATCACTGCCCTTGGGATCAATCAACACAGCTTTGCCTGCTGCACGCGCTGCCGCAATCATTTGCGACACATGGGCCAAACCGCCTTTGCCGTAGTCAGAGAACAGCACCACTTTGTGGTCTGGTAACAGTTGCATGAATTGGTCGGTTTGCGAGGCCAGTACTTCGTTTTGCGGCGTGTTCTCAAAGTCCACACGCAACAACTGTTGCTGGCGACCAATCACGCGCAACTTGACTGTGGTTTTGAGTTGGCTGTCACGGCCCAAGTGTGGGGCAATGCCTGTTTTGGCTACCAAGTCTTCAAGCAAGTGGCTGGCTTCGTCGTCGCCGACGACTGACAGCAGCGATGAATGTGCGCCTAAGCTCACCACGTTATAGGCCACGTTGGCGCATCCACCCAAACGGTTTTCTTCGCGCGTGATACGCACCACGGGCACGGGTGCTTCGGGGCTGATGCGGTCAACGGCGCCATACCAATAGCGGTCGAGCATCACATCGCCGACGACCAAGACATGCGCTTGTTTGAGTTGTTCTTGGGTGACTGGGGTGCTGAGTGTCATAGTTCTTCCACGCGACGGGCTGGGTAGCTGTCCCAAGCTTGGCAGCCTGGGCATTGCCAAAAGTGCTGGCTGGCTTCAAAACCACATGCGGCACATCGGTAGCGTTGCAAGGGTTTGGCGGCGCGTTCGAGGGCGCGCTGCACTTGCGGGTGAAATTCTTCGTGCTCAAACTTTTCGTTGGCAATCCACTGCGTGGCAGCGACCAACGAAGGCTCGCGTTCCAGGTGCTTGGCAAACAAGCCGCTGGTGTTTGTCTCACCCTGTGATTTGCGCAAGGTGACGATGGCGTTGAGCACATCAAGCGAGGCAGTTTTTGCATAGCTGGTTTCGAGCAAAGCCATGGTTTTCGGCGCACAGTTCAAAGTTTGCGCCAAGGCCGCAAGCTTAGGGGCGAGCAAGGGTAGCGAAGCGGGTACTTGCGTCGCCAAGTTTTCTAGCGTGGCATAGGCCTCACTCGCACGACCCGTTTGCTCATAGGTTTTTGCCAACGCCATGCGTGCGCGGGCGTTATTTGGGGCAGCCTCAGTTGCTTGCTTGAGCAAAGCCACGATTTGGTCAGCTTGTTGTGCCAGGTCAAGGCTTTCAGCCTCTTCGCACAGGTAATGCGCCAAGCGACCTTGAAAGCTGCCTTGACCACTGTCGCCCAATTTTTTGGCGATGACCGAGGCTTTGGCCCAATCGCGTGAGCGTTCGTAAATGCTCAACAAGGCCAAGTGCGCTTGTGCTTGGTGGGCGGTGCCTTCGAGCTTGTTCAGAGCGTCTTCGGCTCGGTCAAGCAAGCCTGCTTTGAGATAGTCCAAAGCAAGGGCGTGTTGTGCGCGGTCTCGGTCGGTTTGGCTCAAGTCGCCGCGTGAGAGCAAGTGTTGATGGACACGCACGGCACGCTCGTACTCGCCACGGCGGCGAAACAAATTGCCAAGCGCGAAATGCAGCTCAGACGTGTCGGGGTCATGCTGCACGGCCTCAATGAAGGCGTCAATCGCTTGGTCTTGTTGCTCATTGAGCAAATGGTTCAGGCCCTTGAAATACGCCTTGGGGGTTTGACGGTTCTCCAGTCGCAGCTGGCGCAAGTCCATGCGCGAGGCGACCCAGCCCAAGATGAAGGCCACAGGCAAGCCCAGCAAAATCCAGCTGAGATCAAATTCCATGTGTCGAGTCCGCAGTCGTGGGCGCTGTTGTTGCTTCAGGTTTTGCTGATGGATTGGCCAGTTGGGCCAATCGACGGTGTTTCCACCAGCGCGGCACCATGCCAACTACGCCCACTGCCACGCCCATGACGAAGACAGTCAGCAACACCAAGACCAACGGTGCACTCCAAGTGGTGCCAAAAAAGAAATGGACCACGGCATCGTGTTGGTTATTCAGCGCAAAAGCGAAGAGGGTAAAAAAAATGGCTGCCTTCAGTACCCACTGAAGCAGCCACATGAGGTTTTTCAAGATGGCTCCTCTGTGACGAGGGCCATTTTAGACTCAACCTTTGGATTCAGACCCCGCCAACAATTCTTGGGTGCGTGCATCCACTGCTTCGCGCAAGGCCTTGCCTGGTTTGAAATGAGGCACACGTTTTTCAGGAATGGCGACGCTTTCGCCGGAACGCGGGTTGCGTCCCATGCGAGGCGGGCGACGGTTGATCGAAAAACTGCCAAACCCCCGCAATTCAATGCGGTGGCCGCGCACCAGCGCGTCGCTCATCGCGTCAAGAAGCGTCTTGACAGCGAACTCGGCGTCGCGGTGCGTGAGCTGCCCAAAACGGGCAGCCAGTTCTTCGACCAGGTCTGAGCGGGTCATCAGTTGTTGTCGAGCTTAGCGCGCAACAAAGCACCCAAGCTGGTTGTGCCAGCGTTTTCGGCTTTGGACTGTTGAGACAAGGAAGCCATGGCTTCTTGTTGGTCAGCCGCGTCTTTGGCTTTGATGGACAACTGGATGTTGCGGGTCTTGCGATCCACGTTCACCACGACAGCAGTCACTTCATCGCCGACTTTCAACACTTGGCTGGCGTCTTCCACGCGGTCGCGGGAGATTTCGCTCACGCGCAAGTAGCCCACGATGTCTTCGCCCAAGTCGATTTCAGCGCCTTTGGCGTCCACAGACTTGACCTTACCAGTCACGATTTGGCCCTTGTCGTTCACCGACACGAAGGTGGTGAAGGGGTCAGAGTCGAGTTGTTTGATGCCCAAGCTGATGCGCTCGCGCTCAACGTCAACGGCCAACACGATGGCTTCCACTTCTTGGCCCTTCTTGAATTCGCGCACAGCGTTTTCGCCGGTTTCGTTCCAAGACAAGTCAGACAAGTGCACCAAACCGTCGATGCCAGCGGCCAAGCCCACGAACACGCCGAAGTCGGTGATCGATTTGATGGGGCCCTTCACGCGGTCACCGCGCTTGGTGTTTTGGGCGAAGTCTTGCCATGGGTTGGCTTTGCATTGCTTCATGCCCAAGCTGATACGGCGCTTGTCTTCGTCGATCTCGAGGACCATAACTTCGACTTCGTCGCCCAATGACACGATCTTGGAAGGTGCCACGTTCTTGTTGGTCCAGTCCATTTCAGACACGTGCACCAAGCCTTCGATGCCTGGCTCGAGTTCCACAAACGCGCCGTAGTCGGCGATGTTGGTGATCTTGCCGAACAAGCGAGTGCTTTGTGGGTAGCGGCGGTTGACGCCCATCCAAGGATCGTCGCCCATTTGCTTGAGGCCCAAGGACACGCGGTTTTTCTCAGTGTCGAACTTGAGGATCTTGGCCGTGATTTCTTGACCAGCAGTGACCACCTCAGATGGGTGACGCACACGACGCCATGCCATGTCGGTGATGTGCAGCAAGCCGTCGATGCCGCCCAAGTCCACGAATGCACCGTATTCGGTGATGTTCTTGACCACGCCGTTGACGATAGAGCCTTCTTTCAAAGTCTCCATCAACTTGGCGCGCTCTTCGCCCATCGAAGCTTCCACCACAGCGCGGCGTGACAACACGACGTTGTTGCGCTTGCGGTCGAGTTTGATGACCTTGAATTCCATGGTCTTGTTCTCGTAGGGAGACAAGTCTTTGATCGGACGTGTGTCGATCAATGAACCAGGCAAGAAGGCGCGGATGCCGTTGACCAACACGGTCAAGCCACCCTTGACTTTGCCGC
>JBEGSC010000001.1:0-537635 GCA_041180165.1 Pseudomonadota bacterium | reverse complement strand
CCCATCCCGAACAGGACCGTGAAACGACTTAGCGCCGATGATAGTGCGGATTCCCGTGTGAAAGTAGGACATCGTCAGGCTCTTACAGCCTCAAAAACCCCCGCTCGTTCGAGTGGGGGTTTTTGTTTTTTGTGCTCCGACTAATTTAAATTGATGATGTATTTGTCATCAATAATGCAAGCGCCACTTTTCTCAAGGCTTTGACACAAGTCATTCGTCCATTGTTCGAAACTAGTCCCGTTTGAATACTTGGCGTGGAGCATATTCAAATAAGTGACGTGCGCTGCCCAGCTCTTAAATTCTGATATTGGACATTTTTGCAGCTCAAGTAGCTTGAATTTCAAGAGCACTTTGGCTGCGTATTGGGCATGTTTGTCTGGCGAATTTCTAAACTGATTCAGTCGACTTCTTGCGCGTCCAATAGCGTAACTTACATCCGAGAATGGTGCGCCATGGCCAGGCAAAACGATTCTTGGGCTTAAATTTTCGATTACCTGAATTGTAGATTCCACCTCGTCAAACGCAGAGATACCCTCAATCTCTGGGAATACAACGCCAAAGCCGTTCTCCCACAGCGCATCGGCTGAAATCATGATGCCATGCAAGGAGTTGAAAATCACAACTGAATGAGGGTCGTGCCCTGGCGCTGCATGGACCTGCCAAGTTAAATTGCCAACAACAAAGCTGTCACCATCATTGAGCGTACCAGTGCGGGTAAATTTAGGACAGTGCTGGCCAGTAGGGGTGTAAGTTAGCGTCCCAGGATCCCATAAATCAACATATGCGGCATGCCCAGGAGGCGTGTTGGTTTGCACATCTGGAAACACCGATTGCAAATGCGCATTCCCGCCGCAATGATCACTGTGAAGATGGGTATTACAAATTGCAGTCAGTTGACGATTCCCAATAACTGACTTAACTAATGCATGTGTCTGCTGAGCATGCGTCCAATAACCTGTATCAACGAGAATTGCACAATCTTCATCGTGAAGCAATACATTGTTCGACGATAGCCAGCCACGCTGAAAAAACTCGACGCCTGTTGGTAGTGAATGCATGTGTGTGAGTAAAAGCCTGACTGTTTAGGACATTCTGACATCTTGCGCAGGGCGATATTGCAATTGCTGTAACGGCCTTTACTGATTGTCATTTTTGTCAATTTAGAGTTTGAGTTCTAATTGCTGTCAGCAAGCAGAAAGAATGAGGGAAAACCCGTAGAATTCTTTCATGACATTCGTACAGACACTCGCAAGAAATACCCTGGAAGGGGGATTGCATATGCTTCGTTTCACAGGCGTATCAGAAGAAAAGTTGCGTAAAACTGAAGGCGCGCTGGTGCCCATCGTGCCTATGTCTGCAGAGCATTTGCCACAAATATTGCAGCATTTGAAAGCACTGTCCGAACATGATCGCTATCTACGCTTTGGTTATACCGCAACGGATGAGCACATCAACCGCTACGTGCAAGGCTTGAATTTTGAGCGTGACGAAATCTACGGTATTTTCAATACTGATCTCGAGATCATCGCCATGGCGCACCTTGCGCTTATGAAAGAAGAAGGTCGTGAGTCAAGCTCTGAGTTTGGTGTGTCCGTGTCCGCACATGCGCGTGGGCGTGGCTATGGCGCACGCTTGTTTGATCGAGCGGTCATACATGCACGCAACGAAAAGGTGTACCAGATGTACATCCATGCGTTGAGTGAAAACGCTCCCATGATCCGAATTGCCCGCAAAGGTGGCGCACGTATCGAGCGCGATGGTACAGAAACGGAGGCGTATCTGAGTCTTCCAAAGCGTGACTTAGACAGCCGCATCACAGAGTTGGTGGCCGATCAATACGCGAAAACAAACTACAGCATCAAAGAAGATGCGAAGCGCTTCTGGAATTTTCTAGCCAAAGTGCAAGAAATTCGACAAGGTGTTCGCGATACCCGCCATCAAGCGGCGGAATAAAACCACGGCCCATCAGATGGGCTATGCTTGAGGCTTGTTTGACTTCGCAGCCAAGTAGCTGCAAAACTGTGATACCCCCGCAATCTCGAGATACACCAACACAAGACAAGCGAAGCTATTGGCAACGTTTGGTTGAGTTCTTACATCCAGGGCCAGATTCCCGCGAAGAACTGCTTGACGCACTTTCCGACGCAGAAGATAACCAAGTCATTGGCGCAGAAAGCCGGCTCATGCTCGAAGGCGTACTGCGTATGGCTGACCTTACGGCTGGGCAGGTCATGGTGGCTGCGCCAAGAATGGACCTCATTAATTTAGAGGCCCCTATCGAGGAGAGTCTGCATCAGGTCATTGATACGGGACATTCGAGATTCCCCGTTTATGAAGGCGAGCGTGACAACTTGGTTGGCATTTTGTTAGCCAAAGATTTGCTTAAGCTTCAACGCGCACCATCGCTCAATATCCGAACATTACTTCGCCCACCCGTCTTTGTTCCAGAGAGCAAGGGATTAAACGACTTGTTGCGTGAGTTTCGTAACACGCGCAACCACATGGCGTTGGTGGTCGATGAGTTTGGGCGCATCGCAGGCCTTATCACCATTGAAGATGTTTTAGAACAAATTGTGGGCGATATCGAAGATGAGTTTGATAGTCAAGAGGATGTAGGCGATATCTTTGCCTTGGCCGACCGTACCTATCGCGTCAGTGGAGATACATCGTTAGAGCGCGTGGGCGAAGCCTTTGGCACGCATCTAGAAGTTAACGCTGCTGAGGCATCGGATGACACGCATTTCGACACCATCGGGGGCTTTATTGCACATGCAATGGGCCATGTGCCGCGTCGAGGCGAGCATTTTGAAATCAATAAGCTACGCTTCGAAGTTTTGCATACACGTGCTGGTGCGGTGAAGTGGTTCAAGGTGTATCCAGCACCTGAAGAAAAAGTGCCGCAATAAGGCATGGAAGATTACGCGCAGGACAACAAGCAAAAGTCCATCACGCTTCAAGCCGCAGCACTGCTGATGGTTGCGGGCATCGCGCAAGCCCTTTCATTAGCGTGGCCGTTTGAAGGCGCATTCAAAGGCGAGGCGCAAGGTTGGCTGCAATGCGTGAGCTTAGGCATGCTTGCCTACCTGCTTGACCGCAGCAAATCAGGCAAACAGGCGTTTGTCAAAACTTGGGTATTTGCGTTTACATGGCTCGCCGGCAGCATTTGGTGGTTGTTCATTTCAATGCACCGTTATGGCGGTTTGCCAGCGCCAATCGCTGTCTTAGCTGTTGGATTAATGGCTGCAGGCTTGGCCCTGATTTACGCCACAGCTGCATCTGTGTATCACGCTGTTGGCAAAACAGGCGTAGGCATTTTGCCGCGAGCCAGTGCATTTGCCGCCGTCTGGGCGTTGGCCGAAATGGTGCGCGGCACACTTTGGACAGGCTTCCCGTGGGGAGCTGTGGGCTACGCACATATCGACAGCCTGTTACAACATTGGGCGCCTTGGGTGGGAGTCTATGGCATGTGTGGTTTGTCGGCCTTCATCGTTATGGCCTTGGCCGCCGAAAGAAGAGACAGCCGACCAATCGCTCGCAAAGCGCAGATCTCAATAGTTGCTGTCGTGGCGGTGCTTGGCTACACATGGTTTACATCTCCGAGCCAAAACTCGAATGAAGCGACGCAATCAGCACGCCCAATCAGCGTGACTTTGTTACAAGGCAATATTCCGCAAGATTTGAAGTTTGGCGAAGGCGTCAACCGCGCTCTGCGTGACTACCGCGAAGCCTTGTTATCAAGTACCAGCGATCTCACGGTCACGCCCGAAACCGCGATACCGCTCATTCAACAGCAAATGCCAGAACGTTACTGGGCTCAGCTAGAAAACCACTTCAGCAAAGCTTCACAAGCCGCCCTCATCGGTTTGCCAGTGGCCACGCGCAGCGAACAAGGTCAGCTGCAGTACAGCAACTCAGCCATCGCGCTGATGCCACAAGCCACGCCTGCATCTACAGCCAGCTACCAATACGACAAGCACCACTTGGTGCCCTTTGGGGAGTTTGTGCCACCACTCTTCCAATGGTTTGTGCGCATGATGAACATCCCGTTGGGAGACTTCACCCGAGGCGATGTGGCACAGCCTAGTTTTGCGTTCAAAGGCGAACGAATCGCCCCCAACATTTGCTACGAGGATTTGTTTGGCGAAGAGCTGGCTCGCAGCTTCGCTGACCCAGACAACGCCCCCACCATGATGGTCAACCTCAGCAACATCGCATGGTTCGGCGACACCGTGGCTATTGATCAGCATCTAAACATCTCGCGCATGCGCGCGTTGGAGCTAGGGCGCCCCATGCTGCGCGCCACAAACACAGGGGCCACGGCCATCATCAGCGCCAAAGGCGAAGTCACGCATCGCTTACCCAGCGCGGTCCAAGGGGTGCTCACTGCGGAGGTTCATGGTGTGCATGGGTCTGTGACACCCTACGCCCGTTGGGTGTCTGTATGGGGGCTTTGGCCATTGGCTGGTCTGGCCCTGTTCACCCTCTTGATCGTGGCAGCCCAATCGCATGCAGCTCGCCACGGCCAGAGGCGTTTCGGCCCGTAAAATCAGAGGTTTGCGGGCGTATTGACCTGCAGCTTAAATTGCCAGCGCATGCTGGCCACTTTGCATGCTGACTTTTCAACAAATCATTCTCAAACTCCAGTCCTACTGGGCCGAGCAAGGCTGCGCCTTGTTGCAACCCATCGACATGGAGGTCGGTGCGGGCACCTCGCACACCGCCACGTTCTTGCGCGCCTTGGGCCCAGAGCCATGGAAGGCCGCCTACGTGCAACCCAGCCGCCGCCCTAAAGACGGCCGTTACGGCGAGAACCCCAACCGCTTGCAGCACTACTACCAATACCAAGTGGTGTTGAAGCCCGCGCCCAGCAACATCTTGGAGCTGTACTTGGGCTCGCTCGAAGCCCTCGGCTTTGACCTCAAGAAAAACGACATCCGCTTCGTCGAAGACGATTGGGAAAACCCAACCCTCGGTGCTTGGGGCTTGGGTTGGGAGGTTTGGTTGAACGGCATGGAAGTCACGCAGTTCACCTACTTCCAACAAGTGGGCGGCATTGACTGCAAACCCATCACCGGCGAAATCACTTATGGCTTAGAGCGTTTGGCCATGTACCTGCAAGGTGTGGACAACGTCTACAACTTGCAATGGACCGATGGCCTCACGTACGGCGACGTCTACAAGCAAAACGAAGTGGAGCAATCCACCTACAACTTCGAGCATAGCGATGCCGAGTTTTTGTTCACCGCATTTGGGGCGCACGAGAAACAAGCTCAGCACCTCATGGGCGCGCAGCTTGCGTTGCCCGCTTACGAGCAAGTGCTCAAAGCCGCGCACACCTTCAACTTGCTCGACGCGCGTGGTGCGATCAGCGTGACCGAGCGTGCTGCCTACATCGGCCGCATCCGTAACTTGGCGCGTGCTGTCGCGCAAAGCTATTACGAGAGCCGCGAACGCTTGGGCTTCCCCATGGCGCCGCGTGAATGGGTTGAGCAAATTCCGAAGAAGGCCGCTTGAGCGTAGGACGATAAGAACATGACCACACAAAACCTACTCATCGAACTCTTCGTGGAAGAGTTGCCTCCTAAGGCTTTGCATAAACTCGGCGACGCATTTTCAAGCGTGCTGTTTGATCAACTCAAGGCTCAAGGCTTGGCCGCTGCTAATTCGGCTGTGACGGCTTATGCTTCACCACGTCGTTTGGCTGCACACATCACCGCCGTGTCCGCATTGGCTGCGGATAAGGCTGTGCAACAAAAACTCATGCCCGTCACTGTGGGCTTAGACGCCAATGGCAACCCTACGCCTGCTCTGTTGAAAAAACTGCAAGCCTTGGGCGCAGGCCCCGAGGCTGTGGCGCAACTCAAACGCGCTCCCGATGGCAAAGCAGAAGCCTTGTTCTACGACAGCATCGTCAAAGGAGCGAGCTTGACCGATGGTCTGCAAAAAGCATTGAGCGAAGCCATCGCCAAATTGCCGATCCCCAAAGTGATGAGCTACCAGCTCGAAACCGATTGCGAATTGCCTGGCTGGAGCAGCGTCAACTTTGTGCGTCCCGCGCACAGCTTGGTCGCCTTGCATGGCAGCACCGTGGTGCCTGTCAAAGCCTTAGGTTTGACCGCTGGCAACAGCACACAAGGCCACCGCTTTGAAGCTCGTGTGTCGCCCGTGGTGTTGGCCAACGCCGATGTGTACGCAGAGACACTCGCCAAAGACGGCGCCGTCATCGCGAGCTTCACTGAGCGTCGCGCTGAGATTGCACGTCAACTCGATGCAGCAGCCGCCAAAGTGGGTGGTGGCGTAAAGGCGATCGAAGATGCTGCATTGCTCGATGAAGTGACTGCGCTGGTCGAGCGCCCCAACGTGTTGGTGTGCGAGTTTGAAAAACAATTCCTCGACGTGCCGCAAGAGTGCCTCATCCTCACGATGAAGGCCAACCAAAAATATTTCCCATTGCTCGATGCAGCAGGCAAGCTCACCAACAAGTTCTTGGTGGTCAGCAACATAACGCCTGATGATGCATCTGCTGTGATCGGTGGCAACGAACGCGTGGTGCGCCCCCGTTTGGCCGATGCCAAATTCTTCTTTGACCAAGACCGCAAAAAGACACTCGCCTCGCGCGTGGAAGGTTTGGCCAAGGTTGTGTACCACAACAAACTCGGCACCCAAGGTGAGCGCACCGACCGCGTGCGCGCCATTGCCAAAGGCATTGCCGCGCTGTTGCCACAAGCGAAAGACGCTGCCTTTGTTCAAGCTGTAGACGCCGCCGCACAACTCGCCAAAACCGATTTGCTGACCGACATGGTGGGTGAGTTCCCTGAGTTACAAGGCATCATGGGTGGCTATTACGCACGTCACGATGGCTTGAGCAACGACGTGGCTGAAGCCATTGAAGACCATTACAAACCTCGTTTCGCGGGCGATGAATTGCCACGCAACACGGTAGGTGTTGTGGTGGCCTTGGCCGATAAGTTAGAGACCTTGGTGGGCATGTTTGGCATTGGTAATTTGCCAACGGGTGACAAAGATCCATTTGCGTTGCGTCGTCACGCTTTGGGTGTGGTGCGCATGTTGAGCGAAGCCAATTTGGATGTGGCCTTGGACGCGCTGATTGCGCAAGCCATCCCCGCCTTTGGCGACAAAATCACTGACCCTGCTGCGGCTTTGTCTTCGTTCATTTACGACCGACTCTCCGGCGGCCTGCGCGAGCAAGGCTACTCTGCGCAAGAAGTCGAAGCCGTGTTGGCCTTGCGCCCACAACGCTTGAGCGATGTGGCCAAACGCCTCACCGCTGTCCGCGCTTTCGCCGCTTTGCCCGAAGCCTCGGCCTTGGCCGCAGCCAACAAACGCATCGGCAACGTGCTCAAAAAGGCAGGCGAGGTCGATGCACACGTCAACACCGCCTTGTTCAAAGAAGATGCCGAGCAAGCGCTGTACACCGTCATGCAAAAGTTGTTGCCCGAATCCGAGGCGCAGTTCAATGCGGGCGACTACACCGCCTCCTTGCAAACGTTGGCTGCTTTGCGTTCGCCTGTGGATGCGTTCTTTGACGACGTCATGGTCAACGCCGAAGAGATGGACTTGCGCTTAAACCGTCAAGGCATGCTCAAGAAGTTGCACGAAGCCATGAACCGCGTGGCTGATTTGTCAGCCCTTGCGTCTTAAAGTCAAAGACCAGCCATGCAAACCAAACTCGTCATCCTCGACCGCGACGGCACCATCAACTGCGACAGCGACGACTATGTCAAGTCTGCTGACGAGTGGATTCCGTTGCCTGGTGCACTCGAAGCGATTGCGCGTTTGAACCACGCTGGCTGGCGTGTGGTGGTGGCTTCCAACCAATCTGGTTTGGGTCGTGGCTTGTTTGATGTGGCTGCGCTGAATGCCATGCACACCAAGATGCACAAGCTCTTGGCTGCTGTGGGTGGTCGCATTGACGCCGTGTTTTATTGCCCACACAGCCCAGAAGAGACCTGCAACTGTCGCAAGCCCTTGCCTGGCCTGTACGAGCAAATCGGCGAGCGCTACGGCATGGCCCTCACAGGCATGCACACCGTAGGCGATTCGCTGCGCGACTTGCAAGCAGGCGCTGCTGTGGGTTGCGCTACGCACTTGGTGCACACAGGCAAAGGCGAAAAGCTAAAGGGCCAACCTCTGCCAGCAGACTTCCCTCAAGGCACTTTGGCGCACGATGACCTGGGTGCATTTGCCGACTGGTTGCTGTCTCAGTCAGGAGCCCACGCATGATGCCTATGCTTCGTTCAACGCTGCACATGGCGTTCATGTTCGTCACGATCATTCCTTACACCTTGGCCATTTTGGTGGCGCGCTTGTTGGGCGCTAAAGGCAATGTGCGTTATGCCATTGCACAAAAGTGGCTCACACTCAGCATCGATACCGCGCGCCTCATCATGGGCATTCGCTACGAGGTACAGGGCCAAGAAAACTTGCCCGTGGGCGAAACCAGCCCTGCCATTTTGTTGGTCAAGCATCAGTCCACGTACGAAACGTTTTTGATGCCGGCCATCATGCCGCACCCCTTGGCCTATGTGTTCAAAAAAGAGCTGCTCTACGTACCGTTTTTTGGCTGGTCTATTGGCAGCTTAGACATGATTCACATCGACCGCAGCCAGCGTGCCAAAGCCTTTGCCAAAGTGGTGGAGCAGGGTCAGGCTTTGCTCGATAGAGGTGTGTGGGTCATCATGTTCCCCGAAGGTACGCGCATTCCTCGTGGCGAGCGCGGCAGCTACAAAACAGGTGGCACACGATTGGCTATTGCTACGGGTGCACCAGTTATTCCTGTTGCGGTGACTTCGGCCAAATGCTGGCCGCGTAGAGCCTTCATCAAACACCCAGGCGTGGTCGATGTGTCGATCGGTAAACCTATTCCGAGCATAGGCCGCGATGCCGACGAGCTGATGCGCGAAGTTGAAACCTGGATCGAAGCCGAAATGCACCGCCTCGACCCTGAGGCCTACACCGGCCAACACTGAGCGCACGCGCATGAGCCGCTTCTTGCAACTCGTGCTCGACATGTTCGATGGGGCGACTACCAAAGCCCTGCAGGGGCTCGGTGCAGACAAGCGACCCAGTCCCAAAAAACGCCAGCCTCGACAACCCAAGCGACTCAAGCCGCAAAGCTTGATGGGCGGCTTGCACCGCGATGCCAACGCCTTACCGCAAGTGCCTGCGCTGCATGGCCCACACATGCCGTCAGAGCCACTGGGGCAGGTATTGCCCAAGGCTCACTATGCCCACCCTCGCGCCACACGCCGTATTCAACTCGGTACCACCGATGTGGCGTATGCCTTTCGGCGCGGCAAGCGCCGCACCATTGGCATGGCGATTGGCCCCGATGGTTTAGAGGTCAGCGCGCCGCGTTGGGTGACGCTTGGCGAGGTGGAATCTGCCCTGCACGAAAAAGCCGATTGGATTGCGCGCAAGTTGGTCGAGATGCAAGAGCGTCAGCAGCAACTCGGCGCCGCACGTATCGTGTGGGCAGATGGTGTGGTGTTGCCGTATTTGGGCGACCAGCTGAAAGTGGTGCTTGACTCAAGCAGCACGCTTAAAAAGAACAGTGCACAGTTTGAGCCTGCGCAGTCGCCGCACGGTGGCGATGTGCGTTCTATCTGTACAGATGCCGGCGCTCAAGAAAGTGTGCAAGCAACCGCGCCCTTGCTGCATACCTTGCGTCTAGGCCTTCCGCACAACGCCGAGCCCCAACAAATCCGCGATGCTGTGCAGGCATGGCTCATGCGTCAAGCCAAGGCTTTGTTTGTGGAGCGGCTAAACCACTTCGCGCCGCAGTTGGGGGTGCAGTGGCACAAGGTGTCACTCAGCAGTGCAGCCACGCGCTGGGGCAGTGCCAGTGCCAACGGAGCCATTCGTCTGAACTGGCGGCTGGTGCACCACAAGCGTGACGTGATTGACTATGTCGTGGCCCACGAGTTGAGTCATTTGCGCGTGATGGACCACAGCCCGCGTTTTTGGGAAACCGTGCAAAGCGTGATGCCCGACTATGCCCAGCGCAGACGTGTTCTTAAGGATGAACCCTTACCTCCGTGGTCTTGACTTGGAATTTGGAAAAAAATCGCCATAATTGACGTTTACGTAAACGTAAACAAGAAATCATGGCCACCACCTATTCCATCAGCGATCTAGCGCGTGAGTTTGACCTCACCACGCGAGCCATTCGTTTTTACGAAGACATGGGCCTGTTACAGCCCGAGCGCTCTGGCCCCGGCGGGCGCAACCGCGTGTACAGCCACCGCGACCGCACGCGCTTGAAGCTCACCTTGCGTGCCAAGCGTTTGGGCTTGTCGCTGACTGAGGCCAAAGACCTGATCGACATGTACGACAGCCCGCGCGACACCGGCCCCCAGCTGCAAAAGTTTTTGGTCGTACTCGATGCGCACAAGCGTGAACTCGAAGCGCAAATGGCCGAGATTCAAGCCAACCTCGACGAGGTCAAGGCCCACGAAAAAGAAGCCCGCGCCTTGCTGGCCAAGCAAGGTGAGAAGCCCGTCAAACCCGTGGCTAAGCCTGCGAAAGCGAGTAAGGCATGACCGCCGCCAGCGCACACCCCGAACTGCACGCCCGCATCGAAGCCAGCTTTGTGCGTCAAGGCATGATGCAGCACCTCGGTGCGCGCATCGTGTCGGTCAAGCCAGGCGAGGTTGAAATTGCCTTGCCTTACTCCGAGCGCGTCACTCAACAACAAGGCGGCTACCACGGCGGCGCCATGGGCGCGTTGGCCGACATTGCTGCGGGCTACGCTGGATTGACCCTAGCGGCAGAGGGCCAAGAGGTCACCACCGTCGAATACAAGATCAACTTCCTCGCCGCTTTCTCGGGCGGCGAATTGCGCGCACGCGGCCATGTGGTTCGTGCAGGCAAGCGCCTCATCATCACCACCGCCGAGGTGGTGCATTTGAATGACGACGGCGGCGAATCGCCTTGCGCTTTGATGCAGCAAACCCTCGCCACCGTCAACAAAACCTACTAAGACAACCCTCAGGAGACACACATGCACAACATGCCCGGACTCAACTTCCAACTCGGTGAAGACATCGACGCCCTGCGCGATGCCGTGCGCGAATTTGCGCAAGCCGAAATCGCACCCCGCGCTGCGCAGATCGACCACGACGATCAATTCCCCATGGACCTGTGGCGCAAGATGGGCGACTTGGGCGTGCTCGGCATCACCGTGGGCGAAGAGTACGGCGGCGCCAACATGGGCTACCTCGCACACATGGTGGCCATGGAAGAAATTTCACGCGCCTCAGCCAGCGTGGGTCTGAGCTATGGCGCGCACAGCAACTTGTGCGTGAACCAAATCAAACGCAACGGTAACGACGCGCAACGCGCCAAGTACTTGCCCAAACTCATCAGCGGCGAGCACGTGGGTGCTTTAGCCATGTCTGAACCCGGCGCAGGCTCTGACGTCATCAGCATGAAGCTCAAAGCCGAAGACAAAGGTGGCTACTACCTGCTCAACGGCAACAAGATGTGGATCACCAACGGCCCCGACGCCGACACCTTGGTGGTTTACGCCAAAACCGAACCCGAGCTGGGCGCACGTGGCGTCACCGCCTTTTTGATTGAGAAGGGCATGAAGGGCTTCAGCATCGCGCAAAAGCTCGACAAGCTCGGCATGCGCGGCAGCCACACCGGCGAGCTGGTGTTCCAAAACGTCGAGGTGCCTGCTGAAAACATTTTGGGCGGCCTCAACATGGGCGCCAAAGTGTTGATGAGCGGTTTGGACTACGAACGCGCGGTGCTCACAGGCGGCCCCTTGGGCATCATGCAATCGGTGATGGACAACGTCATCCCCTACATCCACGACCGCAAGCAGTTTGGCCAAAGCATTGGCGAGTTTCAACTCATCCAAGGCAAAGTGGCCGATATGTACACCGTGCTGCAAGCCGGCCGCAGCTTTGCCTACACCGTGGCTAAGAACCTCGATTTGCTCGGAACCGACCACGCGCGCCAAGTGCGTAAAGACTGCGCGTCTGTCATTTTGTGGACCGCCGAAAAAGCCACATGGATGGCCGGCGAAGGCGTACAAATTTTTGGTGGCAACGGCTACATCAACGAATACCCATTGGGCCGTTTGTGGCGCGATGCCAAGCTGTACGAAATCGGCGCAGGCACCAGCGAAATTCGCCGCATGCTGATTGGCCGCGAGCTATTCGCTGAAACTTGTTAAGGAATTAACAGCACTGCGACAATTGGCGCATGACTAATTCACTGCAACACCTCTTCGATAACAACCGCGCTTGGGCGGATCGCATGGTTCAAGAAAATCCTGCGTACTTCTCACGCCTGGCCAATCAGCAAAACCCCAAATACCTTTGGATCGGCTGCTCAGACAGTCGCGTGCCTGCCAACCAAATCACGGGCCTCGACCCCGGTGAAGTGTTTGTGCACCGCAACGTGGCCAATGTGGTGGTTCATTCAGATTTGAATGCCTTGTCCGTCATTCAATACGCGGTCGATGCACTCAAGGTTGAGCACATCATGGTCGTGGGGCACTACGGTTGTGGCGGTGTGTTGGCCGCGACGCGCGGCACACGCGTAGGCTTGGCCGACAACTGGTTGCGCCATGTGCAAGACGTACGCTTGCGTCATCGCCAACGCCTCAATCATTTGCCACAAGCCGAGCTTGAGTCGGTCATGTGCGAGATGAATGTGATCGAACAAGTGGGCAACGTTGCCTTGTCCAACGTCATGCAAGACGCCTGGGGTCGCGGCCAAAAAGTGACAGTGCATGGTTGGATTTACGGCTTAGATGACGGTTTGGTCAAAGACCTTGGCGTCAGCATGAGCCACGCAGGCGAAGTGGTGGATGTCTTCCGCAGCGCCTTCAAACGCTACCCTCGTGGTGGCATGCTTCCCGCCGCATGACCCTGTGGGTCGGCGCGGCATTTTTCTTTTTGTTAATTGGAGAAATTCATGTCCGACCCTATCGTCATCGTCAGCGCTGCACGCACGCCCATGGGCAGCTTTCAGGGCGATTTTTCTAGCCTCTCGGCCCACGACTTGGGTGGCGCGGCCATCAAAGCCGCCGTTGAACGCGCAGGCATTTCGCCTGAGCTGGTGACCGAAGTTTTGTTTGGCAACTGCTTGATGGCTGGTCAAGGCCAAGCGCCTGCGCGCCAAGCGGCGTTCAAAGGTGGCTTGCCCAAGTCTGCTGGCGCGGTCACGTTGTCCAAGATGTGTGGCTCGGGCATGCGTGCTGCCATGTTCGCCAACGACATGCTGTTGGCGGGCACGCACGATGTGTTGGTGGCTGGTGGCATGGAAAGCATGACCAACGCCCCTTACCTTGTGCTCAAAGGCCGGGGCGGCTACCGTTTGGGCCACGACAAAATTTACGATCACATGATGCTCGACGGTTTGGAAGACGCTTACGAACCCGGCCGCAGCATGGGCACGTTTGGTGAAGACTGCGCTGCCAAATACAACTTCACCCGCGAAGCGCAAGACGCGTTTGCCACCGCCAGCGTACAACGTGCCAAGGCCGCCATTGAGTCGGGTGCGTTCCAAGCCGAAATCACACCTGTCACCGTCAAAACCCGCGCGGGCGAAACCGTGGTGTCGATTGACGAAGGCCCAGGCAAAGTCAAGCTCGACAAAATCACCTCGCTCAAACCTGCGTTCAAAAAAGACGGCACCGTCACCGCGGCCTCTAGCTCGTCCATCAACGACGGCGCAGCTGCCATGGTGTTGATGCGCGAAAGCACGGCCAAGAAATTGGGCTGCAAGCCACTGGCCCGCATCGTCAGCCACGCCACCCACGCACAAGAGCCCGAGTGGTTTGCCACCGCCCCCGTGGGCGCCACCGAAAAAGCCTTGGCCAAAGCCGGCTGGAAAGTGGAAGACGTGGACCTGTGGGAAGTCAACGAAGCCTTTGCCGTGGTGCCCATGGCCCTCATGCACGACCTCAAAGTGCCGCACGACAAAGTCAACGTCAATGGCGGCGCCTGTGCCTTGGGTCACCCCATTGGCGCATCGGGCGCGCGCATCATGGTCACGCTCATTCACGCGCTCAAAGCACGTGGCCTCAAGAAAGGCGTGGCCACTTTGTGCATTGGCGGCGGTGAAGGCACGGCCGTCGCACTCGAACTCGTTTGAGCGGAATGCAGACCGCCCTCGTCATCGGTGCATCGCGTGGCATAGGCCTAGCGCTGGTGCGCCAGTACCTCGCTGAGGGTTGGCGCGTCATCGCCACCGCGCGTGACGAGGCAGGCTTGGTGTTGCTCAAAAGTTTGGGCGCCCAAGCCTTGCGCGTGGATGTGGCCAACCCCATCAGCGTGAGCGGCCTTGACTGGATGCTCGATGGCGAAAAAATCGATGTCGCCTTGTACGTGGCCGGTGTCATCGACCACGCCAGCATCGACGCCGCGCCCACGCAACAAGCGTTTGACCGCGTCATGCACACCAACGTCATGGGCGCCATGATGGCCTTGCCGCAAATCGCCACCAAGGTCGAAGACGCCAACGGTGTGTTGGCCTTTGTCAGCAGCGTCATGGGCAGCTTGCAAGGCACACGCAGCAGCGATGCCGCGCTGTACCGCATCAGCAAAGCCGCGCTCAACATGGTGGTGCGCACCGCACAACCTGCTTACCCCAAAGCCCGCATCGTGGCGCTGCACCCCGGCTGGGTGCAAACCGAAATGGGCGGAGCCAACGCCACGCTCACGGTCGAGCAGTCGGTCACGGGCATACGCCACACCCTCGCACACCTCACCCCCGAACACGCGGGCCAGTTTTTGTCGTTTGACGGCAGCACCCTCGCGTGGTGATGCCTTTCACACTTTCACTTTGAAACGGACACAGTCATGTTGCTCACCCCTGACCAAACCATGATTCGCGACGCGGTGCGCGACTTTGCTCAACAAGAAATTTGGCCCCATGCTGCTCAGTGGGACAAAGACCACACCTTCCCGCATGAGGTGCACAAAGGCTTGGCCGCACTGGGCGCCTATGGCATTTGCGTGCCTGAAGCGTTGGGCGGCGCGGGCTTGGACTACACCACCCTTGCTGTGGTGTTGGAAGAAATTGCGGCAGGCGATGGTGGCGTGAGCACGGCCATCAGCGTGACCAATTGTCCTGTGAATGCCATCCTCATGCGCTATGGCAACGACGCGCAGAAAAAGAAATGGCTCACCGAGTTGGCCCAAGGTCACATGCTCGGTGCGTTTTGTTTGACCGAGCCACATGTGGGCTCTGATGCTTCTGCGTTGCGCACCACCGCCACCAAAGAAGGCGATGCATACGTCATCAACGGCGTGAAGCAATTCATCACCAGCGGCAAAAACGGCCATGTGGCCATCGTCATTGCCGTGACCGACAAAGGCGCAGGCAAAAAAGGCATGAGCGCCTTCATCGTGCCCACCAACACGCCCGGCTACCACGTGGCCCGCTTGGAAGACAAGCTCGGCCAACACAGCAGCGACACCGCGCAAATCAACTTTGACAACTGCCGCATCCCTGCCGAAAACCTCATTGGCCAAGAAGGCGAGGGCTACAAAATTGCACTCTCTGCGCTTGAAGGCGGGCGCATTGGCATTGCCGCGCAAAGCATTGGCATGGCCCGCAGCGCGTTTGACGTGGCCTTGCAATACAGCAAAGACCGTGTGAGCTTTGGCACCGCCATCTTCAACCATCAAGCCGTGGGCTTTCGCTTGGCCGAATGCGCCACGCAACTCGAAGCCGCACGTCAACTCATGTACCACGCCGCCACCTTGCGCGATGCGGGCTTGCCTTGCTTGAAAGAAGCCGCCATGGCCAAACTCTTTGCCAGCGAAACGGCCGAGAAAGTGTGCAGCGTTGCCATTCAAACCTTGGGCGGCTACGGCGTGGTGAACGACTTCCCCGTAGAGCGCATCTACCGCGACGTGCGCGTGTGCCAAATTTACGAAGGCACCAGCGACGTGCAAAAAATCATCATCCAACGCGCGTTGGCTTGATGCGTTTGACGTCGGTTGTTCACGCTGAGACGCTCGCATGAGCGCCGCGCAGCTTTGTCCCTGCGGGCGCGTGGATACCAAGAAACGCCCAGCGGCCTACGCCGATTGCTGCGGCCGTTTTGTCGACCACTTCAGCACTGCCCCCGCGCCCGATGCCGAGTACCTCATGCGCTCGCGCTACAGCGCCTTTGTGTTGGAACGTGCCGACTACTTGCTAGCCACCTGGCACCCCAGTACACGCCCCGCGTCGCTCGACTTTGACGAAGCCACCAAATGGTTAGGGCTAGAGGTGCGTGAACACAAGCCCACAGGCACAGACACCGCCGAGGTCGAGTTTGTAGCCCGCTACCGCGTGCAGGGTAGGGCCGTGCGCCTGCAGGAGCGCAGCCGCTTTGTGCGTGAGGACGGGCGCTGGTTCTACGTGGATGGCGATCAATCATGATAATTAGTGCATGACATTTGAAGCCGTTTTGTTTGATTGCGATGGCGTGCTGGTTGACAGCGAAGCCATCACCTGCGGTGCGCTGCGTGACATGCTGGAAGAAAACGGCTGGCGCTTGAGCTTGGCCGAATGCATGGCGCAGTTTGTGGGCCACACCGTGCGTAGCCGTGCCGAGCTGATTGAGCGCCACACCGGCAAGCCACTCACCGACGCGTTCATGGACGAGTTTTACCGCCGCCGCAACATCCGCCTAGAAAACGAAATCACCCTCATCGACGGCGCACTCGAAGCCGTGCAGTATTGGCACGCGCAGTGCGAGGGGCGCATTGCTGTGGCCTCGGGCGCAGACCGCTACAAAGTCGAGATGATGTTGCAGCGCGTGGGCTTGGCCGAGCTGTTCAAAGGCCGCATCTTCAGCGGCCACGAAACCCCGCGTAGCAAACCCTTTCCCGATGTGTACCTGGCCGCCGCCGTGCATTTGCAAGCCGACCCCACGCGTTGCTTGGTGGTGGAAGACACGCCGATTGGTGTGGCAGCTGGTATGGCCGCCGGTGCGACGGTGTGGGGCTATGCGCCTGCGGGTGCGAGCCCCGATGTGCTGCGTGACGCGGGGGCGGTGCATGTGTTTGAGCACATGAAAGTGTTTCGTTTAAATGCTTGACGGCTTAAAGCCGAGCAGGTCGTGGTAAACCAAAAAGTTGCCACTTCTGTTGTTTACGCCCACAGTCGTTGATGGTCTCGGATCGACACACAACTGTCGTTTGGTCGAAATACGTGAGTTGCCGATTTGCAGCGATAGCGGTCGTTCCACAACTAAATCTCGCCGATGGACTGGTACCGACCTTTAATTCCGCTAAGGTACTACTGCATTAAACGATGATTTTGGCGATTTCGGCTGGCACTTTAAGGATCAATGCTAGACAACGCTCTTTTAGTTAAAAACTATAGAAAACTTATAAAACTTCCAACTGATGGACGAATTCTTGTAACTTTAGAAGAACTTGAAACAGTGCCGATATTGATGAAACAGATGCAAGTCTCTTTTGCGTTGAGCCTAAAAAGATTTCGAACAGATGATGAGCTTATAGCCTTACCACTAGTCAGACCTGAGCCGAATCCCAGAGTTGTTGCACTGATAAGAATATTTTGGACGGCACATCCCAGCGAAATTAGTCGCTCAGCATTTGTAATCGATCCTGAACTCTCATCTTGCTTGCAAATTGCCAATGCAAGAAGTGGTGAGTTGAATGCCTTTTGTTTTGCTTTGTCTAGATCTTCGCTTGAGGCGTTGATGTCACGTTCACGCAAAGCGTTTGCAAAAGCCTCACCTAGAAGACCTCGCTTATCTTCAGGGATGATGACAAATCGCCAAGGCGTCTGACACCTGTGATCGGGTGCTGATGCAGCCGATCCAAAAATTCTGTCTATTTGAGATGGGGTTGGCCCAGGACTTGATAGGCGTTTGGCTGAGTAGTTTCTTCTGCTTACGATGGTTTCCAAAACCAAATTTTCAGGAGTATCGGAAGATAAATTCTTTAGTTTGCCGATGTCACGAATGTAATTCATTTCAATCTTTGCAGCTCATTCAAGAAACCATTCCAACCAAAATAAGGTCGTATGGCTTCTCATGGTTAGTATTGCTTGTAAGGCAGAAACTTGCCCGACAGCACAACATTTACTCGATCACCCTTGGGGTTGGGCTGTCGCACGATGTCCATCGAAAAGTCAATAGCGCTCATGATGCCGTCACCAAACTCCTCGTGGATCAACTCTTTGATCGTGGTGCCGTATACGCTGACAATTTCGTACCAGCGATAAATTAAAGGATCGGTGGGCACAGGGGTTGGTAATGAGCCTTTGTATGGCACAACTTGCAGCCACTTTTGTTCTTCTGCATCTAAGCCAAAAATCTTGCCTACGATCTTCGCTTGCTTAGCATCCAAGGTCATTTGCCCCAAGCAGGCTGCGGTGGTCCACTCTTTGGAGAACCCTACTTTTTGGGCTACCTCTTCCCATTTGATGCCTTTGGATACTTTGGCACTGATGATTTTTTCGGTCACGTCGAAACGGTTCATACGCACTCCTGGTTGGGTTGAAAATATTTAGGCTGCAGCGACGAATCTCTGTTTGTTTTGTTCTAGGTGTAACAAACCTTGCAACACATCGCCCACCACAATGACAGAAGGGCTGGCCATTTGGTCGCGCACTACCATGCTGTGTAGATCGCTAAGCGTGCATACCAAGTGGCGTTGCGTGGGCAGGCTCACGTGTTGAATCACGGCCACGGGTGTGAGCGGGTCTAACCCATATAGCAACGAGTCTTGTAATTGTGAGACTCCGCTCATGCCCATATAAATCACCAAGGTGAGTTTGGATTGAACGGCAGTGCGCGCCAAAGCTATCCAGTCGACTGCGTCAGTAGCATCTTGTTTGGTATGGCCCGTGACGAATAACACACCATGAGCATGTGCGCGATGTGTCAGTGGAACACCCAGCGAAGTGACACCAGCTAAACCTGCGGTGATGCCGTTGATGACCGTGACGTCCACCCCTTGTGCGCGCAAGTGTTCGACTTCTTCGCCACCGCGTCCAAAAATGAAAGGGTCTCCTCCTTTAAGACGAACCACTCTTTCACCAGACTTGGCTTCGTGCACCATTAACTTTTCAATATACGCTTGTGGTGTTGATCGGCAACCGCCACGTTTACCAACATACACAATTCGCGCACATGAATCAGCGTATTGAACAACAGCATCGCTCACTAAGTCATCTACTAACAAGACTGTGGCAGAGGCAATCGCTTTCACTGCTTTTATCGTTAATAACTCGGGATCACCTGGACCTGCGCCAACAAGCATGACATGCGGCGAACGTGTTTGGGCGCTAAACATATGCATGACCTCGTTTAAATGATCTGCACGATGGCTTGAACTTGTCGCGCAATTGGTTGAGGAATAGGCAGTTCTCTGCTTAAAACTGCATGTGTATATTGCGCTGTTGAGAGTGCGTCTATCTGAGTCGGAATTTGAGGTATTTCAGTCAATGGCCCAGTTTGTGGAGCCACTAAGCAACTTCGTAAACCATTCACGAATGCATCAATTTGCGGCATTCGACGCGCATCAGCTACAGCCTCCCCCTCCGTTCCACGAAGTAACACAGCATGAGACCCAGTTAACTCTAGTGTTTTCGCCATCGAAGCTGCGTATTCAGGGTGGGTATAGCTACTCACGAGGAGTGCATTGCTTGAACAAACATTCATCAGCTTAACCAAACTATGAGCAGAGTTACGCAGTCCAATTGCCTGTCGGACTTGAAGCAACCGTTTGAGGCCGGGACACAATGCCTCAGTTGGGACAAACACTACCTCCCCTGGCTTCACGGCATCAACTCCCGAAAAGATGTCACTGCCCATTGACCTCAATACATCTTGACTGGTAACACGACCTGATTCCGTTGGTGTTCCATGAATGATCACAGACAAACCTTCTCGCGCAAGCAAGTGGGCAAGAAGCGGCGTCAGTATAGGAAGTCGACGTGCACCGTTATAGCTTGGCAAAACTACAGTTGAGCTACTTCGAACGGTATCTATGGGTCTAAGGCGTGCACGCGTTGCATCTAAGAACCCTGCCATTTCCTCGGGTGTCTCTCCTTTGATGCGCATAGCTAGACAAAATGCGCCGATTTCTAAATCAGACACTTCGTCATCAAGAACTTGCCCCATTAAGTCGGCAGCCTGTTCACGGGTGAGCGCACGTGCGCCATCACGTCCGCGGCCGATAATTTTTATGTATTGCGATATTCCCATAGTGATTCAGTTCAAGAAATCTCAGCCGTTGAGCTTACATATGAAGTCAACTGAATCATTCGCCGCAATTGAGGCACACATGAACCACACTGCGTCCCACACTTGAGTACGTCTTGCAGAGAAACCAATCGCTGTGCGTTATCACCTTTGCAAAGCTGTAGGTGCTCGCGAATAGTCACATCTTTAACGCCTACGCAGCTGCACACGGTAGTG
The DNA here is from genome assembly GCA_041180165.1 of Pseudomonadota bacterium. Lineage (GTDB taxonomy): Bacteria > Pseudomonadota > Gammaproteobacteria > Burkholderiales > Burkholderiaceae_C > Limnohabitans. The sequence goes on along the minus strand of JBEGSC010000001.1, from coordinate 517,204 downwards.
CCTACATCCAACAAAGGCATCGGTGGTTTGCTGCCAGTCATCAACAAACGACGACCGTATTCTTGGGTCGATGCTTGGGTTTGCAGCAGCGCTTTGAGCCATGTTTCGGCCGATGTGTCGCCTGCGATGAGAAAGGCGTTGAGCTGCGTCTCTTTGGTTTGTTTGGCTTCGTTGTGTTGCAAGCGAATGCTGCGGAGCTGGCCGCGTTTGGCATCGACGTAACGCAGGCTGTCGCTGCCGTTTAGGTGCAAGAGTTGTTCAATATCGTGCAGCAGCGCCACGTCAGGTGCTTCACTACAGGCCCCGCGCATCAGCACGCCTTGGCGGGCAGGGCCCTCTGTCGACGTATCGCTGAACGGCACGCAGCTGGCAAATTCAAACTGCACCATGCGCGTGCGCAGCGCTTGCAACACGGTTTGCGCTTTGTGTTCGGGTAACCACGCCACAGCCAGCAAAGTCCAAGGCAATTCGGCTTTCAGCACTTTGACCGCGGCATGCTTAAGCTCCGGCTGCTTCGACGTGGGGCAATACGCCGAGGTGGTGATGGCGTTGACGCCCGCGAGCGGTTTGTTTTGATGGTCACGCCCGCTCAAAAACGCTGCACCCCAATGCATGGCAATGAAGGCTTGGTTGGTACCGAGGTCTGCACTGGCTTGGACGGGCAACACGATGGAGCCACGTTTGCTGGTGACGTGAACCAAAGTGCCTTCGTCAAACCCAAGCCGCGCCATGTCATCTGGGTGCAGTTGCACCACGGGCTCGGGCACATGGCCAAACAGTTTTCCCACTAAACCTGTGCGCGTCATGCCATGCCACTGGTCACGCAAGCGGCCTGTGTTGAGCGAGAACGGGAAACGTGATTCACGCACGTCTACCGTCGGCACATAGGGCAGCGCGGCAAATTTGGCTCGCCTATTGGCGGTGGCAAACACACCGTCTTCATACAAACGCGCTTGGCCGCGGGTGGCGCCTTCGCGCATGGGCCATTGCTCAGGGCGCTGGTCCAAATGTGCGTAGCTCAGGCCCGTGATGTCGAGGTCACGACCACGGGTGGATTCGCGGTGCTCCACCCAAATTTCTTCGGGCGAGGTGTAGGCCATGTGCAGGCCAGCTTTGTGTGGGGCCACGCCTGGCTCTTGTGCCAAACGTGTGGCCAAGTCCACCACGATCTGCCAATCGTGTCGTGCCTGACCCAGTGCGGGCACAGCCGCATTAACGCGGGTGATGCGGCGTTCACTGTTGGTCACCGTGCCTTCTTTTTCGCCCCAAGTGGTGGCGGGCAACAGCAGGTCTGCGAAGTTGCAGGTCTCGGCGGTGGCGAAGGCTTCTTGCACCACCACAAACTCGGCGCACTCGAGGGCGCGGCGCACCGTGCTTTGATTGGGCATGGATTGCGCGGGGTTGGTGCACGCAATCCACAGGGCTTTGATCTCGCCATCAGCCGCTGCTTCAAACATTTCCACTGCGGTCTTGCCGGGATTGGAAGGCACCTCGTCAATGCCCCACAAAGCAGCCACTTCAGCGCGATGTTCGGGCTTGCTCATGTCGCGGTGCGCGCTGATGAGGTTGGCTAAACCGCCCACTTCGCGACCGCCCATGGCGTTGGGTTGGCCCGTGAGCGAGAACGGGCCTGCACCTAGTTTGCCAATCTGTGCCGTTGCCAAATGCAAGTTGATGAGCGAGGCGTTTTTAGCGGTTCCGCTGCTCGATTGGTTCAAGCCTTGGCAATACAAACTCAGCGTGGCTTTGGATGTGGCAAACCAACGCGTGGCTTGCAGCAGTTGCTCAGGTGTGATGCCGCATACTGCCTGCACATGCGCAGGCGTATAGTCGGCCACCAACGTTTGCAGCGTGTCAAAGCCTTCGGTGTGTGCCGCGATGTAGGCGTGGTCCACCCAGCCCTCGGCCAACATGATGTGCAGCATGCCATGAAACAGCGCCACATCGGTGCCGGGTTGCAAAGGCAAATGTAGGTCGGCACTGCTGGCGGTGTCGGTGCGGCGCGGATCTGCCACGATGATTTTGAGGTTAGGGTTCTTCGCCCGCGCATCTTCGATGCGTCTGAATAAAATCGGGTGCGCATACGCCGCATTGCTGCCCGCGATGAACAAACAATCTGCGTGCATCACGTCGTCGTAGCAAGCGGGCGGTGCATCGGCACCCAAGGTGAGTTTGTAGCCCGCCACGGCGCTGCTCATGCACAGGCGTGAGTTGGTGTCGATGTTATTGGTGCCCAGCAAGCCTTTGACCAGCTTGTTAAACACGTAATAGTCTTCAGTCAGTAACTGGCCTGACACATAAAACCCAATGGCTTCTGCGCCATGCGCGCGCACGATGCTGGCCAAGGTGTGGCTGGCAGTTTGCATGGCGATGTCCCACGCCACAGGTTGCAAGCTGCCGCCACGCACCAAGCGACGCATGGGTTGCAGCAAACGTGTTTGCGCCGCCATCGCGGGGCTGGCGGTGAGGTGCAGTGACGAACCTTTGCTGCACAAGCGCCCAAAGTTGGCGGGGTGAGCAGGGTCGCCGCGCACACCTGTAATGTGGCCTGCGTTTGATTCGATGATGACGCCACAGCCCACACCGCAGTAGGGGCAGGTTGAACGCGTTTCTTTCATGGCGACTTTCGAGCGGTTGGGGTGTTTCAGTTCGTGACCGTGGCGTCGTCAATGGCGAGCGTGTTGAGCTCGTTCACATCCAAGGCCACATTGCCGTTTTCCACACGCACCGCAAAGCGGGTGGTGCAGCCTTCATCGGGCGCGTGGGCGCAGCCGTCGACCAAACCGATGTGCCAGTTGTGCAACGGGCACACCACGGTTTCGCCAAACACCAAGCCTTGGCTCAAGGGGCCACGTTTGTGTGGACACTGGTCGAGCAAAGCAAACACCTTGTCTTCGGCGTTGCGAAAAACCGCCACTTCCACCCCCTTGGCGCGATGCACGCGGCGTGCACCCAGCACGGGGATGTCGTCAACTTTGCAAATCACTTTCCATTCGGTCATGGCGTGTGTCCTTAAACGGTGATGGCTTCAAACTGGCGCGTGTCGACGTGTGCTTTGTCGAACTCAAACCAAGGGTCAGGTTCGCCGTCAAGCGCGAATTGCAAACGTGCCCACAAGGCTTTGCGGCCTGCTTCGTCGTCCAAGATTTTTTTCTTCACATAGTCCATGCCGACGCGGTTCACGTAGTGCACGGTGCGCTCTAAGTACCAGCCTTCTTCGCGGTAGAGTTGCATGAAGGCGCCGGTGTACTCCATCACTTCTTCTGAGCTTTTGACCTTCACAAAGAACTCGGCCACTTCGGTTTTGATGCCGCCGTTGCCTGCGATGTACATCTCCCAGCCGCTGTCTACGCCGATGATGCCTACGTCCTTGATGCCAGCTTCTGCGCAGTTACGTGGGCAACCCGACACGGCGAACTTCACCTTATGTGGGGCATACATGCGCCACATGGCTTTCTCAAGGTCTTTGCCCATTTGTGTGCTGTCTTGTGTGCCCATGCGGCACCATTCGCTGCCCACGCAGGTTTTGACGGTGCGCAAGGCTTTGGCATAGGCGTGGCCGCACGGCATGCCAATGTCTTTCCACACATTGACCAAGTCTTCTTTCTTCACACCGAGCAAGTCAATGCGTTGACCGCCTGTGACCTTGACGGTGGGTATGTTGTATTTGTCAACCACATCGGCAATACGGCGCAGTTCGTCGGCGGTGGTCTCGCCACCCCACATGCGCGGAATCACGCTGTAGGTGCCGTCCTTTTGAATGTTGGCGTGGCTACGCTCATTGATGAGTCGGCTTTGCGGGTCATCTAACGCTTCTTTGGGCCAGCTGCTCAGACGGTAGTAGTTGATGGCAGGGCGGCAGGTGGCGCATCCTGTAGGGCTCTTCCACTCTAAAAACATGAACACTGCGTCATTGGTCAATAGCTTTTGATCACGAATGGCATCGCGCACTTCTTGATGGCTGCGGTCGGTGCAGCCACAGACCGCTTTCTTTTTCGGTGTTGCTGAATAGTCGCCACCGGCTGTGAACATCAAAATTTGTTCCACCAAGCCTGTGCAAGAACCACACGATGCACTGGCCTTGGTGTGTTTACGCACTTCATCTAGGGTGAATAAGCCTTTGTCTTTGATGGCTTTGCAAATGGCGCCTTTTTTCACACCATTGCAACCGCACACCTCGGCATCGTCGGGCATGCTGGCGGCTTTGTTATGACCTTCATGGCCTACATCGCCAATGTTGGATTCTCCAAACATCAACTTTTCGCGAATGTCCGACACACTACGGCCTTCGCGCAAGAGCTTGAAATACCAACTGCCGTCTACGGTGTCGCCATACAAACAAGCGCCGACCAATTGGTCGTTTTTGATGACGAGTTTTTTGTACACGCCTTCGTGCGGGTCGCTCAACACAATTTCTTCGGTGCTGCCATCGTCACTACCCATAAAGTCGCCCGCGCTGAACAAATCAATGCCTGTGACTTTGAGTTTGGTCGAGGTGAGCGAGCCGGTGTAGCGGCCAATACCGAACTCGGCCAAATGGTTGGCCAACACCTTGCCTTGCTCAAACAAAGGTGCCACTAAACCATAGGCAATGCCACGGTGGGCCGCGCATTCGCCCACGGCATAAATGCGTGGGTCGGTCACGGTTTGCAGGGTGTCGCTGACCACAATGCCGCGTTCGCAATGCAGGTGCATTTTTTCGGCCAGCGCCGTGTTGGGGCGAATACCCACCGCCATCACCACCAACTCGGCGGGCACGTGTGAGCCGTCTTTGAACACCACCGAAGCCACGCGCCCGTTTTTGTCGGCTTGCAATTCTTGCGTGTGTGCGCCCATGCGGAACTGCATGCCGCGCTCTTCTAGCGAACGTTGCAACAAACCACCCGCGACTTTGTCAAGCTGACGCTCCATCAGCCATTCGCCCACGTGAACCACGGTAACGCTCATGCCGCGTTTCATCAAACCGTTGGCCGCTTCGAGTCCGAGCAAACCGCCGCCAATCACCACGGCATGTTTGTATTGGGTGGCTGCATCAATCATGGCCTGTGTATCGGCAATGTCGCGGTAGGCCAGCACGCCATCCAACTCACGGCCTGGCACGGGTAGCATGAATGGGTTGGAGCCTGTGGCCAAAATCAAGCGGTCATAGGACGCGCTTTTGATTTCGCCTGCGGCGTTGGTGGCGTGCACGATGCGTTTGACACGGTCCACCTCGGTGACCGTCCAGCTTGTGTGCAAGGTGATGTGGTTGTCGCTGTACCAGTCGAGTGGGTTGAGGATGATTTCATCCAAGGTTTGCTCACCTGCTAATACGGGTGATAACAAGATGCGGTTGTAATTGGGGTGTGGCTCCGAGCCGAAGACCGTGATGTCGTATAGGTCTGTTGTCAGCTTGATGAGCTCTTCCAAGGTGCGCACACCGGCCATGCCGTTGCCCACCATCACGAGTTTGAGTTTGTTGGTCATGTCCAACTCCTTAGTGTTTCTCAACGTGAGCTTGGCGCGTGTACAAAAAGTCAATCACGGCTTTGCGGTAGTGCAAGTAGGCGGGATCATCCGCCAGCGTGACGCGTGAACGAGGTCTAGGCAGGTCTACGTGCAGCACTTCGCCGATAGTGGCGGCTGGTCCATTGGTCATCATCACAATCTTGTCGGACAGCAGCACCGCCTCGTCTACATCGTGCGTCACCATCACCACCGTGCTTTGTGTGTTGGCCACGATAGCTAGTAGTTCGTCTTGCAGCTTGGCACGAGTCAGCGCATCTAAAGCGCCAAAGGGCTCATCCATCAACAAAACTTGTGGTTCCATGGCCAACGCACGGGCAATACCTACGCGCTGCTTCATGCCACCCGAAATTTCTCCAGGACGCTTTTGTGCAGCATGGGTCAAGCCCACCATTTCGAGTGCAGCATAGGTGCGCGTGGTGAGTTGGGCTTTATCTTCTTTGACCTTACCATCCACGATGCTGCTTTGTCCGAACACACGTTCAACTCCGAGATAAACGTTCTCGAAGCACGTGAGCCAAGGCAGCAATGAGTGGTTTTGAAACACCACAGCCCGCTCCGGTCCAGGACCTGCGATTTCGCGATTAGCACAAATGAGGGTGCCTTCAGTAGGTGTGGTCAAACCTGCAATCAGGTTGAGCAACGTTGACTTGCCGCAACCGGAGTGACCGATGAGCGCAACGAACTCGCCTTTGCCCACAGTAAGATCGATGTTTCGCAGTGCAGGAAAGTCGCCCTTGGCAGTACGAAAAGTTTGGGCCACGCCCTGAATTTGCAAGTACTTGGTGGTCAACGATGCGTTCATGAATGCACCTCCTCGAAGGTGAATGCTGTGGCGAGTTTGATGAGGGCGTACTCCAACACCAAGCCCACGATGCCAATCACAAAGATGGCGATGATGATGTTTTTGACATTCAGGTTGTTCCATTCATCCCAAACCCAAAAACCAATGCCCACGCCACCGGTCAGCATCTCAGCGGCAACGATGACCAACCAAGCCGTGCCGACAGCCAAACGCACGCCTGTCAACATGTACGGCAACACAGCAGGGAACAAAATTTTGCTAACGATCTTCCATTCGGAAAGGTTGAGCACACGCGCCACGTTCATGTAGTCTTGGGGGACGCGTTGCACCCCCACAGCCGTATTAATGACCATGGGCCAGATGGAGCAAATGAAGATGGTCCAAATGGCCGCAGGATTGGCGCCCTTGAACACCAGCAAACCAATGGGCAACCAAGCTAAGGGCGACACTGGACGCAACAAGCTGATGAGCGGATTGAACATGCGAGACAAAAAGTCAAAGCGTCCAATCAAAAAGCCCAAAGGAATGCCGACCAACGCAGCCAAACCAAAGCCCAGCGCCACACGCTTGAGAGAACTCCATACGTTCCACCCCACGCCTTGGTCGTTGGGGCCATTGCTGTAGAACGGGTGGCTGAACACATCCACGGCTTGCCAGAAGGTGTCGGTTGGGTTGGGAAAGTTGTTGGTGCTGGTGACAGAGACCAATGACCAAATGCCCACCAGCAGCGCCAAACCCATGGAGGGTGGCACCACGCGTGACAACAGATTTTTGAAATCCATGAGATGTGTCCTTGTTCGAGCGCGTTCGTCGGAGCTTTAAGCGTGAACTTTGAAGCTGTCGGCGTATTTCTTGGGGTCTTTTCCGTCCCACACCACGCCGTCCATCAACTTAGATGTGCGCATCGTGTCTTTTGGGACAGGCGTTTTGCTGGCAGTGGCGGCTTGTTTGAAAAGGTCGATTTGGTTAATCTCTTTAGCCACTTTCAAATAGTCTGGGTGATCTTTGAGCAGGCCCCAGCGCTTGTGCTGTGTGAGGAACCACATGCCATCAGACAGGTAAGGGAAGTTGGCCGTACCGTCGTTGAAGAACTTCATGTGGTTGGGGTCGTCCCATGTTTTGCCCAACCCGTTTTGATAACGCCCCAAGATACGTTGGTTAATCACGTCCACACTGGTGTTCACAAAGGCTTTGTCGGCAATAGTTTCGGCCATCTTCATTTTGTTTTGCAGGCCTGCATCAATCCACTTGCCTGCTTCCAAAATCGCAGCAGTCACGGCGCGTGCGGTGTTGGGATATTTCTTAACGAAGTCGCTGGTGGTGCCAAGTACTTTTTCGGGGTGGTCACGCCAGATGTCTTGTGTGGTTGCCGCGGTAATGCCAATGCCATCGGCAATGGCGCGGTGACCCCAAGGCTCGCCAACGCAGTAGCCGTCCATGTTACCCACACGCATGTTTGCCACCATTTGGGGCGGCGGCACAGTGATGACTTTGGCGTCTTTCAGCGGATTCACGCCCACGCTGGCTAGCCAGTAATACAGCCACATGGCGTGCGTGCCGGTGGGAAAGGTTTGTGCGAAGGTGTATTCGCGCTTCTCGGTGGCCATCAACTTGGCAAGGCTGCCCGCATCGACAGCGCCTTTGTCAGCAAGCTTCTTGGACAGCGTGATGGCTTGACCGTTTTGGTTCAAGTTCATCAACACAGCCATGTCTTTTTTGGGACCTGCTGTGCCCATGTGCACGCCGTAAATCAAACCGTACAAGGCGTGTGCAAAGTCGAGTTCGCCATTGACCAATTTGTCACGCACACCGGCCCAGCTCGACTCTTTGGTGGGGATAATTTTGACGCCGTATTTTTTGTCGATGCCTAACACCGAGGCCATCACCACGCTGGCGCAGTCGGTAAGAGGGATGAAGCCAATCTTGACCTCTTCTTTTTCTGGCTTGTCAGAACCTTGGGCATATACGGCAGCACGCAAGGCAGGGGCGATGGTAATAGCGCCTGCAGTGGCTGCTTGCAAAATATTGCGGCGGCTCATGGGGGTCTCCAAAAGTTTCGTCATGACATAACTCCTCAAAAAACTGGTGCTGAAACGACAAAGGCGCCCTCACACCATGCATCTGTGGTGCATGGGTGGGGACGCCTTTGTCCTTGAACCGACCTTGGTTCTTGTTGTGAACAGATTGCAATAGCTGTGCCAGCTATTTAGGGTTCCTCCGTAAGAAAAAACGCCCTACCAAAGGGCGTTTATGCTTTCATGCACCAAGTCGACGCACCAAACTAGGACAGCAGGTCGGCCATGTCCAAAATGCGTTGAGCGACTTCGCCCATCTTCAGCCCTTTATCCATGGCTACCTTGCGTAACTTATTAAAAGCATCTTTCTCGCTCAAACCTTGGCGTTCCATCAGCAAGGACTTAGCCCGATCAATCAGTGTGCGCTCCTGCAAAGCATGGCGCGCATCGTCGCGCTCGTCGCGCAATTTTTCTTCATATTCAAAACGAGCCATTGCCACTTCAAGAATGGGACGAATACGTTTACTAGATAGACCGTCTACGATGTAGGCTGATACTCCTACAGCCATCGCATCACGGACATGCGCGGTATCTTTGTCATCGGTGAATAGCACGATTGGACGACGCTCGTTGCGCGTAGCAAAGACCACATGCTCTAGGGCGTCTCTTGCCTCTGACTCTGCATCGACGATGATCAGATCAGGTTGCAGTTGATCAATACGGTCGGCCAAAAATACATCGGCTGGCAAGGTGGCAATTAGGTTAAAGCCACTCTCCAGTAAGCCAATACGTAATGCTCGAGATCGCGCAGCTTGAGACTGCGCATGTTCATCGTCTGGATCTTGAATGTCTAAATCGGGGGCAACCACGACGATTCGCAGCCCACGCACAGTAGATTTTATTTTTGAATGGCTTGTCATAATGTTGCTGTGTACATGCAAGCACGAGCAAGTATCAAGCCAAGTAATTCTTTGGATCGTTTAGAGAGATGCGAATTTCAAATGGTCGGAATCGGAATCACTACAGCAGTGAGCTAGCAGCTTGGGATTGATTCTCTGGCTGCTGGTACGCTTCAGTCCAAATTGCTGCAAGGGGCGTCTGCTCCCAGTCATCTGGGACTCAATGACCGACCGCTTCCAGCCTAAACTGGACCTCCATGGCGCTCAACCCAACGACACCTTCTCGCCAGTGAGACCATGAAAAAAGAAGCGCACGATCGTGTTACGACTGTTATGAGCGTGAGACGAGAAATAAAAAAACCGGGCGCAAGGCCCGGTTCTCATTTGCGTATTGCAACAAGCGGCAATCAGTGGCCCGATGCCCCCGACGCGCCGTAGCCTGTTTCTGAGCGCACTTGTTGTGCGGCAAAGGCTTCGCGTTCTTGTTGAGCTTGTTTGCTGCGGTCCGTGATGGAGAACAGCCAAATGCCGATGAAGGCCAAGCTCATCGAGAACAGCGCAGGCGAACTGTATTGGAACCAAGCCGAGCCTTTGGGGTTGCCCAAGGTCACTTCCCACACCGCTGGCGAGAGGAAGGTGAGGGTGACGGACGAGGCCAGGCCCAAGAAGCCACCAATCACAGCGCCGCGTGTGGTGCAGCCTTTCCACAAGATGGAGAGGAACAACACAGGGAAGTTGGCCGAGGCCGCAATGGCAAACGCCAACGACACCATGAAGGCAATGTTTTGCTTTTCAAACGCAATGCCCAAGCTCACAGCGATGACGCCCAACACGATGGTGGTGATGCGTGACACGCGCAGCTCAGAGGCGCTGTCGGCATTGCCGCCTTTGATGAGCGTGGCATACAAGTCGTGTGACACAGCAGACGCGCCCGACAAGGTCAAGCCCGCGACCACGGCCAAGATGGTGGCAAACGCCACAGCCGAGATGAAGCCGTAGAACACGTTGCCGCCCACGGTTTTGGCCACCAGCACCGCAGCCATGTTGGCTGTGCCAGCGCCGCCTTTGATGGCGCCCTTGGCCACGTCAGCCAGCTCGGGGTTGGTGAGCACCAAGGTGATCGCGCCAAAGCCAATGATGAAGATCAAGATGAAGAAGTAGCCCACCCAGGTGGTAGCCCACAGCACCGACTTGCGGGCTTCTTTGGCATCGGGCACGGTGAAGAAGCGCATGAGCACGTGTGGCAAACCAGCGGTACCAAACATCAAAGCCATGCCAAACGAAATGGCAGAGATGGGGTCTTTGATGAAGCCACCAGGGCCCATGATTGCCAAGCCGATTTTCTCGGGGTCCATGGCGTTGGCTTTGGCCAGCGCGGCAGACGCAGCGTCCACGGCCTCAGGCGTTGCCGCAGCAGCGGCCGATGCGGTGGCGGCTGCAATGGCGGCTTCTTTGGCGTTGACGGCCACAGCGGTTTTCACGGCCACAGCTTTGGCAAACAAGGCTTCAGGGCTGAAGCCAAACTCCATCAAAACCATGAAGGCCATGAAGGTCACGCCCGAGAGCAACATGCAAGCCTTGATGATCTGCACCCACGTGGTGGCGGTCATGCCGCCAAAGAGCACATACACCATCATCAGCACGCCGACGATGACCACGGCATAGGCGTAGTCCAAACCAAACAAGAGTTTGATGAGTTGGCCGGCACCCACCATTTGCGCAATCAAATAAAACGCCACCACCACCAAAGTGCCAGAAGCAGCAAAAGCGCGGATGGGGGTTTGTTGGAAGCGGTAGCCTGCCACGTCGGCAAAGGTGAACTTGCCCAAGTTGCGCAGGCGCTCGGCCATCAAGAAGGTGATGACGGGCCAGCCGACCAGAAAGCCGATGGAGTAGATCAAGCCGTCATAGCCACTGGCCATGACCGCAGACGAAATGCCCAAGAAGGCAGCCGCCGACATGTAGTCGCCCGCAATGGCCAAACCATTTTGAAAACCCGTGATGCCGCCACCGCCGGTGTAGAAATCTGCCGCCGAGCGGGTTTTGGCCGCAGCCCATTTGGTGATCCAAAGTGTGCCGGCCACAAACAGGCCAAACATGGCAATGGCGGTCCAGTTGGTGGCTTGCTTGGCGGTGTCGCCCAAGTCCGCACCAGCAGCCAAAACTGTGCCGCTGGCCAAGAGCGCGAGCGCGCTCAAAAGAATGTGTTTGTTCATTGGGTCGCGTCCTTCAAGATCTCTTTCGTCAATGCGTCGTATTCGCTGTTGGCGCGACGCACGTAGATGCCTGTGATCACAATCGTGAACACGATGACGCCCATGCCCAGTGGAATGCCCACGGTGGTCACGCCAGCACCGATGGGCTGTGCGAGGAAAGGTTTGTTGAACGCGATAAGTGCGATGTAGCCGTAGTACACGACCAACATCAACACTGCGAGGAACCAGCCAAAGCCACCACGCTTAGCGCGTAGTTCTTGGTACTTTGGGTGGTTCTGGATCTTGTCGACCACTGGATCACTCATTGTTTTTCTCCCTATTTCAAAAACGAAAAAGGCAGACCCCCAATGCACCTTTGGTTTTTGTGTGGTGCGTTGTTTGTCTGCCTTTGCCAAGGAGTGTCACTAGCGCGACTGACCTTTTACTTACTTACCCTATAAGGGTTTTCCCTGTTTGGGTCAGAGGCCACGCCGGAATTCGTCTGGCGCATGACCTGTCCAAGCTTTGAACGCCCGCATAAAGCTCTTTTCGTTAGAGAAACCAACCTCTATGGCGATTTGCTTGAGGGGTTTGGTGGTGCGCAGCAGTAGCTCACGGGCGCGTTGTTCACGCACGCTGTCTTTGAGCTGTTGCAAAGAAGCATCTTCCTCTCGCAGTTGGCGATGCAAGGTGCGCGCGGACATGTTGAGACGGGCGGCCACGTCATCTGCATTGCGACACTGTTGCGGATGCTGGGCTAGGGCTTGGCGCACCTTTTCAACTAACAAGCGGTCACGTCGGTAGGGGCGCACAGTCAGCAGCAATGCACGTTGCAGCATCTGTTGCAGCGCGGCTTCGTCACGGCGAACGGGCAGAGCCAAGTAGCCCGCATCGAACTGCAAGCTGTGTGCATTTGCTTCAAAGTGTGTCGCGCCGTCGAATAACACGCGGTAACTGTCTGCGTGAGCAGGTGCGGCAAAGCGCAGGTGCGTGGCGAGCAGCGGGATGCGTGAATCGGTCAACCAACACGCGACACCGAGCGCATTGCGTAGTACAGACACCACACAGAATTCTTGAAACTGCCCCAGTGAATGCACCTCTTCCAGCGTTAGCGTGGCCACACCGCGGTGTTCGCTCAGGCTTAGACGGATGTCGTCGGTCAACAAACCATGGTGACGGCACCAACGAGTCATAGCCACGCCCAATGTGGGTGAGGTGAGTGAAGCGCGCACCAACATGCCGTAGCTGCCCCAGGGTAGGCGGCGGCTGAACCAGCCTAGGCTTTCGTCGTCAAGCTCTTGCATGGCAAAGCCAGAGATCAATTCCATTTGCATCGCGGTCACACGAGCGCTGCTTTTTTTGAGTAATTTTGGCTCGATTTGTGCCTTCGCTAAGGCTTCATCCACGCATAGGCCACGTTGGGCATAAGCTGCTGCAATAGCCTGAATAAAAGCTATCGGCGTCTCGGCTCGCCCGTGAGTCAGGGACGTATTGGGAGATGAATCGGGACTAAACATAGGGTGTGAATTGTGGCAGGATTTGCAACCTTGATGACGCAGAGATCAATCGCGGTGCCCCTAAGCTTGCTGCCATCCGCTGCACAAGGAAAACACGATGACTGTTTTGCAAACCCAACTCAACGCACGCTCTGCCGACTTCTTGGCCAATGCCGCTGCCATGCAGCAGGTGGTGGACGATTTGCGCCTGCACTTAGAGCGCACAGCCCAAGGCGGTGGCGAGGCTGCTCGCGCCAAACATACGGCACGCGGCAAGCTGCTGCCCCGCGATCGCGTGCAAATGCTGCTTGACCCCGGCACCCCTTTCTTAGAAGTAGCGCCGCTGGCTGCGCTCAACATGTACAACAACGACGCGCCGTGTGCGGGCGTCATCGCCGGCATTGGTCGCGTGAGTGGCGTGGACTGCATGATCGTGTGCAACGACGCCACGGTGAAGGGCGGCACGTATTACCCCATGACGGTGAAGAAGCATTTGCGTGCGCAAGAAATCGCGCAGCAAAACCGCTTGCCTTGCATTTACTTGGTCGACTCAGGCGGGGCCAACTTACCCAACCAAGACGAGGTGTTCCCCGACCGTGACCACTTTGGTCGCATCTTCTTCAACCAAGCGAACATGAGCGCGCAAGGCATTGCGCAAATCGCGGTGGTGATGGGCAGCTGTACCGCCGGGGGCGCGTATGTGCCGGCCATGAGCGACGAAACCATCATTGTGAAAAACCAAGGCACCATCTTCTTGGGGGGGCCACCTTTGGTGAAGGCCGCCACCGGCGAGGTGGTGAGCGCCGAAGACCTGGGCGGTGGCGATGTGCACACCCGCCTCTCTGGCGTGGCCGACCACTTGGCACAAAACGATTTGCACGCTTTGTCTCTGGCGCGTCAGGCGGTGAAAAACCTCAACGCACACAAAGCCCCCAACATTGCCACGCACGCGCCTGTGCCACCCAAGTACGACGCCAAAGAGTTGTACGGCGTCATCCCCACTGACACACGCAAGCCCTTTGATGTGCGCGAGATCATTGCGCGCATCGTTGATGGCTCTGAGTTTGACGAGTTCAAAGCCCGCTTTGGTACCACGCTGGTGTGCGGCTTTGCGCGCATCGAAGGCATGCCAGTGGGCATCATTGCCAACAACGGCATTTTGTTTTCCGAGTCAGCATTGAAGGGCGCACACTTCATCGAGCTGTGCTGCCAGCGCAAAACGCCACTCGTGTTTTTGCAGAATATCACCGGCTTCATGGTTGGGCGCAAGTACGAAAACGAAGGCATCGCTCGCAACGGCGCCAAGATGGTCACGGCGGTGGCGACTGCTGCGGTCCCGAAGTTCACCGTCATCATTGGCGGCAGCTTTGGCGCAGGCAACTACGGCATGTGTGGCCGTGCATTTGCGCCGCGCTTTTTGTGGATGTGGCCCAACGCACGTATCAGCGTCATGGGGGGCGAGCAAGCGGCTAGCGTGTTGGCTACGGTCAAGCGCGATGGCATTGAAGCCAAAGGCGGCCAGTGGAGCGCCGAGGAAGAAGATGCTTTCAAAGCGCCTATTCGCCAACAGTACGAACACCAAGGCCATCCCTACTTCGCCACGGCCCGTTTGTGGGACGACGGCGTGATCGACCCCGCCGATACCCGCCGCGTGCTGGCGCTGGGCTTGAGCGCGTCACTCAACGCGCCCATTCCTGAGACCAAGTTTGGTTTGTTCCGCATGTGATGGGTGCTTGATATGACAACCCCATCTCATACTGCGCTGACCATTGCCGACCACGGCGCGGTGCGCACCATCACCCTCAGCCGCCCCGATGTGCGCAATGCCTTCAACGACGAAGTGATTGCCGAGTTGAAAGCCGCGTTCACCGAAGCGGGCCAAGCCGCCGATGTGCGTTGCGTGGTGTTGGCCGCCGAAGGCCCCGCGTTTTGCGCAGGCGCCGACCTGAACTGGATGCGCCGCATGGCCGACTACACGCGCGACGAAAACCTCGCCGACGCAGGTCAGCTCGCTGCTATGTTGCGTGCGATTTACGAATGCCCCAAACCAACCATTGCCCGCGTACAAGGCGATGTGTTTGCTGGAGGTGTGGGCTTGGTCGCCGCTTGCGACATGGCCGTGAGCGTGGACACCGCCACCTATTGTTTGAGCGAGGTGAAGCTCGGGCTCATCCCCGCCACCATCAGCCCTTACGTCATTCGCGCGATGGGTGCTCGTGCTTCGCACCGTTACTTTTTAACCGCCGAGCGTTTCAGCGCGGCAGAGGCGCATCGCATTGGTTTGGTTCACGAGGTGGTGGCTGCTGACGCGCTGGACGCCAAAGTGGCTGAGCTCACCAGCGCTTTGGTGAGTGCCAGCCCCAATGCTGTGCGCGCCTGCAAGCGCTTGGTGCAAGACGTGGCCGAGCGCGAGATAGACGACGCCTTGGTCGCCCACACCGTGGCGGGTATTGCCGACATTCGTTCAAGTGCTGAAGGCAAAGAGGGCGTGCAGTCCTTCTTGCAAAAGCGCAAGCCTTCGTGGTTGCTGTGACAGGTGAATTGGAGTTTCAAGATGTTTAAAAAAATCCTCATTGCCAACCGTGGCGAAATCGCCTGCCGTGTCGCTGCAACCGCGAAGCGCATGGGTATCAAAACCGTGGCCGTGTATTCGGACGCTGACGCGCAAGCCAAGCATGTGCAGGTGTGTGACGAAGCGGTGCACATCGGTGGCAGCGCGCCCAAAGACAGCTACCTGCGCTGGGAGCGCATCTTGCAAGCCGCCAAAGACACCGGCGCACACGCGGTGCACCCCGGCTACGGCTTTTTGAGCGAGAACGAAGACTTTGCCAAAGCGTGTGCCGCTGCGGGCCTCGTGTTCATTGGCCCACCCGCCTCTGCCATTTTGGCGATGGGCTTGAAAGCGGAGTCCAAACAGTTGATGGAAAAGGCTGGCGTGCCCTTGGTGCCCGGCTACCACGCGGCTGACCAAGACCCTGCGTTGTTGCAGCGCGAGGCAGACCGCATTGGCTATCCCGCGCTCATCAAAGCCAGCGCGGGCGGTGGCGGCAAAGGCATGCGCGTGGTCAACAGCAGCGCCGAGTTTGCCGACGCGTTGGCCAGCTGCAAACGCGAAGCCATCAACAGCTTTGGCGACGACGCGGTGTTGATTGAGAAATACGTGCAACGCCCACGCCACATTGAAATTCAAGTGTTTGGCGACACACACGGCAACTGCGTGTATTTGTTTGAGCGCGATTGCTCGGTGCAACGCCGCCACCAAAAAGTGCTCGAAGAAGCGCCCGCGCCTGGCATGACCGAAGCCTTGCGAAAGCAGATGGGTGAAGCCGCAGTGGCCGCCGCCAAAGCGGTGAACTATGTGGGCGCGGGCACAGTGGAATTCATCGTCGAGCAAACGGCGTATGACAAGCCCGAGAGCATGAAGTTTTATTTCATGGAGATGAACACGCGCTTGCAGGTGGAGCATCCCGTGACTGAAGCGATCACTGGCCTCGACTTGGTGGAGTGGCAACTGCGCGTGGCCAGCGGCGAGCCGCTGCCTTTGCAGCAAAGCGATTTGCGCATTCACGGCCACGCCATCGAAGCGCGCATTTGCGCCGAGAACCCCGACAACAACTTTTTGCCCGCTACGGGGACGTTGGCTGTGTATCGCAAACCTGCGTGCAGCAGTTTTGAAATCAGCGATGTGCGCGTGGACGACGGCGTGCGCGAGGGCGACAGCATCAGCCCGTTTTACGACTCGATGGTGGCCAAGCTCATCGTGCACGGCGACACGCGCGAGCAAGCGTTGGCGCGTTTGGATGAGGCCTTGTCGCAAACCCGCATCGTCGGCTTGACCACCAATGTGCAGTTCTTGCGCCACATCATTCGCACCGATTCGTTTGCCACGGCCAAGCTCGACACCGCGTTGATTCAGCGCGAAGACAAAGCGTTGTTTGGTCAAGAAGCTGTGGGCTTGCCACTGGCTGCTGCCTCGGTGGTGGCGCACACCTTGCACGAAGAACAGGCTCAAGTGGGGCATGACCCGTTCAGTCAACGCGATGGCTGGCGTGCCTATGGTGTGGCCACGCGGGCGTTTGGGTTTAACTTTCACGGCGCGAGCTACACCGCGGTGTTGAGCTACTTGCACGACGGCGTGTTGCAACTCGCCGTGGGCGAAGGTGACGATGCCGTGAGCGGCACATTGGTATGGCGCGCCGAGGCCGATGCCTTGCATGTGAGCTTTGCCGACCACACGGCTCGCGTACAGGTGTTCATCGAAGCGCAAGCCCACGAAGAGGTCGCCCATGTGTTTGCCCCGCAAGGTGCCACGCGCATCACCGTGGTGGATGCGCTGGCTCACGCGGGCGAAACTCAAGAGGCCGGTGGCCGTTTGACTGCGCCCATGCCGGGCAAGGTGGTGTCGTTTTCGGTTGCTGCAGGTGACAAAGTCAAAGCCGGTCAGCCACTCGCCGTCATGGAAGCGATGAAAATGGAGCACACCATTGCCGCCCCCGCGGATGGTGAAGTGTTGGAACTGCTCTATGCGCCGGGTGACCAAGTGGCCGAAGGTGAAGAGCTTTTGAAATTGAAAGTGTGACCATGTTGACCTCTTTGCCGCATCGTGTGCGTTTGATTGATGTGGGCCCGCGCGACGGCCTGCAAAACGAAAAGCAGCCTGTGCCTGCCGCCGTTAAGGTGGAACTGGTGCACCGCTTGCAAGCGGCGGGGCTCAAAGAAATCGAAGTCACCAGTTTTGTCAGCCCCAAGTGGGTGCCGCAAATGGCCGACAACGCCGAGGTGATGGCGGGCATTCGCCGAGACCTTGCTGTGCGCTACTCGGTGCTCACCCCCAATTTGCAAGGCTTTGAAGCTGCGCTGAAAACCAAACCCGATGAGATTGTGGTGTTTGGCGCGGCCAGCGAAGCGTTTAGTCAAAAGAACATCAACTGCTCGATTGCCGAAAGCATCGAGCGCTTTGCACCGGTGGTCAAGGCTGCACGCGATGCTGGCATTGCTGTGCGTGGTGCGATGAGCTGCACTGTGGGTTGCCCCTACGAAGGTGACATTGCGCCTGAGCGTGTCGGCTACTTGGCAGGCTTGATGAAAAGTATTGGCGTGCAACGCGTGGACGTGGCCGACACCATTGGCGTGGGTACACCCCGCAAGGTGCAAGCCGCCATCGAAGCCACGCTCAAGCACTACGCGCTCAACGATGTGTCGGGCCACTTTCACGACACCTATGGCCAAGCTTTGGTCAACACCTTGGCGGCGCTGCAAATGGGCGTGTGGAATTTCCAATCGTCGGTGGCGGGTTTGGGCGGCTGCCCCTACGCCAAAGGCGCCACAGGTAATGTGGCCACCGAAGACGTGGTGTACATGCTGCACGGCATGGGCATCGACACCGGTATTGATTTGGACAAATTGATCGATGCAGGTGTGTTCATCAGCGAGGCTTTGGGGCGCAAGCCCAATTCCCTCGTGTCACGCGCGGTTTTGAATAAACGAGCCGCTTGACGACTTGACGTTCGCTGACAATACCAACCATGTGTGGAAGCGAACTTACCCCCAAACCTCAAGGCCTCACGCCTGCAGATGTGCGCTTGGCTGCGCTTGCCAAGCGTGTGCTGCAAAGTGACGATGTGCCTCCATCGCCTTGCATTTCAATTTGCCGAATGTCGGATGACACCACCTACTGTGAAGGTTGCTGGCGTACGCTTGACGAAATTGGCGGATGGGGGCAACGACATGCCGATGACAAGCGCGAGGTGTGGCAGATGATTGGTGAACGCTTGGCTGCGTATGCAGCGGCAAACCCTTGAAGGAAGCAAGCATGAAAACCATCACCTGTTACATCGACTTCATTTCGCCCTATGCGTACCTTGCCTTTGAGGCATTGCCCAAAAGTTTGATGGGGGTGAGCCATTGCATGATTTACAAGCCCGTGTTGTTTGCTGCAATGCTCAAACACAACGGCCAGCTTGGCCCCGCAGAAATCGCAGGGAAACGTGAGTGGACGTATCGCCAAGTGCTGTGGCAAGCCAAGCACATGGGGGTGGTGATGGACATGCCTCAGTCGCATCCGTTCAATCCCTTGTCCCTGTTGCGATTGAGTGTTGCTTGCAGTGCTAACGGCGAGCCCAATCGTTATGTGTGTGAAACTATTTTCAAACACGTCTGGCAAGGAGGCGCGCCTGCAGACGATCCTGAGCGTTTGCAAGCTTTGACGCAACAGCTCGCACCTTACCGCTCAGTCGACTCGCCCGAGGTCAAAGACCAACTCAAAGCCAACACCGAAGAGGCCATCGCACGCGGTGTGTTTGGTGTGCCCACATTCTGCGTGGACGACAAAGTGTTTTGGGGCTTCGATGCCCTGCCTATGATGCGTGCCTACCTTGACGGAGATCAATGGTTTGACACGGCATGGGATGCTGCCGCAAGCATTCAGCAAGGCGTGAAGCGTTGAATGGCGGCATTGCCATGACAATGCCTGTATGCCCAACGCTTTTAAATTTTCGGCCTCCCCATTTGACTGCTTAACCCCTGACCAACAGCGCTTGGTGCGCGACAGTGTGGACGTGGTGTACTACCCCGAAGGGGATGTGATCTTGGAGGTGGGCACAGCCCCCACGCATCTGTTCGTCATCATCAAAGGCTTTGTCACGCAGTATGACGGCGACGAGGTCATCACCACCTATGGGCCAGACGACACCTTTGATGGCCGTGGCTTGGTGGCGGCTAAAACCAGCAATAAATTTGTGGCCCAAGAAGAGGTGGTGGCTTATCAGCTGGCGCGTCAAACCGTCACCGAACTGATTGCCAGCAACGCCACCTTCGGTGCGTTGTTGTTCTCAGACTTGAGTAACAAACTCACGGCCTTGTCGCAACGCCAAAGTCAGCATGAGTTGCAGTCACTCACCTTGTCTCGCGTGGACGAAGCCTTTGTACGCCCTGCGCATTTTGTAGAGATGGATGCCGATGTACTGTCGGTGGTGAAGGTGTTGCAAGCGCAACGCACCAAGTGTGTGTTGGTGCGCGATCGCTCTACCTCGGTCGAGCGCTTAGGTGTGTTTACGGCGTCGACGCTGCAACGCGCCATTTTGAATGGCACGCCTTTGGAACAACAAAAGGTGGGCGATCTGGCCAACTTCCAGCTCATTGCCGTTCGCCCCTCTGACCAAGTGGGCGATGCTCTGGCCTTGCTGCAGCGCCATCGGGTTCACCGTTTGGTGGTGATGGATGAGAGCCAGGTGGTGGGCGTGCTTGAAGCTTTGGATTTGTTCAGCTTCTTGTCCAACCATTCGCACCTCATCACGGTGCAGGTGGAGGCCGCTACCGACATTGAAGGTTTGGCGCAAGCCGCCACACAGATCACGCGTATGGTGACGACGCTGCACCGCAGTGGTACGCGCGTGAGTTTGATCGCCCGTTTGGTGCAAGACCTGAACGCCCGTTTGTTCGAGCGCGCTTGGCAACTCATTGCACCCGCTGACTTGGTGGCCAACAGCTGTTTGTTTGTCATGGGTAGCGAAGGGCGTGGCGAACAACTGCTCAAGACCGACCAAGACAACGGCCTCATCTTGCGTGATGGCTACACACCGCCTGACAACTTAGAAGCCATTTGCCAATCGTTCTCGCAAGCCTTGTCGGCCTTTGGCTATCCCGAATGCCCTGGGCACATCATGGTGAGTAACCCGATGTGGCGCAAAACCGCGTATGACTTTGGGCAGATGGTGAAACAGTGGCTCATCATGCCCGACGCCGACAGCCTGATGAATTTGGCCATCTTCTTGGATGCGCACCCCGTGTGCGGTGATGCGCATTTGTTACAAGATGCTCAGCAGGTGCTCATGCGTTTTGCGACCGACAACGATGCCATGCTGGCACGCTTTGCAGCGGCGATTGATGCCTTTGGCAACAGCCACGGTTGGTGGAATCGCTTGTTGGGCTTGGATGATCAGCAGGGTTTGCACCTCAAGAAAGAAGGCATCTTCCCCTTGGTGCATGGCGTGCGCAGCTTGGCTTTGGCGGAGCATTTGCAAGAAACCAGTACTGCCGCACGCATTGAAGTCTTGGTCGCCAAAAACGTGCTGACCCATGAGTTGGGTGCAGACCTCACACAAAGCTTGCACTTTTTGATGGGCTTGAAGTTGAAAGCTGGCGTGACTGAGATGGAAACCCAGCACGCGGTGTCTGGCTTGGTCAATGTGAGCAAGCTTTCGACCCTAGAGCGCGATTTGTTGAAAGACGCCTTGGGCGTGGTGAAGCATTTCAAAACTTTGTTGCGCAGCCGCTTCAAATTGGACGCACTCTGATGACCTCGTTGCTGTCTCCATTAGGGTGGTGGGCCGCGCTCAAGCGCGAGTGGTTGATTTATCACCTAGGCTTGCCCGAGTTTCGTTTCATGTTTGACGAGCCTCCGCCTAATGAATGGGTGTCGCTGGATTGCGAGACCACGGGCTTGAATGTGGGTACGGATGAAATCATCTCCATTGGTGCAGTGCGCATTGTGGGCAACAAGATCATGACAAGCGAGCGCTTTGAGGTGCTCGTGCGCCCAGAGCGAGGCGTGTCTGCCGATAGCGTGCGCATTCACCGTTTGCGCGAGCAGGACGTGGCGCAAGGTTTGCCAGCGGCAGACGCCATGAAGCAGTTGATGCGTTTTATCGGGAGTCGTCCGCTGGTGGGCTACTACTTAGAGTTCGATGTGGCGATGCTCAATCGCGCTATCTGGCCATTGCTGGGACAGGGGTTGCCACAGCCGAAGATTGAGGTGTCGGCGATGTATTACGACTACAAGTTTCGGCAAATGTTGCCGTATGAGCAGCAGACAAATCCGACCATAGATTTGCGTTTTGCGACATTGATGTCTGATTTGGATTTGCCCGTGCGGGATGCGCACGATGCGTTGAACGATGCGGTCATGGCCGCTATGGCGTTCATTAAGTTGCGTCAACTGCGTGGTGCGTGAGGTTTTAACTTCCCTTCTTTGGCATGCGAGGTGAGGTAGGCAAACACGGCTTACATCGCTGCGCGACGAATGGCGCCGTATTCGCCTACCTCACCTCGCTTTCGCTTGTGAGCGAGTGAAGTGCCGCATGCTTACAGTTGCTTCGAACGCAGATACATAGCCTTGCCATTACTCTGCTGCGCATAAAACCCACCGAAATACAAAGTGTGAGGGGCATACAGATGCGGCGCCATTCGTCGCGAAGCGATGTAAGCCGCGTCTGTGTGTCCCTCACACCCTTTCCTCAACGCAAGGTCAAAAACACCTAAACCAAACAGGCATAAAAAAACCGAGCACGAATGCTCGGTTTTTCAGTGGACTGAGCCCCGAAGGACTCAGTTGCAAAAGGTCTTAGTGACCCGATGCGCCAGCGGCGCCGTAGCCAGTTTCCGAACGCACTTGTTGTGCAGCGAAATCTGCGCGTTCTTTCTTCGCTTGTGCGCTGTTGTCCAAGATGGAGAACAACCAGATGCCCACGAAGCCAATGGTCATAGAGAACAAGGCAGGTGAGGCATAAGGGAACCATGCTGAACCTTTGGGGTTGCCCAGTGTGGCTTCCCACACAGAAGGTGACACCACGGTCAACACCACAGAAGAGATCAGACCCAAGAAGCCGCCGATGACAGCGCCCTTGGTCGTGCAGTCTTTCCAAAGAACAGACATGAACAACACAGGGAAGTTGGCAGACGCGGCAATCGCGAAAGCCAAGGCCACCATGAAGGCGATGTTTTGCTTCTCAAACGCGATGCCCAACACCACAGCGATGACGCCGAGTGCCAAGGTGGTGATGCGAGAGACACGCAGCTCAGACGCGCTGTCAGCTTTGCCTTGTTTGAACACCGTGGCGTACAAGTCGTGTGACACAGCAGAGGCGCCCGACAAGGTCAAGCCAGCCACCACCGCCAAGATGGTGGCGAAGGCCACGGCAGAGATGAAGCCGAAGAACACGTCGCCGCCCACAGCCTTGGCCACCAGCACGGCTGCCATGTTGTTGCCGCCAGCTTTGAGTTGTGCATTCAGGTCAGGGTTGGTCATCACCAAGGTGATGGCGCCGAAACCGATGATGAAGATCAACACGTAGAAGTAGCCGATCCATGTGGTGGCCCAGAACACAGATTTACGCGCTTCTTTGGCATCAGGCACGGTGAAGAAGCGCATCAAGATATGTGGCAAACCAGCGGTACCGAACATCAAGGCCATACCGAAGGAAATGGCAGAGATGGGGTCTTTGATAAAGCCGCCTGGGCCCATGATGGACATGCCGACTTTTGCAGGGTCTGTGGCATTGGCTTTTTCCAACGCAGCAGATGCGGCAGCAGCAGCTTCGGGCGTTGCAGCGGCAGCGGCCGATGCGGTGGCCGCGGCAATTGCAGCGTCTTTCGCGGTACCAGCCAAGGCCGTCTTGACTTCAACGCCTTTGGCAAACAAGGCCTCAGGGCTAAAACCGAATTGCGCCAAGACCATCAAGGCCATGAAGGTCACACCAGCGAGCAGCATGATGGCTTTGATGATTTGCACCCATGTCGTGGCAGTCATGCCGCCGAACAACACGTAAATCATCATCAATGCGCCAACGAGCACCACAGCGATCCAGTAGTCCAAGCCGAACAGCAGCTTGATCAATGAACCAGCGCCCACCATTTGCGCGATCAAATAGAAAGCCACCACCACCAAAGTGCCGGAAGCAGCAAAGGCGCGGATGGGGGTTTGTTGGAAGCGGTAGCCTGCCACGTCGGCAAAGGTGAATTTGCCCAAGTTGCGCAGACGTTCGGCCATCAAGAAGGTGATGACGGGCCAGCCGACAAGGAAGCCAATGGAGTAGATCAAACCGTCATAGCCCGATGCCATCACAGCAGCGGAAATGCCGAGAAATGATGCAGCAGACATGTAGTCGCCCGCAATGGCCAAGCCATTTTGGAAGCCGGTGATGCCGCCACCTGCTGTGTAGAAGTCAGCAGCAGATTTGGTTTTGGCAGCGGCCCATTTGGTGATGCCCAAAGTGGCGATGACGAATGCGCCGAACATGATGATGGCGGTCCAGTTGGTGGTCTGCTTGGTGGTTTCACCCAAGTCAGCACCTGCTGCAAAGGCAGTGCTTGCCGCCAGCGCAAAGAACGCGCCTAAGAGTGTGGAGATTTTTTTCATTTGGTAGCGTCCTCCAAGATTTCCTTGGTCAGCGCGTCGTATTCGCTGTTGGCGCGATTCACATAAATACCTGTGATCACGATCGTGAAAACAATCACGCCCATGCCCAGTGGAATGCCCACGGTGGTTACGCCAGCACCGATAGGTTGTGCGAGGAAAGGTTTGTTGAACGCGATAAGTGCGATGTAGCCGTAGTACACGACCAACATCAACACGGCGAGGAACCAGCCAAAGCCACCACGCTTAGCGCGCAGTTCTTGGTACTTTGGGTGGTTCTGGATCTTGTCGACCACTGGATCACTCATTGTTTTTCTCCCGTTTGGAATGTAAAAAATGCAAGAAGAGATTGCTCTCCATTGACCCGCGCATTGTGAGAAAAAGGACTGACCAAGTCCTTACGGTCATCAGGGTTAACGGCTTATTTCTCAGAGAGAGATGCTTAAAAATTGAACAAAATTCCTCGGTGTATACCCGTACGCTTATTGGCGTTAATTTTGATGGTTTGTCAAAAAATGCCGCTGATTTTTCGTATGCAGAAAATTAAGCAAAGGGTTATTACTTAAGCGGTGGATTTTGTGCCATTCAACAGGTGATCCATAGACTTGCACAGTCAGATATTGGTCAGCCAACGCCAAGATAGTAGCGCGGCACAGAACCCAGTCAGGGGGCTGGGAAACTTTGTCTAAGGAGACATAAAAATATGGCAACACTAGATGTAAACCGCCCGATGTCGGCGGAAGAGAAGAAGGTGATCTTCGCCTCTTCTCTGGGTACCGTTTTCGAGTGGTACGACTTTTACCTGTACGGTTCGCTCGCAGCGATCATTGCGAAGCAATTCTTCAGCGGTTTGGATGAAGGCTCTGCGTTCATCTTTGCGCTGCTGGCGTTTGCTGCTGGCTTCATCGTTCGTCCTTTCGGCGCGATCTTCTTCGGCCGCTTGGGCGACATGATTGGTCGCAAATACACCTTCTTGGTGACCATCTTGATCATGGGCTTGTCCACATTCGTGGTGGGCGTCTTGCCTAACTACGCCAGCATTGGTGTTGCGGCTCCCGTCATCTTGATCTGTTTGCGTTTGCTGCAAGGCTTGGCTTTGGGCGGCGAGTACGGTGGTGCTGCAACTTATGTGGCAGAGCACGCACCGCACGACAAGCGTGGCGCATACACCGCATGGATCCAAACCACTGCAACTTTGGGCTTGTTCCTGTCGTTGATGGTGATCTTGGGCACACGTACTGCCATCGGCGAAGAGGCTTTTGCTGATTGGGGCTGGCGCGTTCCGTTCATCGTGTCTATCGCTTTGTTGGCCGTGTCGGTCTACATCCGTTTGTCGATGAACGAGTCACCTGCTTTCCAAAAAATGAAAGCAGAAGGCAAAACTTCTAAAGCACCTTTGACCGAATCTTTCGGCCAATGGAAAAACTTGAAGATCGTGATCTTGGCCCTGATCGGTTTGACTGCTGGTCAAGCTGTGGTGTGGTACTCGGGTCAGTTCTACGCTTTGTTCTTCTTGACGCAAGCGTTGAAAGTGGACGGCGCAACCGCCAACATTTTGGTAGCCTTCTCCTTGTTGATCGGTACACCGTTCTTCATCGTGTTTGGCGCACTGTCTGACAAGATCGGCCGTAAGCCCATCATCATGTTGGGTTGCTTGTTGGCCGTGTTGACATACTTCCCTGTGTTCGAAGCTTTGACCAAAGCTGCCAACCCAGACTTGCACGCTGCACAAGCCGCATCCAAAGTGGTTGTGGTGGCTGATCCTGCTGAATGTTCATTCCAGTTCAACCCCACAGGTACCAAGAAGTTCACTTCTTCATGTGACGTTGCCAAACAACGTTTGGCTGGCGCTTCTGTGAGCTATGACAACGAAGTCGCTCCTGCTGGTACACCTGCCATCATCAAGATTGGCGAGACCGTGGTGAACGTCAAGTACTCTGCTGAAGACATCGCTGCTGCGAAGACCAAAGCTGAAGAGAAATTGGCTGCATTGAACGCTGCAGAGCCTAAGGATGCCAAGGCCATTGAAGCTGCAACCAAAGCAGTCAAAGACTTGAGCAATGAGAAAACTGCTGGCGCAAGCTTGCTGGCTTCTAACTTGGGCGCTGCTCTGAAGGCTGCTGGCTATCCTGCCAAGGCTGACCCAGCCAAGGTGGACAAAGTCAAGATCACCATCATCCTCACTTACTTGGTGATCTTGGTGACCATGGTTTACGGTCCTATCGCTGCGATGTTGGTGGAAATGTTCCCAACACGTATCCGTTACACATCCATGTCTCTGCCTTATCACATCGGTAACGGCTGGTTCGGCGGCTTGCTGCCCACCACCGCCTTCGCGATCGTGGCGCAGACCGGTAACATGTACAACGGTTTGTGGTACCCCATCATCATCGCGGGTGCAACGTTCGTGATCGGTACCTTGTTCATCAAGGAAACCAAAGACGTTGACATCTACGCTGACGACTAAGCCGGTGTAAGCTACTTGGGGTAACCCAAGTGCTAAAGTCAAGCCCTCCCTCGTGGAGGGCTTTTTACTGATTTCGGAGAGATGACATGTTGAAAATTTTTGTAGGTTTCGTGATCTTCGCTGCTTTGGCCATGTTCGTGATCATGCAAGGCGGCGACAGCTTGGATATGGGCGGTGAGAAGCACGGCGCTGATGCTGTGCACGCACCTGCTGAAGCCGCTTCGGGTGCTGCGTCGGCGGCATCTGCAGACGCCTCTGCTGCCAAGTAATTTTTCGTTACTTCGCTTGTGAAAACGCCACGGCTGGTCCGTGGCGTTTTGCTTTGTAGCAGCAGATGAATGCTTAAGGTTGGTAATGCCCCGATGCCAACCTCGACCCGTGCGAATCTCTAGAATATTTGCCACACTTCAAAAGGCACAGCCATGACCGGCACCATTCGTATTCGTGGCGCACGCCAACACAACCTCAAAAACTTAGACCTCGACATTCGCACCGGCGAACTCACGGTGGTCACTGGCCCCAGCGGTTCGGGTAAGTCGAGTTTGGTGTTTGATACCTTGTACGCCGAAGGCCAGCGTCGCTATGTGGAAACCTTCAGCGCCTACGCTCGTCAGTTTTTAGATCGCATGGATCGCCCGGCCGTTGACAAGGTCGAGGGCGTGCCGCCAGCGATTGCGATTGACCAAACTAATCCTGTGCGCAGCTCGCGTTCTACCGTGGGCACGATGACCGAGCTGAACGACCACTTGAAGTTGCTCATGGCACGCGCCGGTCAGTTGTTCGACCGCCAAACTGCGCAACCCGTGCAACACGACACGCCACAAAGCATCTACGCCGAGTTGCAACGCCGCTGCGCGGCGCAGCCGCAAGACCCGCGCCTCATCATGACCTTCCCTGTGGAGTTGCCCGCCAACACCACACCCGCCGAAGTGGAGCAGTGGCTCAGTGCCAGTGGCTTCACGCGTATTCACGCCGAGCGCGAAGTGGCCACGCCCACGGGGCCACGTAAGTTGTTGGATGTGGTGGCGGATCGTTTCAAGCTGGGCAACACCGAACAAGCCCGTGTGGTGGAAGCGATTGAATTGGCCATCAAACGTGGCGGTGGCCGCTTGAATGTGTACTGGTCTTTAGACGCAGAAGCGACGCCTGAGTTGTGGCGGTTTTCCACAGGCCTGCATTGCCCTGACAGCGATCTTCGCTACAGCGACCCCATCCCCTCGATGTTCTCGTTCAACTCCGCCGTAGGGGCGTGCGAGACCTGCCGAGGTTTTGGCCGCGTGATTGGTGTGGACTACGGGCTGGTGATTCCGAACGACAAACTGACCTTGCGTGCGGGGGCTATCAAAACCATCCAAACCCCAGCTTGGTCTGAAACGCAAGATGACCTCATGCGCCACGCCGAAGCCGAAGGCATTCCGCGTGACACGCCTTGGTACAAGCTGAGCCAAGAGCACAAAGACTGGGTCATCAATGGCTCGCCCTTGTGGAAAGGCAAATGGAACCACCAGTGGTACGGCATCAAACGCTTCTTTGAATACTTGGAGAGCAAGGCCTACAAGATGCACATTCGCGTGTTGCTGTCGAAGTACCGCAGCTACACGCCTTGCGGCACATGTGCAGGTGCGCGTCTGAAAACAGACAGTTTGCTGTGGCGCATGGGCACCAAAGCGCAGGCTGACTCGGTGTTAGCACCGGCGAAACGCTTCATGCCGCAAGGCGTGCAGTGGACGCGCGCTCAACTCGAAGCCATGCCCGGCTTGTGCTTGCATGACTTGATGTTGTTGCCTATCGACAAGCTGCACCAGTTCTTCAATAGTCTTCAAGTCGATGCATCCGGCGCCGATGCGCAAGCCTTGCATTTGCTGATGGATGAAATTCGCACGCGCTTGAAATACCTCAGCGACGTGGGCATTGGCTACCTCACGCTCGATCGACAAAGCCGCACGCTCAGTGGTGGCGAGGTGCAACGCATCAATCTCACCACGGCCTTAGGCACGTCGTTGGTCAACACCTTGTTCGTGTTGGACGAGCCCAGCATCGGTTTGCATCCGCGCGACATGAACCGCATCAACGAAGCCATGCTGCGTTTGCGCGATGCGGGCAACACACTGGTAGTGGTGGAGCACGATCCGGCTGTCATGCTGTGCGCTGACCGCATCATCGACATGGGCCCAGCGCCAGGCGTGCGCGGCGGACAAATTGTGTTTGACGGCACGACCGAGGCGTTGAAGTCTGCCGATACATTGACTGGTGCTTACCTTGGGGCGCGCAAAACGATTGGCTTAGGCCTGAAGCGTTTGGTGACCGACAACACGCCACGCTTGATTTTGGAAGGCGCACGCGAACACAACCTGCAAAACCTCAACATCGAATTCCCGTTGCAACGCTTGGTGTGCATCACTGGTGTCAGCGGTTCGGGCAAGTCGACGCTGATTCAAGACGTGCTGACGCCTGCTTTGCTGCGCCAGTTTGGGCGCGGCACAGAAACACCGGGTGCACATGACCGTTTGTTGGGCGCAGACCACTTGAGTGATGTGGTGTTTGTAGATCAGTCGCCGATTGGCAAGACCGCACGTTCTAACCCCGCCAGCTATGTGGGCGCGTGGGATGCTGTTCGTGAAATTTTTGCTGTAGCGCCCTTGTCTAAGCAGCGCGGCTACACAGCATCGAAGTTCAGCTTTAACAGCGGCGATGGACGTTGTCCAACGTGTGGTGGCTCGGGCTTTGAACATGTCGAAATGCAGTTCTTGAGCGACGTCTACCTGCGCTGCCAAGATTGCAATGGCCAACGTTATCGCCCAGAAATCCTTGAGGTGCGCATCGAACGCGAAATTCGCGAGGGGGCAGTGGCGGCAACGTCTTGCTCCTCTTCGCTGCGCTCAGAATGTCGCGGCGACGCCACCCCCACTGCCCCCTCGCGAATTTCGCTCAATGTGGCGGATGTGCTTGAGTTGACAGTTGGGGAGGCGCTGGAGATTTTTGCGGGTGACCGCGAAGTTATGCGGACCTTGCAACCGATAGTTGACGTCGGCTTGGACTATGTAAAGCTTGGTCAACCTGTGCCCACGCTCAGTGGCGGTGAAGCGCAGCGTTTGAAACTGGCGGGTTTCCTTGCTGAAGCAGCGAAAGCCAAAACATCAAGCAAACAATCCCTCGCTAAAAAAGGCGTGTTGTTCTTGTTCGACGAGCCGACGACGGGCTTGCACTTTGACGACATCGCCAAACTCATGCGCGCCATGCGTCGCTTGCTGGAAGACGGCAACTCGCTGATCGTGATCGAACACAACCTCGACGTGATTCGAGCCAGCGATTGGCTGATTGACCTCGGGCCAGAAGGTGGCGATGCGGGCGGCTTGTTGGTGGCTGAAGGTACGCCTGAAGATGTGCGTTTGCATCCCACATCGCACACTGGTAAGGCCTTGCGTGACTATGCGGCTGCGATGGGCGTGGTGTACGAGGTAGATGGCGAGAAAGCCTCTGCTGGGTTGGTGGCTGCTGAAGGTGTAGCTAAATTTGCTGGCGCTTCAGCCAAAGATAGCGCAATTCAAATCGTCAATGCCAAAGAGCACAACCTCAAAAACCTCAGCGTGGATATTCCGCGTGGCAAGTTCAACGTCATCACGGGTGTTTCCGGCTCGGGTAAGTCCACGCTCGCGTTTGATATTTTGTTCAACGAAGGCCAGCGTCGCTATTTAGAAAGCCTCAACGCCTACGCACGCAGCATTGTTCAGCCAGCGGGTAGGCCTGAGGTGGACGCGGTGTACGGCATTCCGCCGACTGTGGCGATTGAGCAGCGTTTGAGTCGTGGTGGTCGCAAGTCCACCGTGGGTACGACCACTGAGGTGTGGCATTTCTTGCGCTTGCTGTATGTCAAGCTTGGCACGCAGCATTGCATTCACGACGGCGCAGCGGTGCAGCCGCAAACGCCCGAGCGCATTGCGGCGCAGTTGATGCGTGAGTTCAAGGGGCAGCATATTGGTTTGATGAGCCCCTTGGTGATGAACCGCAAAGGTGTGTACACCGAGCTGGCCGATTGGGCGCGTCCACGTGGCTACACGCACTTGCGTGTGGATGGTCACTTCTTGCCGACGAATGGCTTTCCACGCTTGGACCGTTTCAAAGAACACACGATTGAGTTGCCAGTGGCCAGTCTTGAGGTGTCTGCCCAAAACGAAGCGGCGTTGCGTCAGGCTTTGACCACCGCGCTTGAGCATGGCAAAGGCGTGGTGCATGTGTTGAGCCAACTCGACGGCTTGCGCGAAGCGATGGAAGCGGGCACCGACACCAACAGCATTGGCCGCTTGGATGTGTTCTCCACCTTGCGTGCGTGCCCCGTGTGCGCCACCTCGTACACCGAGCTGGACCCGCGCTTGTTCTCGTACAACAGCAAACACGGCTGGTGCCCTGACTGCGTAGGTACGGGCGTGAAGCTCAACAAAGACCAGCGCAAAGTGTTGGACGATTCGGTGCGTGACGACAAAGACAAAGGTCGCGAGCAAACCTTTGCCGAGCCCGATGTGGAAGATTTGGTCGATGTGGCTTGCCCCACGTGCGAAGGCACACGGCTGAATGCCACCGCGCGTGCCGTGAAGTTTGCAGGCGTGGGCATCACCGACATCGCCCGCTTGAGTGTGACCGAGATTCGCAAGTGGGTGG
Organism: Pseudomonadota bacterium; assembly: GCA_041180165.1. Lineage (GTDB taxonomy): Bacteria > Pseudomonadota > Gammaproteobacteria > Burkholderiales > Burkholderiaceae_C > Limnohabitans. The sequence continues at coordinate 486,035 of JBEGSC010000001.1, read as the reverse complement.
AGAAGCTTGAGATGAGCGGCCGCGATGCTGACATCGCCCGCGACCTGTTGCCCGAAATCAAGAGCCGCTTGGAGTTCTTAGAGCAAGTGGGTCTGAACTACCTCACGCTCGACCGTGGTGCGCCCACGCTCAGCGGCGGCGAGGCGCAGCGTATCCGTTTGGCTGCGCAGTTGGGCAGTAACTTGCAAGGCGTGTGCTATGTGTTGGACGAGCCCACGATTGGCTTGCATGCGCGTGATAACCAAATTTTGTTGAACGCTTTGCACTTGCTCAGCGACAAAGGCAACACGCTGGTGGTGGTGGAGCACGACGAAGACACGATTCGCCGCGCCGATCACATCATTGACATTGGGCCTAGCGCGGGTAAGCGCGGTGGGCGGTTGATGGGTGAGGGTTCGGTGTCGGACATCACCTCTCAGGAAGAGTCGCAGACGGGGCGCTATTTGTTGCATGCGATGCGGCATCCCTTGCAGGCGCGTCGGCCTGTTTCTGAGGCTGCGCTTTCTGCTTTTGCGGCTGCTTCTGTTTCGCTCGCTGCGAAGGACGAGGCATTGCCGGGCTCCTCATGCGGCGAGCCAAAATCGTCACCCGGCAACGCCCCATCCTCCGCGAAGGTGGGTAAACGCAAGGCGGCTGCGCCTGTTGCTGAAGCTGCTTCTGTTGACGCGGCTGTGTTGCATTGGCTCTCGCTTGAGGGGGCTTCTCTGCATAACTTGAACAATGTGAGCGTTGAGATTCCGCTCAAGCGCTTGGTGGCGGTCACCGGTGTGTCGGGTTCGGGTAAGTCCACTCTCGCACGCGATGTGTTGTTACACAACGTGGCGGCTGCGGTGGCGCAGCGCTCGACGCAGGCAGGGCGCAAGCTAGATGATGACGGCCAACATCCCGCATGGGTCGGCTGCGCGGGGCTTGATGGTTATCAAACCATTGACCGTGTGTTGGAAGTGGATCAAACGCCAATTGGCAAAACGCCACGCAGTTGCCCTGCGACCTATATTGGTTTTTGGGACACGATTCGCAAACTGTTTGCCGAAACACTCGAAGCCAAAGCGCGTGGTTACGGCGCAGGGCGATTTAGCTTCAACACCGGCGAAGGTCGCTGCCACACCTGCGAAGGCCAAGGCGTGCGCACGATTGAAATGAGCTTCTTGCCCGACGTGAAAGTGCCGTGCGAAAGCTGCCACGGCGCACGCTTCAATCCTGAGACTTTGGCGGTCACATGGCGCGGCAAAAGCATTGGCGATGTGCTGCAAATGGAAGTCGATGAAGCGGTGGACTTCTTTGCCACCATGCCCAACATCGCGCACCCCTTGCAGTTGCTCAAAGACGTGGGCTTGGGCTACCTCACCTTGGGCCAGCCTTCACCCACGCTCAGCGGCGGTGAAGCGCAGCGCATCAAGTTGGTGACGGAGTTGAGCAAAGTGCGCGATGACGTGACGCGCCGAGGAAACAAAGCACCGCATACCTTGTACGTGTTGGACGAGCCAACGGTGGGCTTGCACATGGCCGATGTGGACAAGCTCATTCGCGTGCTACACCGTTTGGTGGATGGCGGTCACAGCGTGGTGGTGATCGAGCACGACCTCGATGTGATTGCCGAAGCGGATTGGATCATTGACCTCGGGCCTGAGGGCGGCGATGGTGGTGGTTTGATCGTGGCGGCGGATACGCCAGAGGCGGTGGTGGCTTTGGGGACGCACACGGGGGTTGCTTTGAAGCCTGTGTTGGCTAGGGTGTAACTCTTTGCGGTGCTTGGGCTTTTCGTTGACGTTGCAGCGTGCTGCGGGATAAGCCTAGGCTCCTCTTCGCTGCGCTCAGAATGTCGCTACGGCTTATCCCGCAGCACTTGTTTGTGTGCGAATGACTTCGTATCCGAATCTGATGCGTGCCAACGCGAAGAGAGGCTCAGTGGTGTTGCCCGTCAGCGACATTCTGAGCGCAGCGAAGAGGAGCCTAGGGCAATGCCACTGAGCCTCTCTTCACTACAAAAGCAACGTAACAAACAATCACCCAGCAGTAGACAAAGCCAACCCAGCGTGCTCACGCAAAGGATGGAAGTGAATCTTAGGAAAACGCTCCTGCGCCAACCGCACGTCATAAGGCGACGTGCACAAATACGCCAAGGTGTTGGCCGCATCCAAAGCCATGCGCTGCGGATACGCGTTGGTGAATTCGCGCAGCTCTGCAGGCGTGTCCGCCGTAATCCAACGCGCACCGGTGTATTGGCAGCTCTCTAGTTTCACATCGCAGTCGTACTCAGCCTTCAAACGGTGTTGCACCACTTCAAACTGCAACTGGCCCACAGCGCCTAAGAGCATTGCGCCACCGGCTTCGGGTTTGAACACCTGAATCGCGCCTTCTTCACCCAACTGGTCCAAGCCCTGTTGCAGTTGCTTGGTACGCAGAGGGTTTTTCAAAATTACCGTCATGAACAGTTCGGGTGCGAAGAATGGCAAGCCTGTGAATTGCAAAGCCGGTCCGTCGGTGATGGTGTCACCCAACTGCACGCCACCGTGGGTGGTGAAGCCGATGATGTCGCCGGCGTACGCTTCTTCCACCGCTTCGCGGCGTTGTGACATGAAGGTCACCACACTGGTGGGGCGCAGTTCTTTCGCGGTGCGTTGCACCTTGAGCTTCATGCCGGGTGTGAACTTGCCTGAGGCCACGCGCACAAACGCAATGCGGTCGCGGTGGTTGGCGTCCATATTGGCTTGTACTTTGAACACCACGCCTGCGAAGCCTTCGTCTTCAGGCTGAATGGTTTTCTCTACCGCTTGCTTGTTGACCACCAAGTGGCTCAAGCGCGGGCGAGGTGATGGTGCGAGGTCGACCAAGGCGTCAAGCACTTCCATCACACCAAAGTTGTTCACGCCTGAGCCAAAAAATACCGGGGTTTGTTTGCCAGCCAAGAAGGCTTCTTTGTCGAACTTGGGCGATGCGCCTGTGGCCAGCTCCATGCTTTCCATGGCGGTGGCCCATTCCAAACCAAAGCGTTCAGCCAGTTGGGCTTGCTCGGTCAGCGGGTGTGTTTCAAAGTCTTGTGGCAAACGCTCAGAGCCAGAGTCAAACACCGTCATGGCTTGGGTGCGCAAGTTGATGATGCCGCCGAACAGCTTGCCTTGACCCACAGGCCAAGTCATGGGCACGCAGGGCATGCCGAGTTCACGTTCGACTTCGTCAAGGATGTCGAGTGGGTCGCGCACTTCGCGGTCCATTTTGTTCACGAATGTGATGATGGGCGTGTCGCGTTGACGGCAGACCTCAATCAAGCGGCGTGTTTGTGCTTCCACACCATTGGCCGCGTCAATCACCATCAAGGCCGAGTCCACGGCGGTGAGCACGCGGTAGGTGTCTTCCGAGAAGTCTTTGTGGCCGGGGGTGTCGAGCAAGTTGATGACGTGCTCGCGATAGAGCATCTGCATCACAGACGAGGCGACCGAAATGCCGCGTTGCTTTTCAATCTCCATCCAGTCGGACGTGGCGTGGCGGCTGGCTTTGCGGCCCTTCACAGCGCCCGCGATTTGAATCGCACCCGAGAACAGCAACAGCTTTTCGGTCAGTGTGGTTTTACCCGCGTCGGGGTGAGAAATGATGGCAAAGGTGCGGCGACGGCGCACTTCGTTCAGAAAGGAGCTCATGGGGTCTAAATAAAAGGGTGACGCCTAAAAAATGGCAAATCTAGGCAGGAATCATAGCGCTGGGGCCGTGGTCAGGCAGGGGCTTTAGAAGTTCGATTAAAATCTTGCCTATCCGAGGAGCGCTGCAGCCTGTCGGCCCGCAACGGGTTGATTCACAGGTGAGGCTCGGACTGCCAACCGCGCTCACCCACTAGTTGACGTGAGGTGAGTTCCTCGAAGATTCCTTCAGACTCCCAGACAACGCTGACCATGCGTCGCTAGTGGCTTTGCCAACTTTTGGAGTCTCACTATGAACGCTGTTCTCAAACCCGCCGCCGATTACATCGTGGCTGACATGTCTTTGGCCGCTTGGGGCCGTAAAGAAATCAAAATTGCCGAAACCGAAATGCCTGGTTTGATGGCCATCCGCGAAGAGTTCGCGAAGTCGCAGCCTTTGAAAGGTGCGCGCATCACAGGTTCGCTTCACATGACCATTCAAACGGCCGTGTTGATCGAAACCTTGAAGTCTCTGGGCGCTGACGTGCGTTGGGCTTCTTGCAACATTTTCTCGACTCAAGACCATGCTGCTGCTGCGATTGCCGAAGCTGGTATTCCTGTGTTCGCCACCAAAGGCGAAACCTTGGCCGAGTATTGGGACTACACCCACCGCATTTTTGAATTCGGCGCCAAAGGCACAGAGGGCGAAGGCCCCAACATGATCTTGGACGACGGCGGCGATGCCACGTTGTTGATGCACTTGGGCAAGCGCGCTGAAACCGACGCTTCTTTGATCGCCAACCCCACCAGCGAAGAAGAAACTTGCTTGTTCAACGCCATCAAAGCCAAATTGGCTGTGGACCCCACCTGGTACAGCCGCAAAGGTGCGCACATCATCGGCGTGACCGAAGAGACCACCACGGGCGTGTTGCGCTTGAACGAAATGGCCGCCAAAGGCAGCCTGATGTTCCGTGCCATCAACGTGAATGACTCTGTGACCAAGAGCAAGTTTGACAACTTGTATGGCTGCCGCGAATCTTTGGTGGACTCCATCAAGCGCGCCACCGACGTGATGATCGCAGGCAAAGTGGCTTGTGTGGCCGGTTACGGCGACGTGGGCAAAGGTTCTGCACAAGCCTTGCGCGCTTTGAGCGCCCAAGTGTGGGTGACCGAGATCGACCCCATCAACGCCTTGCAAGCTGCGATGGAAGGCTACAAAGTGGTCACCATGGAATACGCGGCTGACAAATGCGACATCTTCGTGTCTGCCACCGGCAACAAGAACGTGATTCGCTACGAGCACATGGCTGCCATGAAAGACGAAGCCATCGTTTGCAACATCGGTCACTTCGACAACGAAATCGATGTGGCTTCTTTGGAAAAGTTGAAGTGGGACGAGATCAAGCCTCAAGTCGACCACGTCATCTTCCCAGATGGCAAAAAGATCACCCTGTTGGCCAAGGGCCGCTTGGTGAACTTGGGTTGCGCCACGGGCCACCCCAGCTTTGTGATGAGCTCCAGCTTTGCGAACCAAACGATCGCTCAGATCGAGTTGTTCACCAAGCAAGACCAGTACGAAGTGGGCAAGGTCTATGTGTTGCCTAAGCACCTCGACGAAAAAGTGGCCCGTTTGCACTTGCGAAAAGTCGGCGCACAGCTGACCGAATTGACCGACGAACAAGCGGCTTACATCGGCGTGCCAAAGAACGGCCCTTACAAAGCCAACACATACCGCTATTAAGCACTTCGCACTTGACGGATGCGTGCCGACCAACTTCTCGTTGACCGTGGCTTGGCCGCTTCGCGCTCTCAAGCGCAGCGGCTGATTACCTCGGGTGTGGAGTGGCGCTTAGGCACCAAGCCGTGGCAACGCGTTTCCAAAAATGGTGACGAGTTGCCACTGCCTTGCGAAGTGCGTTTACTAGACAACGCTGAGGCACGTTATGTGTCTCGCGGTGGTTTGAAGCTAGAAGGTGCGCTGCACAGCAGCGGCCTAACGGCCCAAGGTTTGCGTTGCCTCGATGTGGGGCAAAGTACTGGCGGCTTCACCGATTGCTTGCTACAGCAAGGCGCTGCGCAAGTGGTGGGCTTGGATGTAGGACATGGCCAGTTGCATCCACGCTTGCGTGAGGATGCACGCGTGGTGTGTGTGGAGCGCGTCAACGCCCGCGAACTAGAAGCAAATGATGCGCGTGTGCCAGATGCGCAGCAAGGATTTGATTTGGTAGTGGGCGATTTGTCGTTTATCTCGCTTACCTTGGTATTGCCTGCGTTGCTGCCTTTGTTGAAAAAGGGCGGCGCGTTGCTGATGTTGGTCAAGCCGCAGTTTGAACTGCAGCCCAGCGACATTGGTAAGGGCGGCTTGGTCAAGGACGTTGCCAGTTATGTGCAGGTTGAAGCGCGCCTGCGACAAGCCTGTGCCGAGTTAGATTTGAACGTGTTGGGCTACTGGCCCAGCGCCATTGCCGGGGGCGATGGCAACAAAGAATTTTGGATTGGTGCGCGTCGTCCATGACGCGCCAGCATGTGAGACAGATATGAATGTGAACAACAGCTTGAGCATTGAGTTTTTCCCACCCAAGACGACAGAGGGCGCTGAGAAGTTGCGCGCGGTTCGCCAAGCGCTGTACCCGCTCAAGCCACAGTTCTGTTCGGTCACTTACGGCGCGGGCGGCTCCACGCAAGCAGGCACTATTTCAACGTTGAAAGAAATTTTGAGCGAAGGCATGTCCGCTGCATCGCATTTCTCATGCATCGGCGCTACGCGTGAGAGCGTGCGCCAGCAACTGGCCGAGTTCAAAGCCATGGGCGTCAAACGCTTGGTGGCCTTGCGCGGCGATTTGCCCAGTGGCTACGGTGCGGGTGGTGAGTTTCAATACGCCAGCGATTTGGTTGCATTTATTCGCGCCGAAACCGGCGATGACTTCAGCATTGAAGTGGCTGCCTACCCAGAGATTCACCCACAAGCCAAATCAGCAGAAGCCGATTTGCAGGCCTTTGCCACCAAGGTGAAGGCGGGTGCGGATTCGGCCATCACGCAATACTTTTACAACAGCGATGCGTATTTCCGTTTTGTAGAAGATGCGGACAAACTGGGTGTGGAGGTTCCCATCATTCCGGGCATCATGCCTATCACCAGCTCTTCGCAGTTGCTGCGCTTCTCAGATGCCTGCGGCGCTGAGATCCCACGTTGGATTCGTTTGCGTTTGCAGGGCTACGGTGACGACATCGCTTCCATCAAAGCGTTTGGCTTAGAGGTGGTGACCGACTTGTGCGAGCAGTTGCGTGCGGGTGGCGCACCCGGGCTGCACTTCTACAGCATGAACCAAAGCGCGACAACTTTGGCCATTTGCAAAAATTTGGGTTTGACAGCTTAAGTAGCTTTGTTTGATGTGGGTCAACCAGATCCCCTCCTGCGCTTGATGTGGGTCAAGTGGCGTTCGGTTCGATTGACGTGAAATAAACAGCACGGGAATCGACCCGAATAACGCTAAGGAAAACATCATGAAAAAAATTCTCATCGCCGCTGCAGTTGGTATGTTGGTCGCTGGCTCTGTAGCCGCACAAGAATCACCATGGTTGGTGCGTGCTCGCGCAGTCAACTTAAACATGGCAAATAAGGACGGTGTTGCTGGTGGTGCTTTGGGCTTGGCCGTGAATGACAAAACGATTGGCGAAGTAGACATCAGCTATTTCTTTAACAAGAACGTGGCTGCTGAATTGATTTTGACCTTGCCACAAAGCCAAACTGTCTCCTCAAATGGCAGTGCCATCGGTAGCTTTAAGCACTTGCCACCGACGTTGACATTGCAATACCACTTCACAGATTTCCAAGGTTTCAAGCCTTACGTGGGTGCTGGTATCAACTACACGAAAATCACGGGTGACAACATTGCTTCTGGTGCTTATCACTTAGATTCTGATAGCTATGGTGCAGCGTTCCAGGCGGGCGTCGATGTTCCATTGACTAAACAAGTGTCATTGAACTTTGATGTGAAAAAGGTTTACATCAAAACCGACGTTTACTCAGGCACGACCAATGCTGGTACTCTGAAACTCGACCCAGTCTTGGTCGGCGTGGGCGTGGGCTACCGCTTCTAAGTATTAGCCTCTACAAGCAAAAAGGCCTCGCAGTGCGAGGCCTTTTTTCATGCATTTGAAAGCATCGAATTAACCACCCGATTCCACCACCCACCCGCGACCAGGCCCACGTGCCAAAGATTCTTCCACCACAGGCAAAGCTTCATTTAGCAAGGGCTTGAGGGTGAATGGCGGGTTGACGATGAACATGCCGCTGGCGCTCAGGCCCGCGTCTTTGCTGCCCGTTTCGCGGCCAATCGCCAAGGTGGCGTGCAACCATGGCTTTTTGACTTGGCTGCACAGGCCTTTGAGTTTGCGAGGTAAATCGTGTGCTTCAGGGCGAGGCACGATGGGGTACCAAACGATGTAGGTACCGGTGGCAAAGCGCTTCAAGCTGTCTTGGATGCAATCCACCACGCGGTAGTAGTCGTTCTTGATTTCGTAGCTCGGGTCAATCAACACGCAGGTGCGGCGTGAGCCGGTGCTCGACAAAGGTGGTGGCAGCAATGCTTTGAGTGACTCAAAGCCATCCGCACGCGCCACGCTGACCGTGCGGCCAGCTTCCAGCTGCTGCACATTGCCTGTGAGTGATTTGTGGTCGGTGGGGTGCAGTTCAAACAGCTTCAAGCGGTCGCGCGCTTCGTGGCGCAAAAGCTTGTGGATGATGAACGGCGAGCCTGGGTAAATCTTGTGGCTGCCTTTGGCGTTGAAGCTGGCCACCATGTCTAGGTAGTCGGTCAGGGCGGCAGGACCTTTCAGGTTGAGCACCTTCAAAATGCCCTCGGCGGCTTCGCCACTTTTCTCAGCATAGTCGCCATCCAAACGGTACAGGCCTGCGCCCGCATGCGTGTCCACAAACTGAATGCCCGCGTCTTTGTGCATCAAATGCTTCAAAGTGGCAATCAAAGTGAGGTGTTTGAGGACGTCGGCGTGGTTTCCGGCGTGAAAAGCGTGGCGATAACTGAACATAAGCGGGATGGTAACCCGCCAAATTGCCTTGTTTTGGCCAAATTTGCGCCAAGTGCTTGATTTTGCTTATAATCTTTGACTCTGCAGCGTTTGAGTGGTCCCGCGGCAGAGGCTTCAAAGAAGCACATCCCACCTAAGAGGTTCTCAACAGAAGAACGCCGACCGTGGAAAAGGACCCTACAAACCAACTCTCCTTTTAGGATTTAACTATGTCTACATTCAGCGCAAAACCCGCTGACGTGGTGCATGAGTGGTTTGTGATTGACGCCACCGATAAGGTGCTCGGACGAGTAGCCAGCGAAGTTGCTCTCCGTTTGCGCGGCAAACACAAAGCCATTTACACACCCCACGTCGATACAGGTGACTTCATCGTCATCATCAACGCTTCCAAGATCAAGGTCACTGGTACCAAGTCTTTGGACAAGGTGTACTACCGTCACTCGGGCTATCCCGGCGGTATCACTGCAACAAATTTCCGCGATCTGCAAGCCAAGCACCCTGGCCGCGCCATCGAGAAGGCTGTCAAGGGCATGTTGCCTAAAGGCCCACTCGGTTACGCCATGATCAAAAAGCTCAAGGTGTACGGTGGTGCAGAGCACCCACACACCGCACAACAGCCTAAAGTGCTGGACATCTAAGGAGCTGACATGATTGGTGAATGGAATAACGGCACCGGCCGTCGCAAATCAAGCGTCGCTCGCGTGTTCTTGAAAAAAGGCTCCGGCAAAATCACGATCAACGGTAAAGACATCGCCGCTTACTTCGGCCGTCAAACCTCGATCATGATTTCGAAGCAACCTCTGGTTTTGACCGGCAACGTTGAAGCATTTGACATCCAAGTCAACGTGCACGGCGGTGGCGAATCTGGCCAAGCAGGTGCTGTGCGTCACGGTATCACTCGTGCTTTGATTGACTACGATGCAGGCCTCAAGTCTGCTCTGTCACAAGCCGGTTACGTGACTCGCGATGCTCGTGAAGTCGAACGTAAAAAGGTTGGCTTGCACTCTGCTCGCCGCCGCAAGCAGTTCAGCAAGCGTTAATCCGCTTCCTGTTTTGCCAAAAGCCGCATGGGTTCGCCCTTGCGGCTTTTTTATTGGGTCTTTGGTTCGTGTGAATGTGGCAATGCCCACATCGGCAATAGCGTTTCTCGGGCCTCACGCCCTGCTATACCTGAGTAAAGCGATATACTTTTAGTCATTGATTCAGGAGTCTTCCCATGAGCGCAGTTGCCGAAACCATCCAAACAGAAATGCCATCCCCCTTTGTCTTCACCGACAGCGCGGCGGCTAAGGTTGCGGATTTGATTGCGGAAGAAGGCAATCCTGATTTGAAGCTGCGCGTGTTCGTGCAAGGTGGCGGTTGCTCGGGTTTTCAATACGGTTTCACATTCGATGAAATCGTGAACGAAGACGACACCACCATCAACAAAAATGGCGTGTCTTTGTTGGTCGATGCGATGAGCTACCAATACTTGGTGGGCGCTGAGATTGACTACAAGGAAGACTTGCAAGGCGCCCAGTTTGTCATCAAGAACCCCAACGCTACAACCACTTGCGGTTGCGGTTCATCGTTCTCGGTGTAAGCGAACGACGCTGCGCGTCAGGCTTTAAAAATCCCACCCAGTATGCGGGCGCCTTTGGCGCCCGTTACTTTTGGCAGGTTACCCGGCAGGTTTAATGCGGTTTGACGGGCAAGCCAAGCAAAGGCTGCAGCCTCCACTTGCAACGGCGGCATGCCGCGTTCGGCAGAAGACAACACGCGCACTTGTGGCAAACCTGCTTGCAAGCGTTGCATGAGCAAACCATTCAATGCGCCGCCACCGCAAACAATGAGTTCAGAGGCTTGTGCTGCATGGCGCAACACATCGTTCACACACGCACATGCAGTGAACTCGGTGAGGGTGGCTTGCACATCGGCCGCGTTAGCGTGGGCATAGCCGCTGAGTTGATGCGCGAGCCAAGAGGGGTGAAACAAATCTCGCCCAGTGCTTTTGGGCGGCGCTTGGTGCAGAAAAGGTTCAGCCAACATGGCTTGCAACAAAGGCTGAATCACTGTGCCGCTGGCTCCCCACGCACCATCGTTGTCAAAGGCGTAGCCAGTGTGGGCTTGGCACCAGTGGTCAAGCAATGCATTTCCGGGGCCGCAGTCAAAACCCAACACATCGCCATCGGCGTGCAAGACGCTGAGGTTGGCAATGCCGCCGATGTTCAACACACCCACAGTGCGACCTGCTTGACCAAAAATGCCTTGGTGAAACACGGGTACCAGCGGTGCACCTTGTCCGCCAGCCGCAACATCGCGACTGCGGAAATCAGCCACCACATCGATGCCAGTGAGTTCTGCCAAGAGCGCAGGGTTGTTGAGTTGCAACGTGTAGCCTGTGCCATCAAATGCACCGGGCTGATGGCGCACGGTTTGGCCGTGTGCGCCGATGGCGCACACATCGCACAGGTTGGTTTGTGTGCCTGTCAGCAAAGCTTGCACAGTTTGCGCGTACACGCGGACCAAACCGTTAGCTGCCAGCGCGGCGCGATGCAGCTCATTGTCAGAGGGGGTGTTGAGTGCCAGCAGCTCTTGCTTGAGTGCTGGCGTAAACGGCAATGCGTGGTGCGCCAACACATGTGGTTGTGCGCTGCTGAAGTCAACCAGTACACCGTCCACACCGTCGAGCGATGTACCCGACATCAAGCCGATGAAAAGCTGCTTCGATGTGGCGGGCAAAGACATTTATTCAGCGCGGCTCATCTGCGTGCTGGCTGCTGCAGTCAAGTCAACTTGCGCAATGGCGGCGTGACGTTTGAACTGCTCGCGTGCGGCCGCTGATATTTCGACTGAAGTGCTTTGTCGGGCCATGATGCGCGGGTCCTTGTGCTGGCCGTTCACGCGAAATTCAAAGTGCAAGTGTGGGCCCGTTGCCCAACCTGTAGCGCCAACCAAGCCGAGTGTTTGGCCCTGCATGACTGTCTGTCCACGCTTGACGTTGATACGGCTCAAGTGCGCATACACCGTGGTGTGGCCGTTGGCGTGTTTGACCATCACCACATTGCCAAAGCCGCCTTGCGAGCCTGCCACATCCACAATGCCTTGGCCCACGCTGCGCACAGGTGTGCCTGTTGGTGCTGCATAGTCAACGCCCAGGTGAGCGCGCCAAGTTTGCAAAATGGGGTGAAAGCGCATTTTGAAGCCGCTGGTCACACGAGAAAACGCCAAGGGTGATGCCAAGTAAGCGCGGCGCAGGCTCACGCCATCCGCGTTGTAGTAGCCACCTTCTTTGGCGTTGGCTTCTTTGAACCAAAACGCTTGGTGGGTTTTACCGTTGTTGACAAACTCGGCAGACAGAACTCGGCCCGCGCGCAGCACTTCGCCATCGGCTTCGAGCGATTCATAGACCACGGCAAAACGGTCGTCTTTACGCAAGTCACGGTGGAAGTCAATTTCGCCAGCAAATATCTCAGCCAGCTGGGTGGCCACGCTGTCCGGAATGTCAGCATCGTCGGTCGCTGCAAACAGAGAGGTTTGAATCGTGCCGTTGCCCATGCGGGTGCCGATGGTCAGCTCAGCAAGTTCTTGGCGCTCTGCAAAGCCTTCAGCGGTGCGTTCCATCACCCAGCGGGTGAAGGTCTTTCCATCGTCATTGGCCCAGCGTGCGGTCAATCGCATGAGTTGGTGTTCTGCATCGCCTTCCACGCTAACCAAGCGACCCGCGCGGCCAATGATTTGCTGGCGTGATATTTTGCTGTTGCGCAAATAGGCGGAAGCTTCCGCATCGTTCAATCCGAGGCGTGAAAGAAGACTGTCGGCAGAGTCAGCGGAACGGCTGACGTCCGAGCGAAAAAGTTGCAGCGGTTTGTCGGCCCGCAAGCTTGGCAGCGACAAGGTGTTGACGCTTTCCACCACCTGCTTCAGCGGCATGTTGGCCGCGCCGCTGTCAAGGCTGGCGACCGCAAACGCACCACCACCCGCCACTGTCAGTGTGACGGCTACGCCCACCAAGATGCGGCGCGGATGCTTTTGAAGGCTGTTTTGCAGGCGTGTGGCCCACAAAGAAATGAATGGCTGCAAGGTATTTCTCCGGCAGTTGGTCGAAGGCGGAGCCAAGCCCTGAGCCTCAAAGTTTGGGCCTCTAAAATCAGGCTCAAACACCAAACCATCAAGTATACCTTGGATGGTAAAAAATCCTTATGAATCAAGCACCTGCACAAAACTCCTCCGCTACACATCCAGTGACCGACCGCGTCCTCGAAGCCTTGGCTGTGACCAAGCGTGGTTGCGAAGAGCTGATCCCCGAAGACGCATGGGTGAAAAAACTCGCACGCTCTGAAGCGACGGGCCAACCGCTGCGCATCAAATTGGGTCTGGATCCGACAGCACCCGACATCCACATTGGCCACACCGTGGTGCTCAACAAAATGCGCCAGTTGCAAGACTTGGGGCATCAAGTCATCTTTTTGATTGGCGACTTCACAAGTTTGATTGGCGACCCATCAGGCCGTAACAGCACACGTCCACCGCTCACGCCTGAGCAAATCAAGGTGAACGCGGAGACGTATTACAAGCAAGCTTCATTGGTGTTGGATCCAGCTAAAACTGAAATTCGTTACAACAGCGAGTGGTGCATCCCGCTGGGTTCGATGGGCATGATTCAACTCGCGTCCAAGTACACCGTGGCACGCATGATGGAGCGCAACGACTTTCATGACCGCTTCCACGCCAACACGCCCATCAGCGTGCACGAGTTTTTGTACCCACTCATGCAGGGCTACGACTCGGTGGCGTTGAAATCTGATTTGGAATTGGGCGGTACCGACCAAAAATTCAACTTGCTCATGGGCCGCCACTTGCAGGCTGAGTACGGCCAAGAAGCGCAATGCATCTTGACCATGCCGCTACTTGAAGGTTTGGACGGCGTTGAAAAAATGTCCAAGTCCAAGAACAACTACATCGGCATCAGCGAAGAGCCCAACACCATGTTTGCCAAAGTGTTGTCGATCTCTGATGTGCTCATGTGGCGCTGGTACACCCTGCTGTCGTTCAAATCGATGGCAGAGATTGAGGCATTGAAAAAAGAAGTCGAAGGCGGTCGCAACCCCAAAGACGCCAAGGTGGCCTTGGCCAAAGAAATCACCGCGCGCTTCCACGGTGCAGCTGCGGCTGAAGCCGCGGAACAAGACTTCAACAACCGCAGCAAAGGCGGTGTGCCTGACGAAATTCCAGAGGTGTCGCTCAGCGGCGCACCGATGGGTATTGGTGCTTTGCTCAAGTCTGCGGGTTTGGCTCCCTCGACCAGTGAAGCCAACCGTTTGATCGACGGCGGTGGTGTGCGCGTGGATTCGAGTGTGGTCAGCGACAAAGGCTTGAAGCTCGATGCCGGAACGTTTGTGGTGCAAGTGGGTAAGCGCAAATTTGCGCGTGTCACATTGGCATAACAGAGCGGCTTTAGACTGCACGGATGAACACCCAGACCTTTGAAAAATGGCTCTCGCCCAAAGGCTTGCTTTGGGCTTCAGTGGCGGTCGCTTGCATCACCATCGCCTTGAAAACCTTGGCGTGGCACTTGACCGACTCAGTGGGGTTGCTGTCTGACGCCATGGAGTCCCTGGTCAATTTGGCCAGCGCTGTGTTTGGGTTGATGATGGTCACCGTAGCGGCCATGCCCGCAGACGAAGACCACCCCTACGGCCATCACAAGGCTGAGTATTTTTCTTCGGGCTTTGAGGGCATCCTCATCGTGGTGGCTGCACTGGGCATCATTTGGGCGGCGGGGCATCGTTTGTTCGATCCGCAACCCCTTGAGCAAGTGGGCATTGGCTTGGCGTTGTCTGTGGCCAGCTCTGCGCTGAATGGCTTGTTGGCATGGGTGATGTTTCGTGCGGCCAAAACACACCGTTCGATTGCGCTTGAGGCCGACGCGCGCCACTTGGTGACCGACGTGTGGACCTCTGCAGGTGTGGTGGTTGGCATTGCGCTAGTGAGCTACAGCGGTTGGTTGTGGCTCGATGCCGTTGTGGCGATGGGTGTCGCTCTCAACATTCTCAAAGAGGGTTGGCATTTGATTTGGGATGCTTCACAAGGCTTGATGGATGAAGCGGTGGAACCCGAAGTGTTGGCGCAAATACATGCCGTCTTGCATGACGTGTCTATGACTCACGAAGAGGCAGGGGCTGATCACACGCACATCGTGCGCTTTGATCACATCATCACCCGCAAGGCAGGGCAGCGCCGTTTTGTAGATTTGCACATGCACATGCCCGCCGAATGGACCTTGGGGCGTGCGGCTATGTTTCGCGGCAACGTTGAGCAAGCCTTAATGAAGGCGGTGCCGGGACTGCGCGCCACCATTCAGCTGCTTCCCAACGATGTGGAAGCGCATATCGACGACCGATTGGATGCGCCGACAACTCTCGGGTAGAAAGGTCAACTCGTGAAAGCAGTGTTACAGCGCGTGAGCGAAGCCCGTGTGGTGGTGGATGGCCAAACAGTGGGTGAGATTGCCCAAGGCTTGGTGGTGTTGCTGTGCGCCGAAAAAGTCGACACCGAGGCCACGGGCCAAAAAATGCTCGACAAAATTTTGAAGCTGCGCGTGTTCTACGACGATGCTGGCAAGATGAACCGCAGCGTGACCGATGTGCAAGGTGGTTTGCTGATCGTTAGCCAATTCACGCTGGCGGCCGATACCAGCAGCGGCACGCGCCCGAGCTTTACCAGTGCTGCCCCGGCTGATGAAGGTCGCCGTTTGTACGATGCGTTTGTGGCGCAAGCTAAGTTGCGTCATGCCCTCGTGCAAACCGGCATTTTTGGGGCGGACATGAAGGTGCATTTGGTCAACGATGGGCCGGTGACCATCCCGATCACGATAATCGGTGAATGACCGATATCAAAAACAGCGCCACCACCTTTGCCGCCTTGCCCTTGGCGGTACCCACCCTCGATAACCTGAACCAACTGGGCTATGCCCAGATGACCCCCATCCAAGCCGCGAGCTTGCCTCTGACTTTGGCGGGGCGCGACTTGATCGCCCAAGCCAGCACGGGTAGCGGCAAAACGGCCGCTTTTGGCATCCCTCTGGTTGAAAAGCTCGATGCCACCTTGTTTGACGCGCAAGCTTTGGTGCTGTGCCCCACGCGTGAGCTGGCCGACCAAGTGACGCAAGAGCTGCGCCGCTTGGCACGTGCGGTGGGCAACATCAAAGTGGTCACGCTCTGTGGCGGCGTTGCTTTGCGTGGACAAGTTCAAAGCTTGGAGCACGGCGCGCATGTGGTGGTCGGTACACCTGGTCGCATCATGGACCACTTGGAGCGTGGCTCACTCAGCTTGCAAGGCCTCAAGACCTTGGTGCTCGACGAGGCCGACCGCATGTTGGACATGGGCTTCTTTGACGACATCGCCAAGGTCGCGCGTCAGTGCCCCAAAGACCGACAAACCTTGTTGTTCTCGGCCACTTACCCTGACGGTATTGCCAAGTTGGCCGCGCAGTTCATGCGCGAGCCACAAACCGTCAAGGTGCAGGCGCAGCACGACGCCCACAAGATCAAACAAATTTTTTACGAGGTGAGCAACAGCGAACGCCTGCACGCGGTGTCGCAACTGCTCAACCACTTCCGCCCCGAATCAACGCTGGCGTTTTGTAACACCAAGCAGCAATGCCGCGATTTGGTGAGCGTGTTGCAAGCCCAAGGCTTCAGCGCTTTGGCTTTGTTTGGCGAACTCGAACAACGCGAGCGCGACCAAGTGCTGGTGCAGTTTGCCAACCGCAGTTGCTCGGTGCTGGTGGCCACCGATGTGGCCGCGCGTGGTTTGGATGTGGCGAACTTAGAAGCCGTTATCAACGTGGACGTGACGCCCGACCCTGAGGTGCACATCCACCGCATTGGCCGTACTGGTCGAGGCGACGCCGAAGGCTTGGCCTTGTCACTGGCCAGCATGGACGAAATGGGCTACGTGGGTCGCATTGAGCTTTTGCAAAATCGCGAGTCCACTTGGGCGCCGCTCAGTGGCCTCACGCCTGCAACGGGCGGCGTGTTGCAACCGCCCATGGCGACCTTACAAATTGTGGGTGGTCGGAAAGAAAAAATTCGCGCCGGCGATGTGCTGGGGGCGCTCACCGGCGAAGCGGGTTTTGCCAAAGAACAGGTGGGCAAGATCAACGTGAACGAGTTTTCTACTTACGTGGCGGTCGAACGTGGCATTGCGCGTGAAGCAGTCAAGCGTCTGAACGCGGGGCGCGTCAAAGGCAAAACAGTCAAAGTGCGTTTGCTGGAAGACGCGGCAGGTCGCTAGTCACGCATGCGCCTGTGAGTCGCGCGCTTCCTTGCGTCGGTGCTGCGTGACTTGGTATTAGTAGGGACAGGGCAATCCCAGCTCGGCCATGATGAACATCTCCAACGTCTCCATTTCGATGGCGTCTTTGTCAGAGGTCTCGTGGTCGTAGCCCTGCGCATGCAAGGCCCCATGAATCAGCAAATGGGCGTAGTGCGCTTGCAGCGACTTGCCTTGCTCTTTGGCCTCAGCTGCCACCACAGGGGCGCACAGCACGAGGTCGGCCATCACCATCGGCGCTTGCGCATAGTCAAACGTCAGCACATTGGTGGCGTAGTTTTTTTTGCGGTAGCTGCTGTTCAAGGCTTGGCCTTCTTCGGCATCCACAATGCGCACCGTCATTTCGGCATCGTGCGCTAAGGCGTGGCGAATGCAGCGGTTCACAAATGCGCGGGGCAGAGCGGCTTTGTGGCGGGCGGCGTAGGGGATGTCGCCAAATTGCAGGGTGAGGTCTAAGGTGGGCAGGGCCATGGTTTTAAGCTTGTTTGCGTGAAGGTGCGCCCGTGGTGGCCGTGCGTTGCGCGTCATACGCATCGACTATGCGTGCCACCAGAGGATGGCGCACCACGTCGGCGCTCGTAAAGCGAGTCGTGGAAATGCCTTTGACGCGTTTCAAAACGCGCTCTGCGTCAATCAAGCCGCTGAGCTGGCCCTTGGGCAAGTCAATCTGGCTCACATCACCCGTGACCACCGCTTTGGCGCCAAAGCCAATGCGGGTGAGGAACATTTTCATTTGCTCGGGCGTGGTGTTTTGCGCTTCGTCCAAGATCACAAACGCGTTGTTGAGGGTGCGCCCACGCATGAAGGCCAGTGGTGCAATTTCAATCGCGTTGCGCTCAAAGGCTTTTTGCACGCGGTCAAACCCCATCAGGTCGTAGAGCGCGTCGTACAAGGGGCGCAAATACGGGTCGACTTTTTGGCCCAAGTCGCCCGGCAAGAAACCGAGCTTTTCGCCGGCTTCCACCGCAGGGCGTGTGAGCACAATGCGTTGCACCGCGCTGCGCTCCAGTGCGTCCACAGCGCAGGCCACGGCCAAATAGGTTTTTCCTGTGCCTGCAGGGCCAATGCCAAAGCTGATGTCGTGCGCGGCAATGTTGTCCAGATACGCCGCTTGGGTGGGCGTGCGTGGGCGCAAGTCGGTGCGACGGGTTTGCAGCGTGGGGATGTCTTCTTCCTCCATGCCGCTGTCGCCCGCCAGCATGAGCTGCACTTGCTCGGGGGGAATAGCTTTGGCCGCACGTTCGTAGAGCGCTTGCAGCACTTCGAGCGCACGGGTGGCTTTGGCTTTGTGGCCGTCCACTTTGAACTGCTCATGACGATGGGCGATTTTCACGTCCAAGGCAAGTTCGATGGTGCGCAAGTGTTCATCGGTAGGGCCGCATAAATGGGACAAGCGCGTGTTGTTGTGCGGGGTGAAGGTGTGGCGAAGAATCAAGTCGATAATCTCTCAAAAGGTCCCTAATGATAGGCAAGATGTGATTGGCAAATTAACCGGCATCCTCAGCGAGAAAAATCCACCCCAAGTTTTGGTGGATTGCAATGGCGTTGGCTACGAAGTCGATGTGCCCATGAGTACGTTCTACAACCTGCCCGCCACCGGCGAAAAAGTGTCATTGCTCACCCACTTTGTGGTGCGCGAAGATGCACAAATTTTGTTTGGCTTTGGCACAGCGTCAGAGCGTGCCACCTTTCGCTTACTCATCAAAATTTCGGGTGTTGGCCCGCGCATGGCGCTTGGTATTTTGAGTGGCTTGAGCGCTGACGAGTTGGCCAGAGCTGTGTCAGACCAAGATGCAGCGCGTCTCACCAAAGTCCCGGGCATTGGCAAGAAAACAGCCGAGCGTTTGTTGCTCGAACTCAAAGGTAAGCTGGGTGCAGACCTCGGTCCCCATCTGTTTTCTACCCCTGATCACCAAAGCGATATCTTGCAAGCGCTGCTGGCGCTGGGCTACAACGACAAAGAAGCCGCTGCCGCGCTCAAGGCGCTGCCTCCAGATGTGGGCGTGAGCGATGGCATCAAGCTGGCATTGAAAAGTTTGGCGAAATAAACCATGAGCATCCAAACCGACGACTTCGGTGATTTCAATCCCGCGCCTCGCGTGGTGTCTGCCGCACCTGTGTCGCCCAACGAAGAAGCCATTGAGCGTGCCTTGCGCCCCAAGCTGCTGCAAGAGTATGTGGGCCAGATGAAGGTGCGTGAGCAGCTGGAAATCTTCATTGGCGCTGCTAAAAAACGCAACGAGGCCTTGGATCATGTGTTGCTGTTTGGCCCGCCCGGGTTGGGCAAGACCACGTTGAGCCACATCATTGCGCAAGAGCTGGGTGTGAACCTGCGTTCCACCAGCGGCCCAGTGCTCGAAAAACCCAAAGACTTGGCGGCCTTGCTCACGGGCTTGGAAAAAAACGATGTGCTCTTCATCGACGAGATTCACCGTTTGTCGCCTGTGGTGGAAGAGATTTTGTATCCTGCGCTAGAGGACTACCAAATCGACATCATGATCGGTGAAGGCCCTGCGGCGCGAAGTATCAAGCTTGACTTGCAACCCTTCACCTTGGTGGGGGCTACTACCCGTGCTGGTATGTTGACCAACCCGCTGCGCGACCGTTTTGGCATCGTGTCGCGCTTGGAGTTTTACACCGCCGAAGAGCTGCAACGCATCGTGGTGCGCAGCGCGGGTTTGCTAGATACACCCATGGATGTGGAAGGTGGGTTTGAGATTGCACGCCGTTCACGCGGTACGCCCCGCATTGCCAACCGCTTGCTGCGCCGCGTGCGCGACTACGCCGATGTCAAAGGCACAGGCCGCATCACGCAAGAGATGGCACAAAAAGCACTGGCCATGTTGGATGTCGACCCGCAAGGTTTTGATTTGATGGACCGCAAACTGCTCGAAGCCGTGATTCACCGCTTTGACGGCGGCCCTGTGGGCCTCGACAACATCGCTGCCAGCATTGGCGAAGAGCGCGACACGATTGAAGACGTGATTGAACCGTATCTGATTCAGCAAGGTTTCTTGCAGCGCACGCCGCGCGGTCGCATGGCCACCTTGGCGGCGTATCGCCACTTGGGGGTTGCCCCGCCCAAAGCGATTGACGAGGTGTCTGCCGACTAAGCCAGCGTTTTAAGTGCTGGTTTCGTCGCGTGGCGCGCCATGTGCCTCGTCAAAGTGCGACACATCGCCCCAGCCCACCAAGCTCAACCCTTGAGGCGTCCACAGCAAGCGGTTGATGGCTGCATTGCCTAAGTGCCAGGTGCGCGGCGCTTCTACCGATTGCTTGGTGGCCAAACGATAAAGCGCATCCATCACGCCGCCGTGTGCGACCAACACAATTTGCTCGCCGAGGTGCTGGCTGGCCAAGCTGTCCACACACAGGCGGATGCGTTCACGCAACGCGGTGAGCGACTCTCCACCCTTGGGGGCCCAATGCGGGTCGCGTCCGCGCCAGAGCTTGCATTCTTCTGGGTGCTCGGTTTCAATCTCGGCCCATGTTTTGCCTTGCAGGTGGCCAAAGTGGCGCTCGCGCAATTGCACGTGCGGTGTCACTTCAGAAGGGCTGAGTGTGCGTGTGGCTAAGCGTGCTGGCGCAGTAGCAATGGCTTGCGCGGTTTCAAACGCGCGGCGTAAATCGCTGCTGTAGATCGCGTGAATCGGCTCTTCAGCCAGCGCATGACCGACTCGCGCGGCCTGCCAGCGACCTGTTTCATTGAGGTCAATATTGAGATGGCCTTGGATGCGTGTGTCCACATTCCATAGGGTTTCTCCGTGTCGGATGGCAAGAATTCTCGTGGCGTGCATAGGGTCTTAGTTTAAGGATTCAAAAATCATGCAAAATAGCACGACCGTTCTATTTCTTATCTTGTATGCCCACTTCTCGCAAAACTGCAGCCACTGAAAGTCGAGCTCACCAAAAAGGTCAGCAAACCAAAGCCGCTATTGTGGATGCGGCTCTGGGCTTGGCCACACAAATTGGTTTGGAAGGTCTCAGCATCGGTGCATTGGCCGAAGTCGCCCGGATGAGCAAGTCAGGTGTATTTGCCCACTTCGGCTCACGCGAAGAGCTGCAAATTTCAGTGGTGCGCGAGTACCACACCCGTTTTGAAAACGAGGTGTTCTTGCCCATCTTGCAGGTGGATCGCGGCTTGCCTCGTCTGCGTCAGTTGTTTGCCAATTGGACCAAGCGCACATCGGCCGAAATTGATTCGGGCTGTCTCTACATCAGCGGTGCGACAGAGTTTGATGATCGCCCAGGCCCCGTACGTGATGCCTTGGCGAGTTCGGTCAAAACTTGGTTGGCTGCGGTCTATCGCACCGTTGAGCAAGCGCGTGAGGAAGGCCACTTGGCCTCAGACATAGATGCAGAGCAAATGGTGTTTGAGCTGCACGGCCTCATCTTGGCTTTGCAATATGAAGCACGATTTTTGCGCTCGTCAAAATCGCTGGCGCGCACCCTCAAGGGCTTTGAAAACATACTGCAACGCTACGGCGCAAGCGCTGCGACCCCCGTTCCCAAAACAAGCGCCAAGCGCACCACTTCATCTAAAAAGTAAGGAGACCCACCATGCCCAGCTACACCCCACCTTTGCGAGACATGCAATTTGTGTTGCACGAAGTGCTGCACGTCACCGATGACTTGAAACAAATGCCCAAGCATGCCGATATCGATGCCGACACGATTGCGGCGGTGTTGGAAGAGGGCGGCAAGTTTGCGTCTGAGGTGATCTTCCCTCTCAACCAAGTTGGCGATCAGCAAGGCTGCGTGCTCAACCGCGACACGCACGAAGTCAAAACGCCAGATGGTTTCAAAGCGGCGTATGACCAATACGTGCAAGGTGGCTGGCCCGCTTTGAGTGCTGATCCCGACTTCGGCGGTCAAGGTTTGCCTGTGGTGGTGAACCAGTGTTTTTACGAAATGCTCAACAGTGCCAACCAAGCGTGGACCATGTATCCAGGCCTTACGCACGGCGCGTACGAGGCCTTGCACGCACACGGCACTGAGGCCCAAAAAGCGCTGTACTTGCCCAAGCTCACCAGCGGCGAATGGACTGGCACCATGTGCTTGACCGAGCCGCATTGCGGCACAGACTTAGGTCTGTTGCGCACCAAGGCCGAGCCGCAAGCCGATGGCACGTACCGCATCACCGGCAACAAAATTTTTATCAGCGCCGGCGAACACGACATGGTGAGCAACATCGTGCACTTGGTGCTGGCACGCTTG
This sequence comes from Pseudomonadota bacterium, assembly GCA_041180165.1. Lineage (GTDB taxonomy): Bacteria > Pseudomonadota > Gammaproteobacteria > Burkholderiales > Burkholderiaceae_C > Limnohabitans. The sequence goes on along the minus strand of JBEGSC010000001.1, from coordinate 463,839 downwards.
CCTGATGCGCCTCCCGGTAGCAAAGGCATCAGCTTGTTTGTGGTGCCCAAGTTTCACGTCAACGCCGATGGCAGCTTGGGCGAGCGCAACGGCATTTATTGCGGCGGCTTAGAACACAAGATGGGTATCCACGGAAATGCCACCTGCCAAATGGTGTTGGACGGTGCAGTTGGCACGATGGTGGGTCAACCCAACAAAGGCCTGGCCGCGATGTTTGTGATGATGAACGCCGCGCGCGTGGGTGTGGGCATGCAATCGCTGGGCTTGACCGAAGTGGCGTATCAAAACGCTTTGGCCTACGCCAAAGACCGCATCCAGTCGCGCAGCTTGACGGGTGTGAAAGACCCCAGCAAACCCGCAGACAGCATCTTGGTTCACCCCGATGTGCGCAAGATGCTGCTCACTGCACGCGCCTATGCTGAGGGTGGTCGTGCGCTGGCTTTGCACTGCGCCATGTTGATTGACCGTGAGTTGAGTCATCCCGATGAGGCAGTGCGTGCCGAGTCTGCCGAGCAAGTGGCTTTGCTCACGCCGATTGTCAAAGCCTTCATCACGGACAACGCGTGGACAGCCACCTCGTCGTGCATGCAAGTGTTTGGTGGGCATGGCTTCATTCGCGAGTGGGGCATGGAGCAATATGTGCGCGATGCCCGCATCAACATGATCTACGAAGGTACCAACACCATTCAAAGTTTGGACTTGTTGGGCCGCAAGGTCTTGGGTAACCAAGGTGCATCGCTCAAGAAGTTTGGCAGGCTCATTGCCGCGTTGGTAGAGGAGGCGCAGGGTGATGAGGACATGGCCGAGTTCATCAACCCACTGGCCAAGCTGGGGCAGCAAATGACGCAGTTCACAGGTGAGATTGGCTATAAAGCGCTAGAAAACGCCGATGAGGTGGGCGCAGCGGCAGTGGACTACTTACGCGTGGCCGGTCACTTGGTGTTTGGTTATTTTTGGGCGCGTATGGCCAAAGTTGCATTACAAAAAATTGCCGAAGGCAACCGCGATCCGTTTTACCAAGCTAAGTTGCAAACTGCACGTTTTTACTTTGCTAAGCTCTTCCCCGAAACGGCATCGCTCATGGTCACTGCGCGCGCGGGCTCAGCTGTGCTGATGGAGACAGAAGCCGTGTTTGCCTGAGTTGTTTTGTGAATCAATTGGAGTAAATTCAAACCATGACAAATTCATCTTTATTCAAATCATGCGCGGCTCTGGTGTTGTTCTTGGCAGGCAACAGCTTTGCACAAATGACCCCTGTGGGGACATGGCACTCGATCGACGACAAAACGGGCGAAGCCAAGGCGGAAATTCAAATCGTTGACAAGGACGGCGCCCTCAGCGGCCGTGTGGTGAAGTCACTGCGCAACGACCCGAATGCCAAAAAGACATGCGAGGACTGCAAAGACGATCGCAAGGGCCAAGCCATCATCGGCATGGAAATCATCCGTGGCGTGAAGCCTGACACCTCTGGTGAAAACCTCTGGGCTGGCGGTGGCAAAATTTTGGATCCAGAAAATGGCAAGGACTACACCGTCAAAATGGTCCCGCTAGAAGGTGGCAAAAAGCTGCAAGTGCGCGGCTACATCGGTCCGTTTTACCGCACCCAAGTGTGGTCGCGTGTTCAGTAACTAGGAAATCTATGTCTGAAATTTTGAGCCACATCGATGCCGGTGTGATGACCCTGACTTTTAACCGCGTTGATAAAAAAAATTCAATCACTGCGGCGATGTACACCGCTCTGGCGGATGCTGTGGCGCAAGCTGAAAGCAACCCCGAGGTGCGAGTACTGGTGTTCCAAGGTCATGAAACCGTGTTTTGTGCAGGCAATGACATCGCTGACTTTTTAAACAACCCGCCGTCCACACCTGATGCGCCCGTGTTTCGTTTGTTGAAAAATGTCTCGACTTTTTCAAAGCCGATGCTGGCGGCGGTGGCCGGACCTGCCGTGGGTATTGGCACCACTTTGTTGTTCCACTGCGATTTGGTTTACGCCGGGGACAACGCCGCGTTTGCCATGCCTTTCGTGAACTTGGGTATTTGCCCCGAGGCTGCATCGAGTTTGTTGGCTCCTCAAATGATGGGCTATCACCGTGCCGCTGAAGCGCTGTTGTTGGGTGAGCCTTTCATGGCAGAGGCAGCACTCGAAGTGGGCTTGGTCAATCGCGTCTTGCCGCCCACGGAGGTGAACAGCTACGTGCAGGTGCAAGCGCGCAAGCTCGCGGCTAAGCCTTTGTCGTCGTTGTTAGAGACCAAACGTTTGATGAAAGCGGGTCAAGCGGCTTTGGTGCAAAAGCAAATGCATGATGAAGCAACATCGTTTGGCCGCATGCTCACAGAGCCCGCCGCCAAAGAAGCTTTTGGTGCTTTCATGGAAAAGCGAAAACCTGATTTTTCTAAACTCTAAAGACGACTTGGATGACAACGCCCACCTCTGCCCCAGTCGTTTTTGAACCTGAGTATTTAGAGCTTTTTCGCGAAATCTACGAAGAAAAAATCGTCTTCAACCGTTTACTCGGGCTCCAGATGATCAGCATCACGCCAGAAGAGGTGGTGGCCCGCATCGACATGCGTCCGGACTTGGTAGGGCACTATGCCTACAACCGCATTCATGGCGGCGTCATCAGTGCTGTGTTGGATGCGATTGGCAGTGCTGCTGTCATGGCGTGCTTGGCGGCGAAGCACATGAAGGAGCCGCCTGCTGAGCGTTTAGAGCGCTTTGCCAAACTCGGCACGATTGATTTACGAGTGGACTACTTGCGCCCCGGTATTGGTGAACACTTCACCATCCATGCGCACGCTTTGCGTGTGGGGACGCGCGTGGGTACATCGCGCATGGAGTTTCGTGGGCCTGATGGCACGCTGATGTCCACAGGCACTGGGGCCTACATCGTTTCCTAAACTCAGTCTTTGGGAATGGCGCGCGGTTTGCCTTCTTTGTCGATGGCCACGTAGGTCAGGGTGGCCTCGGTCACTTTCATGTATTCGCCCTGTGAGCTAAAGCGCTCCGCAAACACCTCTACTTTCACTGTGATGGAGGTGTTGCCAATGCGTTGCACACGTGAGAAAAAACTCAAGATGTCGCCGACTTTCACGGGGTGTTTGAAGATGAATTCATTCACCGCAATCGTGGCAAAGCGGCCTCGCGCATGGCGCGCTGGCAATACAGCGCCCGCCAAGTCCACTTGAGCCATCACCCAGCCGCCAAAAATATCGCCATTGGCGTTGCAATCGGCAGGCATGGGAATGACCTTAAGCACCAACTCTTGGTCGGTTGGCAGCGGTTCGGCGTGAGGGTTTGGGTTGGTAGACATAGGCACAATCGAAGAATTACTTTTTGGCATTGTGCAACATGCGTCATCACGCCCATTCTTCTGCGCCCACACCTGCGGGCCAATCACCCAAACAGCGCCCTGACCGCGAGACTTTGAAGCGGCTCTTCCCCTATTTGTGGCAATACAAATGGCGGGTGCTGGCCGCTTTGAGTTTCATGGTGGGTGCCAAGCTGGCCAACGTGGGCGTGCCCTTGCTGCTCAAAGAGTTGATCGATGCCATGTCGTTCAAGCCCAATGACCCAATGGCCGTCATCGTGGTGCCAGTGTCGTTGCTGTTGGTGTATGGCGTGTTGCGCTTGTCGGTGTCTGCGTTCACCGAGTTGCGTGAGTTGGTGTTTGCCAAAGCCACGCAAGGCGCGGCCAGGCAAATTGCGTTGGAGACGTTTCAGCATTTGCACGGTTTGAGTTTGCGTTTTCATCTCGAGCGCCAAACCGGCGGCATGACGCGCGACATCGAGCGCGGTGTGCGCGGTATTGAATCGCTCATTTCATATTCGCTTTACAGCGTGGTGCCTACCTTGATTGAAGTTGCCTTGGTGTTGAGCATCTTGGCGGTGAAGTTTGATGTGTGGTTTGCAGGCATCACATTGGTTGCGCTTGCGCTGTACATCGTGTTCACCATCAGCGTGACGGAGTGGCGCACGCAGTACCGTCGCCAAGCCAATGAGTTTGATTCAGCGGCGCACACCAAGGCGGTGGACTCGTTGCTCAACTACGAAACGGTCAAGTACTTCAACAACGAAGCGTTTGAGGCGGCACGCTATGACAAAAGCCTTGAGGCGCTGCGCCGCGCACGACTAAAAGCACAAACGTCGTTGTCGCTGCTCAACACCGGTCAACAGCTCATCATTGCGGTGGCCTTGGTGGGCATGCTCTGGCGTGCCACGCAAGGTGTAGTGGATGGTCGAATGACTTTGGGTGATTTGGTGATGATCAACGCCTTCATGATTCAGCTCTACATTCCGCTGAATTTTTTGGGTGTGTTGTACCGCGAAATTAAGCAGAGCCTGACTGATTTAGATCGCATGTTTACCTTGCTTGAAAAAGAACGTGAAGTGGCCGATGCGCCCCATGCCCCTGCCTTGCAATTGAGCGGCTCGCCTACAGTGAAATTTGAATCGGTGGTGTTCGCGTATGAGGCCACGCGTCCGATCCTGCATGGCATCAGCTTCGAGATACCCGCGGGTAAAACGGTGGCGGTGGTGGGGCCCTCTGGCTCGGGTAAGTCCACCTTGGCCCGTTTGCTATTCCGTTTTTATGACGTGGGCAGTGGTGCGATCACTATCGACGGGCAAGACATTCGTTGCGTTACACAAGCCAGTGTGCGTCGCGCAATGGGTATCGTGCCTCAAGACACGGTGCTGTTCAATGACACTGTGCGTTACAACATTGCTTATGGTCGCACCGATGCCAGCGACGCCGAAGTAGAGCAAGCCGCCAAAGCTGCGCACATTCACGACTTCATCGCCGCCACGCCCAAGGGCTACGACACCATGGTGGGTGAGCGTGGTTTGAAGTTGTCAGGTGGCGAGAAGCAACGTGTGGCGATTGCACGCACCTTGCTGAAGAACCCGCCGATTGTGATTTTTGATGAGGCCACTTCGGCGTTAGACAGCGCCAATGAGCGCGCCATCCAGGCGGAGTTGCAAAGCGCAGCGCAGAACAAAACCACCTTGGTGATCGCACATCGTTTGTCCACCGTGGTCGATGCGCATGAAATTTTGGTGCTGGATGCCGGGCGGATTGTGGAGCGAGGTGCCCATTCGGAGTTGTTGGCACTGAATGGGCGGTATGCGCAGATGTGGGCGTTGCAGCAGTCTTCGGAGGTTTGATTCTTTTGGCGTCGCGGTTGCGTTCTTAGTTTTGTGCGTTTCTAGTTGCAGCGAAGCTTAGGTGGCGCACCCCAAACGGCTTACATCGCTTCGCGACGAATGGCGCCTTATTGGGGTACGCCACCCAAGCTTCTCTTGGCGAACGGTCAATGAAGCTCGCACTGTTTATCGTTTCCGATGGAATGTGACTGCAATCAAAAAATAGTGCGTTCGTTTGTAGCTCTGGCATTGCGTATCAGTTGTTGCATCGGCATTGCAAACGCAAATCGCCTGAAGTTTTCCGAACCACCAAATGCGGGTTGGGGTAGGCAGATGCGGCGCCATTCGTCGCGAAGCGATGTAAGCCGCGTCTGGCTACCCCAACTCGCATCCTAGAGAAACGAAGAAGCAAGTAAAAAGGGCCTCCCGTCAAAAACGAGAAGCCCCTACTTATGAGAGTCGGTACTTTGGTCTCCGCTCACATCGCTAAGCGATATGAGCTTAGCCCGCGTACTGACAAGCTGCGCACGATGTGCGCAGTGGCCTTACAGGCCGGCTGCAGCTTTGAGGGCTGCAGCCTTGTCGGTACGCTCCCAGGTGAACTCAGGTTCTTCACGACCAAAGTGGCCATAAGCCGCTGTCTTGCTGTAGATCGGACGCAGCAAGTCGAGCATTTGAATGATGCCTTTGGGGCGCAGGTCAAAGTGCTCGGCCACCAGTGCTGACAATTTGTCATCAGAGATCACGCCAGTACCTGCCGTGTTCACCGTGATGTTCATGGGGCGTGCCACGCCAATGGCGTAAGCCACTTGCACTTGGCATTGCTTGGCCAAGCCAGCGGCTACGATGTTTTTAGCCACGTAGCGTGCAGCATAAGCGGCAGAGCGGTCCACCTTCGATGGATCTTTGCCGGAGAACGCGCCACCGCCGTGAGGGCATGCGCCGCCGTAGGTGTCCACAATGATTTTGCGGCCAGTCAAACCGCAATCGCCTTGTGGGCCGCCGATGACGAAACGGCCTGTGGGGTTGATCAAATACTTGGTGTCTTGCAACCACTCTTTGGGCAACACGGGCTTGATGATCTCTTCGATGATGGCTTCATTGAAGCCGGCCTTCATCTTGGTGGCTGACTCGCTTTGGTCTGGGCTGTGTTGGGTGGAGAGCACCACGGTGTCAATGCTGTGAGGCTTGCCGTCAACGTAGCGCATGGTCACTTGGCTCTTGGCGTCGGGGCGCAAGAAAGGCAAGCGGCCGTCTTTGCGCAACTGGGCTTGGCGCTCGACCAAACGGTGTGCGTAATAGATCGGGGCGGGCATCAGCTCTGGTGTTTCGCTGCAAGCGTAGCCAAACATCAGGCCTTGGTCGCCAGCGCCGATGTTGAGGTGGTCATCAGATGCGTGGTCCACGCCTTGGGCGATGTCGTTGGATTGCTTGTCGTAACAAACCATCACGGCGCAACCTTTGTAGTCGATGCCGTAGTCGGTGTTGTCGTAGCCGATGCGCTTGATGGTGTCGCGTGCGACTTGGATGTAGTCGACGTGCGCGTTGGTCGTGATTTCGCCAGCCAATACAACCAAACCAGTGTTGGTCAAGGTTTCGGCAGCTACGCGGCTGCGTGGGTCTTGTTCAAAGATCGCGTCCAAAATCGCATCAGAAATTTGGTCAGCCACTTTGTCTGGGTGGCCTTCTGAGACGGATTCAGAGGTAAAGAGGAAGTCGTTAGACATGAAAAAAGCTCCTTGTTTTCAATGGGTTTGTCGGCGTTGCCGACCCTGAAAACTTGGAGCCTAGCGAACGCTTTAGCAGTTGTGCGGGTTTCACCCTCACTCTCACACCGTGGTGTGTCGTCGCCCTGCAAGTAGTTCTTTAACTCGGCGACAATCAAGATTCTAGTGGATTTATCAAAGTCATCAAAAAGTTCATGTCGGCCACCACGCGCATCTTTCATTTCCTAGCTCGCTTACCTCTGCCTTTGATGCAGCGACTAGGCGCTGTGCTCGGGTGGCTGGTGTGGTGGTTGTCGCCCAGCTATCGCCGAAACTTCCAAGCGAATGTGCAAGCGGCAGGTGTGGCTTGGCAGGAGGCTCGCCCTGCGGTGGCAGCCATTGGTCGCATGGTGGCCGAGTTGCCTTGGGTGTGGATGCGCCCGCACACGGCCACGCTCGATGGTTTGGTGAAGTGGGATGGCGCGGAATATTTTGAATCTGCCATGCAAGCTGGCAAAGGCGTCATCATCATGTCGCCGCACATCGGCGCGTGGGAGATTGGTGCGCAAGCCATTGCTGAAAAATTTGGCCCCACCTATGGCCCCATGATTGCCCTGTTTCGCCCTGCGCGCAAAGCTTGGTTAGAGCCGTTGGTGGCCAATGCCCGCACCCGCCCTTATTTAGATTCAGCACCCACTTCATTGGCAGGCGTGCGCACGCTCATTCGCGCTTTGCGCAATGGCGGCTACACGGCTATCTTGCCGGACCAAGTGCCACCTCTTGGGCAAGGTGTGTGGGCGCCATTTTTTGGTCGCGATGTCTACACCATGACCTTGCTTGCCAAGCTGGCGCAACAAACGGGTGCGCAAGTCATCATGACGTGGTGCGAGCGTTTGCCAACGGGGCAGGGCTTTTGCATGCACATGCGCCCCTTTGAAGCGCCTGAGATGAAAGACGCGACTGTATCGCCCGAGGTGGCCGCTGCCGCTGTGAACCGTGGTGTGGAGCGCATGGTCTTAGATGCGCCAGGTCAATACCTGTGGGGCTATGCCCGCGACAAACAACCGCGTGCAGAAGGCTAAGCCATGTTTACCAAGTTTGGCTTATTGTTTTTGCGCGCTTTGGGCTATTTGCCCTTGTCATGGTTGCGAGCATTGGGTGCAGGTTTAGGTGCTGTGCTGATGGTGGTGATTCCATCTCGTCGCCGCGTGGTGCAAGCCAATTTGCGCGTGTGCTTTGCGCATTTGAGTGAGGCTGAGCGCGATGTGTTGACCCGCCAAACCTTTGTGTATTTTGCGCAAGCGTGGTTGGATCGCAGCTGGTTGTGGCACCGCAGTGCGGCCTGTATCCAAGCGCGTGTGCAGCTCTCGGGTGAGGTGGCCGCTTTGCCTGAGGCTACGCCAACCGTGTTGTTTGCGCCGCATTTCATGGGGCTAGATGTGGGATGGACGGCGCTCACCATGAGCCTGCCTTTGAACTTCACCACCATCTTCACACCGCAGTCCAATGCGGCGGTCGATGCGTGGGTGGCCGAGGGGCGTCAACGTTTTGGGCAGGTGCGTTTGTTCAGGCGTGAGGACGGCGTTAAGCCCATCGTCAGTGCGCTGCGTCAAAACGAATTGTTGTATTTGCTGCCCGACATGAATTTTGGCCCGAGCGAGTCGATCTTTGTGCCGTTTTATGGTGAGCAAGCAGCGACAGTGCCCTCGCTTTCGCGCTTTGCCAAATTGGGCCGCGCCCGCGTGATGCCTGTGATCACACGCATGACGTCCACAGGCTATGAGGTTGTCGTTCACCCTGCGTGGACAGATTTCCCGACCGACGATGCCGAGGCGGATACAGCCGCCATGAACCAACGCTTAGAGGTATTCATCAACGCCATGCCAGCGCAGTACTTCTGGGTGCACAAGCGCTTTAAGACACGGCCGCCGGGCGCGCCCAGCATCTACTAACGTTAAGGGTGCATCCATTGGTACAAGGTGCTGGCTACTTCATCCACACCTTGTTTTTTCAACGCTGAGAACAAACGCACTTCACCGCCACCGGCTTGCAGCTTGGTGATTTGCAGTGCTTTGTTGGCTTCGGCGCGGTTGAGTTTGTCAGCCTTGGTGAGCAGCACCAAAAACTTCAAACCTTCTTCCACGCGTGGGCGAATTACGTCCAACAAAATTTCGTCCAGTTCTGTCAGGCCATGACGTGGGTCGCACATCAACACCACCGCACGCAAATTGGGGCGTGTGAGCAGATAGTTGGCCATCACTTGTTGCCAGCGAATCTTGTCTTGCTTAGGCACAGCGGCATAACCGTAGCCTGGTAAGTCGGCTAGTACGGCATCTGTCTTGCCTTGTCGGCCCATGGCAAACAAGTTGATGTGTTGGGTGCGACCTGGTGTCTTGGAAGCAAAAGCCAAACGTTTTTGCTGGGTCAGCACGTTGATGCAGGTCGATTTGCCCGCGTTGGAGCGGCCGACAAACGCAATTTCAGGCAAGTCATACGTTGGCAGGTGGTGCAGCTGGGCCGCGGTGGTTAAAAACCGTGCGGTGTGCAGCCAGCCCAAAGCGTATTTGGCTTGGTCTTTGGGGTTGAGGAGCTCAAAAGCGGCTTTGGCAGCGGCGCGGTCGGCGTCGCGTTGGGCCTCAAATTCAGCGTTCAAGACCGCGATTTCGGGCACCTCGGGCGCGTCATTTGGGGCGGGGGTGTCGTGTGGGTCTGGCTGGTTCATGCGGCATTGTAGAATCACCGCAGTTTTTCGCCGTCTTTGAGACTCATTAACCAAAGAACACTTATGAAGCTGATTGCCTCCTTGTTGATCGCCGCCGCTTTGGTGGCCCCCGCCCTTTCTAACGCCGCTGAGCCAGTAGCCCCTGCTGCCAAGGCCGACTTGGCCAAAGGTGAAGCCACTTACACCGCAGTTTGTGCTGCTTGCCATGGTGCGGATGGCAACTCTGGCTCTCCCGCCTACCCCAAGTTGGCGCAGCAGCATGCGGATTACACCGTCAAACAATTGCAAGAGTTCAAGTCTGGCAAACGCGCCAATGCCATCATGAGCGGCATGGCAGCAGGCCTGTCTGATGCCGATATGAAGAATGTGGCCGCATGGTTGGCTACTAAAAACTCGGCCGCCAACTTTGCCAAAGAAAAAGACTTGGTCGTCTTGGGTGAGCGCATCTACCGCGGTGGCGTGGCTGACCGTCAGATTGCAGCTTGTGCAGGTTGCCACAACCCAACAGGCGCTGGTATTCCCGCTCAATATCCACGCTTGGCTGGCCAGCATGCCGATTACACCGTGTCTCAGTTGAATGCTTTCCGTGAGCATGGCAACAAAGGTGCGGGTCAAAACATTGGCCGCGGTAACAGCATTCAAATGAGCAACGTGGCTGCAAAGCTCAACGACCGTGAAATCAAGGCAGTGGCCGATTACATCGCTGGTTTGCGTTAATCCTGCGCTGACAACTCTCCAAGAAAAGCTGGCCTTGTGCCAGCTTTTTTGTTTTCTGGCGGAGGGTCTTTTGCCCTGCGCGTGAAGCGAAATTAACAATGCCTCACAATACGAACACTTTTTAATTCAACGGAGCCTCCCATGCGCTTCTCTCAATTTTCGAAAAGTTCGGATTCTGGCTTTGTGCATGCTGTGAGCTCTGAAATCACGCCGCCCGCCGTCTATGCCCAGCGCCGCGATTGGCTCAAGCAAGTGGCGGTTGGTGCAGCAGGTCTGTCAATGGCGAGTTGGGCTGCCCGTGAAGCCTTGGCGCAAGCGCCCAACGAGGCTGTGTTGCGCCCTGGCAAGTCGGCCCCCCTGACGGGTTCAGTCAGCCGTGTGAGTGGCGCTCATACCTTAGAAAAAATCACCAGTTACGTCGACGCCAGCAGCTACAACAACTTCTACGAATTTGGCACAGACAAATCTGACCCTGCCAAATACGCGCATACGCTGCAAACCAAACCGTGGACCGTTGAGGTCGAAGGCCTTGTCAAAAAGCCAGGTCGCTTCGATCTAGACGCGTTGCTCAAACTCAGCCCCATGGAGGAGCGCATTTACCGTTTGCGCTGCGTGGAGGGGTGGTCAATGGTCATCCCATGGGTGGGGTATTCGCTGGCTGAACTCATCAAACGTGTCGAGCCTTTGGGCAGCGCCAAGTATGTGGAGTTCATCACCCAAGCTGACCCTAAAACCATGCCCGGCGTGCGTTCGCGCGTGCTCGATTGGCCTTACGTTGAGGGCCTGCGCATAGACGAGGCCATGCACCCACTCTCACTGTTGAGCTTTGGCATGTACGGCGAAGTGTTGCCCAACCAAAACGGCGCGCCTGTGCGCTTGGTGGTGCCGTGGAAATACGGATTCAAGAGCGCCAAGAGTTTGGTGAAGATCCGCTTCGTTGAAAAACAACCCATCAATTCATGGGGTCGCTCAGCGCCTCAAGAGTATGGGTTCTATTCCAACGTGAACCCGAACGTGAACCATCCGCGCTGGAGCCAAGCCACCGAGCGCCGCATTGGCGAAGACGGCTTGTTTGCTAAAAAGCGCAAGACCTTGATGTTCAACGGCTACGAGGCGCAAGTGGGGCAGCTGTATGCGGGCATGGATTTGAGCAAGCTGTATTGATGTGAAGCTCGTCTTTCGCCAAGCCTTGCAACATCGCAGCACGAAGCCTGTGCTGTGGTTGTTGTGCCTTATGCCTTTCGCATGGTTGGTATGGGCAGCTGCAAACGATGCGTTGGGAGCCAATCCCGCCGAATACCTGATTCGCGCCACAGGCGACTGGACGCTGCGTTTGCTCTGCGTCACCTTGGCGGTCACGCCCCTGCGTGTGATGTTCGGTTTGCCCGAACTTGCCAAGCTTCGGCGTATGTTGGGGCTGTTCACCTACTTCTATGTGGTGCTGCATGTGTTGAGCTACAGCGGTTTTGATATGGGTTTTGAGTGGCGCGATGTGTTGGCCGACATCACCAAGCGCCCGTTCATCTTGGTGGGGTTCTGTGCGTTTGTGCTTCTTACGCCCCTGGCTTTGACTTCGTTCAATCGAGCCATTCGCTGGCTAGGTGCCAAGCGTTGGCAGAGCTTGCATCGCTTGGTCTACGGCGTCGCCGTGTTGGCTGTGTTGCATTTTTTTTGGATGCGAGCGGGGAAGAGTAACTTTGCGGAGGTCTTTGTTTATGCCTCTGTCTTGAGTGTGCTGTTGCTGTATCGGTTGCGTGGTGTTGTTGGCTCTCGGGTGTCTGACATCACTCGCTGATGCGGCTACGGGTGTGCGGCCCCTTCCTCATGCTGGAGTACCAGAAATCGTCAGGGGCCACACACCCGTAGCCGCATCGGATGAGAGTGCGCAAACAGGTTGCGATTCCACCTTTGGTTAGCCCGAATCCGAAGCCTCGGCGAGCAGTCAGCGCCTGACTTGGCGACATTCGTCGCGCAGCGATGGGAGCCATGGCAGGTGCTGGCTGCTCGTCGTGGCGGAGCGAAAGAGCCGCCACGAAAGCAACCGAAAAAAAATTAGCGAACGAGAGACTCGCAAGCCATCTGATCCGCCACCGTCTCACGACGACGAATCACATGCGCCTTCGTACCATCCACCAGAATCTCGGCTGCACGACCACGCGTGTTGTAGTTGCTAGACATCGCCATGCAATACGCACCGGTCGACAACACGGCCAACAAATCACCCGCCTGCACGGTGAGCTGACGGTCACGGCCCAACCAGTCGCCACTTTCACACACAGGGCCGACCACGTCATACGTCACCGCTTCGCCCGCACGCACCGATACGGGTACGATTTGGTGGAAGGCTTCGTACATCGCGGGGCGAGGCAAATCGTTCATCGCAGCATCGACGATGCAAAAGTTCTTTTGCTCGCCAGGTTTGATGTACTGCACCTCGGTCAAGCACACGCCCGCGTTGCCCACGAGTGAGCGACCGGGTTCAATCATCAGCTGGCGCTGGCCGTAGCCGCGAGCGTCGAGTTTGGCCAACAGTTGTGCCCACAGTTCATCTGCAGCGGGCGGCGTGTCGCCGTTGTAGTTGATGCCTAAGCCGCCGCCAAAGTCGATGTGGTGAATGGCAATGCCTGCTGCTTCAATGGCATCGACCAAATCCAACACGCGGTCCATCGCGTCGAGGTAAGGTGTGCTCTCTGTGATTTGCGAGCCGATGTGGCAATCGATGCCCGTCACTTGCAAGCCGGGCAAGCTGGCCGCGCGTTGGTAAGTGGCCAACGCACGTTCGTGGGCCACGCCAAACTTGTTGCCTTTGAGACCGGTAGAAATGTAGGGGTGGGTTTTGGCGTCGACGTTGGGGTTGACGCGAATGCTCACGGGCGCACGTTTGCCCATGCTGTGAGCCACGTCGCTCAACACTTCGAGCTCGGCTTCGCTCTCCACATTGAAGCAGGCAATGCCCACTTCCAAGGCTTTGCGCATTTCGGCGCGTGTTTTGCCTACGCCAGAAAAGATCACTTTGGAGGCGTCGCCTCCGGCTGCGATGACTCGGTCAAGCTCACCACCAGAAACGATGTCAAAACCACAGCCTGCTTGTGCAAAAACTTGCAACACAGCGAGGGATGAGTTGGCCTTCATGGCGTAGCAAATGCGCGCATTGCGGCCTGCAAAGCCGCGTTGGTACGCTGCGAGCGCGCTGAGCATCGCGGCCTTGGAGTACACAAACAAGGGCGTGCCGTGTGCGTGTGCGAGGTCGGCGAGTTTGACGCCTTCCAGATACAAATCGTTGTATTGGGTGGCTACAAAAGGCGCACCTGCAAGCGTGGTGTGTGTCATCTGACGGCTCTTAAAAATTAACGACCAGCTGCAGAGGCTGCGCTGGCTGGGGATGAAGCTGTGGGTGCTGTGATGTGGTGGGCGGTTGTCGCAGGGGTAGATGCAGCGCTAGAGGCAGGAACAACTGCTGGCGTGGCTGTGATGCTTGGTAGCTGGCGACGCACGATATCTGGCAAGGTCGCGCGTTGTTTGAAATCCGGATCATTAGGCATGGTCAAGGGACCCTTTTGACCACAACCCGAAACAAAGAGGACTGCAGACAGAGCAGAGGCCACACATGCAACAAGGCTTGTGCCTGTGACTAGAATCTTTTTATCAATATCCATAGCCAAATTGTAATGACCGATCTCGAATTCATAGACCGAGCAGAACTTCTGCTTAAAGCCATTGAATTGGCCTGCGACCGAATCAACGATGAGGGCGATACCGATATCGATAATCAGCGTGTGGGCGGCATGATTACCCTCACGTTTGAGAATAAAAGCCAGATCATCATCAACCTACAAAAGCCCTTGCACGAGGTATGGTTAGCTGCTCGCTCTGGGGGGTACCACTTTAAGTTTGATGGTCATCAATGGGCTGATACCAAAGGACAGGGCGAATTCTTTAAGCGCTTGAGTCAAGATGCCACTTCTCAAGCGGGGCAGGTTTTAAGCTTTCATGTCTGATGGTGGTGACGTAAATTAACAAGGGCGCTGTTAGCGCCCTTGTTCATTAGTTCTTAAACAGATCGAGAATCTTTTTCTTCTCGTCGTTAGCCGGTAGTTGTTCATTGCTGCCAGCCGGCTTGACATCCATGCCTAAGCTGCCCACGCCTGCGCCTTTGCTGAATTCGGCATAAGCCCAGTCACCACCTTCATGGCTGAGACCTGCTGGTGGAATGGGATCTGCCACAGGCACGTTTTGTAAAGCGTGTTGCATATAGCTGATCCACACAGGCAGGCTCAAGCCGCCACCAGTTTCGCGGTCGCCTAGCTTGCGTGGGGTGTCGTAGCCAATCCATGTGACGGCAGTGAGCGTGGGGTGGTAGCCCGCAAACCATGCATCCATTGAATCGTTGGTGGTACCCGTTTTGCCGTAGATGTCATTGCGCTTCAAAGTGGCTTGTGCGCGTGCGGCTGTGCCAGAGCGTGTGACTTCTTGCAGCAAACTGGTCATTACAAAGGCGTTACGTGCATCGATGGCGCGAGCTGATTCATCCAAGGGGGGCGGTGTGAATTCAGACAACACCTTGCCCATTTGGTCGGTCACCTTGGTGATGAGATAGGGGTTCACACGGTAGCCGCCGTTGGCAAATACCGAATAGCCAGCGGCCATTTGCATTGGCGTGACTGAGCCAGCACCCAAGGCCATGGTCAGATAAGGCGGGTGTTTTTCCGCGTCAAAGCCAAACTGGGCAATCCAGTCCTGTGCATTTTGTGCACCCACCGATTGCAGCACGCGAATCGAAATCATGTTTTTCGATTTGGCTAAGCCTTTGCGCAAAGTCATGGGGCCTTCAAACGTGCCATCGTAGTTTTTGGGCTCCCACGGCGCACCACCTGTCACGCTGGCATCAAAGAACAAGGGCGCATCGTTCACCACGGTCATAGGCGTGAAGCCTTTTTCCAATGCGGCTGAATAAATGAAGGGCTTGAAGCTCGAACCCGGTTGACGCCACGCTTGGGTCACATGGTTGAATTTGTTTTTGTTGAAATCAAAGCCGCCCACCAATGCGTGAATGGCACCGTCGCGTGGATCAATGGACACAAACGCGCCTTCCACTTCTGGCAGTTGGGTAATTTCCCAGCCGCCTTTGGCAGTCTTGGTGATGCGCACCAGCGCGCCTGGGCGCAGCTTGATGTTGGGCGCGGCCTTGTCAGACAAGCCCGATTGCACGGGCTGCAAACCTTCGCCCGTGATTTCGAGTACTTCGCTGTTTTGGCGCATCACACGCACTTTCTTGGGGGTGGCTTCGAGCACCACAGCAGCCAGCAAGTCACCCTTGTCTCCTTGCTCAATCAGAGCATCGTCAATCGCGTCTTCCAACTCAGCAGGCTTGGAGGGTAAGTTGATGAAGCGTTCAGGGCCTCGGTAGTGTTGGCGGCGCTCGTAGTCCATGATGCCGCGACGCAGCGCAAAATAGGCTGCTTGTTGGTCGCTGGCGCGAATGGTGGTGTACACGTTCAATCCACGTGTGTAGATCTCGGGGCCGTACTGCGCAAACATCAGTTGGCGAGCCATCTCAGCAACATAGTCGGCATGCGTGTTGAAGCTGCTTGAAGCGGTGCGAATTTTCAGCTCTTCTTGCTTGGCAGCCACAGCTTGTTCAGCTGTGATGAATCCATTTTCTTCCATGCGCTCAATGATGTAGAGCTGACGTGCGCGAGCGCGTTTAGGGTTGACAATTGGGTTGTAAGCCGATGGCGCCTTGGGTAGACCTGCCAACATGGCCGCTTCAGCGATGCTGATATTTTTCAAAGGCTTGCCAAAGTAGGCTTCAGACGCTGCAGCAAAGCCGTAAGCACGGTTGCCTAAATAAATCTGATTCAGATAAATTTCAAAGATCTGATCTTTGGTGAGCATGTGCTCGAGCTTGCTGGTCAGCAAAATTTCATAAATCTTGCGCGTGAATGTTTTCTCTGATGACAGGTACACGTTACGTGCCACCTGCATGGTGATGGTCGACGCGCCTTGGCTTTTAGCACGTCCTAAGTTAGCCAGACCAGCGCGGGCCAAACCGATGTAGTCCACGCCACCGTGTTGGTAAAAACGAGCATCCTCAATGGCCAACACTGCGTCTTTCATCACCTTAGGGATATCTTTGAAGGGTGTGAGGTTGCGCTTTTCTTCACCAAACTCACCAATCTGTGTACCTTCAACCGAGTAAACCCGCATCGAGAGCTTCGGGCGGTAGTCGGCCAGGTCAGAGATGTCGGGCAGTTGTGGGTAGGCCATCGCAAGGGCGACGGCAACCAATAGCCCCACTACCAAGGCGAGTGCAGCACCAATGCCAAAGGTCCACAACAAGACGTGGCTCAGCAAAGAGCGGGGCGCAGCGGGTGCTGCAGTGTGTTCTTTCGAACCTTCAGGGGGGTGGTTTTTCGCCATAAGTGAGAAGGATTATAAAAACACGCTTTCATCACAAAAGTCTCGAGTCAAACACCTCCGCAAGCGCCTGTCAACGGGTTGAAATTCAAAGCATCTAGACCCTTTGCAAAAGGATATGTCTCATGCGTTGGACTTCATGGCTACCCCGCTCACGCCCGCGCCGCTTCAGTGTGTTGGGGTTGGATGTAGGGCCAGATGCTTGTAGTTTGGTGGTGCTCAGTGGCTCGCCAAGCCAGCCTGATGGGGTGTGTTGTGCGGAGCGTTTAGAGCTACCAGACGGGTTGGTCACAGATGGTGAGGTGTTGCAGTCGGTGGCGTTGGGTTTATGGCTACGTCATTTCCTAGAAGCTGGCGACTACCAGCCCGAGTGGGCCTATTTGGGATTGGACAGTGCTTGTATATCCAATCACCTCGTCAGTTTGGCTGCCGATTTGTCCCCAGATGATGTGGTTTTTCAGTTGCAAGCAGAGGTGCAGTCGCTGTTACCTGCTTATGCGCCTGAGGTGTGCATCGATTACAGCTTGGATATAGCCCCTTCAGCGATTGGAGAGCAGCGCTATTTGGTGCAAGCTGCGCCACGCTTGCGTGTGGAGGCTTTGCAACGTGTCGCTCACCATGCAGGTTTGAAAGTGGCAGTGGTGGAGCCCCGCCAGGATGCCGCACGACGGACGGAACAAAGTCATGCTTTGGGAGCTTTGCCTCAAGCCAGTGCCGCATTGGCATTGCAGTGTGATGAAGCGTTTGGCTTGGCCTTGCGTGCTTGGCACGATGAGGGCACTAATTTTTTGCCTCATCGCGAAGACACGCAGCATGTGTTGCGCCGAGCTTGGTTGTTGGGTGTGGCGGTGTGCGCCATGGGGGGTGCATTTTTGGCGGCTGGCTTTGCCATCGTCATGACGTCTGCCGCTGACAACAAACAGCCGTCGATGACTGATGTGACGGTTTCCGCGCGCGCCTTTGAGGACGCGCAAAAAGCGAACATGCAGGCCAAAGCACAGCAAGACCGCTACGCGGAGCAGGTGCGTTGGCTCAAGGCTCGCCAAGAATTGCAATCTCAAAGTTTGCAATGGAGCCGTGTGCTCAGCCATGCGGCGCATGGCGTGTGGGTGGCCAGCGTTAAACAACAAGGCACACGGTGGACGGTGCAAGGTGAAGCCTTGTCGTCTAAGCATGCACAGCAATTCGTGCAGCAACTCAAAGTGCTTGATATTTGGGCGCGAGCCCCAGAGTTGCCGCAGTTGCAAGTCATACCTGCGGTGTCGACCACGGGTCTGCCTGTCTGGCAATTTCGCATCGAAGCTGATTTGAAAGTGGGGGTGTGATGAAAGGTTTGATCATTGCTCTGCCGCAGCTGGACATGCGCCATCCTTGGCTTTGGCCTCGTGCTTATCAATACGCTTTGTTTGTCGGTGCGGGTGTTTTGGGGGCGCTGCTGCTCACCCCGTGGTGGCTACACAGCTGGCAGTCATGGGACGACGCGAGCCAGGCCAAGGCTGAGTTGGTGGCGCAACAAGCATCTACACAAGCGTTGCGCGCACAGACTGCACAGCTGTTGCAAATGTCCAGTCAGCCGCACATCGCTTTTGTCGACCCATCCACGCTGAGTCACTTGGCGCAACAGCAGGGCTTGCAGTTTTCCCATGTCGGTTTAGAAAAACCGCAACACAGTCCAGCAATGGCGGCCTTACACATGCAGCAATTGCCGCTGCACCTGAATGTGCAGGGCTCGTGGGAGGGGTGGCTCAATTGGTTGTCCCAGTGGCCCATATCGGCGCCTGGTGTGACCATGTCTTCACTTGAACTCAAGGCGGACCCGCGTGGTGGCATTTCTGCGCAAGTGTTGGCAGTTGCGCCGCAGTCAACTGCTGCGGACGCTGCGTTTGAACTCTCGAGTGTGAATTTAGATGATTTGGCTTCTAACGACCCGTTCAATGCACAAACGTGGACGAATGCCCAACGCACCCACGCCGAGCAGCACCCCAGTTATGCCCGTTTGGTTGCGCCTGAGTTGCTCAGACCGCGTGACTTACTGGAAACCTTTTCACGCGATCGTCTGCAGTATGTGGGGCAAATTGCATCAAGGGGTGAGGTGGAGGCCTTGGTGAAAGTTCTGCCACCTACAGGGGTTAAAAAAGAGGTGCCCATGATGAGCGTGCATCGTGTACGCGTGGGGCAACACTTGGGTCAGGACTTTGGCAAAGTGCTGGCGATTGAACCCGATCACTTGGTTGTGCAAGAACTGGCGCTGAACCCTTCGGGTGAATGGCACACCCGTGAGGTGCGTTTGCCATTGCATGAGGCTGCGCCATGAGCAGTCAGTTGGTGCGTGGGCTGTTGATGCGTTCTCAGCATATGGCGGCAACGTGTCGTGGTGTTGTGTGCATTTGTCTTTGGTTGTTAAGTGTGGTCATGTCGCCACTAAGTAGCCAAGAAATCAAGCCCGCCTACACCGGTGCGCCCATGTCGATGAATTTTCAAAACATCGAAGTGCGCACCGCCTTGCAAATCGTTGCCGATTTCACTGGGCTCAACATCATCACGTCTGACAGTGTCACGGGTTCGCTGACTCTCAAACTACACAAAGTGCCATGGGATCAAGTGCTGGACATCATGGCGCAAGCCAAGGGCTTGAGCGTGCGCAGGCAGGGCAATGTCATTTGGGTGGCTCCGCGTGCCGAAGTGGCGGCGCGAGAAAAGCTGGAATATGAAAGCAAACTCGCTGCGCAAAACCTAGAGCCCATGCAAACGCGAGGCTTCGCGCTTAACTACGCCAAGGCGGTGGATGTGCTCACACAAATTCAAGGCGGCACGGTGTTGCCTGCGATACCCATGGTGGGTAGCTATGGTGCAGGAGCTGGCGCTTACGGTGGTTTGAGTGGTTTTGGTAGTGCAGGCCTAAATTACGCACCGCCCATCAACTCAGCACCTTTCAGCCTGTCATCCATGGGCGGCAGCTCACGCATCCTCAGCACACGCGGCAGCGCTATGGCTGAGGTGCGCACCAATCAACTCTTTGTCACCGACATTGCCGAGCGCCTTGACCAAGTGGCGCAGATGATCGCCAAGATCGACGTTCCCTTGCGCCAAGTGATGATTGAAGCGCGCATCGTGCAAGCCAGCGACACATTTGGCCAAACCCTGGGTGTGCGCTTGGGCGGCATGGGTCAGGGAGGTCCCCAAACCGTGTGGGGGCCGACCAATACCAACGTCATCGCCAATGCCAACCCCACGGCACAGCAAGGCACCAGCTTCAACATCGCCGACAAAGCGCTGGACACCACAGGCAGTTTTGTGAATTTGCCCGCAGCCAGTCTGAACGGTTTTGCATCCGCCAGCTTTGCAGTCTCCATCTTCAACTCAGCCAAGAACCGTTTTCTGAATCTTGAGTTATCGGCATTAGAGGCCGATGGCAAAGGCAAGGTGGTCTCTAGTCCCCGCGTGGTTACAGCCGACCAAGCCAAAGCCGTGATTGAGCAGGGCACAGAGCTTCCCTACCAAGTTGCTGCTGCCAGCGGTGCATCCACCTTGGCGTTTCGCAAGGCTAACCTCAAGTTGGAGGTGACGCCACAAATCACACCGGAGGGTGGCATCGTGTTAGATCTTGATATTTCCAAGGACAACGTAGGGCAAATTACCCCTGCGGGTTTTGCCATCGACACCAAGCACGTCAAGACCCAAGTGCTGGTGGAAAACGGCGGCACGGTCATGATCGGTGGCATTTACGAGACCAGCGAGCAAGAGGACGAGTACAAAGTGCCGCTCTTGGGCGACATCCCTGTGCTGGGCTATTTGTTCAAAAACCGCCGCACCGCCCAAGCCAAGCAAGAGTTGCTGGTCTTCATAACGCCTAAAATGCTCGATCACAGTGCCGTTGCACGTTAAGAAAGCATATGTTGTTGGTTTTGGTGGGTCTGCCGGGTTCCGGCAAAACGACCGTTGGGCGTCAACTCGCTCGGCGTCTTCACCTCCCCTTTGTTGATTCGGATCACGCGATTGAGAACCGCTTGGGTTGCTCGGTCCGCGAATATTTCGAACGCGAAGGGGAAGACCGCTTTCGCGATCTCGAATCCGAAGTGCTCGCCGATTTGTGTCACAACCACCACGGCGTGTTGTCCACGGGCGGTGGCTCGGTGCTACGACCCATCAATCGCGAACGCTTGCGCGAACACGGTCACGTGTTTTATTTGCGCTCCAGTCCTGAAGAGGTGTTTCGTCGTTTGCGCAACGACCAAAACCGCCCCTTGCTGCAAGTGGCCGACCCGCAAGCGCGTTTGCGCGAGCTGCTGGAAGTGCGTGACCCGCTGTACCGCGAAACCGCGCACTACGTCATCGAAACAGGCCGCCCCAATGTAGCGGGCTTGGTCAACATGATCGTGTCGCAGCTCGAATTGGCTGGCCACATCAAACCCGTCTCGCCCCCCGCGCCTGCCGACCGCCCACGCGTGTCGCCCCCACACCGAATTTGAGCCATGTCGAACACACCACACCTCGAACGCGTTGCCATTGACTTGGGCGACCGCAGTTACAACATTTTGATTGGCGAGCAGCTGCTCAACACCGCCAGCACATGGGCTGATTTGCCCAAGGCCTCGGCCGCACTCATCGTCACCAACGACACCGTGGGCCCCATCTATGCCGAGCGTTTGCGAGCCGCACTTGCGCCCCTTTACAAACACGTGCACACCGTGGCCTTGCCCGACGGTGAGAGCCACAAAGATTGGCAAACGCTGAACCTGATTTTTGACGAGTTGCTGGGCAAAGGTGCAGACCGCAAAACTGTGCTGTTCGCGCTGGGCGGCGGCGTGGTGGGTGACATGACTGGCTTTGCTGCCGCGTGCTACATGCGCGGCGTTCCCTTTGTGCAAGTGCCCACCACCTTGCTGGCGCAAGTCGATTCATCGGTGGGCGGCAAGACCGCCATCAATCACCCCATCGGCAAAAACATGATTGGCGCGTTCTATCAACCGCAACGCGTGGTGTGCGACCTCGACACCTTGCAAACCTTGCCCCAGCGCGAAATGAGCGCAGGCTTGGCCGAAGTCATCAAATACGGCCCCATCGCCGACATGCAGTTTTTGGATTGGATCGACACCAACCTCGACGCGCTTTTGGCGCGTGACCCTAAAGCTTTGGCACACGCTGTCAAGCGCAGTTGCGAAATCAAAGCTTGGGTCGTGGGCCAAGACGAACGCGAAGGTGGCATTCGCGCCATCCTCAACTTCGGTCACACCTTTGGCCACGCCATCGAAGCCGGCTTGGGCTTTGGCGAATGGCTGCACGGCGAAGCCGTAGGCTGCGGCATGGTCATGGCTTCCCACCTCTCGCAACGTTTGGGCTTGGTCGACGAGGCGTTTGTGTCGCGCTTCACTGCACTCATTGCTCGCGCTGGCTTGCCCACCGTCGGCCCCAAACTCGGCGCAGACGAATACCTGCACCACATGCGTGTCGATAAAAAAGCAGAAGCTGGCGAAATCAAATTTGTGCTCATCGACAAGCCCGGCACGGCTATTGTGCGCGGTGCGCCCGATGCCTTGGTAGCCCAAGTCATCGACGATTGCTGTGAAAAATAAGAGTGGCGAAGCTAGGCGAGTGAAACAAAGCCCCGACGCAGTCTGGCAGTGTGGGGGATGTGCCGCTGATGATTTCTGGACCAGCATGAAGAAGCGGCACATCCCCCATACCGCCAGCGAGCACAGACAACAAAAGCAATGACCCACCTCGCCCCCTACGCCTGCCTCCCAGACCAATCGCGCGGCCGTCGCCATGCCGAACCCTCACTTCCCGCCCACGCCTCCAGCGTGCGCAACCCGCATCAACGCGACCGCGATCGCATCGTCCATTCCACAGCCTTCAGACGCTTGGTTTACAAGACACAAGTCTTCTTGAACCACGAGGGCGATTTGTTTCGCACGCGCATGACGCACTCGTTGGAAGTGGCGCAACTCGGTCGCTCCATCGCCCGTGCGTTGAACTTGAACGAAGACTTGGTCGAAGCCATCGCCTTGGCGCACGACCTGGGCCACACACCTTTCGGCCACGCCGGCCAAGACGCGCTGAACGAATGCATGGCCCCTTATGGCGGCTTCGAACACAACCTGCAAAGCCTGCGCGTGGTAGACGAACTCGAAGAACGCTACCCCGCGTTCAACGGCCTCAACCTGAGTTTTGAAACCCGCGAAGGCATTTTGAAACACTGCGCACGCCGCAACGCCGAACTCATCAACGCGCAAGAGCCCAACGGTATTGCCGCTCGTTTTTTGAACGGCACACAGCCCAGCCTAGAAGCGCAACTGTGCAATTTGGCCGATGCCATTGCCTACAACGCCCACGACATTGACGATGGCGTGCGCTCGGGCTTACTCACGCTGGAGCAAATGCAAGACGTGTCGTTGTTTGCGCGCTATCACGCGCAAACCTTGGCCGAATATCCGCAGCTGCAAGGCCGTCGCGTGTTGTACGAAACCATCCGCCGCATGTTGAGCGATCAGGTATACGACGTGATCAACGCCACTCGGGCAGCACTCCAGCAGCACGCCCCCACCAGCGCAGACGAAGCGCGTCAGTGCCCCGCACTCGTGCAGTTCAGCGCGGCGATGTACGAAGAATCGAAAGAGCTCAAGTCGTTTTTGTTCCGCAATTTGTACCGTCATCCGCAGGTGATGGAGACCACCGATTGGGCTCGCGGTGTGGTGCGCGATTTATTCGCCGTCTACTTGGCCAAGCCCCAAGAAATGCCCGCCGCTTATGCGCAGCGCAGCGATGTGCCGCGTGCTGTGGCTGACTACTTGTCCGGCATGACCGACCGTTTTGCCACGCGTGAGCATGCACGACTCACGGCGTAAAACCAGCCGCATTTTTTTCAGCATGAGCAAGCACCGCTTTGGCATCCACCCCTCGTGGGTCATCGTGTTTGCAGGCGTGTGCGCCGCGTTGCATGTGGGCAAGCTGCCGCCCGCTTTGCCGGTGCTGCAAGACGCACTCAACATCACCTTGGTGCAAGCGGGGTTCTTGTTGTCTGCCGTGCAAATTGCCAGCATGACGCTGGGCCTTGCGGTGGGGCTGAGTGCTGACAGTTTGGGCCTGCGTCGCAGCATGTTGACGGGCTTGGCGCTGTTGTCAGTCGCCAGCATCAGCGGTGGTTTTGTGGCTGATGCCAGTGGCTTGTTGTTCTTGCGTGCATTGGAAGGCTTGGGCTTTTTGCTGGTCGTCATGCCTGCGCCTGCGCTCATTCGCAGCACTGTGGATGCGTCGCACTTAAGTGGGCGCATGGGCTGGTGGGGAACGTACATGCCGACCGGCAGCGCCTTGGCGTTGTTAGTTGGTCCTTGGGTGATTGCGGGTTTTGATTGGTCGGCGTGGTGGTGGCTGCTAGGGGCTGTGTCTGCTTTGGCTTTTGTGGCGGTGTGGTTGTGCGTGCCACAAGCGAGCACGCCAGTTCAAGTGCAGCCAGCATCTGAGCACACCCAAGCAGCGAATGACGCCTGGCCCAAGCGTTTGGGGCTCACGCTCAAAAGCGCTGGTCCTTGGTTGGTGGCGCTCACCTTTGCGGTGTATTCCTCGCAGTGGTTGGCCGTGGTGGGTTTCTTGCCCACGGTCTATGCCGAGCTAGGTTTGACAGCGGTCATGGCCGGTGTGTTGTCGGCTTGTGTGGCGCTGGCCAATGTGAGTGGCAACGTCATGTCTGGTCGTTTGTTGCAACGTGGCTGGCCCGCGCAGCGCTTGCTCTGGATTGGTTTTGCCTGCATGGCCCTGGGTGCGGTCGGGGCTTACGCCACATGGCAAGGCAGCGGTTTGCCCACGGCTTTGCGCTTTGCGTGCGTGGTGATGTTTTCAGCCGTCGGCGGTTTGATACCCGGTACTTTGTTTGCGTCCGCCATGCGTTTGGCCCCAAGTGAAGGCACCTTATCCACCACCGTAGGCTATATGCAGCAATGGTCGGCGTTCGGCCAGTTTGCTGGCCCGCCGTTGGTTGCGTGGGTGGCAGCCAGCGTAGGCGGTTGGCAATGGACGTGGGTGGTGACAACTTCACTTAGTTTGGCTGGCGCTGTGCTGGCTTATTTCATTGGTTGCGCCTTGCGCAAGAAAGCACATACATGACCCACACCTTCACGCCTGAGCAAGAACGCCTCGTCATTGAAGACACACAAAAGTGGCTGCTCGAAGCCGTGGTGGGCCTCAACCTGTGCCCCTTCGCCAAATCGGTGGTCGTCAAAGACATGGTGCGCTACCGCGTGTGCGCATCTGCCGAACCCGCCGACGTGCTGGCCATGCTGCGCGAAGAGTTACAACACTTGGCCGAGGCCGACCCAGACAAGCTAGACACCACGCTGCTGATTGCGCCCGATGCCTTGCCCGATTTCTTGGACTTCAACGACTTTTTGGCCGATTGCGATGAGGTGTTGATGGAGCTTGAGTTAGACGGCGTGCTGCAAGTGGCCGACTTTCACCCGCGCTACCAATTTGGCGGCACGGATGTGGACGATATCGAAAACTTCACCAACCGCACGCCATACCCTACGCTGCACTTGCTGCGCGAAGCCAGCATTGACAAAGCGGTGGAGGCTTATCCTGATGCGTCTTTGATTTTTGAGCGCAATATTGAGGTGCTCAATAGGTTGGGGCATGTGGGGTGGCAGGCGTTGGGGATTCGTGCGCGTCTTTTAGACTGATGGGCTGTCGGGCTGTCGGCGTCCGCTTCGCCAAGCGGCACAGCCGGTACGCGCTGCGGCTTAACGTCGCTGGCGCGCCGTGATGGCGCCGCATCGCGCACCGACTGCACCGCTTGGCTGCGGTGGATTTCTCTCGTGCTGGCTGTGCTGCTGAACAACGGCCTACCACGGCACAATTAGCCTATGTCCAAAAACAAAACTGCGGCTGTGTCTAAGGTCCAAGACCCTCGTTCTCAGCTCGACCTCCGCCCCGGCCAATCCATTGAGCTCCTCAAGGAGCTGCACATCCTCACGCGCGAGGGCAAGATCAACCAAGATTCGCGCCGCAAGCTCAAGCAGGTGTATCACCTGTTTCAGTTCATCGAAAAACTGCTGAAAGAACTGCCCGTCAGCGAACAAGGCCCGACCTTGGCTGACCACGGCGCGGGCAAGTCGTATTTGGGTTTCATCATTTACGACTTGTTTTTCAAAGCTTTGGGGCAGGGCAGTATTTACGGCATCGAGACGCGCAGCGAGTTGGTGGCATCGTCTCAGGCTTTGTCGCAGCGCTTGGGCTTCGAGCGCATGAAGTTTCTCAACCTCAGCGTGGCCGAGTCTGCACACAGCGATGCTTTGCCTGAACAGATCGATGTGGTCACCGCGCTGCACGCGTGCGATACCGCTACCGACGACGCGATTGCGTTTGGCCTGCAAAAGAAAGCCAAATACATGGTGCTCGTGCCGTGCTGCCAAGCCGAGCTGGCGCGTGCGTTAAACAAAAACAAAGCGCTCAACTTGCAGCGCACACCGCTGGCTGAGCTGTGGCGTCACCCGTTGCACACGCGTGAGATGGGCAGCCAGCTCACCAACGTGCTGCGCTGTTTGTACCTAGAAGCGATGGGCTACCAAGTGACTGTCACCGAGCTGGTGGGTTGGGAGCACAGCATGAAAAACGAACTCATCTTGGCCAAGTACACGGGGCAGAAAAAGCGTAGCTCAGCTGAGCGGTTGGCGGCTTTGTTGGAAGAGTTCGGGTTGCAAGAGTTGGCTCAAGAGCGATTCAAAGTTACCGCTTAATTAATCGGGGTCAGGTTCGAATTACCATCGGCAAATGGCCCGCCTCCCTCGTCTCACCGTCACCGGTTACCCGCACCACGTCATCCTGCGGGGCAACAACCGGCAAGACATTTTTCGCAGCACCGCTGATTACCAGCGCATGCTCGATTTGTTGTTCGAGCACAGCCGCGCGCACAAAGTCGACATTCACGCCTATGTGTTGATGGGCAACCACCTGCATTTGCTGCTCACACCGCAAGAGGATCAGGGGCTGCCCAAAATGATGCAAGCCGTGGGCCGCAGCTATGTGCAGGTCTTCAACAAAGTGCACGGCCGCACCGGCACCTTGTGGGAAGGGCGCTATCGATCCACGCTCATTCAGACGGACCGCTACTTGCTGGCTTGCATGGCCTACATCGACCTCAATCCCGTGCGCGCGCACATGGTGTCGCAGCCTGAGGATTACGCATGGTCAAGTTATGGGCATTACGCGGGGCAACGCAGCGACAGGCTTATTACGCCGCACGCTTTGTACTGGGCCTTGGGCAACACGCCCTTTGCCCGTGAGGCGGCATACGCCGAGTTGGTGCATGCGGGCATTAGCGCGGACCAGCTAGGTGCATTGACCGATGCCACGCTCAGTGGTTGGGCGCTAGGCGACGAGCGTTTTGTAGCCGATTTACAGGCGCAAACTGCAAGGCGTTTGGTCAAAACCAAGGCTGGACGGCCGTTCAGCAAGGGTGTTAAACCTGTCCCTAATTAAATAATTGTCAAAATCAACAGTCAATTAATTAGGTTCTGACCCCAATTAATTTTCTTGGCACGGATGCTGCAGTGCAGTATCCTTCTTGTCCCGCTGAATTTTTGAGGAATGCGCCATGACCACGGCTGCCGATAAAGCACAACTGCAATCTCAGGGTTTGTACGACCCATCTAACGAACACGACGCCTGTGGCGTGGGCTTTGTGGCTCACATCAAGGGTCAAAAGAGCCACGCTATCGTGGGGCAGGCGCTCAAAATTTTGGAAAACCTCGACCACCGTGGTGCGGTGGGTGCCGATCCTTTGATGGGTGATGGCGCAGGTATCTTGATTCAATTGCCCGACGCGTTGTACCGCGAAGAAATGGCCAAGCAGGGTGTGACCTTGCCGCCCCAAGGCGAGTACGGCGTGGGCATGGTGTTCTTGCCCAAAGAACACGCCTCTCGCATGGCATGCGAGCAAGAGTTGGAACGTGCGGTGCAAGCTGAAGGCCAGGTGTTCTTGGGCTGGCGCGATGTGCCGGTCAACCTCGACATGCCTATGTCACCCCGCGTGCGCGAAAAAGAGCCAGTCATTCGCCAAATCTTCATTGGTCGTGGCAGCGACGTGATCGTGCAAGACGCGCTCGAGCGCAAGCTGTACGTCATTCGCAAAACCGCCAGCGCGGCGATTCAGCACTTGAATTTGAAGCACGGCAAAGAGTATTACGTGCCAAGCATGTCGAGCCGCACCATCATTTACAAAGGTTTGTTGCTGGCCGATCAAGTGGGCACCTATTACCGTGACTTGACCGATGAGCGTTGCGTTTCGGCGCTTGGTTTGGTGCACCAACGTTTTTCAACCAACACCTTCCCCGAGTGGCCATTGGCTCACCCTTACCGTTATGTGGCGCACAACGGTGAGATCAACACCGTCAAAGGCAACTACAACTGGATGAAGGCCCGCGAAGGCGTGATGTCTTCCCCTGTGTTGGGCGACGACCTGAAAAAGTTGTACCCCATCAGCTTCCCCGACCAATCCGACACCGCCACTTTCGACAACTGCCTCGAATTGATGACGATGGCCGGCTACCCCATCAGCCAAGCTGTGATGATGATGATTCCCGAGCCTTGGGAACAGCACACCACCATGGACGAGCGCCGCAAGGCTTTCTACGAATACCACGCTGCCATGTTGGAGCCATGGGATGGCCCAGCTTCTATCGTATTCACCGACGGTCGCCAAATTGGCGCGACGCTGGACCGCAACGGCTTGCGCCCTTCGCGCTACTGCATCACCGATGACGACATGGTCATCATGGGCTCCGAGTCGGGCGTGTTGCCTGTGCCCGAGAGCAAGATCGTGCGCAAGTGGCGTTTGCAGCCCGGCAAGATGTTCTTGATCGACCTCGAACAAGGCCGCATGATCGACGACGAAGAGCTCAAGGCTGGCATGACCAACACCAAGCCTTACAAGCAATGGATCGAAAACGTCCGCATCAAGCTCGACGACGTCAAAGGCCACGAAGGCGAAGTCGCGCAAGCCAGCGATGTTTCATTGCTCGACCGTCAACAAGCCTTCGGCTATAGCCAAGAAGACATCAAGTTCTTGATGGCTCCTATGGCCATCAACGGCGAAGAGGGCATTGGCTCCATGGGTAACGACAGCCCCTTGGCTGTGTTGTCGAGCAAAAACAAACCGTTGTACAACTACTTCAAGCAGTTGTTCGCGCAAGTGACCAACCCACCGATCGACCCGATCCGTGAAGCCATCGTCATGTCGCTGGTGTCGTTCGTGGGCCCTAAGCCCAACTTGCTCGACATCAACCAAGTTAACCCACCCATGCGTTTGGAAGTCAGCCAGCCTGTGCTGAACTTTGCCGACATGGCCAAGTTGCGTGACATCGAGCAGTACACACACGGCAAGTTCAAGAGCGCCACGCTCGACATGACTTACCCCTTGGCTTGGGGCCATGACGGTGTGGAAGCTAAGTTGGCGTCGTTGTGTGCTGAAGCTGTGGACGCCATCAAAGGCGGCCACAACATCCTCATCATCAGCGATCGCGCTGTGAGCCCCACGCAAGTGGCGATTCCTGCTGTGTTGGCTTTGTCTGCAATTCACCAACACTTGGTGCGTGAAGGTTTGCGTACTACGGCTGGTTTGGTGGTGGAAACGGGCAGCGCTCGCGAAGTGCACCACTTCGCTGTGTTGGCAGGCTACGGCGCAGAAGCCGTGCACCCCTACCTCGCACTCGAAACACTGGCCAACTTGCACAAAGATTTGCCAGCTGATTTGTCGACCGAAAAAGCGATCTACAACTACATCAAAGCCATCGGCAAAGGCCTGTCGAAGATCATGTCCAAGATGGGCGTGTCGACCTACATGTCTTACTGCGGTGCGCAGTTGTTTGAAGCCATCGGTATCAATACCGAAACCGTGCAAAAGTATTTCACTGGCACACCGAGCCGCGTGGAAGGCATCGGCATTTTCGAAATGGCCGAAGAAGGCATTCGCATGCACAAGGCCGCCTTTGGCGAAGACCCCGTGTTGGCCAACATGCTCGACGCCGGTGGCGAATACGCGTGGCGTGCCCGCGGTGAAGAACACATGTGGACGCCTGATGCGATTGCCAAGTTGCAACACAGCACACGCTCTGGCAACTTCAACACGTACAAAGAGTACGCACAAATCGTCAACGACCAAAACAAGCGTCACTTGACCTTGCGCGGCTTGTTCGATTTCAAGATTGACCCATCCAAAGCCATTTCGGTGGACGAAGTGGAACCCGCTTCTGAAATCGTCAAGCGCTTCGCCACTGGCGCGATGTCGCTCGGCTCCATCTCTACCGAGGCACACGCTACATTGGCCGTGGCGATGAACCGCATTGGCGGCAAGTCCAACACGGGCGAGGGCGGTGAAGACCCCGCGCGTTACCGCAACGAACTCAAAGGTATCCCAATCAAGAAGGGTGAAACTTTGAAAGGCGTGATCGGTTCTGATGTGGTGGAAGTTGACATGCCTTTGGAAGCAGGTGACAGCTTGCGTTCACGCATCAAGCAAGTGGCGTCTGGCCGCTTCGGTGTGACGGCGGAATACCTGTCTTCGTCTGATCAAATTCAGATCAAGATGGCACAAGGTGCTAAGCCTGGTGAAGGCGGTCAGTTGCCAGGCTCGAAAGTGTCTGAGTACATCGGCAAGCTGCGCTACAGCGTGCCAGGCGTGGGCTTGATTTCTCCTCCTCCACACCATGACATCTATTCGATTGAAGACTTGGCTCAGTTGATCCATGACTTGAAGAACGTTGCCCCTCACGCTGACATCAGCGTGAAGTTGGTGGCCGAAATCGGTGTGGGCACAATTGCCGCCGGCGTTGCCAAATGCAAGGCCGACCACGTGGTGATCGCCGGTCATGACGGTGGCACAGGTGCGTCGCCTTGGTCGTCTATCAAGCACTGCGGTTCGCCTTGGGAAATCGGTTTGGCCGAAACCCAACAAACTTTGGTGTTGAACGGTTTGCGTGGCCGTGTGCGCGTGCAAGCCGACGGCCAAATGAAGACGGGCCGCGACGTCGCCATTGGCGCGTTGTTGGGCGCTGATGAATTTGGCTTCGCCACCGCACCGCTGGTGGTTGAGGGCTGCATCATGATGCGCAAGTGCCACTTGAACACCTGCCCCGTGGGCGTGGCCACCCAAGACCCCGAGTTGCGTAAGAAGTTCACAGGCAAGCCTGAGCACGTCGTCAACTACTTCTTCTTCATCGCTGAAGAAGTGCGTCAAATCATGGCGCAGTTGGGTATCAAGAAGTTTGACGACATGATTGGCCGCGCCGACTTGCTCGACATGCGCGCTGGCATCGAGCACTGGAAAGCCGCTGGCCTGGACTTCAGCCGCTTGTTGGCTGTGCCACAAGTGGGCCCAGAAATTCCTCGCTACCACGTGGACACACAAGACCACGGCTTGGACAAGGCGCTGGACCAGAAACTCATCGAGAAATCCAAGCCTGCCATCGAGCGCGGCGAGAAGGTGCAGTTCATGGAAACTGCACGCAACGTGAACCGCTCTGTCGGTGCGATGTTGTCGGGCGCTGTGACCAAAGTGCATCCCGAAGGTTTGCCAGATGACAGCATCCGCATCCAACTCGAAGGCACGGGCGGTCAATCGTTCGGCGCGTTCTTGTGCAACGGCATCACCTTGTATTTGATCGGCGAAGCCAACGACTACACCGGCAAAGGCTTGTCGGGTGGCCGCGTGGTGGTGCGTCCGAGCATCGATTTCCGTGGCGAAGCCGTCAACAACATCATCGTGGGCAACACCGTGATGATTGGTGCGACACGTGGCGAAGCGTTCTTCTCTGGCGTGGCCGGCGAGCGTTTTGCAGTGCGTTTGTCTGGCGCGACCGCCGTGGTCGAAGGCACAGGCGACCACGGTTGCGAATACATGACCGGCGGTACGGTGGCTGTGCTGGGTAAAACCGGCCGCAACTTTGCAGCGGGCATGAGCGGCGGTGTGGCGTACGTGTACGACGAAGACGGCCAGTTCGACAAGAAGTGCAACACCGCCATGGTTTCCATGGAAAAAGTGTTGACCGCTGCCGAACAAGAGGCTTCTATCCCACGCGCCATTTGGCACCGTGACCAAACCGACGAAGGACAACTCAAGAAGTTGCTCGAAGACCACCACCGTTGGACGGGCTCCAAACGCGCCCGCGACTTGCTGGACAACTGGGACACCGCACGTGCCAAGTTCGTCAAAGTGTTCCCCAACGAATACAAGCGTGCCTTGGGTGAGCTCAACGCTCCCAAGACTGCCAAAGCTCCAGCGGCCAAAAAAGCCGTCGCTGCCAAGTAACGCAACGCACAAGCAAATAGGATTTGAATCATGGGAAAAGTCACTGGCTTTATGGAAATTGAGCGCATCGAAGAGGGCTACAAGCCCGTCAAAGAGCGCTTGAAAAACTACGACGAATTTGTGATCGGTTTGGACGACAAGCAAGCCAATGCACAAGCGGCTCGTTGCATGGACTGCGGCACACCGTTTTGTAACAACGGCTGCCCCGTTAACAACATCATTCCGGACTTCAACGACTTGGTGTACCAAGGCGATTGGAAAAACGCGATTGACGTGCTGCACAGCACCAACAACTTCCCCGAGTTCACCGGCCGCATCTGCCCCGCACCCTGCGAAGCCGCGTGCGTGGTGAACGTCAACGGCGACGCGGTGGGCATCAAGTCCATCGAGCACGCCATCATTGACAAAGCGTGGTCTGAAGGTTGGGTGGTGGCCAAACCCGCCAAACACAAGACAGGCAAGAAGGTTGCCGTGGTGGGTTCGGGTCCTGCTGGTATGGCTGCTGCACAGCAGTTGGCACGTGTCGGTCACGACGTGACCTTGTTCGAAAAGAACGACCGCATCGGTGGTTTGTTGCGCTACGGCATTCCTGACTTCAAGATGGAAAAGTCGCACATCGATCGCCGCGCCAAACAGCTCGAAGCTGAAGGTGTGACCATCCGCACCAACGTGATGGTTGGCGAATTGCCCAAAGGTTCTAAGGTCACCAACTGGGCCACAGAAACCATCAGCCCAGAGCAGCTCAAGAAAGACTTTGACGCCGTGTTGTTGACAGGCGGTTCCGAGCAGTCTCGCGACTTGCCAGCCCCTGGTCGTGACTTGGCAGGCATTCACTTCGCGATGGAGTTCTTGCCACAACAAAACAAGGTCAACGGCGGCGGTAAGGTCAAAGACCAATTGCGCGCTGACGGCAAACACGTGGTCGTCATCGGCGGTGGCGACACTGGCTCTGACTGCGTGGGCACCAGCACACGCCACGGCGCTGTGTCTGTCACTCAGTTTGAAGTGATGCCTATGCCGCCCGAGCAAGAGAACAAGCCTTTGGTGTGGCCATACTGGCCGCTGAAGCTGCGCACCAGCTCTAGCCATGACGAGAGCGCCGAAAAAGGTTTGCTCAAGCGTGAATTCGCCATCTCTACCAAAGAGTTTGTCGGCGAAAACGGCAAAGTCACGGGCGTCAAGACCGTGCGCGTCGAATGGAAAGACGGCAAGATGGTCGAAGTGGCAGGCACTGAAGAAATCATCAAAGCCGACCTCGTGTTGTTGGCGATGGGCTTTGTGAACCCCGTGGCTACCATCTTGGAAGGCTTTGGCGTTGAGAAAGACGCACGTGGCAACGCAAAAGCAACGACTGAATTCACTGGCGGTTACGCCACCAACGTACCCAAAGTGTTTGCTGCGGGTGACATTCGTCGCGGCCAATCCTTGGTCGTTTGGGCCATCCGCGAAGGCCGTCAAGCGGCACGTGCGGTGGATGAGTTCTTGATGGGTTCGAGCGATTTGCCCCGTTAATCCCGCATCTTTGCAAGCCTGTGACGGCTTGGCTCTAAAATAGCAAAAGCTGGTCTTTTTTTAAATTGACCAGCTTTTGTTTTTATGACTACAACTTCTCCATTAAACACAAACCCTGACGCGTTGGTCGAGCTGCGAGATATTCGCTTTGGCTATGGCGAACGCGTGATCTTGGATGGCATATCGCTCACCATCCCGCGTGGCAAAGTCACGGCGCTGATGGGGGCGTCAGGTGGTGGCAAAACCACGGTGATGCGTTTGATCGGCGGACAGTACCGCGCGCAGTCAGGCAGCCTCACGTTTGATGGCCAAGAAGTAGCGTCACTCAACCCGACCGATTTGTACGCGGTGCGTCGTCGCATGGGCATGTTGTTTCAGTTTGGCGCCTTGTTCACCGACTTGAGCGTGTTTGACAACGTGGCCTTCCCACTGCGTGAGCACACGGACTTGAGTGAGCCCATGATTCGTGACATTGTGTTGATGAAGCTCGAAGCTGTGGGTTTGCGCGGCGCACGTGATTTGATGCCCAGTGAAGTTTCAGGTGGTATGGCCCGTCGTGTGGCCTTGGCCCGTGCCATGGCGCTTGACCCAGAGCTCATCATGTACGACGAGCCTTTTGCTGGCCTCGACCCGATCTCTCTTGGTACTGCGGCGCGCTTGATACGTCAACTCAATGACACACTCGGATTGACCAGCATCATCGTGTCGCACGATTTGGATGAAACCTTCCACATCGCCGACCAAGTGATCGTGTTGGCCAACGGCAAGATTGCCGCACAAGGCACGCCCGACGAAGTGCGTCACAGCACCGACCCCTTGGTCAAACAGTTTGTCACCGCAGCGCCCGATGGCCCTGTGCGTTTCCACTACCCAGGCCCATCCGTGGCGCAAGACTTTGGTGTGGAGGGTGAGCAATGAAATTCGTAGCAAATGTCGGTTTTGCAGTGCGCAGCTACTTGGCGGGTTTAGGGCTAGGCGCAAGATTGTTTATTCGCCTCGTGGGCTTGTTTGGCAGCAACATGCGCCGCTTTGGTTTGGTGCGTGACCAAGTGCATTTCTTGGGCAACTACTCACTTGCCATCATTGCGGTGTCGGGCTTGTTTGTGGGTTTTGTGCTCAGCTTGCAGGGCTACTACACCTTGCAGCGTTATGGCTCTGCCGAAGCACTGGGCCTGTTAGTGGCTTTGAGTTTGGTGCGTGAGCTGGGCCCCGTGGTCAGCGCCTTGTTGTTTGCTGGCCGCGCCGGCACATCGCTCACCGCTGAAATTGGTTTGATGAAAGCGGGTGAGCAACTCAGCGCCATGGACATGATGGCCGTCGACCCCGTGCGTCGCATCTTGGGCCCGCGCTTTTGGGGTGGCATCATCGCCTTGCCTTTGCTCTCGGCCGTGTTCAGCGCCGTGGGTATTTTGGGTGGCTGGATGGTCGGCGTGTTGATGATTGGCGTAGACGCCGGCTCGTTCTGGAGTCAGATGCAAGGCGGCGTCGACGTGTGGAAAGACGTGGGCAATGGCGTGGTCAAAAGCATCGTGTTCGGTGTGACCGTGACGTTTGTGGCGCTGCTGCAAGGCTATGAAGCACAGCCCACGCCCGAAGGTGTTTCGCGTGCCACGACCAAAACGGTCGTGGTCGCTTCGTTGGCAGTGTTGGGTTTGGACTTCATCCTCACCGCCATGATGTTCAGTATTTGATGAATCGAGGAAGCTATGCAACGCTCCAAAAATGATGTGTGGGTCGGTCTGTTTGTGCTCTTGGGCGCTGCGGCTATTTTGTTTTTGGCATTGAAGTCGGCCAACCTACTGACTTTGAATTTTCAATCCACGTACACCGTGAGTGGCCGCTTTGACAACATTGGTGGCTTGAAGCGTCAAGCCGCGGTGAAGAGCGCTGGTGTGGTGGTTGGCCGCGTTGAGAACGTCACGTTCGACGACAAAACCTTCCAAGCCACGGTGACCATGAGCATTGAGAGTCGTTACCAATTTCCCAAGGACAGCTCCTTGAAAATTCTCACCAGCGGCTTGTTGGGCGAGCAATACATTGGCATCGAAGCAGGTGCAGAGGCGGATAACTTGGCCAATGGTGATCGAATCCAAGCGACGCAGTCTGCCGTGGTGCTGGAAAACTTGATCAGCCAATTCTTGTACAACAAGGCCGCAGAGCCTGCGCCTGAAAAGGGTGGCAAGTGATGACTACAAACATTCAACGCAGCTTGCTCAGCGCAGCGGTATTGGTCTTGGCTGTGTTGAGCACAGGCTGTGCGACTGGTCCCAACGCCAACCCAAAAGATCCGCTTGAGCCGATGAATCGCAGCATCTCGCGCTTCAACGATTCTTTGGATGAGAACGTTCTGAAGCCTGTGGCGACAGGCTACAAAGATGTCACGCCCGATTTGGTTCAAAAAGGTGTGCGCAACGTCTTCAATAACTTGTCAGACATTTGGTCGACTGTGAACAACGGTTTGCAACTCAAAGGGCGCGATACGGCAGAGTCGTTCATGCGCTCGGTTGTCAACACCGTGTTTGGTATTTACGGTATCTTCGATGTGGCTACGCCCATTGGACTTGAACGCCATCCAGAAGATTTTGGTCAAACCTTGGGTGCGTGGGGCGTGCCTGACGGTCCTTATGTCGTATTGCCTTTGTTTGGTCCATCCACCTTGCGCGACACCGCAGGCATGCCGGTGGACACTTCAGTGGACTATGTGCGCAACCTCGATCACATCCCCACACGCAACAGTGCAATGGCTTTGCGTGTGGTGGATAAGCGCTCCAACTTGTTGGGCGCCAGTAATTTGTTGACCGAGGCTGCGATTGATAAATACAGCTTCACACGCGATGCGTATTTGCAATTCCGTCGAAACCAAGTGTTTGATGGCAATCCGCCTGATGAAGAAGATTTACCAGATCCTAGTTCTGAGACTGCTGTGCCGTCAGCTAAATAAGCTCTCACTGCGTTGTTAACCCACATTGAATTTTTTGGATATTTAAACCATGAACCGCTTTTTGTCACGCCGCTCATTTTCAGCTTTGACCTTGATGGCTACTTTGACCGTGAGTTTTGCCGGTGACGTATGGGCGGCTGACGAAGCCGCGGATGCTTTCATTAAACGCGTGTCGTCCGATATCTTGGATGCCATCAAGTCAGACAAGTCAATTAAAAATGGCGACGTGAACAAGATCGTTGCGTTGGTCGATCAACGCGTCATGCCGCACGTCAATTTCTTGCGGATGACAGCCTCAGCAGTTGGTCCAGCTTGGCGGCAGGCTACGCCAGAGCAACAAAAACGGTTACAAGAAGAATTTAAGATTTTGCTGGTGCGTACCTATTCGGGCGCTTTGGGGCAGGTGAGTGATCAAACGATTACCGTCAAGCCCTTGCGTGCCGCTGCTGATGACAAAGAAGTGATTGTTAAAACTGAAGTGCGCGGCAAAGGCGACCCCATCCAACTCGACTACCGCGTTGAAAAAACAGCCGATGGATCTTGGAAGGTATACAACATGAACGTTCTCGGCGTTTGGTTGGTTGAAAACTACAAAACCCAGTTTGCGCAAGAAATCAACACCAAAGGGATGGATGGCTTAATCGCTAGCTTGGCCGAGCGCAATAAAAGCAATGCGCGCGCAGTTAAATAAGCCATGACGACATTCACACACACCTCTGTGGCTTTGCCCGCTGTTTTGATGCAAGCGCAAGCACAGTCTGTCACAGACGAGCTTGCGACATTGCTTAGCGCATGTATGTGCGAGGGCGGCGAAGCGGTGTTGGATGCTTCAGCACTCACCCAGTTTGATTCTTCAGCACTGGCCGTGATCCTGGCCTGTCGTCGTGCAGTTCTGGCTCGAGGTGCGCAGTTGCGCGTCACGGGCCTGCCAGAGCGTGCGCAAGCCTTGGCCAAGGTCTATGGTTTGAGTACTTTGATCCACTAAAACCTCATCTAGCGCTTTTATGAGCGCGGCAGGTCAGGGTATCCGTAAAGCCTTAAAATCAAAGGCTACCCATGCCCGCTATTTCATTTCAATCCGTTTCCAAAACCTTCCAAACTGCCCGAGGCCCGTTTCAGGCCCTCGACGGTGTGCGTTTTGATGTCCAAAAAGGCGAGTTCTTTGGGCTCTTAGGTCCCAACGGCGCTGGCAAAACCACCCTCATCAGCATCTTGGCTGGTTTGGCCAAAGCCACGTCAGGTTCGGTGTTGGTGCATGGTGTTGACGTAGCAACCCAATCCGCGCAGGCACGCCGCATGCTGGGCGTGGTTCCGCAAGAGCTGGTGTTCGACCCATTCTTCAATGTGCGCGAAGCCTTGAAGTTTCAGTCGGGCTACTTTGGCGTCAAGCACAACGACGACTGGATTGACGAGCTGCTGCACAGCCTTGGGTTGACTGACAAAGCCAACCACAACATGCGCCAACTCTCAGGTGGCATGAAGCGTCGCATGCTGGTGGCGCAAGCCTTGGTGCACAAGCCACCCGTCATCGTGCTCGACGAGCCAACAGCGGGCGTGGATGTGGAGCTGCGCCAAACCCTGTGGCAGTTCATTGCCAAACTCAACCGCGAGGGCAGCACCGTGTTGCTGACCACGCATTACCTTGAAGAAGCCGAAGCTTTGTGTGGCCGCATTGCCATGTTGAAAAACGGCAAAGTGGTGGCGCTCGATAGCACCACCGAGTTGCTCAAAGCGGCTTCGAGCAATGTGCTGCGCTTCAAGCTCGATGCAGAGTTGCCACCCGCACTGGCAGCCAAGGCGCGTGTGACGGGCCGAATTGTTCAGTTCCCTGCTAATGATGCATTAGAGATTGAGCGCTACCTTGCCGCTGTGCGCGAGGCGGGTTTGCAAGCGCAAGACGTTGAAATTCGCAAAGCCGATCTAGAAGACGTATTCTTAGATGTGATGCACAGCAGTGATGAGGTGAAAGCATGATGACCGGTTGGACCATGCTGTTCTACAAAGAGGTGCTGCGCTTTTGGAAAGTCAGCTTCCAAACTGTGGCTGCGCCCGTGCTTACTGCGGTGATGTACCTGATGATTTTTGGCCACGTGCTCGAAGAGCATGTGCAGGTTTATGAAGGTGTGAGCTACACCGCGTTTTTGATTCCAGGTCTCGTGATGATGAGCGTGCTGCAAAACGCGTTCGCCAACAGTTCGTCTTCCATGGTGCAAAGCAAGATCATGGGCAACTTGGTGTTTTTGTTGCTCACGCCACTCTCGCATTGGAGCTGGTTCTTTTCCTATGCTTTGTCAGCCATGGTGCGCGGCCTGATTGTTGGCGCAGGGGTGTTGCTGGCAGGCGTGCTGTTTGTGTGGCAGTCTTCTGTGCTCAATTTCTCGCTCATGCCCACGCAGCCTTTGTGGGTCATCACCTTTGCGGTGTTGGGCGCACTCATGCTCGGAACGCTGGGTTTGATTGCGGGCTTGTGGGCTGATAAGTTTGACCAAATGGCCGCATTCCAAAACTTCATCATCATGCCGATGACGTTCTTGAGCGGCGTGTTTTATTCCATCCACTCGCTGCCAAGTTTTTGGCAGGGCGTGAGTCACCTCAACCCGTTCTTCTACATGATCGACGGCTTTCGTTTTGGCTTCTTTGGCCAAAGCGATGTGTCGCCATGGTTGAGCTTGGGGGTGGTGGGTGCGTGCCTTGGTTTTGTGTCGGCCGTTGCGCTGCACTTGCTGCGCACGGGTTACAAGATTCGAGGATGAAGGTTTTTAAATGACAGCTGACGAACTACAAACCATCATCGCCGCAGGTCTGCCCTGCGAGCATTTGCACGTCGAGGGCGATGGACGTCATTGGTACGCCACTTTGGTGTCCGCCGAGTTTGAAGGCAAGCGCCTCATTCAACGCCACCAGCGCGTGTACGCCACCTTGGGCGACAAAATCAAAACCGACGAGGTGCATGCCTTGTCCATGAAAACCTACACGCCTGCCGAGTGGCAAGCTGCTTCTAAAGCTTAAGAACCACTATGGATAAATTACTCGTTCGCGGCGGCCGCACCCTTAACGGTGAAGTGCTGATTTCTGGCGCTAAAAATGCGGCCCTGCCCGAGCTGTGCGCAGCCTTGTTGACTGACCAGCCCGTCACCTTGCAAAACGTGCCGCAGTTGCAAGACGTGGCCACCATGCTCAAGCTCATCCGCAACATGGGCGTGACGGCCGAGCGTGCAGACGATGGCACAGTCAGCTTAGATGCCGGCGGTTTGAATAATCCAGAAGCTCCTTACGAGTTGGTGAAAACCATGCGCGCTTCCGTGCTGGCACTTGGTCCTTTGTTGGCCCGCTTTGGTCATGCCAAGGTGTCGTTGCCCGGCGGATGTGCCATTGGTTCACGCCCTGTGGATCAGCACTTGAAAGGCTTGCAAGCCATGGGTGCTGAGATTGAGGTGGAGCACGGCTACATGGTCGCCAAATTGGGTGGTGGTCGCACACGCCTCAAAGGCGCGCGCATCGCCACCGACATGGTGACGGTTACCGGCACAGAAAACTTCCTCATGGCTGCAGCGTTGGCCGACGGTGAAACCGTGTTGGAAAACGCCGCACAAGAGCCCGAAATTCCAGACTTGGCCGAAATGCTCATTGCCATGGGTGCGAAGATTGAAGGCCACGGCACAAGCCGCATTCACATCCAAGGTGTGGAGCGTTTGCACGGCTGCACCCACAAAGTGGTGGCTGATCGCATTGAAGCCGGCACATTCTTGTGCGCAGTGGCTGCCACTGGCGGCGACGTGTTCTTGCGTCACGCCCGTGCCGATCATTTGGACGCGGTCATCGACAAGCTGCGCGATGCAGGTGCAACAGTCACTGCCAACGCAGAGGGCATCCGCATCCAAGGCACTGCGCCTGCGTATGAACACCTCAAGGCGCAAAACTTCCGCACCACCGAATACCCAGGCTTCCCCACCGACATGCAAGCGCAGTTCATGGTGTTGAACGCCATTGCCAAGGGCACATCGAAGGTGACTGAAACGATTTTTGAAAACCGCTTCATGCACGTCAACGAGTTGGTGCGCTTGGGCGCACACATCCAAATCGACGGCAAAGTGGCTGTGTTGGAAGGTGTGCAAAAGCTCTCGGGTGCAACCGTGATGGCCACCGACTTGCGTGCGTCTGCTTCTCTGGTGATTGCGGGCTTGGTGGCCGACGGCGAAACCTTGGTGGACCGCATCTACCACTTGGACCGTGGCTACGACAAGATGGAAGCCAAGCTGCGCGCGATTGGCGCTGACATTGAAAGAGTGAAATGAACAACATGTTGACGCTGGCGCTCTCCAAGGGCCGCATCTTTGATGAAACCATGCCGCTGCTCAAAGCCGCAGGCATTGAGGTGCTCGAAGATCCAGAAAAATCTCGCAAGCTCATCTTGCCCACCAACCACGCCAATGTGCGCGTGGTGTTGGTGCGTGCGTCTGACGTGCCCACGTATGTGCAATACGGCGGTGCTGATTTGGGCGTGACGGGCCTCGACACATTGATCGAACACGGCACAGATGGCCTCTATCAACCGCTCGATTTGCAAATCGCCAAATGCCGCATGAGCGTGGCAGTACGTTCTGACTTCGATTACGCCGCCATGGTCAAACAAGGTGCGCGCTTGAAAGTGGCCACCAAGTACACCACCATTGCCCGCGACTTCTTCGCCACCAAAGGCGTGCACGTCGATTTGGTCAAGCTCTATGGCTCCATGGAATTGGCCCCGCTCACCGGCTTGGCCGATGCCATCGTGGACTTGGTGTCCACCGGCAACACACTCAAAGCCAACCACTTGGTAGAAGTCGAACGCATCATGGACATCAGCTCGCGCTTGGTGGTCAATCAAGCTGCGCTCAAGATGAAGCAGGCTGACATTCGCCGCATCATCGATGCCTTCTCTGCCGCTTTGCCAGCAGCCAAATAACACTTCACACACGCAAACAAAATGGCCAAACCGCTTCGTCTCTCGACCACCAGCCCCACCTTTGAAGCTGATTTCAAAGCGCGTCTGCATTGGTCTGCCGAAACCGACACGGCCATTGAGCAACGCGTGGCCGACATCTTGGCCGACGTGCAAAAGCGTGGCGACGCCGCCGTGCTGGAGTACACCGAGCGCTTTGATGGCCTAAAGGCCGACAGCATGGCGGCGTTGGAGCTCACGCAAACTGAACTCAAAGCTGCCTTTGATGGTTTGCCCGCCGAGCAACGCGACGCCTTGCAAGCTGCTGCCGCACGCGTGCGCAGCTACCACGAGGCGCAAAAGAAAGCCAGCGGTGAAAGCTGGACTTACCGCGATGCCGATGGCACGTTGCTGGGCCAAAAAGTCACGCCGCTCGACCGCGTGGGTATTTATGTGCCCGGTGGCAAAGCCGCTTATCCATCCAGCGTGTTGATGAACGCCATTCCTGCGCACGTTGCAGGCGTGCAAGACATCATCATGGTGGTGCCTACGCCTAAGGGCGAAAAGAACCCGCTCGTCTTGGCCGCTGCCTATGTGGCCGGCGTGAGCCGCGCCTTCACCATTGGTGGCGCACAAGCCGTAGCTGCTTTGGCCTATGGCACAGCCACTGTGCCAGCAGTCGACAAAATCACCGGCCCCGGCAATGCCTATGTGGCTGCTGCCAAGCGCCGCGTGTTTGGCACGGTAGGCATCGACATGATTGCAGGCCCCAGCGAAATTTTGGTGTTGGCCGATGGCTCCACACCCGCCGACTGGGTGGCGATGGACTTGTTCAGCCAAGCCGAGCACGACGAGCTGGCGCAAAGCGTGTTGCTCTGCCCCGACGCCGCGTACATCGACCGTGTGCAAGCCGAGATCGAACGCTTGCTGCCGCAAATGCCGCGCAAAGACATCATCGAAAAGTCTCTCAATGGCCGCGGTGTACTCATCCACACCCGCAGCATGGAAGAGGCGTGCGCCATCAGCAACCGCATTGCGCCCGAGCACTTGGAGGTGTCGAGCAAGGAGCCACACAAGTGGGAGCCGCTGCTCAAGCACGCAGGCGCGATCTTCTTGGGTGCATTCACCAGCGAAAGCTTGGGCGACTACTGCGCTGGCCCCAACCACGTGTTGCCCACCAGCGGCACGGCGCGTTTCAGCTCGCCCTTGGGCGTTTACGACTTCCAAAAGCGCAGCAGCTTGATCGAGGTGAGCGAGCAGGGCGCACAAACGCTGGGCAAGATTGCCGCGGTGTTGGCCTATGGCGAAGGCTTGCAAGCCCACGCCATGGCGGCTGAGTTCCGTTTGAAGAAAGACTGACATGACCAACGCCCTGCGTTTCATTCGCCCTGACGTCCAAGCCATGCACGCCTATGCCGTGCAGCACTCGGTGGGCATGGTCAAGCTTGACGCGATGGAAAACCCATTCACCCTCTCGCCCGAATTGCAGGCTCAGCTCGGCGCGCGTTTGGGTGCGGTGGAAGTCAACCGCTACCCCGGCGCACGCATCGACGACCTGAAAAACGCACTGGCGAAATACGTTGATTTGCCCGTAGGTCTGGGTCTGATGTTGGGCAACGGCTCTGACGAACTCATCTCTTTGCTATCGATGGCCTGCGCTGTGCCAAACGCCAAAGTGCTTGCTCCAGAGCCCGGCTTTGTGATGTACGGCATGAGCGCACAGCTCCAAGGTTTGCAATACATCGGCGTGCCCTTGAAGGCCGATTTTGAGCTGGACGAAGCCGCCATGTCTGCCGCCATCGCGCAGCACGAGCCCGCCATTGTTTACATTGCATATCCCAACAACCCCACCGCCAATTTGTGGGATGCCGACACCATTCGCCGCCTCATCACGCAGGTCAGCGCTTATGGTGGTTTGGTGGTGATGGACGAGGCGTATCAGCCTTTCTCCAGCAAAAGCTGGCTCGATGAAATTCGCCAACACCCAGCGGCCAACGCTAATGTGCTGCTGATGCGCACCTTGTCTAAGTTCGGTTTGGCTGGCATTCGCTTGGGTTACATGATTGCCCCGCAGGCACTGATCAACGAGGTCGACAAACTGCGTCCGCCGTACAACGTGAGCGTGCTCAACGCCGAATGCGCTTTGTTTGCGCTGGAGCACACCGATGTGTTTGCCCATCAAGCCGCTGTCATTCGCACCGAGCGTGAAGCTTTGTTCAAAGCTTTGCAGCAAATGGCCGGCGTCACGCCCTACGCCAGCGAAGCCAACATGATGGTGCTGCGTTTCAATGGTGAAGCTGATGCCGCCAACCGCGCTTTTGAGGTGCTCAAGGCCCACAAAGTGCTGGTCAAGAACGTTTCTAAAATGCACCCATTGCTTGCCAACTGCTTGCGCTTGACCATCGGCACGCCCGAGGAAAACAAACAACTCTTGGCTGCCCTGCAAGCCGCTCTCTCTTAATCGAAAGTCAACTATGACAGCTCGCACCGCCGAAGTCAGCCGCAACACGGCCGAAACCCAAATTACCGTCAAGATCAACCTTGACGGCACGGGCAAAGCCAACCTCTCGACCGGCATTGGTTTCTTTGACCACATGCTCGACCAAATCGCGCGTCATGGTTTGATTGACCTCGACATTCAAGCCAAAGGCGATTTGCACATCGACGGCCACCACACCGTGGAAGATGTGGGCATCACTTTGGGCCAAGCATTCGCCAAAGCCGTGGGCGACAAAAAAGGCATTCGCCGTTACGGCCACGCCTATGTGCCGCTCGACGAAGCGCTGAGCCGCGTTGTGGTTGATTTCTCTGGCCGCCCAGGCTTGGTCATGCACGTGCCGTTCAAGAGCGGCATGATTGGTGAGTTCGACAGCCAATTGGCGTTTGAATTCTTCCAAGGCTTTGTGAACCACGCCTTCGTGACCTTGCACATCGACAACCTGCGCGGCGAGAACGCGCATCACCAAGCTGAGACTGTGTTCAAAGCGTTTGCCCGCGCCTTGCGTGCCGCTTTGGAGTTGGACCCACGCTCTGCTGGCATGATTCCCTCGACAAAGGGTTCACTTTGAACAACAAAGTCGCAGTCGTTGATTACGGCATGGGCAACCTGCGCTCGGTGGCGCAGGCAGTGATGCATGCCGCTTCAGTGGTGGACCATGCGGAAGTCATCGTCACGTCTGACCCCCAAGTGGTGCGCGATGCGCACCGCGTGGTGTTGCCAGGCCAAGGCGCGATGCCTGACTGCATGCGCGAGTTGCGTGAGTCCG
Source organism: Pseudomonadota bacterium (assembly GCA_041180165.1). Lineage (GTDB taxonomy): Bacteria > Pseudomonadota > Gammaproteobacteria > Burkholderiales > Burkholderiaceae_C > Limnohabitans. Next base: position 419,199 of record JBEGSC010000001.1, on the reverse strand, counting down.
GCATGTTTGACGCGGTGATGGACGCTGCCCATAAAAAGCCATTGTTTGGCGTGTGCGTGGGCATGCAAATGTTGCTCGACCACAGCGCCGAGGGTGACACACCTAGCCTAGGCCTCATCCCCGGCGAAGTCGTGCAGTTTGATTTGGCTGGCCGCACCCAAGCCGATGGCAGCCGCTTCAAAGTGCCGCAAATGGGCTGGAACCAAGTGCAGCCCACGCGCCCACACTTCATGTGGACCGATGTGCCCGACGGCAGCTATTTCTATTTCGTGCACAGTTTCTACGCCCGCCCTGCCAATTCAGAGCACAGCGCGGCCCAAACGGACTACGGCGGCCTTTTTACATGCGCCGTGGCCCGCGACAACATTTTTGCGACACAATTTCACCCCGAGAAGAGCGCGGCCCATGGATTGGCCCTGTACCGCAACTTTCTGCACTGGAACCCTTGAACTTTTTACGCCATCATGTATTTAATTCCCGCCATCGATCTCAAAGACGGACATTGCGTGCGCCTCAAACAAGGTGACATGGAGCAATCCACCACCTTCGGTGAAGACCCAGCGCAAATGGCGCTCAACTGGGTGGCCAAAGGCGCACGTCGCCTGCACTTGGTGGACTTGAACGGTGCTTTCGCCGGTACACCGCAAAACAAAGCGGCCATCAAAGCCATTTTGAAAGCCGTGGGCCACGACATTCCGGTGCAATTGGGTGGCGGCATTCGCGACCTCGACACGATTGAAAAATACATCGACGCTGGCCTGCGCTACGTCATCATCGGCACAGCCGCCGTGAAAAACCCCGGCTTCTTGCGCGATGCGTGCAGCGCCTTTGGCGGACACATCATCGTCGGGCTGGACGCCAAAGATGGCAAGGTTGCCACCGATGGTTGGAGCAAGCTCACAGGCCATGATGTGGCCGACCTCGGCAAGAAGTTTGAAGACTACGGCGTCGAGTCCATCATCTACACCGACATCGGTCGCGATGGCATGCTGACCGGCATCAACATCGACGCCACCGTCAAACTGGCCCAAGCCGTGTCGATCCCAATCATCGCCTCGGGCGGTTTGTCCAATATGGCCGACATCGAACAGTTGTGCGCCGTGGAAGACGAGGGCGTGGAAGGCGTGATCTGCGGTCGCGCCATTTACAGCGGCGATTTGGACTTTGAAAAAGCCCAAGCCCGCGCCGACGAACTCAATGGCTGATGAGCAATACCAAGGTCAGGCCTGCCAGCGCTTGACCTTGCCTTGCGGAGACACCGTGCTGGTGGCCCTGCAAGGCGCGCATGTGTTGTCGTGGGTCAGCCAAGGCCGCGAACGTTTGTTTTTAAGCCCCGATAACCTGTGGGATGGCAAATCTGCCATCCGTGGCGGCGTACCGGTGTGCTTCCCCCAGTTCAACCAACGCGGCACATTGCCCAAGCATGGCTTTGCACGCAACATGAACTGGACAGTGGGCGAGGCAGTGGCCAGCGGCGACGCCGCCCACATCGACTTCACCCTCAGCACCAACCCAGACACACTGGCTATTTGGCAACAAGCCTTTGTGGCTGTGCTGCGCGTCGCGCTTGCACCCGGCCAGCTGACCGTCACGCTGACCGTCAACAACACCGAAGCGCAAAATGAACTGCACTTCACCGGCGCATTGCACACCTACCTAGCGGTGGACGACATCGACCTGACCGAGCTGCGTGGCCTCGGCGGCCGCCCCGAGTGGGACGCTGTGGCCGATGTGCATGGCTTGGCCGACGAGGCGCTGTACTTTGATGGCGAGTTTGACCGCGTGTATGACATGTCAGCAAACCCACTGCACCTGCAAGACGGCACAAGCACGCTGCAAATTGAACAAAGCCCCTCATGGGCCAACTCAGTGGTGTGGAACCCGGGCGAGGGTAAGTGCGCCGCACTGGCCGACATGCCCGCACACGGCTTTGCGCGCATGCTGTGCGTGGAAGCCGCGCAGGTTTTTGACCCCATCTCGATTCCCGCTGGTGGCCAATGGGTAGGCTGGCAGCGTTTGACCGTTTCTTGAAGAACTCTTTGGACCTCTATGCTTGCTAAGCGCATCATTCCTTGCCTCGACGTCACCGGCGGTCGCGTCGTCAAAGGCGTCAACTTTGTCGAGCTGCGCGACGCGGGCGACCCTGTGGAAATCGCTGCACGCTACAACGACCAAGGCGCTGACGAGCTCACCTTTTTGGACATCACCGCCACCAGTGATGCGCGTGATGTGATTCTTCACATCATCGAAGCCGTGGCCAGCCAAGTGTTCATCCCCCTCACCGTGGGCGGTGGCGTGCGCACCGTCGACGACGTGCGCCGCATGCTCAACGCAGGCGCTGACAAAGTGAGCTTTAACTCAGCCGCCATTGCCAACCCACAAGTCATTCGCGATGCCTCGGCCAAATACGGCGCTCAGTGCATCGTCGTGGCCATCGACGCCAAACGCCGCACTGCGGAAGACGAACAACGCGTGGGCGCCAACGGCTTGCCCGTTGGCCCCGGCTGGGATGTGTTCAGCCACGGTGGCCGCAAAAACGTGGGCCTAGACGCCGTGGCATGGGCCAAGCAAATGGCCGACTACGGCGCAGGCGAAATCTTGCTCACCAGCATGGACCGCGACGGCACTAAGAGCGGCTTTGATTTGCAGCTCACCCGCGCTGTGTCCGACATCGTGCCCGTGCCCGTGATCGCATCAGGCGGCGTGGGCAACCTAGACCACTTGGCCGACGGCGTGCAACAAGGCGGCGCTGATGCTGTGCTGGCTGCGAGCATCTTCCACTACGGCGAATACACCGTGCAGCAGGCGAAAGAGCGGATGCGGGAGCGTGGGATTCCTGTCCGGCTTTGATGTGCGCTTGAAATAGCCAGTTAAAAAGCGCATTTATTAAAACTATTGGGTTATTCTTTATTCCTCTTGGATAAAGGAAACCCACTATGTCAGCCGTTCATCTTTTAGTACTCATCGAGGTTCAATCCGGTAAGCGACAACAGCAATTACAAGCCTATAAAAAGCTTAAGCCGCTGGTGCTGGCAGAAGCAGGCTGCTTGCAATACGACTTGTTTGCCGATGCTAGCGATGAAAACAAGTTTGTACTGGTTGAACATTGGGCTTCGCAGGCCGCACTGGACGCCCATGATGTCGCTCCCCACATGGTTGAGGCTGACCGGTTGAATCCCTCTTTTCGCGCCAAGCCTTCTGTTGTCATCAAGATGAATTCGGTTGAAGTTTGATGTGGCGTGCTTCTTCATGAACTGCTATAGTTGTACCAATATTTGTACATATAAGGGTCATTATGGACGCAATGACATACAGCACAGCTCGTGCCAATTTGGCTGGCGTGATGAACCGAGTTTGCGAAGACCACGAGCCTTTGATCATCACGCGCAATGGTGATCAATCGGTGGTGATGCTCTCACTCGATGATTACAAGGCGTTGGAAGAAACCGCCTATTTGCTGCGCACACCCGCCAATGCCCGCCGCTTGCTGGCGGCTATTGCCCAGCTTAATGCGGGGCAGGCTGTTGAGCGCGAGTTGATCAAGTGAAGCTGGTTTTTGCTGAGTTGGCCTGGGAGGATTACCTCTACTGGCAAAAGCAAGACCGCAAGATGGTGGAGCGCATCAACAAGTTGATCGAGGCTACAGCGCGTGACCCTTTTACGGGCATAGGCAAGCCCGAGCCTTTAAAGCATGCGTTCGCAGGCTTTTGGTCTCGCCGAATCAATGACGAACACCGCATGGTGTACCGCGTCACAGGCGATCAGTTGGAAATCGCCCAATTGAGGTTTCACTACTGAGTAAGATCACCCTCCTATGAATTGGCTAGACAACATCAAATGGGACGACAAGGGGCTGGTGCCCGTGATTGCCCAAGAAAAAGACAGCGGCGATGTGCTGATGTTTGCATGGATGAACCGCGAGGCACTGCAAAAAACGGCTGAGCTCAAGCGTGCGGTGTATTTCAGCCGCTCACGCAACAAGCTGTGGTTCAAGGGCGAGGAGTCGGGCCATGTGCAAACGGTGCACGACATTCGCATGGACTGCGACAACGACGTGGTGTTGCTCAAGGTGACTCAAGAGGGGCATACGCCCGGCATTGCCTGTCATACTGGCCGCCATAGTTGTTTTTATCAGCGCCTTGAAGGTGACGCATGGCACGCTTGCGAGCCTGTGCTGAAAGACCCCGAATCGATTTACAAGTGAACGTCATGACCAACCAAGACATTCTTGACCGCCTGGCCGCTGTGGTGGAAAGCCGCAAGCCTGCCAACGGTGGCGACCCCGAAAAAAGCTATGTGGCACGCCTGCTGCACAAAGGGCCCGATGCCTTTTTGAAGAAGATTGGCGAAGAGGCCACCGAAACCGTGATGGCCGCCAAGGATGTGGACCACGGCGGTGATGCGAGCAAGCTGGTGTACGAAGTGGCTGATCTGTGGTTCCACAGCATGATTGCTTTGGCGCACTATGGCCTCACGCCTGCCGACGTGGTGAACGAGCTGGCGCGCCGCGAAGGCCTGAGCGGCTTGGAAGAAAAAGCCTTGCGCAAAGCGCAAGCACGCGAAGCCGCAGGGGAGTGAGGCAAATGACAGACGACAACTGCATTTTTTGCAAAATCATTGCGGGCAAGATTCCTTCGCGCAAGGTGTATGAGGACGAGGAGTTGTTTGCGTTTCACGACATCAACCCTTGGGCTCCCGTGCATTTTTTGATCATCCCAAAGCTGCACATTCCATCGGTGGCGCATGCCACGCCTGAGCACGAAGGCCTGCTGGGTCGCATGATGTTGTTGGCGCCTAAGCTGGCGTATCAAGAAGGTGCAAGACCTTACCCAGAAGGGGGCTTTCGCATCGTGACCAACACAGGGGCCGAAGGCGGCCAAGAAGTCCATCACATGCACTGGCATGTCATGGGTGGTCCACGCCCTTGGGCGCGCGGCTGATTAGAATTCAAACAATTACTTAGGAGTCACACATGGGTTCGTTTTCAATTTGGCATTGGCTGATCGTGTTGCTGATCGTCATCATGGTGTTCGGTACCAAGAAGCTCAAAAACCTGGGCTCCGATTTGGGCGGCGCTGTGAAGGGCTTTAAAGACGGCATGAAAGACGGTGGCACAGCTGCTGCCGACGACAAAGCCGCTGCACCCACCGCTGCTGTGTCTGCTGAAAAAACCACGATTGACGTTGAAGTCAAAAACAAGTCTTAATTGCTGTTGATCGTTCGTTTTGTTTGATCTCGACTTTTCCAAAATTGCTGTGGTTGGCGCGGTGGCCTTGGTGGTCATCGGGCCTGAGCGCTTACCCACTGTGGCGCGCACGCTGGGCACGATGATTGGCAAGGCCAAGCGCTATGTGTCAGATGTGAAGGCCGAGGTCAACCGCACGATGGAGCTCGAAGAGCTCAAAAAAATGAAAGAGTCGATGGAGACGGCGGCTCGCGATGTGGAGCAATCGGTGCACACCGCGAGCGCTGATTTCGAAAAAGACTGGGCCGAAACCACGGCTGGGCTTTCAAGCGAGCCCTATGTGCCGTTAGAGCCTCCAGCCCCCAGCTACCAAAACCCCGGCAAGAACTGGCGCCTCAAGCGTGGCGCTGTGCCGCAGTGGTACAAGGCGCGCCAAGGCTTGCGTACCAAGGCGCAATCTGGCGCTGCGCGTGTGGCGCGTTTTCGCCCAGTGAAGCGTTCTGAACATGTCTGATACCACCCCTAAAGACGAATTGGCTGGCACCGAACAGCCGTTTGTGCAGCATTTGATCGAGCTGCGTGACCGCTTAGTCAAGGCGGCCATTGCTGTGTTGGTGGCTGGCGCTGCGCTGGCCGCATACCCAGGCCCTGCCGAGTTGTACGACTTGCTGGCCGCGCCTTTGGTGGCGCAGTTGCCCGAAGGCGCGCATCTGATTGCCACCTCGGTCATTTCTCCTTTCTTGGTGCCGCTCAAGATTTTGCTGATGACTGCATTCTTGATGGCGCTGCCCGTGGTGCTTTACCAAGCTTGGGCCTTTGTGGCGCCTGGCTTGTATTCGCACGAAAAGAAGCTGGTGCTGCCTTTGGTGGTGTCAAGTACGGTGCTCTTTATGGTGGGTGTGGCGTTTTGCTACTTCTTCGTGTTTGGTCAAGTCTTTAAGTTCATTCAAAGCTTTGCGCCCAAGAGCATCACGGCTGCGCCTGACATCGAGGCCTATTTGGGTTTTGTCATCAGCATGTTCATTGCCTTCGGTTTGGCGTTTGAAGTGCCCATCGTGGTGATTGTGTTGGCCCGCATGAATGTGGTGACCATCGAGAAGCTCAAAGACTTCCGTTCTTACTTCATCGTGTTGGCCTTCATCATTGCGGCCATCGTGACACCGCCCGATGTGGTGTCGCAGCTGGCGCTGGCTATTCCCATGTGCATCTTGTACGAGATCGGTATTTGGGCGGCGCAACTCTTCATCAAACACACCCAAGCGCCCGACGCTGAATAAGCCAAGGGCAAACACACCATGAAACGTCAATGGTTGTTGTTCTCTCAAGTGGTCACCGTGTTGGTGGCCGTTTGGTTTGTGTTGGTCACATTAAAGCCAGAGTGGGTCAATTCACGATCTTCGGTGGCTGCTTCTGGTGTCACGTTGATCGAGGCAGCGCCCAACGCATCGGGTGCCACCATGCCCGGCAGCTACAGCCCTGCAGCCAAATTGGCCTCGCCCGCGGTGGTGAGCATTGCTACTACACAGGCCAATGCGCCTGCGCATCCTTTCCAAAACGACCCATGGTTCCGCTTTTTTTACGGGGACCGTGAAGACCAAGCTCCTCAGCAAGGTTTGGGCAGCGGCGTCATCGTGAGTCCCGAGGGCTATATCCTCACCAACAACCATGTGATTGAAGGCGCAGCCGAAATTCAAGTCACGCTCAGCGACAGCCGTCGGGCCATTGCGCAGCTGATTGGTGCAGACCCAGACACCGACCTCGCCATTTTGCGAATCGATCTCGAGCGCTTGCCCGTCATCACACTGGGCAACTCAGACACCGCCCAAGTGGGCGACCGCGTGCTGGCCATCGGAAACCCATTTGGTGTGGGGCAAACGGTGACGAGCGGCATCGTGTCGGCCTTGGGCCGCAACCAATTGGGCATCAACACGTTTGAGAACTTCATTCAAACCGATGCGGCCATCAACCCTGGCAATTCGGGCGGCGCATTGGTGGATGTGAATGGCAACCTGATTGGCATCAACACGGCTATCTTTTCTCGCTCGGGCGGCAGCATGGGCATTGGCTTTGCCATTCCTGTGTCGACCGCGCGCCAAGTGTTGGAAGGCATCGTGCGCGATGGCCAAGTGGTGCGCGGCTGGGTCGGTATTGAGCCGATGGAGCTGACGGCTGAATTGATCGAGACATTTGGGTTGCCCAAGCAGTCTGAAGGCGTCATCGTCACGGGCGTGTTGCAAAACGGGCCAGCCGCGAATGCTGGTTTGCGCCCAGGCGACTTGCTGTTGAAAGTGGCGGGTCAGCCTGTGAGAAATGTGGGTGAGTTGTTGACGCAGATCGCCTCGCTCACCCCGGGTAAAGCTGCAAAGCTAGAGGTGATGCGCCGCAACCAAACCCTCACGCTGGACGTGACGCCCGCGCAGCGTCCCAAACCCAAACTTCAAAAGTAAGGCCGTTACGATGAGCCACACCGTCACCCGCCAAGCCTTGTTGAGTGCCTGCACCGAACTGTTGCAGCCCGCCCGTTTCAAAGACTACGGCCCCAATGGCTTGCAGGTGGAAGGTGCAGAGAACATTCGCCACATCGTATCTGGCGTGACCGCCAGTCGCGCTTTGATTGAAGCCGCAATTGACGCCAAGGCCGATGCCATCTTTGTGCACCACGGTTTGTTTTGGCGTGGCCAAGACGGCACAGTCACGGGCTGGATGAAGCAACGTTTGCAATTGCTGCTGGCGCACAACATCAATTTGCTGGCCTACCACTTGCCGCTGGACGCGCACCCCGAATTGGGTAACAACGCGCAACTGGGTAAGCGTTTGGGTCTGCAAGTGCAAGGCACGTTTGGCGAACAAGATTTAGGGCTGTGGGGCGCACGTGCCGATGGCCAAGCATTTGCCGATGTACACGCATTGGCTGCCACGGTGTCTACAGCGCTGAAACGTGAACCCGTTGTGGTGCAAACGCCTGCGCGTGAAATTCGCAAAGTGGCGTGGTGTACAGGTGGCGCGCAAAGCTACTTTGAAGCTGCCATTGCGGCGGGTGTGGATGCGTTCATCACTGGCGAAATTTCAGAGCCGCAAGCGCACTTGGCCCGCGAAACCGGCGTGGCGTTTTTGGCCTGCGGCCATCACGCCACCGAGCGCTATGGCGCGCCTGCAGTTGCCGCACATGTGGCCGCGCAACTGGGCATCACGCACCAGTTCATAGAGGTGGATAACCCCGCATGACCTTGAAGCCAATGGTCATCACGATGGGCGATGCTGCGGGCATTGGCCCAGAGATCATCGTCAAAGCATTTCGCGATGCGCCACAGCAACTGCAAGGCTGCGTGGTGGTGGGTGACGTGGCGGTGATGCAGCGTGCCGCGTTGCTGGTGGCTCAATGTGAATATCACGCGCCACACATGCAGGTTCAGCTGGTGCGTGATTTGCACGAAGCAGCGCAAGTCAACACGCCAAACACCATTCCCGTGCTGCAAGTGACTCAGCCTTTGACCACTGAACAACTTCCTGTCTGGGGACAAATCAGCGCCACCGCTGGCAAGCAGGCAGCCGACTGTGTGGTATGGGCTGCCAATGCAGCCCTGCGCGGCGAGGCGTCTGCGGTGGTGACTGCACCTTTGCACAAAGAAGCGTTGTATGCGGCGGGTGTGCCATTCCCCGGCCACACCGAAATGCTGCAAGCCTGCGCAGCAGCGCATGCGGGCGTGGCGGCGGACGACATGCCTGTGCGCATGATGTTGGCCAACCCCGAGCTTAAAACCGTGTTGGTCAGCATCCATGTGTCGTTGCGCAAAGCCATCGAGGCGGTGACGGTCGGCAACATTTTGCAAACCCTGCGCATCACCCATGCCGCCGAGTTGGCTGTGACAGGAAGCGCCCCACACATGGCGGTGGCAGGCCTGAATCCGCATGCAGGCGAGGGCGGCTTGATGGGCCGCGAAGAGCTAGACATCATCATTCCTGCGTTACAGCAAGCGCGTGCAGAAGGTATGCGGGTAAGTGGCCCGTTTGCCCCAGACACCGTGTTCATGCGCGCAAGGGCTAAGAACGGCAAGGCCGGTGAGTTTGATGTGGTGATTGCGATGTACCACGACCAAGGCTTGATTCCTGTGAAGTACCTCGGCGTAGAGCAGGGCGTGAACGTGACGTTAGGTCTGCCGCTGGTGCGCACTAGCCCTGACCATGGCACTGCTTTTGATGTGGCGGGCACAGCCAAGGCTGATGCGTCTAGCCTTTTGGCTGCTGTGACGATGGCTCGGGTCATGAGACATAGCGCTTAACCAGCTAAAGAACTAAAAAGTACTTAAATCCACTTCGGCTTACCTCAAGCTTGCAGTGGAAGCACTTCGAATTAATGAGGCGCATGTGGCGGTCAGCTACAATAAATGGTTAGCCCAACCAGTGATGATTGTTTGAGGAATCCCATGAGTGACACCCCAGTAGACACCAATAAACGCACGTGGCTGATTGCCTCGACATGCGCCGGTGCAGTCGGTGGTGCAGCAGTTGCTGTGCCTTTCGTTAGTACATTCCAGCCTTCTGAGCGTGCCAAAGCCGCCGGTGCAGCGGTTGAAGTTGATATCTCTGCTTTGAAAGCAGGCGAGAAAATGACTGTGGAATGGCGCGGTAAGCCCGTTTGGATCGTCAAACGCACCCCTGAGCAAGTCGAGTCTTTGAATAAGACCGAGTCTCAATTGGCTGACCCAGCTTCTGAGCGCAAGGCATACCCAATCCCTGCCTACGCTAAAAACCAACATCGCTCGATCAAGCCCGAAATCTTTGTGGCTGTGGGCATTTGCACCCACTTGGGCTGCTCTCCTTCAGACAAGTTCCAAACCGGCGCCCAACCTTCGTTGCCCGCCGATTGGCTGGGCGGCTTTTTGTGCCCATGCCATGGTTCAACATTCGACATCGCTGGCCGCGTGTTCAAAAACAAACCTGCGCCTGACAATCTCGAAATCCCGCCACACATGTACCTGTCTGAAACCAAGTTGCTCATTGGCGAAGACAAGAAAGCCTGATAGGACACACCATGGCTGAATTTAAAGAAATCTCCCCGAACGCCAGCGCTGGCGAAAAGCTCCTCAACTGGGTGGACAACCGTTTCCCTTTGACCAAGATGGTCAAAGAGCACGTGTCTGAGTACTACGCACCTAAGAACTTCAACTTCTGGTACTTCTTTGGCTCATTGGCCATGTTGGTGCTGGTGATTCAAATCGTGACCGGTATTTTCTTGGTCATGCACTACAAGCCTGATGCCGCTTTGGCGTTTGCCTCAGTCGAATACATCATGCGCGACGTGCCATGGGGCTGGTTGATCCGCTACATGCATTCCACAGGCGCTTCTGCGTTCTTCGTGGTGGTGTATTTGCACATGTACCGCGGCCTGATTTACGGTTCATACCGTCAGCCACGTGAGTTGGTGTGGGTGTTCGGCTGTGCCATCTTCTTGGCATTGATGGCTGAAGCCTTCATGGGTTACTTGCTGCCTTGGGGTCAAATGTCCTACTGGGGCGCACAAGTGATCGTGAACTTGTTTGCAGCTGTGCCTTTCGTGGGCCCCGACTTGGCTTTGCTGATTCGTGGTGACTACGTGGTGAGCGATGCCACTTTGAACCGTTTCTTTAGCTTCCACGTGATCGCTGTGCCACTCGTCCTGTTGGGCTTGGTGGTGGCGCACATCATTGCGTTGCACGAAGTGGGTTCTAACAACCCAGACGGCGTGGAAATCAAAGGCCCCAACGCACCGAAAGATGCCAACGGCCATCCGCTGGACGGCGTGCCTTTCCACCCTTACTACACCGTGCACGACATCTTGGGCGTGAGCGGCTTCTTGTTGGTGTTCAGCGCTGTGATCTTCTTCGCACCTGAGTTCGGTGGTTACTTCCTCGAATACAACAACTTCATCCCTGCCGATCCATTGAAGACACCGTTGCACATTGCACCTGTGTGGTACTTCACGCCCTTCTATTCGATGTTGCGTGCGATCACCAGCGAAATGATGTATGTCTTGATCGCTTGCGTGTTGGCTGGTGCCTACTTTGGTGCTGTGAAGACCAACTTGCCAAAAGTGCTCAAAGCTGGCGTGGTGGGTGCGGCTGTGTTCGTGTCCTTGCTCATGCTCTCGATCGACGCCAAATTCTGGGGCGTGGTCGTGATGGGTGGCGCTGTTGTGATCTTGTTCTTCTTGCCATGGTTGGACCACTGCGCTGTGAAGTCGATCCGCTACCGTCCTGATTGGCACAAGTACATGTACGGCGTGTTCGTGGTGAACTTCGTTGTATTGGCTTACTTGGGCGTGCAGCCACCTTCACCTGTTGGTGAGCGTGTGTCTCAGCTCGGCACCTTGTTCTACTTTGGCTTCTTCTTGTTGATGCCCATCTGGAGCCGCATCGGTGAGACCAAGCCAGTGCCAGACCGCGTCACTTTCACGCCTCACTGAGATTCACGGAGAACATAACCATGAAAAAAATCATTCTCAGCTTGGCATTGACCCTCGGTGTGGTGGCTGGTGCGCAAGCATCTGGCGACAGCATCGCTTGGGACAAAGCGCCTAACAAAATCAACGATCAAGCCGCCTTGCAAAATGGCGCCAAGATCTTTGTGAACCACTGTTTGAACTGCCACTCAGCCGCTTTCATGCGCTACAACCGTTTGAAAGACATCGGTTTGACTGAGCAGCAGATCAAAGACAACTTGTTGTTCACGACTGAAAAAGTCGGCGACACCATGAAATCCAACATTGACCCTAAGCAGGCCAAAGAGTGGTTTGGTGCAACGCCTCCTGACTTGACCGTGATCGCACGTTCACGCGCTGGCCACAATGGCACAGGTGCAGACTACCTCTACACCTACATGCGTACGTTCTACCGTGACGAAACCAAAGCCACAGGCTGGAACAACTTGGTGTTCCCGAATGTGGGTATGCCTCACGTGCTGTGGGAACTGCAAGGCGAACGCCGCGCTGTGTTCGAGTCACACGACGGTCAACAAGTCTTCAAAGGCTGGGAACAAATCAAGCCAGGCAAGTTGTCTGAAAAAGAGTACGACGAAGCCATGGCTGACCTCGTTGGTTATCTGACATGGATGGCTGAGCCAGCACAAACCACACGTACACGCTTGGGTGTGTTTGTGTTGTTGTTCTTGGCTGGCTTTATGTTCATCGCATGGCGCTTGAATGCTTCCTACTGGAAAGACATCAAGTAATTTGCGCAAATTCGGCAGCGGGCCTTGTGCCCGTTGTCACCTCACGGAGTGACAGGTTTGCCTGCCACTCTTTTTGATTTTTAGGAGCTGCCCATCATGATGGTGCTTTATTCGGGAACCACGTGTCCCTACTCACATCGCTGCCGTTTTGTCTTGTTTGAAAAAGGCATGGATTTTGAAATTCGCGATGTTGATCTTTACAACAAGCCCGAAGATATCAATGTGATGAATCCATACGGTCAAGTGCCAATCTTGGTTGAGCGCGATCTGATCTTGTATGAATCGAACATCATCAATGAGTACATCGATGAGCGTTTTCCACATCCTCAGCTGATGCCTGGTGATCCTGTTGAGCGTGCTCGCGTGCGTTTGTTCTTGTTGAACTTCGAAAAAGAGTTGTTCACACACGTGTCGACATTGGAGTCTCGCGCGGCCAAAGCCAACGACAAAGCGTTGGAAAAAGCACGTGCACACATCCGTGACCGTTTGACTCAGTTGGCCCCCGTGTTCTTGAAAAACAAGTACATGTTGGGTGAGAACTTCTCCATGCTCGACGTGGCGATTGCACCGCTGTTGTGGCGCTTGGACCACTACGGCATCGACTTGTCGAAGAATGCTGCACCTTTGCTCAAATATGCAGAGCGCATCTTCTCTCGTCCTGCCTACATCGAGGCGTTGACGCCTTCTGAAAAGGTCATGCGCAAGTAACTTGTATGCTGAACGCTCCAGACGCATCTTCAACCCGTCCGTACCTGCTGCGTGCTTTGCACGAGTGGTGCACGGACAGTGGTTTCACGCCTTATGTGGCTGTGTTGGTTGACGAGACAGTGCAAGTGCCTATGGAGTACGTCAAAAACGGTGAGATTGTGTTGAACGTGGGCTATGACGCCACGGCTGGCATGACACTGGGTAATGAATACATTGAATTCAAAGCCCGCTTTGGTGGCGTGCCGCGTGACATCATCATTCCGGTGAATCGTGTGATGGCGATTTATGCCCGTGAAAACGGACAAGGCATGGCTTTCCCCATGAGTGTTGCTTCTGACGCAACGCCAGTGCCTAAAAAATCTTCTCCTGCGCGTCCAGTGTTGAGCGCGGTTGAAACGCCTCATGCCGAAGACGTGGCAGATGATGAGCCACCAACGCCCACATCACCAGCAGGACGTCCAACACTCACGCGTGTGAAATAAGACGAAGAAGTTAGGTTAGAATACTGCCTGCGCCGCTTTAGCTCAGTTGGTAGAGCACCCGCCTTGTAAGCGGTAGGTCGTCAGTTCGAATCCGACAAGCGGCACCAAAATGAAACCCGTTACGCCATTGGCGTAGCGGGTTTTTCTTTGTCATTGCGATGCTGATTCAGCTCGGTGATTTCACCTTCACGCGAATGGTGTTGACATCCCAACCTTTGGTGCGCAAGTGTGCGCACAACGCAGGCAGTGTTTGACGAAGTTTGGCCGCCACAGCGCTGTTGGGTACCAACAAGCACCACACATCACCCTCTACACCGCCAGATTGCACCAAAGGCCGCAGTGAAGCGGGTAGCAGTGGTGCAATGGCTTTAAGCCGATTTTGGGTGTCGCGTGCAACCGCTGCGAACTGGGCTAACCCAGGCGCAGAATCGACCACTTGCTCCAAGATTTGCGACCTGCCACGCACCGACGCCTTGGCTTTTGGAGGGGTGCTGTAGCCCAACGCGCGGTAAGCCGCGAGTGTGTCGGGATGGGGCGTGGAGCGAGTAGCCATGCAGCAATTATGGGGCTGCAGACGGTTAAAATTCTCAGCTTCTATTACGCCTTCCAAAAAGGATTTTGCGATCCTTGTTTTCAAGTGAAAACAAGACCCCCGCAGTGCTCGCATGGCTCTATCTTTCCTGACTCATATTTTCGGTAGCCGCAATGAGCGGTTACTCAAGCAATACCGCAAAACCGTCGCGCAAATCAATGCGTTAGAGCCTTCACTGGAGAAATTCAGTGACGACGCTTTACGCGCCAAAACCGACGAATTCAAATCGCGTGTTGCTCATGGTGAAAGCTTGGATGCTTTGCTTCCCGAAGCCTATGCGGTGGTGCGCGAAGCGTCTAAGCGCGTGATGAAGATGCGCCACTTTGATGTGCAGTTGTTGGGCGGTATCGCCTTGCACCAAGGCAAGATTTCCGAAATGCGCACGGGTGAAGGTAAAACCCTCACGGCAACTTTGCCCGTATACCTCAACGCCCTCACCGGCAACGGCGTGCATGTGGTGACGGTCAACGACTACTTGGCTAGCCGCGACGCGCAATGGATGGCTCGCCTGTACAACTGGCTCGGTTTGTCTGTGGGTATTAACTTGCCCAATATGCCCCGCGCTGAAAAGCAGGCCGCTTACCGCGCTGACATCACCTACGGCACGAACAACGAATACGGTTTTGACTACTTGCGTGACAACATGGTCTACGAAGCAGCAGACCGTGTGCAACGCAAGCTCAACTACGCCATCGTGGACGAGGTGGACTCCATCTTGATCGATGAAGCACGCACGCCACTCATCATCAGCGGCCAAGCCGAAGATCACACCGAGTTGTATGTCGCCATCAACCGCGTGGTCCCCATGCTCAAGCGTCAAATCGGTGAAGCTGACCCACGCACTGGCGAAGGCATCATTGAGGCGGGTGATTTCACAGTCGATGAAAAATCGCACCAGGTATTCATGACTGAGCAAGGCCATGAAAACGCAGAGCGTTTGCTCACTGCCAATGGCTTGTTGCCAGAAGGCGCATCACTGTATGACCCGGCCAACATCAGCTTGATGCACCATGTGTACGCCGCCTTGCGTGCGAACCACCTGTACCACCGCGACCAGCACTATGTGGTGCAAAACGGTGAGATCACCATCGTGGACGAATTCACAGGTCGATTGATGTCTGGTCGCCGCTGGAGCGATGGTTTGCATCAAGCGGTGGAAGCCAAAGAAGGTGTTGAGATTCAAGCCGAGAACCAAACGCTTGCGTCCATCACCTTCCAAAACTATTTCCGCTTGTACGCCAAGCTCGGCGGTATGACGGGTACGGCAGATACCGAAGCCTACGAATTCCAAGAAATCTACGGCTTGGAAACTGTGGTGATTCCACCCAACCGTGTGAGCAAACGCGAAGACCAATTGGACCGTGTTTACAAAACCACCGCAGAAAAATACAAGGCCGCGATTGACGACATTCGCGAATGCTACGAGCGTGGTCAACCGGTGTTGGTGGGTACCACCTCGATTGAAAATTCAGAGTTGATCTCTGAGATGCTCGACAAGGCCAAGCTGCCGCATCAAGTGTTGAATGCCAAACAGCACGCCAGCGAAGCGACCATCATTGCGCAAGCTGGCCGCGCCAAGATGATCACGATTGCCACGAACATGGCAGGTCGTGGCACGGACATCGTGCTCGGCGGCAACGTTGAGAAAGCCATTGCTGATGTGGAAGCTGACGAATCATTGGACGCTGCTGAGAAGCAAAAGCAAATCGATGCATTGCGTGTGCAGTGGGGTAAAGATCATGAGCAAGTCAAAGCCTTGGGCGGCTTGCGCATCATTGCCACAGAGCGTCACGAATCACGCCGCATTGACAACCAATTGCGTGGTCGCTCGGGTCGTCAAGGTGATCCAGGTTCATCGCGTTTCTATTTGAGCTTGGATGACTCCCTCATGCGCATCTTTGCCGGTGAGCGTGTCAAAGCCATCATGGATCGTTTAAAGATGCCTGAAGGCGAAGCCATTGAAGCGGGCATCGTCACACGCAGCATCGAAAGCGCGCAGCGCAAAGTCGAAGCACGCAACTTTGACATTCGCAAACAATTGTTGGAATACGACGACGTGTCCAACGACCAACGCCGTGTGATTTACCAACAACGCAACGACATCTTGGATGCTGCCGATTTGACCGCTCAAATCGCGAGCTTGCGTGAGGGCGCGTTTACTGATTTGGTGCGTCAGTATGTGCCGGAAGAATCGGTGGAAGAGCAATGGGACATCGTTGGCTTAGAGCGTGCCTTGTTGAATGAGTGGTTGATTGAATTGCCATTGCAAGCGACTGTGCAACAAGCCTCCGCGATCACCGATGAAGAAATTCTTGAGCAAGTGATTGAAGCTGCGCATGCAGCATTCCAAGCCAAGCTCAACCGTGTGGGCATTGAGCAGTTCACACCCTTTATGCGTGTGGTGCTGTTGCAAAACATTGACAGCCATTGGCGCGAGCATTTGGCAGCCTTGGACTATTTGCGCCAAGGCATTCACTTGCGAGGCTATGCCCAAAAGCAACCCAAGCAAGAATACAAGCGCGAAGCGTTTGAGTTGTTTGGTCAGTTGCTTGACTTGGTGAAGAACGAAGTCACTCGCGTGTTGATGACGGTTCGTATTGAATCCAATGAACAAATCGAGCAAGCCGCCACGGAGTTGGAAGACCGTGCAGAGAATTTGCACAACGTCACCTACACCGCGCCTGATGAATCAGGTCAAGCAGTGACCACAGCCGACGAAGCCACCTTTGCCGCGCAAATGCCGCCCGTTGGTCGCAACGATCCATGCCCCTGTGGCAGTGGTAAGAAATACAAGCAATGCCACGGTAAGTTGGCTTAAATCACATGTCAGTTCATCTCAATCCTCCCAATCCCGCTGATTTGCACGCCATTGCAGGTGTGCGCATAGGCGTCACGCAAGCTGGTATTCGCAAAGCAGATCGCAAAGATTTGACGGTTGTGTTGATCGACGAAGGTGCGTCGGTGAGCGGTGTGTTCACGCAAAACCGTTTTTGCGCTGCACCTGTTCAGGTGTGTCGTGAGCATTTGGATGCGGGGCAAGGCATTCGCGCCATGGTGGTGAACACGGGTAATGCGAATGCGGGTACGGGTGAAGAAGGCCTCAAACGCGCCCGCGAAACTTGCGTTGCATTGGCCGAAGCTCTGCACATTTCGCCCAACCAAGTGTTGCCGTTCTCAACGGGCGTGATCATGGAGCCCCTGCCGCATGACCGCATCATTGCCGGCATGCCTGCGGCTATTGCAGCCGCTGGTCAAGCGGGCAGTGCGCAGCAATGGGCCGATGCCGCAGAGGGCATCATGACGACGGACACCGTTCCCAAAGCCGCCAGTACGCAAGTGAAAATTGGCGAGGCCACGGTCAGTGTGACTGGTATTAGCAAGGGCGCTGGCATGATTCGCCCGAATATGGCCACCATGTTGGGCTATGTGGCCACCGATGCCTGTGTAGCACCCATGCTGATGAAAGAGCTGTCTTTGGCTTTGGCTGAGGGGTCATTCAACCGCATCACAGTAGATGGCGACACGTCCACCAACGACTCGTTTGTGGTCATTGCCACCAACAAAGCCAACCACGCCCCCATCACCAGTTTGCAAAGCGCAGAAGGCCAAGCCTTGCTGCAAGCCATGTTGCAAGTGGCGCGTCAACTGGCGCAAGCCATCGTGCGCGATGGTGAAGGTGCGACCAAGTTCATCACGGTTCGCGTGGAAGGTGGCAACACCAGCGCGGAGTGCCGCCAAGTGGCCTATGCGATTGCACATTCGCCTTTGGTGAAAACTGCTTTTTTCGCCAGCGATCCTAATTTGGGACGCATCTTGGCGGCGGTGGGTTATGCCGGCATCACCGACCTCGATCAAACGGGTATCGATTTGTATTTGGACGATGTGCATGTTGCGATCCAAGGTGGCCGTCATCCTGAATATCGCGAAGAAGATGGTCAGCGTGTGATGAAGCAATCTGAAATCACCGTTCGCGTGGTTTTGGGCCGAGGCACTGCCAGCGATACTGTGTGGACTTGCGATCTAAGCCACGACTACGTCAGCATCAATGCTGACTACCGAAGCTAATGGCAGACACGCTCCACCCCCTTGAACGCTTGGTGCAACGCGCCGAAGCTTTGATGGCTCGCATTGAGCAAGTGCTACCTCAGCCCATGGCTGAGCCTGATTGGGCAGCCAGCGTGGCCTTTCGCTACCGCAAGCGCAACAACGGTCGTGGTGGTTTAGAGCCCGTGCGCCATGTCGGCAAACTTACTCTGACTGACTTACAAGAGATCGACGGGCAGAAAGAAAAAATTCAGCGCAACACTGAGCAGTTTGTGAAGGGCTTGCCTGCGAACAATGTGTTGCTCACTGGGGCGCGCGGCACGGGTAAGTCATCGCTCATCAAGGCTTGCTTGAATGAATATGGGCCCCAAGGCTTGCGGTTGATTGAGGTCGACAAAGACGATCTGACCGACTTGCCCGACATCATTGAGTTGGTGTCTGAGCGCCCCGAAAAATTCATGATTTTTTGTGATGACCTCAGCTTTGAGGATGGTGAGCCCGGCTACAAGGCTTTGAAGTCCATCTTGGATGGCTCAATCGCTGCAGCAACCCCCAATGTGTTGATCTACGCCACCAGCAACCGTCGCCACTTGTTGCCCGAGTACATGAAAGAAAACCTCACTTACACGCACACCGATGATGGAGAGGTGCATCCAGGTGAGGGCGTAGAAGAAAAGATTTCTCTGTCCGAGCGTTTTGGTTTGTGGGTGAGCTTCTACCCGTTTAGCCAAGATGAATACCTTGCCATCGCTGCACAGTGGTTAGCTTCATTTGGCATTAAGCCAGCTGAAATTGAAGCGGCCAAGCCTGAGGCCTTGGTCTGGGCATTAGAGCGTGGCTCGCGCAGCGGTCGTGTGGCGTTTCAGTTTGCACGCGACTACGCGGGCAAACACGCAGCCTAAGGCGATGTCCCACCTAGAAGTGCGCGTGGTCGATGCGGACCAACCGCGATCAGCTGATCGCGGTTTGGTGCAAGTGGCGGTGGGTGTGTTGGTGCGTGCGGACGGTGCGTTTTTGCTGACGAGTCGCCCAGAGGGTAAAGCTTATGCAGGCTATTGGGAATTTCCGGGGGGAAAGCTCGAAGCAGGTGAAACCGTTGAGCAGGCGTTGCGTCGCGAACTACAAGAAGAAATTGGCATCACCATTCAAGACTGTACCGTGTGGAAAACCGAACGCATTGACTACCCACATGCGCTGGTGCAATTGAACTTTTGTCAAGTGACCCAATGGACGGGCGAGCTTCAGATGTTGGAGTCTCAGTCGTTTGCTTGGCAGCAATTGCCTGTTGATGTGAAGCCCGTGTTGCCCGGCACCTTGCCTGTGTTGCAGTGGTTTGCACAAGAGCGCAATTTCACGGGGGCCACACACAGCGATTGAGTTGTGCCAGTGGCTCAGTGCAGCGGCGTATTCTCGAAATCTGCGTCGTCTTGTGGGGTTTCGTCGGGCAACCGGTGTTCTTCGTTGGCCCAAGCGCCTAAGTCAATGTTGCGGCATCGTTCGCCGCAAAAGGGGCGGTATTTGTTGGCAGTCTCGTAGCGGCTAGGGCCACCACATTGGGGGCATACGACGATGCGAACCTCAGCGTCGTTCATGACTTAAACGCAAAGAGCCATTTCAAAAGGCACATCGTCTGTGCTGTGTTGCAAACGACCGTCACCATCTTGACGCATCATGCGCACCCAAATCATCAAGCGGTTGCCACTGATTTCTGGGATGAACCCCAAGGCAGGATCAATCGCGACACGCATGAGTTGGAACTTGCCTTGTGCCAAAGATTGTTGGAATTGACCGCCCATGGCCATCATTTTTTGCGTTGTGCCCGTGTCGCGCATGAGCGAGAGCAACAGATTCACTGAATCTTTCATGGGTTGGAATACTTCGAACCAACGCAAGATGTCTGCACGGCGCACATCGGGGCTGAGTTGTTGCCACGCATGGTAAGCAGGCAAATCAAAACAACATGTGCCACCAGGAATGGCTGCACGGTTACGCAAAGCGGAGAGCCATTCGTTATCAGTGATGTTTTGACCAATCTTGCCGATTGCACCGTTCAGCCCGCTGTAGCAATGATCGATGTTGTCAAGCAGCTGTTGCAAAGCCGTTTCTGATACCGATGGATTGCCACGCAAAGAAGCGAACTGCTGCTTGTGACGCTCTAGGTCTTTCAGCACATCTGACTTGAGGTCGGTGCGACCACCTGCTTCAACCAGCTCAAACAAAGTGGTGAGCGCAAAGTGGTTGTCTACGGGATGATCACGTGAAGTCAGTTCTTCAAAGCGTTGGAACAAATGTTCCAAACGCAGGTACGTGCGCACACGTTCATTGAAGGGATGTTCGTACAGAATCACGCGAAAACAGTGTCAGAGGTGGACTTTTTGTAATTGTCAAGATCATACCCGTTCAGAGAATGTTTTCTTTCGAATTAAGTCGTTCGAATGGGTAGTTTTGCCACTTGTTCACGCAGTGCTTCGAGCGTGAGGTGGTCGTTGTAGATCACCCAATCAGCCGCTGCCAGTTTTTGTGCGCGTGAGGTTTGTGCGGCGATGATGCTTTGCACAGTTGCACGGCTTAAGCCGTTACGAGCCAAGACGCGTTGGATTTGTGTTTCTTCTGAGCAATCCACCACCAAAACAAGGTCGACTTGTGGTCGCCACCGTGGGCCAGTTTCAACGAGCAGCGGAACATCAAACACCAAGGTAAGGTGGCCACTGGCAACGGCAGTTTGCGCCTGACGTTGCGTTTCTTGCGAGACCAAGGGGTGAATGATGGCTTCGAGGGCTTGTTTAGCTTGTGGTTGACTAAATACATGAGTACGCATGCGTTCGCGGTCAAGTGCGCCATCAGAGGTGATGAAGTGCTCGCCAAAGGTTTGCACAATGGCTGGCATGGCCGCTCCATGCGCAGCAGTGACACTGCGTGCAATTGCATCCGCATCTATGACTGCAGCCCCACGTTCTTGCAGCATCTGAGCGACGGTGCTTTTGCCGCTGCCGATGCCACCGGTTAAACCGATACGAAGTATGCGAGGTGTGGATGTCATGGTGCTGAGTCTATGCAAAATTTACCACCCCATCCCTAGGGCAATGGCTTCGATGCCGACCACGGCAACAGTCATACCTGCAGCGGCTAAGAACGGGCCAAAGGGCACGTAGCCATCCTCAGAAAGTCGATTGGTCAATTGGAGAAACAAGCCTATGCAAGCGCCGCAGATGCTGGCCAGCATGACCACGGGCAACAGCGCCATCGGCCCTAGCCAAGCGCCCAAACCGGCGAGCAGTTTGAAGTCACCTGCCCCCATGCCTTGCTTGCCAGTGAAGCGTTCAAACGCCGCAGCAACAGACCACAGTGAGGCATAGCCAATGACAGTACCCCATACTGATTGCGAGACTGGTAAATTCAGCCATCCGCATGCGGATGCCACCAAACCACTCCAGACCAAAGTTTGTGTGAGATCGTCCGGCAGCAGCGTGGTTTGCCAATCGATCACGGACAAAGCCAGCAAAACCGTGGCAAAGCCAGCCCAACAAAAACCTGTGGCATTGAAACCCCAATGCCACGTGCAAGCTGACCAAACTAACGCGGTGGCTAGTTCGATGAGTGGGTATTGCAGACTGATGGGGTGTTGGCAAAATCCGCAGCGACCTTTGAGGTACATGTAACTCAGCACGGGAATGTTGTGCCAGGGCTTGAGTGGCGTGTGGCAATACGGGCACTGTGAAGCGGGCACGCACAAGTTGTAGCGCGGTGCATCGCTTGCGGCGGCAAAGTCAGCCATCACCATGCGAGGTAATCGGTGAATCAGCACGTTTACAAAGCTGCCAATCAGCAAACCCAACCCAAAGGTCAGGGCTATGTCCCATGTCATACCACTTGCCCTAATTGAAAAATTGGAAGATACAAAGCCATCACCAAGCCACCAATCAACACACCTAACACCACCATGATGAAAGGTTCTAAGAGTGTAGACAGTCGCGCAACGGTGCTGTCGACCTCTCTTTCGTAGTGTTCAGCGGTTTTTTCCAGCATATGGTCGAGTGCGCCTGACTCTTCACCTATCGCGCACATTTGCACCACCATGTTGGGAAACAAGCCTTGTGTATTTTCTAAGGCCTGTGACAAGGCGTGACCTTGAATTAACTGTGCTTGAATGGTTTGTGTGGCCGATTGAAATAGCAAATGTCCGGTGACACCTTGGACCGCTTCTAGCGCTTCTGTGAGTGGCACACCTGCTGCAAACATTGTGGCTAAGGTGCGTGTCCATCGTGCGGTGCAGGCGTGCTGAGTGAGTGGACCAGCCACGGGGATTTTCAGCAGCAGTGCATGTAACCAACGTCGCCAAGATGTGCGGCGTTGTACTTCACGCTTCAGCCACCAAGCACTAACTACGCTGAAAATCAGCAGCCATAGACCATGGTGCTGAATGCTTTCGCTCAGCGTGATCACGCAGCGCGTGAGCCATGGTAATTCGGCGCCAAATGAAGCAAAGATGTTTTGAAATGCGGGAACGACAAACACCAGAATCAAAATCAGAACCGCAGCGGCTATGCCCAACACAGCGCATGGATATACCAGTGCTGTGCGAATCGTGGTGCGCAAGCTTTCGGATTTTTCTAAGTGGTTTGCTAGGCGCTCGAGCATGGTGTCTAGCATGCCTGCCAGTTCACCCACGGCGACCAAATTGCAATACAGAGCATCAAACTCTGCGTGTTGCTGCAACGCTTGGTTCAATGCCATCCCGCCCTCTATCTCACGGTGTAGTGCTTGGATGATCGTTTTGAGTGCGGGTTTCGTCTGTCCACGCTCCAAAATGCTGAGGGCTTGCAGCAACGGAACGCCTGCATGCAACAAGGTGGCGAGTTGACGAGTGAATTGCGTAATGTCGCGTGCTGAAGCCCGTGGTTTGGTTCTTTTTGTAAGCCATAGAGGCCACTCCAACTGGCGTTGGATGCGTGTGGTACGAATGCGTTGTTGGCGCAGTTGTTGAGCCACATCCTCGGGTTTGTCTGCGTACATCTCCCCTGTTGTGACCATGCCTTGTCGATCAATCCCTCGCCACGTGTATCGGTGTTTAGCCATGGTGGGTCAGTGCCATCACTTCTTCAATCGAGGTGATACCTTGCAAAACCTTGAGCCAACCAGCTTGTCGCAGAGTGCGCACGCGTTCTAACGCAGCTTGAGCGGCCAGTGCTTGGGCGTCACTGTCGCGCATGATGAGGGCTTGCATTGCATCGCTGATTGGCATTACTTGGTAGAGTCCTATGCGACCTTTGTAGCCTTTGTCGCAGTGTTCACAGCCCACAGCTTTGCAGGGTGTCGCTTGCGCGCGTAGGTGCGCAGCAATCGCGTGATGGTCTGACTCGTTTAGGCCACTCAAGAAAAATTCAACTTCTGCGCCGTCCATTGGGCGCTTGCAATGTTCACACAGCCGGCGCACTAAGCGCTGTGCGGTGATTAGGTTCACGCTGGCTGCCACATTGAATGCGGCTACGCCCATGTGGCGTAAACGTGCCAAGGTGCCTGGTGCATCGTTGGTGTGTAGTGTGGATAAAACCAAGTGTCCCGTCTGCGCTGCTTGGATGGCAATCTCGGCTGTTTCCAAATCACGAATTTCACCCACCATGATTACATCTGGATCTTGTCTCAGCAAAGCACGCAGACACGTCGCGAATGTCAAACCAGCGCGCTCATTGAGCGTGACTTGGTTGGCGCCGGGTAAATGAATTTCTGAGGGGTCTTCCACTGTTGAAATATTCACTTCGGTGCGATTGAGTAACTCCAAGCAGCTGTACAACGATAAAGTTTTACCCGAGCCAGTGGGGCCCGTCATCAAAATCAAACCATGTGGCTGACCAATGGCTTGTACAAGTTTTGCTCTGTCATCGGGCTCGTACCCCAAGGCTGCCAAACCTGGGCGTTCGCGGCTGAAATTCAAAATGCGAACCACAATCTTTTCACCATGCAATGTGGGCAGTGAGCTGACGCGCAAATCAATGATGTGGTCGAGGTAGGGGTACTGAATACGGCCATCTTGTGGTAGTCGTTTTTCTGCGATGTCCATACGCGCTAAAACTTTGATGCGCGAGACAATGGCGTCACGTAATGTGAGTGATGGACATGCGGCAATCCTTAGCAAGCCGTCAATCCGAAACCGCGCACGAAAGAACGCTTCGCCGCTTTCTAAGTGCACATCGGATGCGCCTTGAGAGAAGGCCAGGTGGAGTAGGTCATCTAGCGTTTTGACTGCAGTGTCTGAGTTCGTTGCCATTGAGCTTCTCATCAAGAAAGATAAGGGAATTTTTGGCTTCACAGAGTCAATTGCGGTCAGGTACTCGTTACAAATATTTGCCTTTATCGGATTGTTTGATTGCTCAATTTGAATACGCCAATTGGCGTATATATTTTTTCAATAAAATAAGTAAACTGCTTAAATCAGCATTGCTGGTAATCAAATCAACCATAGGAAGATAACCGTGAATAAGACAGAACTGATTGAACATATCGCAAGTAAATCTGACATTTCTAAAGCTGCTGCGACACGCGCACTCGCTTCAATTATTGATGCAGTTAAAAAGACTTTGAAAAAAGGCGATACCGTAACCTTGGTTGGCTTTGGTACTTTTAGTGTTAGCAAGCGTGCTGCACGCACAGGCCGTAACCCACGCACAGGTGCTGCACTAAAAATAAAAGCAGCTAAAGTGCCACGTTTTAAGCCAGGTAAAGGCTTGAAAGATGCTTTAAACTGATATTAAATTCAAATCAATTTAATAAAAGCCCGCAAATGCGGGCTTTTTAATTTTTGATAGTATGTTTAAAATCATGACTTTCAAAACATATTTATAGGAATATCTCACATGGCACGTTCTACTGTTGCAAATCAACTCGCAGCCATTCGTAAGCAGCGTGAACTCTTGGATAAGAAAGAGCAGGCTTTAAAATCAAAGTCAAATGAAAAAGTTTTGTCACAAATTGTGATCATGGCTAAAGAGGCGGGGCTGTCTGCAGCTGATATCGCGAAAGCTATGAGCTCAAGTAAATCAGCGAAAGCAGGTAAAGCACCTCAGGCTGTGAAAAAGGGAGCTTTGGCGGGCAAGAAAGTTGCACCAAAATATCGAAATCCAGCTAATCCAGAGCAAACTTGGACAGGCCGTGGCGTATCCCCAGCGTGGGTGCAGGCATTGAAAACAGCGGGTATTCTAGATTCTGCTTTGATCACTCAACCGGCTGTTGTCTAATTAAACGACGGCTGAGTAAAAAAATCATGAAACGCTTTAAATATTTGGTTTTTGTCTTGGCATGGATTGGCTTTGCCGTCACGGCAAAGCCAATTGGTCCTTATCCAACAATTCACGTCAGTGAATTGCCTGACCCGTTGCGTTCAGTGTGGAAAGAGTTAAAACCAGAAATGACGCCAATGAGCGCTTGTGCTACGGCCTTTGATAGTCATTCTGATGGCGAAAAAATGGCGTTTCGCTGCTCAATACATATCAAAATGGCAGCTGAAGGAGAGCGCCGTGCTATGCGTTATTGCGAAGAGAAACGTGTCGAGAAGAGCATCAGAATGCCCTGTAAATTAGTGCAGGAATGATGGCCTACGCGGTTAACTAGCGGACCAAATTGAGTTTTTGAATAATTTGCTGAGTTGCCCGAATAATTGGCGCAGCAGCATCGGTTAATTTTTGGGCATCCGTAGACTGGTGTGCCCACTGGTCAGCGCGATCTAGTATTAAATAAAAATCGCTCATATCGCCAATTTCGAAAGATTCGTCTTTAGCTTTCATGATTTCCAGTAATGTCGCGTAGCCCAAGAAATACAATGCAAACATCAAAGAGATTGATGCATTTTGAGATAGTTCGTGGCCATCCACAAGTTCGGCAAACATTTCACGAATCGTATCAATCGTGATGATTTCATTGGGGTCAAATTTAAACTCGGCTCTGAAGCAATCGCAAGCAATATCCCATTGCTGAATGCTGTCGGTATAGGGCTTGTCTAAATCGTGCATTCAATGGGTCCTGTCGTTAATTGCGTCGATCAAGAAGTTGAGCTGCTAAGGCGTGCATAGCCTCGCGGTAATCGCTGGCAGGCAATATGTTCAGTGCGGCAATGGCGCGCTCAGCTTCTGCACTAGCTGCTGCGCGTGTGGCTTCAAGCGCGCCTGTGCTGCGAACGATCTCAATAATTTCTGCCAGGGCATCCATTTCTCCGTTTTCAATCGCGCTTTGAATGGTTTGGCGTTGTGCAGGCGTGCCACGCTGCATGGCGATGATGAGCGGTAAGGTGTTTTTACCTTCGCGTAAATCGTCGCCCAAGTTTTTGCCCAGCTCTTTCGCATCGCCGTCGTAATCGAGTACATCGTCGATGACTTGAAACGCGGTGCCCAAGGCTTGGCCGTAATCCGCGCAAGCGGCTTCAACGTCGGGTGAGCTTTTGGCCAAAATGGCGGCCAAGCGTGTGCTGGCTTCAAACAGCTTCGCTGTTTTAGAGCGAATCACGCGCAAATAGCCTGCTTCATCCAGCGAAGCGTCGTGCATGTTCATCAGTTGCAGCACTTCGCCTTCGGCAATCACGTTGGTGGCCTCAGCCAGCACTTCCATGACGCGCATTTCACCCGAGTCGACCATCATTTGAAAGGCGCGGGAATACAAAAAGTCGCCTACTAACACGCTTGCTGGGTTGCCAAACGATTCGTTGGCCGTCGGACGGCCACGGCGCAGGGTGGACTCGTCCACCACATCGTCATGCAGCAAGGTGGCTGTGTGGATGAACTCCACCACGGCGGCCAAGTTGTAGCGCTGGGCATCGGCGTAGCCCAAGGCTCCTGCCATGAGCAAGAGCAGGGCGGGGCGAATGCGCTTGCCGCCAGCAGAGATGATGTACTGCGACACGGTGCCCACCAACGGAACGCCCGAATCTAAGCGTTGCGCGATGACGCGGTCAACCTCTGCCATATCGGCAGCAATCAGGGTTAAGGGGTTGGCAGGTGGAGTGGACAAAGCGTGACTAGAAAAAATAGGACGAAAAGCGCCGAAACGCTGCTGGATTATAGGGATTGGCGGAACTGGGCCTTTCACTGCTATAATTTCTGGCTCTGCGGAAATCCGTCCGTAGATATCCCTAGATTCTTATCTAAAGGTCTCACATGTACGCGGTCATAAAAACCGGTGGCAAACAGTATCGTGTTGCTGCTGGCGAAAAAATTAAAGTAGAACAGATTGCTGCGGACGTAGGCCAAGAGATCGTGATCGATCAAGTGTTGGCAGTCGGCAACGGCGCTGAACTCAAGATCGGCACTCCCTTGGTGTCCGGCGCAACTGTGAAAGCCACTGTCGTGGCACACGGTAAACACGACAAAGTTCGCATTTTCAAAATGCGTCGTCGTAAGCATTACCAAAAACGCCAAGGGCATCGTCAGCAGTTCACAGAGCTGCAGATTGCTTCCATCAACGGTTAAGGAGCATTTGACATGGCACAGAAAAAAGGCGGCGGCTCTACGCGCAACGGGCGTGATTCCAAGCCCAAAATGCTCGGTGTGAAAGCTTTCGGCGGTGAGTTGATCTCTGCTGGCTCCATCATCGTGCGTCAACGTGGTACCAAGTTTCACCCCGGCACTAACGTCGGCGTGGGCAAAGACCACACTTTGTTCGCATTGGTTGATGGTCACGTGTCGTTCGGCGTCAAAGGCGCTTTGAACAAGCACATGGTCAACATCACACCCGTTTGATTTTTCAAACTGATTTGTGACAAAGCCCCGACTTGTCGGGGCTTTACTTTTTACACTAGACCCATGAAATTCGTAGACGAAGCCTATATCGACATCGCCGCTGGTGATGGAGGGAACGGCTGCGTCTCGTTCCGTCATGAAAAGTACAAAGAGTTCGGCGGCCCCAATGGTGGTGACGGTGGACGCGGTGGCCATGTGTTCGCCGTGGCTGACCCCAACCTCAACACCTTGGTCGACTTCCGTTACTCGCGCCGCCACGAGGCCAAGCGAGGCCAACACGGCATGGGCTCCGACATGTTCGGCCATGCAGGCGACGACATCACTTTAAAAATGCCAGTGGGCACCATCATCACAGACGCCGAAACTGGCGACGTGTTGTTTGAGTTGCTCACGCCAGGCGAAGTCATCACCATCGCCAAGGGTGGCGACGGCGGCTTTGGCAACATGCGTTTCAAGAGCGCGATCAACCGCGCACCGCGCCAAAAAACACCTGGTTGGCCTGGCGAGAAGCGCAGCCTCAAACTCGAACTCAAAGTGTTGGCTGATGTGGGCTTGCTGGGCATGCCCAATGCCGGCAAATCGACGTTCATCTCGGCCGTCTCGAATGCGCGCCCCAAAATTGCCGACTATCCCTTCACCACCTTGCACCCCAATTTAGGGGTGGTGCGCGTGGGCCCAGAGCAAAGCTTTGTGGTGGCCGATGTGCCTGGCTTGATTGAAGGTGCGTCTGACGGTGCGGGTTTGGGTCATCAGTTCTTGCGCCACTTGCAGCGCACCCGTTTGTTGCTGCATCTTGTTGACATTGCGCCGTTTGATGACGGTGTGGACCCTGTGGCGCAAGCCAAGGCCATCGTCAACGAGCTCAAAAAATACGACAAGGCTTTGTACGACAAGCCACGTTGGTTGGTGCTCAACAAGCTCGACATGATCGGTGCCGATGAGCGCGCCGCTGTGGTGGCCGACTTCGTCAAACGATTGAAATACAAAGGTCCGGTCTATCAAATCTCGGCGCTCACGCGTGAGGGGTGCGAGCCGTTGATTAAAGACATTTACAAACACATCAAAGCCCAGCAGGTCTCTGAGCAGCCGCCAGAGTACGTCGATCCACGCTTTGTTGAGCCAACGTCAGAATAATCGTCATGACATCTTCAGCCTCTACCGTGTTGCGCGATGCTCGCCGCATCGTGGTCAAGGTCGGTTCTAGCTTAGTCACCAACGAAGGCCGTGGCTTAGACGAACAAGCCATCGGCGAATGGTGTCGCCAGCTCAGTGCATTGGTGCGCGATGGTCGTGAAGTGATCATGGTGTCCAGCGGTGCAATCGCTGAAGGCATGAAGCGATTGGGCTGGACAGCACGTCCACAAGAGTTGCACGAGTTGCAAGCCGCAGCCGCTGTCGGCCAAATGGGCTTGGCGCACATGTACGAAACCAAGCTGCGTGAAAACGGTTTGGGCTCTGCCCAAGTCTTGCTCACACACGCTGACCTCGCAGACCGTGAGCGTTACTTGAATGCCCGTTCTACTTTGTTGACGCTGCTCACGCACGGCGTGTTACCCGTCATCAACGAAAACGACACGGTGGTGAACGACGAAATCAAGTTCGGCGATAACGACACTTTGGGAGCTTTGGTTGCCAACTTGGTAGAGGCTGATGCGCTGATCATCTTGACCGATCAAAAAGGCTTGTACACCGCTGATCCGCGCCGTGATCCATCTGCCACCTTTGTGCATGAAGCACGCGCAGGTGACGCCAAGCTCGAAGAGATGGCGGGTGGCGCAGGCTCCAGCATTGGCAAGGGCGGCATGATCACCAAAATCTTGGCGGCCAAGCGTGCGGCTGGCTCGGGTGCCTCCACAGTGATTGCCTGGGGTCGTGAACCCGACGCTTTGCTGCGTTTGACGCAAGGCGAAGCCATTGGCACCTTGCTTGTCGCACAAACCCAAAAACAACAAGCTCGCAAGCAGTGGATGGCTGACCATTTGCAACTGCGCGGCTCGGTCACCATCGACGATGGCGCGGTCAGTAAGCTCAAGGGCGATGGCTCCAGCCTCTTGCCCATTGGCATGACCGGCGTGGATGGCGATTTCTCGCGCGGCGAAGTGATTGCCATTTTGGACAATCAAGGCCAAGAAGTCGCGCGTGGATTGGCCAACTATGCAGCTGCCGAGGCCCGCTTGCTGTGTCGCAAACCGTCGAGTCAAATGTCTGAATTGCTTGGCTACGCTGCCGAACCAGAGATGGTGCACCGTGACAACTTGGTGCTCTCCAAATAAGTAAACAGATAAGAAAAAGCCCACCGAAGTGGGCTTTTTTTATGAGCCTTCGCGCGGTTGGCGCAAAGCGGCTTGCGGGTCTGGGTCAAACGTGGCGCCCGGGGGGAGCTCTATGTTCATGGCTGCGCCAAATTGCTTGGTGCGGTTGCTGTGGTCTTGTGACGTGTACTGATTCCCGCCGCCACGCAAGTAGCGACTGCGGTTGTCTTGGCGGGGCAAAAAGCGCGACAACTCTGTGAGCGCCATTTCATACACACCACGCTTGAACTCCACCACCACATCCAGCGGCACCCAATAGTCGTTCCAACGCCAAGCGTCGAACTCGGGATGGTCGGTGGCACGTAAATTCAAATGATGGTCAGGCGCGACCATCTGCAGCAAAAACCAAATTTGCTTTTGGCCTTTGTAAAACCCGCGCGCGTCTCGGCGGATGAACCGGTCTGGCACCTCATAGCGCAACCAATCACGGGTACGGGCCACAATGCGCACATGCTCTGGCTTGAGCCCCACTTCTTCGTGCAATTCACGAATCATGGCCTGCTCGGGCGTTTCGCCGCGGTCGATGCCGCCTTGTGGAAACTGCCAGCTGTGGGTGCGGATGCGTTTGCCCCAAAAAACCTGATTTTTCTGGTTGAGCAAGATGATGCCGACGTTGGGTCTGAACCCTTCTCGGTCAAGCATAATCGAACCTCAAATTTTTAAACTGAGTCGATTATGCACAGAGCTGCAGCACTTCACTCAGAATTTGCCCTAATTTCCCTACAAATTTGACGATTCGATTGCACGCATGAAAGCCTCCCAGTTTCTCATTTCCACCCTCAAAGACGCCCCTGCTGATGCCGAAGTGGTTAGCCACAAATTGATGATGCGCGCGGGCTTGATCAAAAAGCTTGGCGCTGGCATTTACAACTACATGCCCATGGGCTTGCGTGTGATTCGTAAGGTCGAAGCCATCGTGCGTGAAGAAATGAACAAAGCGGGCGCGATTGAGTTGACCATGCCCGTGGTGCAACCCGCGGAGCTGTGGCAAGAAACCGGCCGCTTCGACAAGATGGGCCCTGAGTTGCTCCGCATCCAAGACCGCCATGGTCGCGACTTTGTGGTGCAACCCACCAGCGAAGAAGTCGTGACCGACATCGCCCGCCAAGAAATTCGCAGCTACAAACAGCTGCCCAAAAACTTCTATCAAATTCAAACCAAATTCCGCGACGAGCGTCGCCCGCGCTTTGGTTTGATGCGTGGCCGTGAATTCATCATGAAAGACGCGTACAGCTTTGACCGCGACCAAGACTCCGCCAAGCAAAGCTACCAAGTCATGGCCGCTGCGTACCGCAATATTTTTGACCGCTTCGGCTTGACCTACCGTGCTGTGGCTGCTGACAGCGGTGCGATTGGTGGCGACTTGAGCGAAGAGTTCCAAGTGATTGCTGCCACTGGTGAAGACGCCATCGTTTATTGCCCCACCAGCAACTACGCCGCCAACATGGAAAAGGCTGAGGCCTTGGCACCCACGCAAACGCGCGGCGCAGCGACGCAAGCCATGACCAAAACGGCCACGCCCGGCAAGAGCACCTGCGAAGACGTGGCTGCTTTGCTGAATGTGCCGTTGAGCACCACCGTCAAATCCTTGGTGCTGGCCACCGACACGCTCAACGACAAAGGCGAAGTCGTCAAGTCGCAAGTGTGGCTCTTGCTCGTGCGCGGCGACCATGACATGAACGAAGTCAAAGTGGGCAAGCTGCCCGGCTTTGAAGCAGGCTTCCGCTTTGCCACCACCGCTGAAATTGAAGACCACTTTGGTTGCAAGCCCGGCTACCTCGGCCCCGTCAACTTGAAACAGCCTTTGAAGATCGTCGCTGACCGCGATGTGGCGGTGATGGCCGATTGGATTTGCGGCGCCAACGAAGTGGACTTCCACATGACTGGCGTCAACTTTGGTCGCGATGTGGCCGAGCCTGATTTGGTGGCTGACATTCGCAACGTGGTGGCCGGTGACGCATCACCCGACGGCCAAGGCGTGCTTGCGATTGAGCGCGGCATCGAAGTTGGCCATGTGTTTTACCTCGGCACCAAATACAGCCAAGCCATGAACGCCACGTTCTTGGATGTGAACGGCAAGCCGCAGTTCATGGAAATGGGGTGCTACGGCATTGGTGTGACGCGCTTGCCCGCTGCAGCCATTGAGCAAAACCACGACGATCGCGGCATCATTTGGCCCGACGCGATTGCACCATTTACCGCTGTGATCTGCCCCGTCAACATGGACCGCAGTGAAGACGTCAAAGCGGCAGCTTTCAAACTCTACGAAGAGTTGTTGGCCTTGGGCGTGGACGTCATCTTGGATGACCGTGGCGAGCGCCCCGGCGCGATGTTTGCCGATTGGGAGTTGATTGGTGTGCCACACCGCGTGACCATTGGCGACAAGGGCTTGAAAGAAGGTGTGGTTGAGTACCAACACCGCCGCGACACCGAGTCCACCAAAGTGGCTGTGGCCGATGTGTTGGCGCATGTGAAGGCCAAGCTCGGTTTGTGATTCTGATGGTTCGCAGCCTGCGTCTTTTCAGTCGTGTGCTGCGTGCGCTTGGGTTGATGGCGACATGGCGGCTTCGTTGGGGGTCGCTATTGTTTTGGGTGTCTTTCAGTGCCGCTGTACAAGCGGGCACTCAGCGCGAAGAACCTTTGATGGATTCGGTGCGTACCGCCTTGAGCGCAGCGGTCCATCTATCAGGTCCGCCAGTGTTAGTGCATGCCGATGTGAAAGCCGCCAACGCATTTCAACAATGGCTCACGCAGACCGAGGCGCGTTTAGAAAAACAACTGCAGCGCCGCAAAGCCAGCCCCGTGCCGCAGGGTTTAGCGATAGCTGAACCCCCACAAAAAGGGGCAGGGCCAAGCGCTATGCCGGATGTTCTAGCGCATGAGTTAGCCAGTCCCCATTTGCGCCGAGAGTTTTTGCAAACCGTTTGGTACGAAAGCCAGCGTGCGGGTTTAGAGCCATCACTGGTGCTCGGCCTCATTCAAGTAGAAAGCGGCTTTCGCAAATTCGCCATCAGCAGCGCAGGCGCGCGTGGTTTTATGCAAGTTATGCCGTTTTGGGCACGCCTATTGGCTGAAGGCGATGCCAGCGTTTTGTTTCAAGCGCAAACCAATTTGCGTTTCGGCTGCGTCATCTTGCGGCACTACTTGAACGTTGAAAATGGCGACATGTTTTTGGCGCTAGGCCGCTACAACGGCAGCCGTGGGCAAGCGCCTTATCCAAATGCTGTGCTAGCGGCACAAAAGGGGTGGCAATGAAAGTGTGGTTTATTGTGTTGGTAACGGCGCTGTTGACTGGTTGCGCGACCAAAGCCTATCGCGCTGTCGAAAGTGAATGTGCGCCGCAGGCGTGGGCGGACTATCCCGAGAACAAAGTGCAAGTGGTGCAAACACGCCAACGTGTGATTCATGTGTCCACAGGCATGCGCAGTTGCTTTAGCACCCGCGATGGAGCACACACCAGCACCATTTGTAACGACATCACGCGTCCCGAGTACATCCCGTATCAAGAGACGGTGGTGATTGATCAGAACGAAGCTGTGCGAAAAATGGCGATTGAATCGTGTGCCGCCAACTTGTGTGTGCAACGCTACGGCAACGCCAAATGCAAAACCGATCAGCTCGTCGCGCCTGTGTCTATGCCAGTGACTGAGCTGTTACCCACACCGAGGCAATAAAAAACCCGCTGAGGCTCAGCGGGTTTTTCTGCGGTTAACTCAGCCCTTACATTGCTCAGCCGTTGATGGCCTTTTGCAATTCGCCTGATTCGTACATTTCCATCATGATGTCAGAGCCACCGATGAACTCGCCCTTCACATACAGCTGAGGAATGGTGGGCCAGTTGCTGTATTCCTTGATGCCTTGGCGGATTTCTTGGTCTTCCAGCACGTTCACGGTTTTGATCGCCTTGGGGTCCACACCGCAAGCTTTGAGCACTTGCACTGCGCGGCCCGAAAAGCCACACATAGGAAAGCTAGCGCTACCCTTCATAAAGAGCAAAACTTCGTTTTGCTTGACCAAATCATCAATGCGTTGTTGCACGTCGCTCATGGCGTTTCTCCAAAACTAAAACTGGATAGATTATTTCACTGTTGGCCAGCGTCCGCCGCTGCATCGCAAGATGCCCGCCAAGTCGGCATGGCTTTGCACTTGGGTGAAGCCCGCGTTGCTCAGCAGGTCTTGCACCGCTTGCGCTTGGTCGTAGCCGTGTTCGAGCAGCAGCCAGCCGCCTGGCTTCAAGTGATGGGGTGCTTGGTGCACGATGGCGCGCAAGTCTTCAAGGCCGTCTGTGCCCGAGGCCAAGGCGCTCAAGGGCTCGTGAGTGAGCGAGGCCAAATGTGCGTCGTCGCTGGCAATGTAAGGTGGGTTCGAGACGATGGCGTCGAACATGGGCCCCTTGGTGAATGGTGAGAGCCAAGAGCCTGCATGAAATTGCACGGCGAGTCCCAAACGTGAAGCATTGGCTTGGGCCACTTGCAACGCATCGGCGCTGGCGTCCACGGCATGCACTTGTGCATCGGGTCGGCTGTGCTTCAAAGCCAGCGCAATCGCGCCACTGCCTGTGCCTAGGTCTACCACCTGTGGGGTGGCTACATCGGCCAAGCACGAGAAAGTCCATTCCACCAAGGTCTCGGTGTCGGCGCGGGGGTCGAGCACGCGTGCATCCACTTGCAGGGTGAGACCGAAGAACTCTTTTTGCCCCGTGATGTAGGCGACCGGTTCGGTGGCCAAACGGCGTTGCACAAACTGGCTGAAAGTTTGGTAGGTCTCGACGCTTAGCGTTTTATCGCTGTTCATCAGCAACCAAGCGCGGTCATTCAAGGCGCGACCTAGGGCGTGCAGCAGCAACATTTGCGCATCTAAGCGGGGAAGCCCCAAGGTTTGTGCCCATGCCAATGCTTGTTGCACACAGAGCAATGGCGCATCGCTGGGCGCTTGCAGTGGTGCATTCGTCGAGCAGCTGGGGTCACGCATGGGCGTGCTCATGCGTTTTCCAAATCGGCCAACATCTCCGCCTCGCGGGCATGGCGCAGGGCGAGCAGGCCTTCGCCTAGGTCGCCTTCCATGATGTTGTTGAGCTTGTACAACGTCAGGTTGATGCGGTGGTCGGTCCAACGCCCTTGCGGGTAGTTGTAGGTGCGAATGCGGTCGCTGCGGTCGCCGCTGCCAATCAGGCCTTTGCGCATGGCCGCGTCTTTGGCGGCACGCTCGGAGCGTTCTTTTTCTTGAATGCGTGCGGTCAACACGCGCAGCGCTTGTGCTTTGTTGCTGTGTTGGCTGCGGCCATCTTGGCACTCGGCCACGATGCCCGTGGGCAAGTGGGTGATGCGCACGGCCGAGTCGGTTTTGTTGATGTGCTGGCCGCCCGCACCGCTGGCGCGGAAGGTGTCGATGCGCAAATCCGACGGATTGATCTTGATGGCCTCGGCTTCGTCGGGCTCGGGCAACACCGCCACCGTGCAGGCGCTGGTGTGGATACGACCTTGGGTTTCGGTCGCAGGCACGCGTTGCACGCGGTGGCCGCCCGACTCGAACTTGAGCCAGCCATACACGCCGTCACCGCTAGAACCGCCGTCCATGCGCACCACAACTTCTTTGTAGCCACCCAGCTCGCTTTGTGATTCGCTCACGATTTCGCTGCGCCACCCTTGGCGCTCTGCGTAGCGCAGGTACATGCGCAGCAAGTCGGCGGCAAACAAAGCCGACTCGTCGCCGCCCGTGCCTGCGCGAATTTCCACAAACGCAGGGCGTGCGTCGTCGGGGTCTTTGGGCAGCAGCATGCGTTGCAGCTCGGCTTCGAGTTCGAGCAGCTCTGCTTGTGCGCTGGTGATTTCTTCTTCGGCCATGGCACGCATGTCAGCGTCATCAGCACCGTCTTGCAGCATCTGGTGCGCGGCTTGCAAATCGGCTTCGCGTTGTTGGTAGCGCGCATAGCGGCTGGCGGTGGCGGCCACCTCGGTGTGCTCGCGCGACAAGGCCATGAACTGCGTCATGTCTTTCATGATGTCTTCGCGAGACAGCAAGAAGTCGAGTTCGTTCAAGCGTTGGGTATGGCGCTCAAGCTGAGCGCGCAAAAAGTCTTTCATGGGGTCAGCGCCTAACGGTTGCCGCGCAAAAAGAAATGCTCAATCGCATGACGCGCACGCTCACGCGACTCGGCGTCACCCGCATGCAGCTCAGCCATCGCGCCGTGCAGCATTTTTTGGGTGAGGCCGCGTGACAGGGCCTCCAGGACTGCATCCACATCGTCACCTTTGGCGATTGCCTTGCGTGCACGCGCAAGCTCAGCGCTGCGCCAGTCTTCTGCTTGGGCGTTGAGCTGTTGGATGAGCGGTACGTTGCTGCGCTGGTCCATCCAGTGCTCAAAGCTTTGCACGCCCGCGTCGATGATGGCCTCGGCTTGTGCCACCGCTGCTTGGCGGTTGGCTTGGCCGGTTTGCACCACGTCCGATAAGTCGTCCACGGTGTAGAGATACACGTCTTCGAGCGACTTCACCTCGGGCTCGATGTCGCGAGGCACAGCCAAGTCGACCATGAACATGGGGCGGTGCTTGCGCTGCTTCAACGCACGCTCGACTGCGCCCAAACCAATCAAGGGCAGGGTGCTGGCGGTGCAGCTGATGACCACATCAAATTCGTGCAGGCGTTGGGGCAAGTCGGCCAAGCGCATGACTTCGCCACTGAATTGGGTGGCCAGTTTTTCGCCCCGCTCCAACGTGCGGTTGGCAATGGCAATGGCCTTGGGGTTTTTGGCTGCAAAGTGTGTGGCGCACAGTTCAATCATTTCGCCCGCGCCCACAAAGAGCACGCGGGTGTCGCTCAGGTCTTCAAACAGCTGACTAGCCAAACGCACTGCGGCGGCGGCCATGCTGATGGAGTGTGCGCCAATCTCGGTGCTGCTGCGCACTTCTTTGGCCACGGCGAATGAGCGTTGAAACAGTTGGTTGAGTGTGGTGCCCAAGGCGCCGGCTTCGGTGGCGGCGCGGACCGCGTCTTTCATTTGACCCAAGATTTGGGGTTCGCCCAGCACCATGGAGTCGAGACCACTGGCCACACGAAAGGCGTGGCGGGCCGCATCGGCTTCGAGCAGGGCGTAAGTATGGCCTTTCAGATCGTCGGCGGACACACCGCCAGACTTGGCCAGCCATGCCATGGTCTGCTGTATCTGCGCCTCGCTGCCCGCGCAGTAAATTTCGGTGCGATTGCAGGTGGAAAGAATCGCCACCTCGCTGTCAGGTGCAAAAGAATGGCGCAGGGTTGCAAGGGTCGGACCCATTTGGTCGACCGCAAAAGCAAAACGGCCCCGCAAATCAAGCGGGGCTGTCGTGTGATTGAGGCCCAAAGCCCAGACTGCCATAGCTCGGATTATAAAATTTACTCACATGGGTCCCCTAGAACAAATCCTTCACACTTTTAACTTCATTGCGCCTGCATGGGGTGTGGCCCTGTTTTGCGTGCTTGTGGCCCGTTTCACGGCGCGCTGGTGGCTGCCCTTAGCCAGCTGGAGCCTGATGAAGCAGACTTTGGTGAGCGGTGTTTTAGGCACAGCCGTCTTGGCTGGTGGTCTAGTTTTGTGGGGTGTGGACGGAAAAATGGCCACTTATTCGGCTTTGGTCATCGTGTGCGGTTCGGCCCAGTGGTTGATGTGCAAAGGCTGGCAGCGTTGATGTGAAGCGCCCAAGGCGAACAGCCGGTGTGTACGTTGGCTTCTCTTCGCTGCGCTCAGAATGTCGCTCACCGTACACACCGGCTATTCGCCTTGAGCTTTCGGCTGGCGATTTCGTGGCGAGGCGTATCTCACCCCTGCGCAAGAAGGTGATCGGGCTGTATGCGCGGTGAGCGACATTCTGAGCACAGCGAAGAGGAGCCAACGCGCATACAGCCCGATCACCTTCCAGAAGTGACTTCAATCCAATGTCACCAGACCAATACCCCTAAAAACCGTGACAAGACATCCCTAAACCCAGTAAGTGCTCTCGGCCCGAAAAGCCAAGCACCCACGCCCCCCTGCGGTAAAATTGGCCTCTTAATTCGCGCCCCAATGCGCCCTAGCGCGCACATCACACCATGAATGCTCCCACCTCGCTGAACCACTTGCTCGCCACGGCTGAAGAAAGCCCGCGACTGCGCGAAATTCCTTACAACTACACCTCCTTCTCTGACCGCGAAATCGTGCTGCGTTTGCTGGGCACCGAGGCTTGGGAGTTGTTGCTACGTTTGCGCCAAGAGCGCCGCACAGGCCGCTCGGCCCGCATGTTGTACGAGGTGTTGGGCGACATCTGGGTGGTGCAACGCAACCCCTATTTGCAAGACGACTTGCTCGACAACCCCAAGCGCCGCCACCAGTTGGTTGAGGCCTTGCACCACCGTTTGGGTGAGGTACAACAGCGCCGCACACCCGATGCCGATGCAGAGCGCGATGCGATGGTGGGCCAACTCTTGCAAGCGGCCAGCCGCGCGATTGAAACTTTCAGCCAGCAGTTCGACGCGATTGCCGCGTTGCGCAAAAAAGCCGCCCGTGTGTTGGGCAAGCAAACGGCTAAAGACAACATCAAATTCGACGGCCTCTCACGTGTGAGCCACGTGACCGACGCCACCGACTGGCGCGTGGAATACCCCTTTGTGGTGCTCACACCTGACAGCGAAGAAGAGATGGCGGGCTTGGTCAAGGGTTGTATCGACTTGGGCCTCACCATCGTTCCGCGTGGCGGCGGCACGGGTTACACGGGTGGCGCGATTCCGCTCACGTGGAAGAGTGCGGTCATCAACACCGAAAAGCTCGAAGCCATGACCGAGGTTGAACTGATTGACCTGCCTGGCATTAGCCACAAAGTGCCCACGATTTACACCGAAGCCGGTGTCGTCACGCAGCGCGTGGCCGATGCGGCAGAACGCGGTGGTTTTGTGTTTGCGGTGGACCCCACGTCCGCTGAAGCTTCGTGCATTGGCGGCAACATCGCCATGAACGCGGGCGGCAAGAAAGCCGTGTTGTGGGGCACTGCGCTCGACAACCTCGCCAGCTGGCGCATGGTCACGCCCGATGCCGAATGGCTCGATGTGGTGCGCATGGACCACAACCTCGGCAAGATTCACGATGCCGAAGTGGCCACGTTTGAGCTGCGCTACTTCAAGGCCGACGGCAAAACACCGATCCGTACCGAAACCTTGGCCATCCCCGGTAAGACCTTCCGCAAAGAAGGCTTGGGCAAAGACGTGACCGACAAGTTCTTGAGCGGTTTGCCTGGCGTGCAAAAAGAAGGCTGCGATGGCTTGATCACCAGCGCACGTTGGATCGTGCACCGCATGCCCGTGCACACGCGCACGGTGTGTATGGAGTTCTTCGGCAACGCCAAAGACGCGGTGCCGAGCATCGTGGAAATCAAAGACTACATGTTTGCCGAGCAAAAGCGCAGCGGCGTGTTGCTGGCGGGCTTAGAGCATTTGGACGACCGCTATTTGCGCGCCGTGGGTTATGCCACCAAGAGCAAGCGCGGCGGCTTGCCCAAGATGTTGTTGATTGGCGATATTGCGGGTGACGACGCTGACGAGGTGGCACGCGTGACTTCTGAAGTCTCACGCATGGCCAACACCCGCAGCGGCGAGTGCTTTGTGGCGGTGAGCCCCGAAGCGCGTAAAAAATTCTGGCTCGATCGCAAGCGCACGGCCGCGATTAGCCGTCACACCAACGCGTTCAAGGTCAACGAAGACGTGGTGATACCTTTGCCGCGCATGGCCGAGTACACCGACGGTATTGAGCGCATCAACATCGAGCTCAGCTTGCGCAACAAGATTGAGTTGTGCGACGCCTTGGATGACTTCTTCGCCAAAGGCAATTTGCCTTTGGGTAAGTCGGATGACGCAGCCGACATTCCCACGCCCGAGTTGCTCGAAGACCGTGTGCAACAAGCCCGCTCGCTCATTGGCGAAGTGCGTGGTCTGTGGCAGCAGTGGCTCAATGAGTGCGACGCACTGTTTCCGCAGTTGCAAGACCACACCTTGCGCGCAAGCTGGAAAACACAAATCCGTGCGCAGTTGCAAAACATCTTCACGGGTGCGCAGTTGGCCCCGATCTTGGAAGAATGCAATGCCATTCACAAACGCGTGCTCAAAGGCCGCGTCTGGGTGGCCCTGCACATGCACGCCGGTGACGGCAACGTGCACACCAACATCCCCGTCAACAGCGACAACTACGCCATGCTGCAAACTGCGCACGAAGCGGTGGCACGCATCATGGTGTTGGCGCGGTCACTCAATGGCGTGATTTCGGGTGAGCACGGCATTGGCATCACCAAGCTCGAATTTTTGAGCGACGACGAGCTCAAACCGTTTGCCGACTACAAAGCCAAGGTGGACCCAGAAGGGCGCTTCAACAAAGGTAAATTGCTGCGCAACCAAGACGTCGATGCGTCGCTGCGCCATGCTGATTTGAGCCAGGCCTACACACCAAGCTTTGGCTTGATGGGCCACGAATCGCTCATCATGCAGCAGTCTGACATTGGCGAAATTGCCGCCAGCGTGAAAGACTGTTTGCGTTGCGGCAAGTGCAAGCCCGTGTGCTCAACCCATGTGCCACGCGCCAACTTGCTCTACAGCCCACGCAACAAAATCTTGGCCACCTCGCTGTTGGTCGAAGCCTTCTTGTACGAAGAGCAAACCCGCCGTGGTGTGTCCATCAAACATTGGGAAGAGTTTGAAGATGTGGCCGACCATTGCACGGTCTGCCACAAGTGCCTCACACCTTGCCCTGTGAAGATTGACTTTGGCGATGTGTCCATGAACATGCGCAACCTCTTGCGCAAGATGGGCCAAAAGAGCTTCCGTCCCGGCAATGCCGCGGCCATGTTCATGCTCAATGCCACCAACCCCGAAACCATCAAACTCGCGCGCAGCGCGATGGTGGATGTAGGCATGAAGCTGCAACGCTTCGCGCACGATGCCCTGCAAGTGGTGGCACGCAAGCAAACCAAGGCGCCGCCTGCCACGGTGGGAACAGCGCCCATCAAAGAGCAAGTGATTCACTTCGTCAACAAAAAAATGCCCGGCAACTTGCCCAAGAAAACCGCGCGCGCCTTGTTGGAC
The DNA here is from genome assembly GCA_041180165.1 of Pseudomonadota bacterium. Classification (GTDB taxonomy): domain Bacteria; phylum Pseudomonadota; class Gammaproteobacteria; order Burkholderiales; family Burkholderiaceae_C; genus Limnohabitans. The sequence continues at coordinate 377,872 of JBEGSC010000001.1, read as the reverse complement.
ATTGAAGACAAAGACTACGTGCCAATCATTCGCAACCCCAAGACCACCACGTCTGAAACAGAAGCGGTGTTCTATTTCCCCGGTTGCGGCTCTGAGCGTTTGTTCAGCCAAGTGGGCCTCGCCACGCAAGCCATGTTGTGGCACGCGGGTGTGCAAACCGTGTTGCCACCGGGCTACCTGTGCTGCGGCTATCCGCAAAAAGGTTCGGGCCAGTTCGACAAGGCCGACAAGATCATCACCGACAACCGCGTGTTGTTCCACCGCGTGGCCAACACGCTCAACTACCTCGACATCAAAACCGTGGTCGTGAGCTGCGGCACCTGTTTTGATCAGTTGCAAAGCTACCAGTTCGACAAGATATTCCCTGGCTGCCGCATTGTTGATATCCACGAATACTTGTTGGAGAAAGACATCAAGCTCAGTGCCGAACAGCAAGCCGGTTACCTCTACCACGACCCTTGCCACACACCGATGAAACAGCAAGACCCGATGAAAACGGTCAAGGCCTTGGTGGGTGAGCAAGTGCGCAAGAGCGACCGCTGCTGTGGCGAGTCGGGCACCTTGGGTGTGACGCGTCCCGATATTTCAACCCAAGTGCGTTTCCGCAAAGAAGCCGAGCTGCAAAAAGACGAAGCTGCATTGCGTGCCATGACAGGGCAGACACAAGGCGATATGAAGATCCTCACCAGCTGCCCCAGCTGCTTGCAAGGCTTGACCCGCTACGGCGACGACTTGCAAAACGGTTTGCTCGAAGCCGACTACATCGTGGTCGAGATGGCGCGCAAGCTGTTGGGTGAGCAATGGATGCCCGAGTACGTGGCCAACGCCAATGCCGGTGGCATTGAGCGCGTGTTGGTTTAACAGGAGCCCCTATGGCCGGATTGCAAAAAAACACGCCTGCACCCCAAGACATCACGGTGCACGGCGCATCGCGTGTGTTGGAGGTGAGCTTTGCCGACGGCGCGAGCTTTCGCATTCCGTTTGAACTGATGCGCGTCTACAGCCCTTCAGCTGAAGTGCAGGGTCACGGCCCAGGTCAAGAGGTGTTGCAAACGGGCAAGCGCTTGGTCGAGCTCGAAGGCTTAGAGCCTATTGGTAACTACGCCATCAAGCCCACTTTCAGCGATGGCCATGACAGCGGCTTGTTCACTTGGGAGTACCTGTATTTTTTGGGCTCCGAGCAAGACCAGCTGTGGGCTGATTACGAACGCCGCCTCAAAGAAGCCGGTGTCGACCGCGACGCACCTATGCCCGAAAAAGCAGGTGCAGGCTGCAGCAGTCACGCACATTGATAAGATTGATAAAACTATGAATACCACCCACTTCGGTTTCAAAACTGTCGACGAGAAAGAAAAGGCCAAGCACGTCCGTGGCGTGTTTGACTCGGTCGCGTCCAAGTACGACGTGATGAACGACCTCATGTCCGCAGGCCTACACCGTGTGTGGAAGCGCTACACCGTGATGGTGGCTGACTTGCGTGAGGGCTCGCAAGTGCTCGACATCGCAGGCGGTACGGGTGACTTGTCGATGGCGTTTGCCAAGAAAGTGGGCAAAACAGGCCGCGTGGTGCACACCGACATCAACGAAGCCATGTTGCGCACCGGCCGTGACCGTTTGCTCGACCACGGCGTGGTGTTGCCCACCTTGGTGTGCGATGCCGAAAAGCTGCCGTTCCCCGACAACCACTTTGACGTGGTCAGCGTGGCCTTTGGCCTGCGCAACATGACGCACAAAGACGCCGCCTTGCGTGAAATGTGCCGCGTGCTCAAGCCCAATGGCAAGCTCTTGGTGTTGGAGTTCTCTAAAGTGGCCAAGCCGCTGGAAAAGGCCTACGACTGGTATTCCTTCAACATCTTGCCCAAGTTGGGGCAGATGATTGCGGGCGATGCAGCCAGCTACCAATATTTGGCCGAGTCGATTCGCATGCACCCGGGCCAAGAGGAATTGAAATCCCTCATGAAACAAAATGGCTTTGGTCATGTGGACTTTCACAACATGAGCGCAGGCGTGGTCGCGCTTCATGTTGGAATTAAGTGTTGAATAAATTCAGTGAGACAACAGGAGCCTTTATGAAGAAACTTTTCACAGCTATTTTTGTGGTGGCCATGGCCTTTGCCACCATGCACGCGGAAGCTGCCAAACGTTTGGGCGGTGGCAAGTCAATGGGGCAACAGTCCAGCAACGTGACGCAGCGCGAAGCTGCCAAGCCAGCCCCTGCTGCAACCCCCAACGCAGCCCCAACTGCTGCACCTCATGCACCCGCTGCACCTGCTGCTGCACCTAGCCGCTTTGGTGGCATGGGCGGCATGCTCGGTGGTTTGGCTGCTGGCTTGGGTCTCGCATGGTTGGCCCACTCTTTGGGCTTTGGTGCTGAATTTGGTCAGTTCTTGATGTTCGGTCTGCTGGCATTGGTGGTCATGGTGGTTATCGGCATGATCATGCGCCGTCGCCAGCAACCCGCAGCAGCTAACACCAGTCCCTTCGCGTTTGAAGGTGCTGGCGCTCCGGTCAACCCTGCCACCTTGCCTCAGTACAACCCCAACAATGTGGGCAATGACTCGTCGGCTCGTCCTGTCGACACACAGGCCAACTTCACACCTGCAGCTGGCGGTTCGATGATTGGCTCTGCTTTGGGTGGTGCCCAAACTTGGGGAATCCCTGCTGACTTTGACACTTTGGGCTTTGTCAACGCAGCCAAGCAAAACTTTATGACCCTGCAAAATGCTTGGGACCGCTCAGACATCTCTGCCTTGCGCGTGATGATGACCGACAGCATGCTGGAAGAGATCAAAGCGCAATTGGCTGAGCGCGAAGCGACAGCCAATGGTCAAGTCAACCACACCGATGTGGTCATGCTCGAAGCTCAGTTGTTGGGCATCGAAGAGGTGGGCAACAGCTACATGGCCAGCGTCGAGTTCTCGGGCCTGATCCGTGAAGAGCCATCTGCTGGCCCCACACCGTTCCGCGAAGTGTGGAACATGACCAAGCCCAAAGACGGCAGCTTGGGCTGGTTGGTGGCAGGCGTACAAGCCTTGCAATAAACCGGTTAAATCAGGGCGTGCCGAGAAGGGCGCCCAAACAAGGAATAATTGGGGACTATGGCAACACAGTCCCCTTTTTCTTGGTTGGCCGATGCAGCGGACACGCTGCGCGCCAAACTCCCTGCAGACCTTATGCAATCCTTCACGCCACCTGCTTGGGCGGTGGCGGAAGTGCAGCAGCGCATCGTGCTCTTGTTGAACCACGTGCTCATGCAAGAGCCTGCGGCACGCGACCGCTTGCAGCGCCAAAAAGGCCGTCAAGTGCAAGTGTGTTGGCGTGACCAAGTGTTTCAATGCGCGTTCACACCAGCGGGTTTGGTTGAGTTCATCACGCCCGAAGCAGGCGCTAAAGCGGCTGATCTTGTGCTGCGTGTGAACGAGCCCTCACCGTTTGAGTTGGCCAAGACTGTCTTGCAAGGCGAAAAGCCTGCCATTCGCATCGAAGGTGATGTGCAGCTGGCTGCTGAAGTGAATTGGCTGATCGACCACGTGCGCTGGGATCCGGAAGAAGACGTGGCCCGCCTCATCGGCGATGCGCCTGCCCACACATTGGTGCAAACCGCCAAGCGTGCGGTGGATGCGCTGCGCAGTTTTGTGCAACAACAAACCGCGAAGGCCGCGCCATGATGACCCGTTTGCTACGCGGTATTTACATTGTTCTTATCGTCTTGCGCTACGGCTTGGACGAGCTGGTACTCACCAGTTTTCAAAAGCCTGGCCTGCGCTTGCTGGCGCGCATTGTGTCGGTGGGGCGCGATTTGTCTGCGCCGCGTGGCCAGCGTTTGCGTGAAGCCTTAGAGCACCTTGGCCCTATCTTTGTGAAGTTCGGCCAAGTGTTGTCAACACGCCGCGATTTGCTGCCGCCTGACATTGCCGATGAATTGGCCAAGTTGCAAGACCGCGTGCCACCGTTTTCGTCAAACCAAGCGGTGGGCATCATCGAGCGGGCTTTTGGTCGTCCGCTCAGCGATATTTTTGTGGACTTCACACACAAGCCCGTTGCCAGCGCCTCGATTGCGCAAGTGCACTTTGCCGTGATCAAAGACAAAGACGGAACCACGCGCGACGTGGCTGTGAAAGTGCTGCGCCCAGGCATGTTGACTGTGATCGACAAAGACCTGAGCCTCATGCGCATGATGGCGGGGTGGGTGGATCGTCTGAGTGCAGATGGCAAGCGCTTGAAGCCCCGCGAAGTGGTGGCCGAGTTTGACAAGTACCTGCACGATGAACTCGATTTCATGCGCGAAGCCTCGAACGCCGCGCAGCTGCGCCGCAACATGGAAGGCCTCAACCTCGTGTTGATTCCTGAGATGATTTGGGATTTCTGCCGCGATGATGTGATCGTGATGGAGCGCATGAAAGGTGTGCCGATCAGCCAAGTCGACCAACTTCGTGCGGCAGGCGTGGACATTCCTAAGCTGGCACGCGATGGCGTGACCATCTTTTTCACCCAAGTGTTCCGTGACGGTTTCTTCCACGCCGACATGCACCCCGGCAACATCCAAGTCAGCTTAGAGCCCGCCACCTTTGGCCGTTACATCTCGCTGGACTTTGGCATCGTGGGCACGCTCACAGAAACCGACAAAGAGTATTTGGCGCAAAACTTCACGGCCTTTTTCCGACGCGACTACAAGCGCGTGGCCGAACTTCACATCGAGTCGGGCTGGGTGCCCTCTGACACGCGCGTAGATGAACTCGAATCTGCCATTCGCGCCGTATGCGAGCCTTACTTTGACCGCCCGCTGAAAGAAATTTCTTTGGGGCTGGTGCTCATGCGTTTGTTCCAAACCTCGCGCCGCTTCAATGTCGAGATTCAGCCGCAGCTGGTGCTGCTGCAAAAAACGCTACTCAACATCGAAGGCTTGGGCCGTCAGCTCGACCCCAATTTGGATTTGTGGAGCACCGCCAAGCCGTTCTTGGAAAGCTGGATGCTGGATCAAGTGGGTCCCAAAAAACTGTGGAAGCAATTGGTGGCCGAAGCTCCGCGCTATGCCAAGCTCATCCCAGAGTTGCCGCGCTTGGTGCACGACTTTTTGAAACATCGCCAAAACAGCGACCACGCTCAGTTGCAACTGTTGATTCAAGAGCAGCGCCGTACCAACCGTTTGCTGCAAGGCATTGCATGGGTAGGCGGTGGTTTTGTGCTTGGTATGCTGGCCATGCAAATGTTCGTGCGCTTGCATCATTTCTTTTAATCATCTACGGAGTTGACCCGTGCTGCTCACACTCGTCATCGTCTATTTGCTGGTCACCATCGCCATTGGTTTGATGGCGGCCAAGCGCGTTCAAAATTCGGCTGACTTTGCCATTGCCGGCCGTCATCTGCCCATGGCCATGATCGTGACCACCACCTTCGCAACGTGGTTCGGTTCCGAAACTGTGTTGGGCATTCCCGCCAAGTTTGTGAATGGCGGTTTGCACGGCGTGGTGGAAGACCCATTTGGCGCGGGCTTTTGTTTGATCTTTGTCGGCTTGTTCTTCGCTGCCAAGCTCTACCGCATGACGCTCTTGACCATCAGCGATTACTTTCGTGAGCGCTATGGCCGCACGGTTGAGGTGGCGTGCTCGCTCATCATCATGGTCAGCTACCTCGGGTGGGTGTCGGCGCAGGTCACGGCTTTGGGCTTGGTGTTCAACTTGTTGTCTAACGGCGTAGTCAGCCTTGAATTGGGCATGGTCATCGGTGTGGCGTCAATCTTGGCTTACACCTTGTTTGGTGGCATGTGGTCGGTGGCGATCACCGACTTCATTCAGATGATCATCTTGGTGGTGGGGCTCTCCATCTTGGCTGTGTTTGCCGCAGGGCAGGCGGGAGGTGCGGACAAAGTGATTGAATTGGCGGTGAGCCAAGATATGTTCAAGTTCTGGCCAGAGCCGAACATGAAAGATATTTTGTTTTTCTTTGCTTCAGCCATCACCATCATGTTGGGTTCGATCCCGCAGCAAGACGTGTTTCAGCGTGTGATGTCGGCCAATAGCATCAAGGCAGCCACGCATGGCCCAGTGATTGGTGGCATTTGTTACATCTTGTTTGCGTTTGTGCCTATGTTCTTGGTGGTCAGCGCCATGCTCATCATGCCCGAGCAAGCCACAGCGCTCATCGCCGATGACCCGCAAAAAGTCTTGCCGACCTTGGTGATGACGCAGATGCCGTTTGTCATGCAGGTGCTGTTCTTTGGCGCGTTGTTGTCAGCCATCAAGTCGTGTGCCTCGGCCACCTTGCTCGCGCCCAGCGTTACGTTCACTGAAAACATTTGGCGCCAGTTCCACCCTCACCAAAGTGACAAGCAAGAGTTACGTGCCATGCGTGTGACGGTGTTGGTGTTCAGCCTTTTGGTGTTGGGCTATGCCATTCGCATGCAGGGCACGTCGATTTATGAAATGGTGTCTGGCGCTTACCAAGTGCCGCTGGTGGGGGCATTTGTGCCACTCACCTTTGGCTTGTACTGGAAACGCGCCACCACCCAAGGGGCGATTTTTGCCTTGGTGCTGGGCTTGCTGACCTGGGGCTTGTTTTTATTCACGCCTGCGGGTGAAGAGTTTCCAGCGCAGCTGGCGGGCGTGCTGGCCAGTTTGACGGGCATGGTGCTGGGCTCTTTGGGGCCACAGGCCATTCGCAATGCCCATAGCGGCCACCACAAATTGGTGGGTGCGGCTTAAGCCCGAGCCCACTTGCTGCAAAGAGGGCGGCTGAGGCGGGTTGCCCCCTTGAAATAGGGGCTGGGCGCCTATAATTCAGGGTTTTACCGAATTCGTCTCGCCATGCCCATTTATGCCTACAAATGCGGGTCCTGCGGCCATGCCAAGGACGTCCTGCAAAAGATTTCAGATGCGCCTCTGACTGATTGTCCTGAGTGCGGCAAACCTACGTTTTCTAAACAACTCACTGCTGCGGGCTTTCAGCTCAAAGGTTCGGGTTGGTACGCCACTGATTTCAAAGGCGGCTCGGGTGGCACGTCTGCACCAGCCGCGGTGGCTGGTACGGCCGCAGCAGCCAGCGACACAGCCTCTGCCAGCACGAGTGCCAGCGCCGACTCGGGCGCTAGCGCTTCTTCGCCCGCTGCAACTGGTGGCTGTGCCACAGGTTGTGCGTGCCACTGATTTTTCAAAACCACAAAGCATTTCATGCCAATTAAAAAATACCTGCTTGCTGGCCTCTTGGTCTGGACACCCTTGGTGATCACCGTGGCGGTGTTGAGCTGGCTGGTTGGCTCACTGGACAGCGCCTTTTTGAGCACCTTGACCAAGCTGCGCCTTGTCTCCCCGGACATGATTTACTGGCTTGACCACGTACCTGGCTTAGGCGTGATCTTGTTGGTGTTGGTGTTGTTGATCTCCGGCGCTTTGGTGTCTAACGTGGCGGGGCGCTGGTGGGTCAAGCAATGGGATCGTTTGTTGAATCAAATCCCAATTGTCAAATCCATTTACTCCAGTGTGAAGAAGGTGTCAGACACTTTGTTCTCCGATGGGGGCAATGCATTTCGCAAAGCTTTGTTGGTGCAATACCCACACAGCGGCACATGGACTATTGCTTTCCAAACTGGCACGCCAGTAGGCGAAGTTGCGAGCAAACTTGATGGCGAGTTTTTGAGCGTCTACGTCCCCACCACACCCAACCCTACCAGTGGCTACTTCTTGTTGGTTCCTAAGGCCGATGTCATTGAACTTGACCTCAGTGTTGACGAAGCCTTGACTTATGTAATTTCCATGGGCGCTGTCTCTCCAAGCGTCCCCGCACTCAAAGAAAAGAGAAACTAAAAATGGCAATGCGCTCCCACTACTGCGGTCTCGTGACCGAAGCCCTCAATGGCCAAACCGTGAGCCTGTGCGGCTGGGTCAACCGTCGTCGTGACCACGGCGGCGTGATCTTCATCGACTTGCGTGACCGCGAAGGTTATGTGCAAGTGGTGTGCGATCCCGACCGTCCTGAGATGTTCAAAATTGCCGAAGACGTTCGCAATGAGTTTTGTATCCAAGTCAAAGGTTTGGTGCGCGCCCGTCCAGAAGGCACAACCAACGACAACCTCAAGAGCGGCAAGATTGAAGTGCTGTGCCACGAGTTGACAGTGCTCAACGCGTCGGTCACGCCACCCTTCCAAATCGACGAAGACAACTTGTCTGAGACTACACGTCTCACACACCGCGTCCTCGATTTGCGTCGTCCCTACATGCAAAACAACCTGATGCTGCGCTACAAAGTGGCCATGGAAGTGCGCAAGTACCTCGACGAAAACGGCTTCATCGACGTGGAAACACCCATGCTCACCAAGAGCACGCCCGAAGGTGCGCGCGATTACTTGGTGCCCAGCCGTGTGCACGATGGTCAGTTCTTCGCGTTGCCCCAGTCGCCTCAGTTGTTCAAACAGCTCTTGATGGTGGCGGGCTACGACCGTTACTACCAAATCACCAAGTGCTTCCGCGACGAAGACTTGCGTGCGGACCGTCAACCTGAATTCACTCAGATTGATATTGAAACCTCGTTCTTGAGCGAGGAAGAAATCCGCGACATGTTCCAAGGCATGATCAAGCGCGTGTTCCAAAACACCATCGGTGTGGACCTCGGCGAGTTCCCTGTCATGACTTACCAAGATGCGATGCACTTGTACGGTTCAGATAAGCCCGACTTGCGCGTGAAACTGGAGTTCACCGAAGTGACCGACGTCATGGGCGATGTGGACTTCAAAGTGTTCTCAGGCGCTGCCAACATGAAGGGCGGCCGCGTGGTGGCTCTGCGCGTGCCCAATGGCTCGGTGGAAGGTGGCGGCATCAGCCGTGGCGAGATCGACGCGTACACCGAGTTCGTCAAGATCTACGGCGCGAAGGGCTTGGCCTACATCCGCGTCAACGACCTGTCCAAAGGCCGTGACGGTTTGCAGTCACCCATCGTCAAGAACATCCATGACGCAGCATTGAACGCCGTGTTGGAGCGCTCAGGCGCACAAAACGGCGACTTGATTTTCTTCGGCGCAGACAAAGCCAAGATCGTCAACGACGCGATCGGCGCCTTGCGCATCAAGATTGGCCACAGCGAGTTCGGCAAGAAAAACGGTTTGTTCGAAGACCGTTGGGCACCGATGTGGGTGGTCGACTTCCCGATGTTCGAGTTCGACGACGAAAGCCAACGCTACACCGCCGTGCACCACCCCTTCACTGCGCCCAAAGACGGCCACGAAGACTGGATGGTCACTGCGCCCGAGAAGTGCATCTCCAAGGGCTATGACATGGTGTTGAACGGTTGGGAAATGGGCGGTGGCTCAGTGCGTATCCACCGCGCTGACGTGCAGCAAAAAGTGTTTGACGCTTTGAAGATCACGCCAGAAGAAGCTCAGCTCAAATTTGGCTTCTTGCTCGACGCCTTGCAATATGGCGCGCCTCCACACGGTGGCTTGGCCTTTGGTTTGGACCGCATCGTCACGCTCATGACCGGCGCAGAATCGATTCGCGACGTGATTGCGTTCCCCAAGACCCAACGCGCTCAGTGTTTGCTCACGCAAGCTCCAAGCCCTGTGGACGAAAAGCAGTTGCGCGAATTGCACATCCGTTTGCGTAACCCCGACGCGGTCAAGGCTTAATGCGTTGACTCAGTGGCACTTCGGTGCAAACGACAAAGGCTCCTTTGGGAGCCTTTTTTTATGTCTGCGATTTATTGAGGGGCGTCTAAATTCAGCACGCTCGCCAGTGGCAAATGGGTCGGAGCTTCGTAATCAGCCACGATCCATGCGCGACTGGGGTGCTCTGCCGCTTCTCGCAAGAACTCATGGATGACGCGAACCGATGCAAGGTCGAGTGCGGCAAACGGTTGGTCGAGCAAAGTCACGGTTGCGCCTGATGCCAAAGCCGCTACCACCATCACTTTGCGGCGACTGCCAGCTGACAGCATGTTGAGGCGCTTGTCGAGGTGTTGTGTCATGTCGAGTTCTTCCGCCAAGTCTTGCAGCAGGTCTTGGTTCCAGCGCGGGTAGTGCGCACGCAATGCGTCCCAACTGGCTTGCACGGTAGTGCTGTCGTGCGCAGCATCTTGCAGGTCCACCCAAAACACACCGCCTTCAGGTGCCACAACATGACCCGTCGCAGGCTGTACATCGCCAGCTAACAAGCGCAGCAGCGTGGTTTTGCCTTTGCCTTCATCGCCACACACCCAGCTCACACCAGGTGTCCAAGCAAAAGACAAGTTGTTCAGTGGGCCGCAAGTGACGTTTTGGACGGCGAGTGGAAATGTGGTTGCGCTAGACATGGCCTTATCGTACGCAAAACAAGCGTGTGATCTGCTGTGTATCGACTAGGATGATTGCAGTTATGACCGTCTCTCAATTCCCCGCTCTTCAGTTTTCTCTGTCCAAAGGCAGCCGCCACTTGGCTTATAGCTCGGTGGGTGATGTCGATAGCCCGCATGTGCTGTTGTGCTTGCCTGGCTTGTTAGAAACCCGTGCCACGTTTGACCCGCTGCTGCAAGCGGCTGATGGTCTGCAAGGCTTGCGTGTGATCAGTGTGGACTTGTGTGGCCGAGGGGACTCCAGTCGCTTGCCAGGTGACAAGGGGTACACCATGCAGGTGTATCTAGAAGACATTGAACATTTCATTCGCCATGAGTTGATGCCCGATGGCAATCCTGTGCCGCACATCGACGTGTTGGGCACCAGCATGGGTGGCATCTTGGCTATGTACTTGGCGCATGATGCCCATAACCACGTCAGTGGTTTGTTCTTCAATGACATTGGCTTGGATTTGCCATGGATGTCGATCTACGGTTTGTACGACGGCATGAAAAAAGAAGGTCGCCTACCCACGCCTCAAGAGATGGCCGCTCAGTTCAACGTGAGCATGGGGGCCGTGTTGGCCGTGCAGTCACCTTCGCACTTCGATTTGCCTTACCGCAAAGATTGGAAGGGGATGAAGTTTGGTCATTTGCTGAATGGTTTCAAAGGTCCGGTGCGTTTGATGCACGGCAGTGAATCGGGTGTGTGTACGGCGCAGCAGGTGAAAGACTTGCAGCGCGAATTTCCCAAAGCGCAAGTGCTCGAAGTGGCTGGTGCGGCGCATCCCGTGCCGTTTAATGCGGAGGTGAATCAGTTTGTGTTGCAAGCACTTCACTTGCCTGCCGTGACACAGATCAGACGAGAAGCCGTGCTTGAGGCTCCTGCGCCATCTACGCTGAATGACGTGATACCAGCGCAGACACCTGACCCTGTCGTGGAGCCTCAACCTGTGTTGCAGGCATCTCCACAACGTCGCGTGGGTTTGTTTGAATTGTTCAAAAAGCTACTGGGGGCCATAAAGAGCTAATTTATTTCAGAGTCTTTAATTGTTCAAATTTAAATTAATACTTATTTTGACTTGTTTAATTGACTAGAACATATGACACTGAATCCAATCTAACTTGGAGGTTATATGAAGTTGAGTCAATTCTTAGCCGCGATCGTGGCATCACTTTTAGTCAGTGCATGTGGAGGCGGTGGTGGTAGCGGTACACCGGGAGCACCAAGTCCAGCGGCGGAGCGCGTAGGAAATGTGCCTGCAGCAGTCAGCATTCTTCCAAGTAACGCACAGTAAGGTGAGCAAGATGAGTCTCTTTAAAAAAACGCCATTGGTCGCTGTGTTGTTTGCAGCAGGCTTTGTTCATGCTGCGGATACCTACGAGAGCAAACTCTCTCAATTGAAGGCTGACCCTGATAACTACACATGGTTGCAAGAGCGCTCCATTGAAGGCGTGGAGTTTGCAAATGAAGTGCTGTGCATCATTAAAAATACAGGCGCTGACCTTGCTGCTCAAGTCAATCAAGGTCCATATCTTGCAGCAGTCGATAAAACACTTTGCAGCAAGAGCTCACCAAGTGCTTCTGCAGCCGCAGGTGCTGAAGGTGCAAGTAATTCAACCGCGAAGATTTACGAATTTTTCGTGATTGATTCAAAAACTGATGAAAACAATTTGTATGTGAAGGTCTGGATTCCAGTTACGCCAGACAAAATTGCATCTGATAGCAACCCAAACGAAATTCATGCGCAATTTGTTTTTCCGTTGAGTCGTACGGGGACAGATATTGGCTTCAGCGAGTTGCATTTCAAGGGCTTCCCTGTTGATAATGCAGGCGTAATTAAGCCTGGTGTGCAAGGTCCTTACGGTGTTATGAAACCTATTTCAACAGCCAACGGATACACACTTCTCCAAAGTGAACGATGGTTCGATGGCAATGGTGTGGATCAAGGCGGCCAATGGATGAACCTCAGCCGCACAGGGACTGGCAGTTCAGTGACGTTGACTGGATTCACCAAGAATATGGTTTGGGACAATACCCAAAATAAAGAGGTGCCAGTTGTTTTTCAAGTCGCTGCGAATAAGAATGAATTTATTCGCAAGCAAAGCACGAATGACGGGGCAACTTGGGATGCCCCTCAATGCTTTAACCGCAACGATGTGAAGTTCAATACTTGGAACTACACATTGTTTGATAAAGATACACGCGCAGTTGTTGGTGTGAGTTCAAACTACCAGTTCCGTTTCGCTGGCAATCGTGGCAATTATTCAAGTAATGGTACGTGGATGCCAGATGCTGGATATGACGCAGTAAGAGCCGCGGGTGGCACGGTGAATGTTGATGTCGAAATGGACAACAACCAAATCAAAGCCGGTGTTTTGAAGATGCAAAACGGCGGCTTCAGAAAAGTCAAAAACGTTGTCACAACGCTTTCTGAACTGACAGATACCGTATTCCGCGTTTGGGTGGGTAACCAAGAGGTGCGCCTAGTTTGGGCAAATGACGGTGGTGTCAAAAAATTCATGACAGAAAAAACGGACACCAGCCCATCTGTTCCCTATGTTTGGCCTACAGAGGTTCAAGGATGGCGTGATTTGTGGTTGAACACCAATGGCGGTGGCTACAGGTTGAGTATTCCTCAAGTAGAAGAAACGATCTCTGGGAATGGGTGGTCCTATGTACGTTCAACTTCTAATTTTGCTGCGCTCAACGATCAATCTAAAGCAACATCGCGACAAGAAGTGCGTGTGTCTGACGCTGAGTTAGCTGCATTGGGTACCACGACCTTGAGTTGTGTGGCCAACTGTCCAGTATGGGATGCAAATGGCAAGCTCATCAGTGCCAGTGCCAATGATGCCCGTGAGCCAGTGAATTCAGGTTCATATCCGAACAATGATTCATGGTTCCGAGGCGGAAAAGGTTTCCAGTACAGCTATGACGCTGCCAATGGCACTTTGAAAACAACCACAGGTAACACAGCAGCTTTGGAGTTGACAGGCTTTTACACACAATGGGATCCACAAAATCCTAGACGCCAAATTTATAGCGGTGCTTTGATTCCGGCGACATCTAAATCGCTTGATGAAATTGTGAACGCTAGCTTGTGTGGCGGCCAAGGTAACAATATTTGCGGTTGGGACTATGAGCGTGATTTGCCTGAGTACTACGTCTGGCGCACAGGCGAAATGTCTTGGGATAAAACATGGTCGCTCAATATTGATGGCGTGGTGCCTGTGATGGATGATCCCATCATGGTGAAGTACACCTGCCCAGACAATTCATACGGCTGTACTGCAGGTACAACTTTGATGTTGAACTACAACGGTCCTAAGCAGTTGTGGGGCATTCCCAACCGTTGTGTGGATCCAAAGGACTACACCAAAGAAGTCGATTGCAGTGGCCAAGGCGATAAGCAATGGTTGAATAAATTTAATTTGACTAAGAGCCCAATTAACGCTGACGAGTCGAAAGATTTTGTGGTGAGTTCGACCAACTCCAGTAAGAAGTACCTGATCTTGCCGCAGGGTTCAAATGAGTTTTACGGTACTAAAAATGCATGTACAGAAGTTGCTCTGACGAATGGTGCATTTGCGCCAGTCAATACAGACGATCATTACAGCGCTACGATGACAAACATTGGCGACATTCCTCTTGATTACAAAACAGAACCAGTCACTGTGCGTGATGGTGTGAAGTTGCGTTAATCAAACCGAGAGGTTATCAATTGAAACTGCGCCCCTATTGAAGGGGGGCGCAGTTTTCTTTTTTGAGCACTTCATTTTTCCGAAGGGTCAAACAATGTCTTAGGCTTGAAATGGGTTCTCTATTTTGAGCAACGCTGGAGAGTTCAGCGCGCAGAAAATTGACATCTTGGCTATCGCTGCAATAGACATTAAATTCACTCCATGCGTTAGAAGCGATCACGGTGCATTCCCCATGCAGGTCGGGTGATGATGCAACAAACTCAAGTTTTCTTTGAAACGCAAAGTACCGCTGTTGAAAGTCAGTTGCCGCATTGCCTTGAGATCCTCTGCTTAGACGCGGTCGACTGAACATTGAATAAGATCGACGGTATTCCATGGTGTCGCTGGGTGGTGCGGTGTCGACCTGAGCTTGCTCTTTGTTTTGGAGTGGGACCAGGGGGGGCTCAACTTCATTAACTTTTTTCTGCTCCACTTGAGGTGCATTCACCACGATACGACTGTTCATGTAGGTTTTAAAGACACCTAGCCTATCGGGTTGAGAGATTGGCTGTTCAGCTGGCGCAAAGGAGATCAGTGTGCTCAGCCCAACGCCCAAATGCAAACTCACTGAGATAGCAAGTGCTATGTGCAGCGCTAGGCGGTTGGGCGTCATCTTGAATTAATGGCTGCTTAGTCGCCACAAAGAAGTAACTTCTTTGGCGCGTGCTGCGTGTAACGGGTCGGTTTCGTCAGTGGCTTTGCCATGACGCGGTTTGATGTCGTGGCGATCCAACAGCTTGAGACCTGCTTCACTGATCCAACAAATCAGTTCTTCACGCGTGCGAAGTCCCAAATGTTCGGCCAAGTCCGACATGATGAGCCAGCCTTCGCCATTGGGTGCAAGGTGTTCACGTAGGCTGCTTAAGAAACCACGCAGCATGCGGCTGCCTTCGTCGTATACCGCGTGTTCGATGGGCGAGCTAGGACGTGCAGGCACCCACGGCGGGTTGCACACAATCAGCGGTGCTTGGCCTTCTGGGAATAAATCGGTTTGCACCAATTCCACTTTGTCGATCCGCTGCAAGCGTTGCAGGTTCTCGCGCGCGCAGGCGAGGGCGCGTGGGTCCTGGTCTGTCGCGACGATGCGCTGCACGCCGCGTTTGGCCAACACTGCAGACAACACACCTGTGCCCACGCCAATGTCAAACGCGAGCGATTTGTCTTTGATCGGCGTGCTCGCCACGAGGTCTACATACTCACCACGCACCGGCGAGAACACGCCGTAATGCGGGTAGATGCGGTTGTTGGGTGCGTCGCCCAAGGCTGCAATCTCAACGCCTTTTTTGCGCCACTCGTGTGCGCCCACCACTCCCAAAAGTTCGCGCAGCGATACCATGCAGGCTTCGCCGTTGGCTGGACCCCACGCTTCGGTACAGGCTTGTTTGAGGTCAGGTGCGCGGCGCAGGGGGATGGTGTAGTCGCCTTCTAAGGGAACGATGACCATAGCCAAGATGCGGGCACGTTGGCCTAGCGCAAGGCGGTGTGCATTGAAAGCTTGAACAGGTGTGACGTCGGCTTCTGACTTTTTGTTTTTCTTAGGTTTACGTTCTGTACGACGTGCCAAGGCTTGCAGCAGTTGGCGGGCGTTGTGAAAGTCACCTTGCCACAACAGGCCCGTTCCTTCGCAGGCCAGTCGATAGGCTGTGTCAGCCGACATCGTGTCGTCAGCAGCTACCACGCGACGGGGGGCTGCAGCGCCGCTTTCGGAACGCCATGTGGGTAAGTCGTCTAGAGGGGTGAGCATGTTGGCATCATAGAGGCCGATACCGCCTGTATGCTGCTTTTAGCGGGCTGAAAACTCCCAAACAGCGCCAAATTGCCAGCGATTGCTTTCGGGTTCGAGCCAGTTTCTGCCGCCCATGGTCACCGTGTTGGAGTCGGCCAAGTGGGTGTAGCGTACAAAGGGGCGGATGGCATCGCCATTGGGTAAATCCATCTTGATGGTCATTTGTGCGTACTGTCCGCTGCGTTGCGTGTTGACAATGTCTTGGTAGCTGCTGTTGACCTCTGACAACTTGGAAGAGTGCCGTCCGTAAATGAGCAAGCCCGCATCCACCTCCCACATATCGCCGCTGCTCCATCGCAGGGGAAGCCAAAGCTGCGCGGCTTCGCGTTGATAGCCACCGTATGTTGTGCCCTGAAATGTGGTGGTTCCTCGCAAGTCATTCCAGAGCGTGTGAAGCGCCAGACCTGTCAACCAGCCTGATTCTGTGGGCGTATCACCGAACAAGGGTACCAAGGCGCGCCAACGTGTTTCGAGGTTGGTTACACCGTTCATGCTTCCCGATCCTGCGCTGGTGTATTTCTGCTTACCCAGTAAAACATCAGCTTCAAACTGTGCGGTTGGCATGTTGGCCCAATGGTTCACACGCGCATGAATGCCCAGCTCAGGCCCTTTGAGTTGCATGAGATTGGGCTCTTCGTAGTGGTTCACACCGCCGCTCATGCTCCAGTTGACTGCCATTGAAGCTGGCTTGTCGCTTTGCGCCCAGCTGTTGCAGACGGCGCTGGAGGCTAGTAAGAAAATGGCAATACTTTTGTGCATAGATCGGTTCCATCAGAGTTCCTTGATGCTAGCCGTACTGAGGCACACTTAGGCGTGAACATGAAAACATTCAAAGTCGCCACCTACAACATCCACAAAGGCGTGCAGGGTCTTGGGCCTGCGCGTCGTCTTGAAATTCACAACCTTGGCCACGCGGTGGAGCAGTTTGATGCGGATATTGTTTGTCTG
This sequence comes from Pseudomonadota bacterium, assembly GCA_041180165.1. Taxonomy (GTDB): domain Bacteria; phylum Pseudomonadota; class Gammaproteobacteria; order Burkholderiales; family Burkholderiaceae_C; genus Limnohabitans. The sequence continues at coordinate 361,101 of JBEGSC010000001.1, read as the reverse complement.
CAAGAAGTGCGTGCGTTTAACCACCAGCAAGCGCGCCGTTTCAAGCATTGGCCTAAGCAAGGGCAAGCTGATTTTTTAGCGCCTGAGGGCTACACGCCCGTGTATTGCACCAATGCCATCACCAAGCATGGTGAGCACGGCAATGCCTTGCTCAGCCGCTGGCCCGTGTTGCAGCACCGCCATGAAGACATGTCAGACCACCGCTTGGAGCAACGTGGCCTGTTGCATGTCACCTTGAACATTCAAGAACGGGAAGTGCACGCCATCGTCATTCACTTGGGGCTGCTGCCTGGCAGCCGCATTCGCCAAACGCAGCAGCTGCACGACTTTATTGAACGCGAAGTGCCCGCCGATGCCCCACTGCTGGTGGCGGGTGACTTCAACGATTGGGGCAACGCCGTGGCCAAGATGATGGCCACTGTGGGCTTGCACACCGACGAAGGTCGTCCACATCCCACCTACCCATCTCGTTTGCCGCTGGTGCAACTCGACCACGTGTATGCGCGTGGCGTGCACCGTGTGGCCACCCATGTGCCGCGTGGCCCGATTTGGGGCCGCATGTCTGACCACTTGCCTTTGCTGGTGGAGTTTGCGTGGGACGCACCATGAACGCCCAGCATGCCGCACACGACATTCATTTGTTGCGAAGCGGCGTGGGTTTGTTTGCCGCCATGATTGGGGCGGTAGATCGTGCCCAGCACGAGGTGCTGTTAGAAACCTACATTTTTGACTTTGCAGGCGCAGGGGCCGATGTGGGCCAAGCGTTGGTGCGTGCGGCCCAACGCGGTGTGCGTGTGCGTGTGGTGGTCGACGGTGTGGGCACAGGGGCGTTGCCGCCTGAGTGGGCGCAGCGCTTTGCCGAGGCTGGCGTGCAGTGTCGCGTGTATTCGCCCTTGGCAGGCTTTGGCTTTTGGCTGCCTAGCCGTTGGCGGCGTTTGCACCGCAAGCTGTGCGTCGTTGACAAGCAAGTGGCGTTTTGCGGCGGTATCAACATCTTGGATGACTTCATCGACCCCAATGTGCCGGGCGGCTTGGAGCTGCCGCGCTTGGACTATGCCGTTAGCCTGCGCGGCCCCTTGGTCGACAAAGTGCACGACGCCATGACGCAGCTGTGGTCGCGCATCGAAGCCGTGCGCGAGCTACGTAGCCAAGACATTGCAGGCGCACTTGACGCTCTGCGCAGCGCCGAGCAAGGCTTGAAGTTGCCCACCCGTGGCACGGTGCAACTGGTGCTGCGCGACAACGTGCGTCACCGCACACAAATCGAGCGGTCGTATCGCAAAGCCATTGGCGCAGCGCACCACGAGGTGGTGGTGGCCAGTGCGTATTTCTTCCCGGGCCTGCGCTTACGCCGTGCTTTGGTGTTGGCCGCACGTCGTGGTGTGCGCGTGCGCTTGTTGTTGCAAGGCAAGTACGAATACTTTGTGCCCTACCGTGCCTCACGCCAGCTTTACGGCAAGTTACTCGCAGCTGGGGTGGAGATTTACGAATATCACGCCAGCGTGCTGCACGCCAAAGTGGCGGTGGTCGATGGGCATTGGGCCACAGTGGGCTCGTCCAACCTCGACCCGTTTAGCCTGTTGCTGGCGCGTGAGGCCAATGTGGTGGTGCGCGACCCCACGTTTGCCCAGGCTTTGCAAGCCAGTCTGAGCGAAGCTATTGCCACTGGCGCGACTCGGGTAGACCCGCATACTTTTGCCCACCGTCCGTGGTGGCAGCAGCTGGTGGACTGGGGGGCTTCGCTGGTGTTGCGCTTTGGCGTGTTCTTAACGGGTAAACGCTACTGATGGCGCTGCACCGGGCGGAACACGTCTGGCCGTAAGGGCATTGCTTCACTGCTACCATCATCCCCATGACTGCAAAAGACAACTTCGAAGGCACGCCCGTTTCTGTCAAGATTCGCGAGCGCATTGCCGCCGCGCGCAAACGCTTTCATAGCAACGACAACATTGCCGAGTTCATCCAACCCGGCGAGTTGGAAGCCTTGCTCGACGAAGTCGAAATCAAGATGCAAGGTGTGCTCGACAGCTTAGTGATCGACACAGACCATGACCACAACACCGGCGACACCGCCCGTCGCGTGGCCAAGATGTACTTGCAAGAAGTCTTCAAAGGTCGCTACGTCAAAGCACCGGCCATCACCGAATTTCCCAACGCTGAGCATTTGAATGAGCTGATGATTGTTGGCCCCATCACCGTGCGCAGCGCCTGTAGCCACCACTTCTGCCCTGTGATTGGCAAGATTTGGATTGGTGTGTTGCCCAACGAACGCACCAACGTCATTGGCCTGTCCAAGTACGCACGTTTGGCCGAGTGGGTCATGGGCCGCCCTCAAATTCAAGAAGAGGCCGTGGTGCAACTGGCCGACCTGATTCAAGAAAAAACACAGCCTGATGGCTTGGCCATCGTGATGGAAGCCAGCCATTTCTGCATGTCTTGGCGCGGTGTGAAAGACATGGACAGCAAGATGATCAACTCGGTCATGCGCGGAGCTTTTTTGAAAGACCCCAACTTGCGCCGCGAGTTCTTGTCTCTGATTCCCAAATAAGGATAAATGCCATGTTGGTACGTTTGCTATACGTCAGCCGTTCGGTCAAACCCGAAACCCCAGAAGAGACAGAGTCCATCCTTAACAGCTCTCGCGAGCACAACATCAGCAACGGCATCACCGGCGTGCTGTGCTTCGGCGGCGGCATTTACTTGCAAGCCATCGAAGGTGGCCGCAACCAAGTGAATGCGCTTTACAGCCAAATCATCAAAGACCCTCGCCACAAAGACGTGGTCATCTTGGACTACCAAGAAATCACCGAGCGCCGCTTTGGTGGCTGGACCATGGGCCATGTGCGCCTCGACAAGCTCAACCCATCTATCGTGTTGAAGTATTCTGAAACACCCGAGCTCGACCCCTACGGCGTGTCAGGGCATGTGTCGTTCGCGTTGCTCGAAGAACTGATGGCCACTGCCTCTATCGTCGGTCGCGCCTAATTGGGGTCAGAGCCCAATTAATTCGGCATGATGCTCATTGGCTGCGACTTCAGCAGCAGCCCCAACAAACGTAAACCCATTGTTGTGGCTGTTGGCCACGCCAAGTCTGGCCGTGTGCAGTTGCAGAGCCTGCTGCGCTTTGACACTCTTTTATCTTTTAGCGATTGGCTCAAGCAGCCCCAAGCGTGGCTGGGTGGCTTTGACTTGCCTTTCGGTTTGCCGCGTGAGCTGGTCGAAACATTGGGCTGGCCCACTGATTGGCTGCCTTGCATGCAGCACTACACCGCCCTCAACCGCACCGAGATACGCGACACCTTCAAAGCCTTTTGCGATGCACGCCCTGTGGGCGGCAAATTTGCCCACCGCGCCACCGACACACCCGCAGGCTCAAGCCCATCCATGAAGTGGGTCAACCCACCCGTGGCCTACATGCTGCATGCGGGTGTGCCGCTGCTGATGGATGCTGGCGTGACGTTGCCGCGTTTGCACATGGCAGACCCGTCACGCATCGCACTAGAGGCCTACCCCGGCCTGCTGGCGCGTGAGCTGATTGGTAACACCAGCTACAAAAGTGACGACAAAGCCAAGCAAACGCCCGAGCGTTTGATTGCTCGCAAGCAACTGCTGCAAGCCCTCGAAGTGGGCCAAACCCGTTTGGGCTTGCGCCTCAAACTCACCCATGCCCAACACGACACTTTGGTGGACGACGCATCAGGCGACAGCCTAGACGCGGTGCTCTGCATGGTGCAGGCCGCGTGGGCGCAAAGCCAACACGAGGCGGGTGATGCGCACTATGGGCTGCCCGACTGCGACCCGCTAGAGGGCTGGATCGTCACCGCATCACTTATGAAGTGATTGGTATTAACTTCGGCATCGTTTTGGCTATAGTTGCACATCGCAACAAAGCTGCACGGCGCAGGAGTTTTTATGCATCGCAAAGATTGGCTAGGCCCGCTATTCGCCGTCAGCATTGGCGTATTCGGTGCACTGGGTGGCAGCTTGGTCACTGGCTATCAATACGAGCGTGCAGCCATGCGTCAAGCCCAGATGGACCTTGCCAAGCAACAGGCTGCTGAACGCGCTGCCGAGCTCAAAGCGATCAAGCAAGCAGGGCTGCACTACATGAACACCACCGATGCGCTGGTGAACAACTTGGTGTTTGCCACCCCACGCGATAAAGCCCTGGCTGACCATCTCACTCTTGTGCAAAGCGCTGGCAACGACGTGGTGCTGATGGCCGACGATGAGCTGGCCCGCCAGACCATCGCGCTGAACCAAACCATTGCCTACTTGCTCATGCCCAACGCAAAACCCATGGAGCAACGTTTGGCAGAGCTCAACGTGCAAGTGGTGGAATGGATCAAACAATTCAAACGTAGCTTGGATACTTTGAAAACTCAGAATGATGAAGCGCAAAGCTTCAAAGCCAGCACGCAGACTGTGGCACAGCTCAAGCGCTGAGATGGGCAGCTAACGTTCCGACTCCAAATCAGGAATCCGATTAAACGCAATCCGCATCGGCGCATGGTCCAGCCCCGCTTGTGCGCTGGCAAAGTACACCGTGTTTTTGCCGTGCTTGCTGTTGAGCGTGTCGATTGCAGCCATCAGTTTTCGACGGTCTTTGGCAGGGGCGACTCGGGCTGACAACGAGCCTGAAACATTTGGCGCAGTGCCTGCCGCCACGGCATCTAAAGCAGCATCTGACGCTGCTTTCTCAAACCCAAACAAATCACCCGTGTGCTGACTCGCTTCAATCAAGCCATGCAGTTGCACGCCCACGCTCACCGGCTTGGGCCAACGGTGCAAGCCGCTGTGCCACAGCTGCTCTAGCGTGTGCAGCAAGAACGCGGTGTCTTGTGTTTCGCCCACATGCGCGGCACGGTCGTCACCCACATGGCCTCCGCGTGGGTGGCGACAGCGCACATGCACGCTCATGCTTGTGGCGTACACGTTTTGTTTGCGCAGGCGCATGGCTGCTTTTTGCGTGAGGCGGTTGAGCACCGCAAACGCGCCTGCGGGGTTACGCAGGTCGGGCGGCAACACGTGCGAATGGCCCAGCGACTTGGCCACCGTCTCACGCGGGCCATACCACTGGCCGCGCAGCTTGTCGTACATCTCGGCCCCCGCCACGCCGCCCCAAGCGGTGCGCAGCAGCTCGCGTGGCGCGGCATACAGCTGCTCGACCGTGTGAATGCCACAGGCATTCAGGCGGCGTTGCATGCGCGGGCCAATGCCGTTGATGGCCGACAGCTTGAGCGCGTACAGCCGCTGCGGCAACTCGTGCGCTTGCAGCATCGTCAGCCCATCGGGCTTTTGCATGTTCGACGCCAGCTTGGACAGCAAAGTGTTGGGCGCAATGCCCACCGAGGTGCGCATGCACTCGCCTAGCTGCGCCACCACCTCGGCCTTCACGCGCTGCGCCAAAGCCAGTGCCCGCTCGGGCGCTTGCCAGCGGCCCGTGAGCTCGCACTCCATCTCGTCAATCGACAGTACTTGGCGCACGGGGGCCATGGTGTCCACCACTGCCACCGCGCGATGGTGCATCTCCACATACTTGGCGTGATCGGCCAGCACGATGGCAATGTCGGGGCACAGCCGCCGCGCCTCGGCCACCCCTGTGCCCGTGCCAATGCCCAACGCCTTGGCCTCGTAACTGGCGGCAATGCAGCACGACGTTTCGGCCAGCACTGGCACCACGCCCACAGGCCGCCCACGCAGCGCGGGGTTGAGTTGTTGCTCAACCGAAGCGAAGTAGCTGTTGAAATCGACGAAGAGGGAGCGGAGCATAGTTACTGTATTTAAACACAGTAATTTTGAGGGGTGTTGTTTATGCTTGCACTTTTTGATAGCATTGTTCGTGTCAACACCAAACACCGCAAAACGCTGCGCGCTGTGTTTGCCAAACCCACCTCGGCCTCGTTGGTGTTTGCAGACATTGAGTCGTTGCTGGTAGCCCTAGGCGGTGTGGTGTATGAGCGAGAGGGCTCACGCGTCAAGATCATCCTCAAGGACGAGCAATGGCGCTGCCACCGCCCGCACCCAGGCAAAGAAGCCAAGCGGTATCAGGTGGAAGAAGTGCGTGAGTTGTTAGAACGAATCGGAGTGAAGCCATGAGCACCATGACCTACAAAAACTACATTGCACGCATCGAGTTTGATGAGCGCGACAACATCTTTGTGGGCCGCGTTTTGGGCTTGCGCAGCATCATCAGTTTTCACGGCGAAACCGTGTCTGAACTTCGCCACGAGTTTGAAGTGGCCATTGATGACTTTTTGAACGATTGCAAGGAACAAGGCATCACGCCCGAAAAGCCAGCATCAGGCAAGCTTATGCTGCGTGTGCCGCCTGAAACACATGGCGCGGCTTTAGTAGCAGCGCAGGCGGCGGGGAAGAGTTTGAATCAATGGGCGAGCGAAGTGCTTCGGTCTGCGGCGCACGTTTAAATACACCACCCCATATCCTCAGGCAACGCTTCCAGTTGCCGTAGCTGCTGAATCGCCTCCACATCGGTGCGGTACATCTTGAGCAGGGGGTGATCTTGCAGGCAACCAGCGCGGCGCAGCACGGTTTCAACGGGTAGCTTCATGCCGCTGATGTGCAGCGTCACGCCGCGTTCGCGCAGCAGGGTTTCTAGCTTGGCCAAGGTTTCTACGCCGGTGGCATCCACGCGGTTGATGGGCAGGGCAAACAGGCACACATGGCGCACGCTGGGCTGCTGGGCCAGGTGCTCCATCACTGCGCGTTCTAGAGTGCTGGCGGCAGCAAAGTCCAACTCGGCGTCCATGCGCAGGGCGTAAAGGTGATTCGCCAAGGGCGGCAGTTTCCATAGGTGGCGGTCGCGTAGGCTGCCGTCGTCGTGCAGGCCTACTTCGATGATGCGCGGGTGCAAGCGCGTGTGCAAAAAGTGGCTTAGCCCCATGACCACGCCAGCCAGCACACCCCAATACAAACGCGGGGCCGAGAGCAGGGTGATGACAAACGTCACGGCTGCCGTGGCGGCCTCGACCCGATCAATGCGATAGAGCTGCACAAAGGCGCGTGGTTTGATGAGCCCCAATACCGCTGCCACCACAATGGCCGCCAGCACCGACTGCGGCACAGGCTGCAGCACAGCAGTGAAGAACAAGAGGATGACCAAAATCACCGCCACCGAAAAGATGGTGGCCCACGCCGACTGCGCGCCCGCATAGAGGTTAAGCGCCGAACGGCTGAACGACGAGCTTGTGGGAAACGCGCCGCACAAACCAGACGCTACTTTGGCCAAGCCTTGCCCAATCAGGTCTTGGTCTTGGTCCCAGCGTTTGCCGCTGCGGTCGTTGTCGACCTTGGCGCTGGATGCGGTTTCTAAAAAGCTCACGAGCGTGATGACCAAGGTGGGTAGCACCAACTGCTTGAACACGTCCCACTCGATGAGCGAAGGCACAAAGAGCGCGGGCAAACCTTGCGGCAATGCACCCACCACGGCTGTGCCCGAGGCTTCTAGCTCCAACGCCCAGCTAGCGCCTGCCGCGCCCAGCACCACCACCAACACGGTGGGGAAAGTGGGCCGCCAGCGCCGCGCCAACAGCAGCAATACCAGCGTGACCACGCCAAATACCAAGCTGGCCCAGTCAATGCCAGCGCCTGTGGCCAACGTTGACCAGCCATTTGTGAACCCCAACATCGCCGGAATTTGCGACGAGATGATGAGGACACCCGCGCCCTGAGTGAACGCCATCAACACCGGCGAGCTGACCAAGTTGAGCAACCAACCAAAACGTGCAAAGCCCAGCACCACTTGCAGCAAGCCCGTCATGAGCGAGAGCCACACCGTGAGGTTGACCCACTCTGCGCTGCCCGGTGTGGCCATGCCGCCCAACGAAGCCGACACCAAAATGGCTGTGAGCGCTGTTGGCCCCACCGACAAACGCTGGGACGCACTGAACAACACTGCCACCAAGGCCGGTAAGAGAGATGCGTAAATACCCGTGATGAGCGGCATCCCTGCCAGCGCCGCATACGCCACGCCCTGTGGAATGACCATGAGGCCCACGCTCAGGCCCGCGAAGGCTTCGCTCTTGAGCAGTTGAGGCGTGGGCTTAGGCCAGCTGAGGAACGGGAAGAAACGCTTTGCAAAGTGCATGTGCTAATCGTAACGGCTGGCTCACCTCCTGATACGCGGTGGTTTGCACAATCGGCGTTATGCGAAATTTTCTTGTGTCACTTGCGGTGTGTTGCGGCTCCGCGTGGGCGTGGCCTGGCATCGTCACCCACGTCAGCGACGGCGACACCGTGTGGGTGCAACCGCTGCATGGTGGCGAGGCGCACAAGGTGCGGCTGCTCGGTATTGACGCGCCCGAGATTTGCCAGCCTTGGGGGTCACAGTCACGCGCCGCTTTGCACGCTGCACTGCAAGGCCAAGTGGTCGAGGTGCGCGCCCGCACGCGTGACAGCTATGGCCGTTTGCTGGCGCAGCTCACGCGCCAAGGCAACGATGTGGGTGCGTGGATGGTGGGGCAGGGCTATGCGTGGTCGTACAGCTACAAAAGCAACGCAGGCCCGTATGAGGCGCTACAGCTGCAGGCGCAAACGCAGCACTTGGGGTTGTTCTCAGATGGGCGGGCTTTGCAGCCGAGGTGGTTTAGGAAACGCTTTGGGTCGTGCCACACACCGGGCAGCTAGCGTTGCGCTGCAAGCGCACTTCGTTCCATTCCATGCCACGGCCATCCAGCATTTGCAGGCGGCCCGTCAGGCGTGAGCCAATGCCTGTGATGAGCTTGACGGTTTCCATGGCTTGCATCGTGCCAATCACGCCCACCAGCGGCGCGAGTACGCCCATGGTGGAGCACATCACTTCTTCAGGCGCATCTACCGGCGGAAAGATGCAGGCGTAGCAAGGTGATTTGTCGTCACGTGCGTCGTACACCGACAGCTGGCCATCCATGCGAATGGCTGCGCCTGAGACGAGCGGTACTTTGTGCTTCACGCATGCGGCGTTGACGGCTTGGCGGGTTTCAAAGTTGTCGCAGCAGTCCACCACCACGGTGACGGTGGGTACGAGGGGGTCTAGCTGAGCGGCATCTAGTTTGTTGGCTAGCGCGGTCACGCGCACTTCGGGGTTGAGGGCCAGCATGGCTTGAGCGGCTGACTCCACCTTGGGGTGGCCCACACGCGCAGTGGTGTGGGCGATTTGGCGTTGCAGGTTGGTGAGATCGACCACGTCGTGGTCGGCTATTGAGATGTGGCCTACGCCACTGGCCGCCAAGTACATGGCCACTGGAGAACCCAAACCACCTGCGCCCACCACCAGTACATGGCTGTCAACCAAGCGCTGCTGGCCTTCGATGCCCACATCGTCAAGCAGAATGTGGCGCGAATAGCGCAGCAGTTGGTCGTCGTTCACTGCAGATTCACAAGTGAATTACTTGTCTTTCTTCTCAGCCGCAGGGCGCACGCTTTGCGTCTTGCTGGCCAACACGGGTTGGCCTTTGAGGCGGTTCAAAGCCTGTTGCAGCTGGAAGTCTTTGTCGCTACCAAACTCGGGTGGGCGACGTTCGCTGTTGGGCTTTTTGGATTCTTCTTCCAAACGCTTCATGGCTTCTTCGCGAGCCTTCTCTTTTTCTTTTTCCTTCGCCAGATCCTTGGCGTCTTTGCCTTGGCCACTTTCTAAGTGCTTGTCGAGGTCGGCTTCACGCATGCGCAGAATGGCGTAGGGGCTGCCTTCGGCGGTGTCGTCGAGCAACACATCAGGCACGATGCCTTTGGCTTGAATGCTGCGGCCGCTTGGCGTGTAGTAGCGCGCGGTGGTGATCTTCAAAGCGGTGTCAGGGCCCAACTGGCGCACGGTTTGCACCGAGCCTTTGCCAAAGGTTTGGCTGCCCATGATGGTGGCGCGTTTGTGGTCTTGCAAAGCACCAGCCACGATTTCGCTGGCAGAGGCCGAGCCTTCGTTCACCAACACCACCAGTGGGACTGTGCGGTAAATGCCTTTGGTGTTTTGGTGCAAGCGTGCCACAGGGTCGTTGCCGCTGCTGCGGCGGTAGAACTCAGGCGATGCTTTGTAAACAAACTTGCTCTCAGCCAATTGGCCGTTGGTGGACACCACGGCAATGTTCTCAGGCAAGAACATGGCAGAGACGGCAACTGCTGCATCGAGCAAGCCACCTGGGTCGTTGCGCAGGTCGAGCACCAAGCCTTTGAGCTTGGGTTCTTGTTTGTAGATTTCTTCCAGCTTCTTGGTGAAGTCGTCCACCGAACGGTCTTGGAATTGGCTCAGGCGAATCCAGCCGTAGCCGCTTTCCATCACTTTGCCTTTGACGCTTTGTGTTTTGATTTCTTCGCGCACGATGTTCACGGGGAAGGTGCGGTTTTCGTCTTTGCGGTAGATGGTCAGAATCACCTTTGTGCCTGGCTCGCCGCGCATGCGTTTGACCGCTTCATTGAGCGACAGACCTTTCACGGCGGTGTCGTCAATTTTGGTGATCAAGTCGCCCGACTTGATGCCGCCACGAAAAGCGGGTGAGCCTTCAATGGGAGACACGATTTTGATCAAACCTTCTTCTTGGGTGATCTCAATGCCCACGCCCACAAAGCGGCCTGTTGTGCCTTCGCGGAATTCTTTGAAGGTCTTTTTGTCGTAGTACTGCGAGTGAGGATCGAGGCTGGCGACCATGCCAGAGATGGCATCGCTGATGAGTTTTTTCTCGTCCACAGGCTCCACGTAGTCGCTCTTGACCATGCTGAACACGGCAGCGAGCTGCTGCAACTCTTCCAGCGGCAGCGGGGCCATGTTGGCGCGTGCAGCGGTTTGCAACGAAACAGTGGTCAGCGCGCCGGTCAGGGCGCCGATGGCGACCCAGCCTGCAATCTTGAGTTTTTGACGCATGTGGCCTTCGAGAAATAACAAATTTGATAGGTGCTCAATATACAACGCGCCCAGTGGGCGCGCTGTAAGTGGAACGATTAGGCTTTGCCTTGTGTGGCTACAGCGGCGGCGGCTTTGGCCGCGGCTTCAGCATCACCTAAGTAGTAGTGACGGATGGGCTTGAGGTTTTCGTCTAGCTCGTACACCAAGGGAATGCCGTTGGGGATGTTCAAGCTCACGATGTCTTGGTCGCTGATGCCGTCCAAATATTTGATCAGCGCACGAATCGAATTGCCGTGTGCGGCAATGACGATGCGCTTGCCCGACTTGATGGCGGGAGCCAAGGCTTCTTCCCAGAAAGGCACCACACGTGCCACGGTGTCTTTGAGACACTCGGTCAGTGGCACGGGGTTGGGACTGAAACGGGTGTAGCGTGGGTCGTTGCGCTCGCTGCGTGGGTCGTTGGCTTCCAACTCGGGTGGCGGGGTGTCGTAGCTGCGGCGCCAAATGAGCACTTGCTCGTCGCCATATTGCTTGGCCATGTCGGCTTTGTTCAAGCCTTGCAAGCCGCCGTAGTGGCGCTCGTTCAAACGCCAGCTTTTGACAACGGGCAACCATGTGCGGTCCATCTCGTCCAAGGCCAAGAAGAGTGTGCGGATGGCGCGCTTTAAGACGCTGGTGTAGGCCACGTCAAACTCATAGCCTTCGGCCTTGAGCAGCTTGCCTGCGTTTTTGGCTTGTTCGACGCCGGTGGGGGTCAGGTCCACATCGGTCCAGCCGGTGAAGCGGTTTTCAAGGTTCCAGGTGGATTCGCCGTGGCGAATTAATACGAGCTTGTACATGGTTTAAATCAACAGAGTCAGTGAAAGATTGGTCGTGATTTTAGAATGCTGCCCTGACTCGATACTTTTAACTCCCTGAACTGGATTCCCCCGTGAAATTTATTCTCGATAACTGGATGTTGATCACCATTGCCTTGAGCAGTGGTTTCTTTTTGCTGCTGCCTGTGATGCAAGGCGCTGCAGCCACGGGTATCACGCCCACCGAGGCTGTGCAATGCATGAACCGCGAAAAAGGCGTGGTGGTGGACGTGTGCGGTGCAGACGAATACGCGCAAGGTCACATCAAAGGTGCAGTCAACGTGCCCTTGGACGAACTCGAAGCCCGTTTGGACAAAGTTGTGAAAAACAAAGGCACGCCCGTGATCATGGTGTGCGCTGCTGGCGCTCGTTCAGCACGTGCCCAAGGCATTGCCAAAAAACTGGGTTACGAGAAGGTGCATTCGCTCAACGGCGGGCTCAAAGCTTGGAAAGAGGCTAACCTGCCAGTCGCCAAGGCTTAATTTCAGGCCTGATTTTTCGGAGAAATTGCCATGCCCGCCGTCAAGATGTACACCACCGCCGTTTGCCCCTATTGCATTCGTGCCAAGCAGTTGCTCACCTCAAAGGGCGTGGCCCAGATCGAAGAAATTCGCATCGACACCGACCCCGCCGCCCGTGCCCACATGATGGAAATCACGGGCCGCCGCACCGTGCCGCAAATCTTCATTGGCGACACCCATGTGGGCGGTTGCGATGATTTGATGGCTCTGGATGCCAAAGGCGGCTTGGTGCCCTTGTTGCAGTCTTGAGCTGACATAATTCAGCTATCCCGATTTGCTGCCCGCTTCGGTATTGCCGATGCGGGTATTTTTTTGTTTTAGGAAAAACTCATGTCAGAAGAACAAGCCACACCCGTGTTTCAAATTCAACGTGTCTATTTGAAAGACCTGTCTTTGGAGCAGCCTAACTCTCCCGCCATCCTCACCAGCACCGAGCAACCCAATGTGGACATTCAGTTGGGCGTGGGCATGGAACAAGTGGCCGATGGCATTGTGGAAGTGACCGTCACAGCCACCATCACCACCAAGATCGAAGACAAAGTGGTGTTCTTGGTCGAAGCCAAGCAGGCCGGCATTTTTGAAGTGCGCAACTTGCCTGAAGACCAAATGGGCCCCGTCATCGGCATCGCTTGCCCCCAAATCATTTACCCCTACTTGCGCGGCAACGTGGCTGACGTGATCCAACGCGCTGGCTTCCCACCCGTGCACTTGGCAGAAATCAACTTCCAAGCCATGTACGAACAACAGCAGCAACAAGCGGCTGAAGCCACCAAGCAATAAACCACACGGGCTTGGCCATGAGGATTGCCGTTTTAGGTGCAGGCGCGTGGGGTACAGCGCTGGCGATCAACGCTGGCGCACACCACACCGTGACGCTGTGGGCGCGCGATGTGCCCCAAGCCCAAGCCATGCAAGCCCAGCGCGTGAACACGCGCTACTTGCCAGAGCAGCCCTTCACCGCAGGCGTGCAAGTGTCTAGCGAGCCGCTCGGCTCTTGGTTGGCCGAGCAAGACTTGGTTGTCATCGGCTCGCCCATGAGCAGCCTGCGCGGCATGCTGACGCAGCTTGCGCCCATTTTGGGTAGCAATGTGCCTGTGGCTTGGCTGTGCAAAGGCTTTGAAGCAGCGCAGGCCGATGCCTCAGCCGCTGATGCATTGCAAAAAAGCATTGGCTTGATGGCCCACGAAGTCAAAGCTCAAGTGGCCCCCGCTTTGCGCGGTGGTGCTTTGAGTGGCCCTAGCTTTGCGCAAGAAGTGGCACGCGGCATGCCCACCGCTTTGGTGGCCGCCAGCAGCGACGCTGCGGTGCGCGACGCCATGGTGCAAGCCTTTCACAACAACAGCCTGCGCGTGTACGCCAACGACGACATCGTTGGTGTGGAAGTAGGCGGCGCTGTCAAAAACGTGTTGGCCATCGCCACCGGTTTGTGTGATGGTTTGCAGCTGGGCCTCAACGCCCGTGCTGCACTCATCACACGCGGCTTGGCCGAAATCACGCGCCTAGGCGTGGCACTGGGCGCCAAGACCGAAACCTTCATGGGCCTCTCGGGCTTGGGTGACTTGGTGCTCACCTCCACCGGTGACCTCAGCCGCAACCGCAAAGTGGGCCTCGCCTTGGCCCAAGGCTTAACGCTGCAACAAGCAGTCGATTCACTTGGCCACGTGGCCGAAGGTGTGTATTGCGCCCGCACTGTGGTTCAACGTGCGCAGCACCTCGGTGTGGATATGCCTATCGCGCAGGCAGTGGTGGCGTTGCTTGATGGGGGCATCACGCCAACCCAAGCCGTGGCTGTGCTGATGGGCCGTGGTGCTAAAGGCGAATAAGATGATGCGTGTCACCTTGCTCTTGTGCTGCCTGCTCAGCGGCTGCGGCGTGGTGAGCGAACAATCGTTTTACGAAGGTATTCGTGCCAATGAACGTGCCAAATCGGCGGGCACGGGGCAGGACGACAAGGCTTTGCCTAACTACGACCGATACCGTCAAGAGCGCGAGTTGTTGAAGAAATAACTTCTGTTTTTCTGGGCTCGCTTCTCGCCTAGGGAATAAGCGGGTTCCTCATGCTGGGGTACCAGAAATCGTCACCCGCCCATTCCCTAGACGAGAAGACTGCGGCGAAGATTTTTTCAGTTTAGGTGTGTGTCTGGACGTTGCTTGTAAACGTCATATAGCTTTGCCAGCATTGCAAAGCTCAGCAGCAAGATGAGGCTGCCTAAAAAGTCCCCCACTGACATGGCGAATGCGCGTGTGAAAAAGTCTTGATCAACTGCTAAATGCTTTAGTGCAAAGAAGCCATTCACCACGGTCCCATGCACGAGCGTGGCGCACAAGTCGATGATGGGGATGTGGATGAAACGAAGGTTGCGGATATCGTTGTCAATGCCAAGCAAACGCTTCATCACGACTACCACAGCAAGGGTGCTAAAGCCGCTGAGGGAAGGGTAGACCACATAAAACCACAAAGGCTGATCGGGCCAAAACTCGGGGGATACAAGGGCAAGTGCCACCACCGTACCCAAGACACCCCAAAAGCCTGAGACTAAAGCCGCAATCAGTTTGACGCCTGCGGGCAAGAAAACCAAAGAGATGCCTGGGGCGTAGCTGTCGACTAAGTTGAGTGTGGACGAGAGGCTAAAAGCACCAAAGTACAACAAGCCAAACAGGCTGCTGAGCAATAGCTTTTCCGCGAGGTACTTCACGTTAGCCCAACCCACTTCACTGCAACTCAGAGACGCAAAGTCAGGCCATGGATTGCTGCAGTACTTGTCCAAGCGCGTCAAAGTACGCGTCGGTCTTTGCGGTGGGGTGTATGTATTTGGTGCGGCGGTTAGTGCCTTCAAATACAAACTCGATGTAGCCCAGCTCCAACAGGGTGGACAGTTTGCGGTGCAGCGTGGCAGGTGAAGCAATACTTTGCAGTTGCATGGCATCGGTCACGGTGAGGGGTTTGCTTTGTGCGTGGTGCAGGCTGACCACTTCAAGCAGTTTTTGCGCAGTTAAGTCAATCTCGGCATCGACTTGATGGCCACTCAAAACTTCTTTGAGGTGCAGGAAGCGAATGAAGGTAGATTTCATAAAAGCGGCATCTATAAAGGTTATCGAGATTGTATTGATTCTTAGCGAGCTGTGCTTTGCCCATCTCTTGAAATCAAACCTCTAAGTTATCAATCAACCGCGTCTTACCCAACTTGGCCGCACCCAACACGACCAACGGCTCAGCGCATGGACCGGTTACAGGCGACAAGTCATGCTGACGGCGCAGGGTGATGTAGTCAGGGGCCCAGCCGCGTTGGCGCAGGGCATCCATCGCAGCGGCTTCGGCAGCGGCCACATCTAGTTGGCCAGCGACATTGCCCGCACGGGCAGCCGCAGCCAAGCCTTTCAAAGCCATCGACAGTTGCACGGCTTCGGCGCGTTCTTCGGCGCTTAAATAGCCGTTACGTGAGCTTAAAGCCAAGCCGTCTTCAGCACGGCGGGTTTCGCCGCCGATGATCTCGATGGGCAGTGCCATTTGCTGCACCATGCGGCGGATGACCATGAGTTGTTGGTAATCCTTCTTGCCAAATACGGCCAAGTCGGGTTGCACGATGTTGAAGAGCTTGTGCACCACGGTGCTCACGCCCACAAAAAAGCCTGGCCGAAAGGCGCCTTCCAAGATGTCGGCTAGCTCAGCGGGAGGGTGCACCTTGAACACTTGGGGTTCGGGGTAGAGGTCTTTTTCGCTGGGCGCAAACACCACGTCGCAGCCGTTGGCTTCTAGCAAAGCGCAGTCGTTTTCTAGGGTGCGTGGGTAAGTGTCGAAGTCTTCGTTGGGGCCAAATTGCAGGCGGTTCACGAAGATGCTGGCCACAGTCATACCGCCCGTGGCTGCGCGTTTGTCTACCTCTTGGCGGGCCATTTGCATCAGCTCTAAGTGGCCTTGGTGCAGGTTGCCCATGGTGGGCACGAAGGCGCGAAGTGCGGCTGGCTTTAGGGCGCGGCGCAGATCCGCGAGGGTGTGAACGATTTGCATGAAACGAAAAAAGGTGGCTTGGGCGTTGGGCTTGATCAAGCCCAAGCGTGTTTGGCGTTGTCGGGGAAAGTGCCGTTTTTGACGGCGGCCACATAGGCGCTCATGGCGGCTTGCACGCTGGCTTGGCCTTCCATGAAGTTGTGAACGAATTTGGGGTTTTTGCCCAAGTTGACGCCCAGCATGTCGTGCATGACCAGCACTTGGCCTGCTGTGCCGTTGCCCGCGCCAATGCCAATGGTGTGGCAGCTTGGCAGCTCTTGCGTGAGGGCGGTGGACAGTGGTTCGGGGACCATTTCTAGTACCAACATGCTGGCGCCTGCGTTTTGCAGAGCAATGGCTTCTTGGCGCAGTTGGGTGGCCGAGTCGCCACGGCCTTGCACGCGGTAGCCGCCTAAGGCGTGCACGGTTTGGGGCGTGAGCCCCAAATGCGCACAGACGGGAATGCCGCGCTCCACCAAGAAATGCACGATGTCAGTGGTCCAGCCACCACCTTCGAGCTTGACCATGTGAGCGCCCGCTTGCATCAAAACCGTGGCGCTGCGTAGGGCTTGTTCTTTGGACTCTTGGTAGCTGCCAAAGGGCAAGTCGCCAATGATCCAAGCTGTGCCTTGCACACGACGGATGCCACGGGCCACGCTTTCGACGTGGTAGCGCATGGTGTCCAGCGTCACACCCACGGTGCTGGTGAGGCCTTGGCAGACCATGCCGAGTGAGTCGCCGACCAAGATGCATTCCACGCCAGCAGCATCGGCCACGGCAGCAAATGTGGCGTCGTAGGCGGTGAGCATGGTGATTTTTTCACCACGGGCGCGCATCTCGTTCAAGCGGGGCAAGCTGATGGGTTTGCGGGCGGCGACGGGGGAAGCGGGGGGCAAAGTGCCGTAGGGCGAAGCGTTGGGGTTGCTCATAGAACGTGCGTGGCGCAAAGCCAGTCCTGTGTTGCCAAGAGGATGTGGAGTTTACGTGGGTCTTTACGTCGGGGTATAGGCCAAACGCACGTAAATCGGGGCAAAAGCCTCGGCCTGGGTGATTTCAATCAGGGTTTCTTTGCCCAGCTCCAGCAAGGCGATGAAGGTGACCACCAAAACAGGCACGCCTTCAGCGGGGTCAAAGAGCTTTTCAAATTCGACAAAGCGTTGGCCTTGGAGCTTTTTCAACACGATGCTCATGTGCTCACGCACCGACAGTTCTTCGCGGCTGATTTTGTGGTGCTGCACCAGCTTGGCGCGCTTCAAGATGTCGGCCCACGCTTGCTGCAACTCCACCACATGCACATCGGGAAAGCGCGGTTGCAGCGATTGTTCGATGTAGACCTGCGCACGCAAAAAGTCGCGGCCAAACTGCGGCACTTCGTTGAGCGTGGCGGCGGCCAGCTTCATTTGCTCGTATTCGAGCAAGCGGCGCACCAGCTCGGCGCGTGGGTCTTCAGGCTCTTGGCCTTCGGCCACCTTTTTGGGTGGCAGCAGCATGCGTGATTTGATTTCAATCAGCATGGCGGCCATCAGCAGGTATTCGGCGGCGAGCTCTAGGTTGCGGCTGCGAATTTCATCCACATAGCTCAGGTACTGGCGCGTGAGCGCGGCCATGGGGATGTCGAGGATGTTGAAGTTTTGCTTGCGAATGAGGTAGAGCAGCAAATCCAGCGGGCCTTGGAAGGCCTCGAGGAAAACTTCGAGCGCGTCTGGCGGGATGTACAAATCCTGCGGCATGGCAAACAGCGGCTCGCCATACAGGCGGGCCACGGCCACGTTGTCGATCACCTCTGGCATGGCCGAGGCGAGGTGTGCCTCGTCGTCAGGCAGGGTGGGGTCAGCAGGGTGCACGGTCAGCGCTCAGTCGAACGCGCGAATCAAGCGTTCGTTTGGTAAACGTAGGGCTTTTGCGCCACGCGGCCAGCTTGCAGGTCTTGCTGGATTTCGGTGTTCACATGCTTGTCCCACAGCAAAGCGCGGCCTTCGCGTTGGCTTTGTTCAAGCTTTGGGTTGTTGGCCTTGAGCGACTCGATGAATTGCGTGGCTTCTGAGGTGTAGTGGTCGCGTTGAAAAATCGACATGACAGGGTTCCTGATTGAATTTTTAAGATTGCGAAGATTTTAACGACCGAGGGCTGCTGCCAAACCTTGGCCCAAATCGGCACGCAGGTCTTGTTCGGGCAGCTGGGCCAGCAGGCCGCAGCGCTGCATCATTTCTAAAGGTTGGTGGTCCACGCCGCACAGAATCAGGCGAACCTGTTTTTTGCGGCAACTGCGGGCCAAGGCCATGAGCGCGTCAGCGCCCGAGGTATCGATGTAGATGAGGTTTTTCAGGTCTAGCACCAAGGCTTGTTCGGGCAGGTGTTCTTCCATGTCTTCCACCAGCTTGACCGCGCCAAAGAACAGCGCGCCATACAGACGGTGGGCTTGAACCTTGGTTTCATGGCCTGCCAGCTCGGGGTGGGTGATGGCATGCACTTGCTCAGAGCGGCTCAGGCTGGAGATGCGATAGATGAAAGTCAAACATGCGGCAATCAGGCCCACTTCCACAGCCACTGTCAAATCGACGATGACGGTGAGGGCGAACACCAGCAGCAAGGTGACGCGGTAGGTCATGCGGAACTGGCGCAAATGCACAAACTCGCGCCACTCGCCCATGTTCCAAGCCACAAACATCAGAATGGCCGAGAGCGCTGCCAGCGGCACATCGCCAGCCAAAGGCGCGGCCACCAGCATGACCAGCAACAACGTGACGGCATGCACCATGCCAGCCACGGGGCTGTTACCCCCATTCTTCACATTGGTGACGGTACGGGCAATCGTGCCGGTGGCGGGCATGCCGCCGAAGAAGGGTGTGACGAGGTTGGCAATGCCTTGCGCCATCAGTTCTTGGTTGGCATCGTGGCGGTCGCCATAGGGGCCGTCGGCCATCATTTGGTCGGCAATGCGGGCGCACAAGAGTGATTCAATCGAGCCCAATAGGGCCAAGGTGGTGGCGGGAATGAGCAAGAACTTCGCGGTTTCCCAGCTGAATTCGGGCCATGCAAAAGCGGGCAAGTTGTTGGGGATGCTGCCAAAGCGTGAGGCGATGGTTTCCACCTCCAACCCCATCATCTTGGCGGCAACGGTGGCACCCACCAACACCACGATAGAGCCGGGGATGGTGGAGAAGCTTTTGGTGCTGGGCATGGCGTTGGCCAAGCGCGGCAGGGCCAGTTGCCAAAACGCCAACACGGCCAAGCACACCACGGCCAAGCCCAAGGCTTCGGCGTTGAGCGTGCCAAAGCTGTCGCTCAGTGTGCGCAAGATGCCAAAGAAATCAGCAGGCATGGTTTTGACTTGCAGACCAAAAAAGTCCTTGAGCTGCGACACCATGATGAGCACTGCAATGCCGTTGGTAAACCCAATCACCACCGCCACTGGAATGAAGCGAATCAACGTGCCCAAGCGCAGCAAGCCCATGGCCAGCAGCATGACGCCCGACATGGCGGTGGCGATGATGAGGTTGGCCAAGCCATAGCGTTCCAAAATGCCATAGACGATGACGATGAACGCGCCTGCAGGCCCGCCAATTTGTACGCGGCTGCCGCCTAAAGCAGAAATCAAAAAGCCCGCAATGATGGCGGTGAACAACCCTGCCTCAGGCTTGAGCCCCGACGCAATGGCAAACGCCATGGCCAGCGGCAACGCCACCACGCCCACCGTGATACCCGCACCCACATCTTGGTAAAAGCGTTGGCGCGTGTAGCCCTGAAGAGCCGTGACGAGATTAGGTTTGAACATAACGAAACTAATTGGGGGCAGAACCCAATTAATGGATGCGCATACCGGGTTTTGCGCCGGGCCATGGGTGCAGCACATAGATGCCGGCATCGGTCTTGTCGTCTGCGTGGCTGGCGGCGAGCACCATGCCTTCACTCACGCCAAACTTCATCTTGCGCGGGGCCAAGTTGGCCACCATCACAGTGAGTTTGCCCTTGAGGTCTTCGGGCTTGTACATGCTGGCCACGCCGCTGAACACATTGCGTGTTTTGCCTTCGCCCACATCGAGCGTGAGGCGCAACAGTTTGGTGGAGCCTTCCACCGCTTCGCAGTTGACGATTTCGGCAATGCGCAAATCGACCTTCGCAAAGTCGTCGATGCTGATGGTGGGGGCTATTTCTTCGCCGCCTGGCGTGACTTTTTCTTCCACCACGGCTGGTGGCTCAAACAAGGCTTCGAGTTGTTCTGGGGTGACGCGTTGCATGAGGTGTTGGTAGGGTTGAATGTTGGCCACGTTGCCTGTGGCGTTCCAGTTTTGCATGGACGTGCCAGTGAAGGCTTCCACCGCTTGTGCAAGTGCGGGCAACACGGGGGCCAAGTAGCGGCTCAGCTCAGCAAACGCATTGATAAGCAACGAGCACACTTGATGCAAGGCTTCGTTGTTGGCAGCGTCTTTGGCCAAGTCCCATGGCTTGTGTTGGTCCACGTAAGAGTTGACTTTGTCGGCCAGCAGCATGATTTCGCGGGCGGCTTTGCCGTACTCGCGTGCGTCGTAGGCTTGCGCGATGCTGTCTTTAGCAGCGTGAATGTCATTTAACAACGCAGTGCCTTGATCGCCAAAACTTTGTGTGAGCTTGCCCTCAAAACGCTTGGTCAAGAAGCCCGCCGCACGCGATGCGATGTTGACAAACTTGCCAATCAAATCGCTGTTGACGCGCAGCATGAAGTCTTCGGCGTTGAAGTCCACATCTTCGTTGCGGTTGTTGAGCTTGGTGGCTAAGTAATAGCGCAGCCATTCGGGGTTCATGCCGAGGCTGAGGTACTTCAGCGGATCGAGGCCCGTGCCACGGCTCTTGCTCATCTTCTCGCCGTTGTTGACGGTGAGGAAGCCGTGTACAAACACGTTGTTGGGCGTTTTGCGGCCGCTGAAGTGCAGCATGGCAGGCCAGAACAGCGTGTGGAAGGTGACGATGTCTTTGCCGATGAAGTGGTATTGCTCTAACGCAGGGTTGGCCATATAGGCGTCGTAGTTCTCGCCGCGCTTGTCGAGCAAGTTTTTGAGCGAGGCCAAGTAGCCCACAGGCGCGTCGAGCCACACATAAAAGTATTTACCCGGTGCGTCTGGGATTTCGATGCCGAAGTAAGGTGCATCACGCGAGATGTCCCAGTCGCCTAAACCTTCGCTGGTTGTGCCATCGGGGTTGGTGCGAACAGTGAACCACTCTTTGACCTTGTTGGCCACTTCGGGTTGCAGCTTGCCGTCTTGCGTCCACTTCTCCAAGAACGCCACGCAACGTGGGTCGGACAGCTTGAAGAAGAAATGCTCTGAGCTTTTCAGCTCAGGCTTAGCGCCCGACAAAGCCGAGAAAGGATTGATCAGGTCGGTGGGGGCGTAAACCGCGCCGCACACCTCGCAGTTGTCGCCGTACTGGTCGTGGGCGTGGCACTTGGGGCACTCGCCTTTGATGAAGCGGTCGGGCAAGAACATGTTCTTCTCGGGGTCGAAGAACTGGTCAATCGTGCGGCGCTCGATCAGCGAGCCGCCTTCTGATTCGGGAATGTCGCGCAAGTCGCGGTAAATCTGGCGGGCTAGTTCGTGGTTCTCGGGCGCGTCGGTGCTGTGCCAGTTGTCAAACTGGATATGGAACCCGTCTAAATAAGGCTTGCGGCCCGCGGCGATGTTGGCCACAAACTGCTGCGGGGTGATGCCCGCCTTCTCGGCGGCAATCATGATGGGCGCGCCGTGCGTGTCGTCTGCGCCCACGAAATCGACCTTGTGGCCCTGCATTCGTTGGAAACGCACCCAGATGTCGGCCTGGATGTACTCCATGATGTGGCCGATGTGGAAGTTGCCGTTGGCGTAGGGCAGGGCGGTGGTAACAAATAGCTGGCGCTGAGACATGAGAGGGCAAGACCTTTTGAACAAGGGGGCTAATTTTAGTCCTCGACAATGCCCAGCATGAACTTGCCTAGCTTTGACCAATTCAAGCAACAAGCCGCAGCCGATGGTTTTGACGAGGTGGTTGAACGCGACTGGCCGCCCCATACTGTGCTCGCCACCCACACCCACTCCTTTGCGGTGCACGCCGTCCTTACCCGAGGCGAGATGTGGCTGACCATGAATGGTCAAACACGACATTTGCAGCCTGGCGATATTTTTGAGCTAGACCGCGATGTGCCGCATGATGAGCGGTATGGCGCTGAAGGCGCGACCTACTGGGTGGCGCGAAAAAACTGATGGTCTTGTTCTTCAAGCAACTTGCTGTCGCAGCCGCTCTTACCGTGATGGCAATGACTGCCACTGCCAGCGAGCTGGCTGACAAACTCAAACTGCCGAACCATGCTTTGTTGATGCGTCATGCCTTAGCGCCTGGCATTGGCGACCCGGCTGGCTACAGCCTGGCCGATTGCAGCACCCAGCGCAATTTGGATGCGCAAGGCCGGCAGCAGGCCATGCGCACGGGGCAATGGCTCAAACGCCAAGGCATTCAAACGGCGATGGTCTTGACCAGCCCTTGGTGTCGATGCAAAGACACGGCTAATTTGCTGGGCTATGGGCAGCCCGAGGTCGAGCCAGCGATTGGTTCGTTTTTTGAAGCCTCGCAAGAAGCCGCTGATTACACGCAGCGGCTGCAAAAGCGCTTGGCCCAGCTAGGCCCAACCAAAAGAGACAAAGCGCTGATTTTGGTGACTCACCATGTGAATATCTTGGATTACATGGGTAGTCACGTCGGGTCTGGTGACATGGTGCTGGTGCAGTTTGATGCCCAAGGCAAGCTCATCAGCGCCAAGCGTTACCCCAGCCCTCTGTAGCCGCCAAGTCGCAGGGATGACCTGCATTTCAAACGGGCAAGCAGGCCGCGCTAGACTTGTGCGCGACGAGATGTGGCTGACCATGAACGGCCATACACAGCACCTGCAGCCCGGCGCTATCTTTGAGCTGGAGCCCAATGTGCCGCATGACGAGCTCTATGGTGCGGAGGGGCTGCTTATTGGGTGGCGCGGAAGAACTAAGTGCAGAAGCAAACAAGCCCGCAAATGCGGGCTTGTTTGTTTGACGTGACGATTCTTTTATTGTTTGGTCATCGTCCAAGTGCCGCCAAAATTACTGTAGTTCGCATTGACCCAAGTACCAGAGACTCGGCCGTCGCGTGTAAAGGCACCTTCGAAGGTTGACCCCGTTCCTGCCGAGCCGGCAACACTGGACTGTCCTGAGCTTGAGAGTTGTCCAGAAATGCTGAATGTGTTGCCGTTTCCATTGCTTGAACAAGTGCCAGTCAGTCGGCCGGTGCTAGAAATGTTTGCTTGACAAGGGCCTGCACTGCTACCTAAGTAGCTGCCAGTCCAGGCGCCTTGGAATTCTTTGATTAAGTTAGTTTTTAAATGGTTTTCAGCGCTGGATTGGCTAATCAGGACGGTTGATCGGCCTTGAGTCGCAGTGGCAAGCAGCTGGTTGATAGCCGCTGCAGTTTGTGTGGGATCTGCAGTGGCGATTTCAATGGCTTGAGTGATGGCTTGGCGAGATGCCTCAGTGATGGTGATGCCATTTGATGCATCTCCGTCGCTGTCCAATGTTTGAAGAATTTGCGCCATCAAAGATACTTTGGGGTGCGTCTCATCCGTTGCGCCACTGATCAAGTCAACTGGAAATACTCGGCTGTTAGTCACAGTCAAGCTGCCCAAGACCAAGCTACCAATTTTGAAGGTGACAGGCTTGCCTTCTTCGTATTGGAAAGACCCATCTGCCCCTGTGATGCCTGTTGTTGATCCACTGGTGTACTCCAAGCCGGCGACCGCCGAGTCAATGAAATAGCCAGTTTTTGTTGCGGGCGAGCTAGAGCCGCCACCCCCGCAAGCTGATAGAGCAGACAGCACCAATGCTGCGGTGATTAACTTCAAAGATTGGATTTTTTGCATAAGGCACCTTGTTAATTGATTTAAATATTTTTAGTTACATAAGTCTTGGGTTTTTGATCTCTACTCACAATAGTTTTTAGATGACCTGCAATCCGTGCGGGCAAGTGGGCCGAGATAGACTCGCCAGCACAACATAACAATGAGACTTTTATGGCCTTGAATGAACAAACCCTCACCGCAGCCCTGCAAACCGTGATTGATCCCAACACGGGCAAAGACTTTGTGACCAGCAAAGCGTTGAAGAACCTGCAAATCAACGATGGTGATGTGTCGTTTGACGTGGTGTTGGGCTATCCCGCCAAGAGCCAAATTGCGGGTTTTCGCAAAGAGTTGATTGCTGCAGCCAAGAGCGTGGCGGGCGTTGAGAACGTGTCAGCCAATATCACGGTCAACATCGTGGCGCATGCCGCGCAGCGCGGTGTGGCTTTGTTGCCGCAAGTGAAAAACATCATTGCTGTGGCTTCAGGCAAAGGCGGTGTGGGCAAAAGTACCACTGCTGCCAACTTGGCTTTGGCCTTGGCCGCTGAAGGCGCAAGCGTAGGTTTGCTCGACGCCGATATTTACGGTCCTAGTCAGCCCATGATGATGGGCATTGAAGGCCGCCCCGAGAGCAGTGATGGTCAAACCATGGACCCGCTTGAGAACTATGGCGTGCAAGTCATGTCCATCGGTTTCTTGGTGGATCAAGATGAGGCCATGATTTGGCGCGGCCCCATGGCCACGCAAGCGCTGGAGCAGTTGCTGCGCCAGACTAATTGGAAATCGTTGGATTATTTGATCGTGGACATGCCACCTGGCACAGGTGACATTCAGCTCACCCTGAGCCAGCGCGTCCCCATGACAGGCTCGGTCATCGTGACCACGCCACAAGACATTGCGTTGCTCGATGCCAAAAAAGGCATCAAGATGTTTGAGAAGGTGGGCGTGCCCATCCTCGGTTTGGTCGAGAACATGGCGGTGCATGTGTGCACCAACTGTGGCCACATTGAACACATTTTTGGCGCGGACGGCGGCAAAAAAATGGCCGCGCAATACGGCATGGACTACCTCGGCGCGCTGCCCCTTAACATGCAAATTCGCCTGCAAGCCGACAGCGGCAAGCCCACTGTGGTGGCTGACCCTGATAGCGAAGTGGCAGGCATCTACAAGGCAGTGGCCCGCCAAGTGGCGGTGAAGATTGCCGCAAAAGCCAAAGACTTTTCTAGCAAATTCCCTAGCATCAAGATCTCTAAAGAGACTTAATCCAGACATGTCGCAACGTCCCAGTCTTCAAGTTGCCGTCGTCATGCGCCGTGAGCGTGTGCCCGGCGACATGAGTCGTTGGCAACCGTGGCGATGGGTGTTGCACGATGTGACGGGCCATGATGTGGTGCCACATGCCGAGAACTTTGGCACTGCGCCACGTTGCTTGCGTCAAACCGAAGACGAGCAAATTTGGTTGCATCCGGGTTTCACCGTTGAACTATTCAAAGACGACGCTGAGGGCTACTACCTCAACGCCACATCTCCGGCCCCATGTTGGTTTGTGTTGTGGCGCATGGAAGAAGAGCCTAGCATCAGTGACGAGGTGATGGCTGTGCCTGCGATGGTGAGCTTGAGTTATCACGATGCAGGTCGTTGGTTAGATGCACAAGAAAACGTGGATCAAGTGGCTGCTCCGTTGCAAATAGTGGCGTGGATGAGTAAATTTGCTGAGGAGCATTGGGTGCTCGAGTCCAAGCGGCGTAAACGGCCAGACAGCTTTAGGCCTTTGCAAGATCGTTTTGGTAATCCTGCCTCAGTGAGTACCGAAAAAAATCGCGGTGCAGGTCCGCACCAAGGAGGTCGTCATGGCTGATGACAAAGTACCTGTTGGTTTTTTTAGCCGCTGGTCGCGTCGCAAGATACAAGTTCGAGAAGGCTTCGTATCAGAGGAGCCTGCGCAACCAAAGGTCATGGCTGCTAGTGCAGCAGGAACTGCGATAAGTTCTACTTCGGCACAAGCACACACCGACACTTTGTCACCCGAAGCTGAGATGACCGACTCTCAAAAGGTGATCTCTGCGAAGCCCATGCCTTCAATGGCGGATGCACAGCAACTTACGCCTGAATCTGACTTCACTGGCTTCATGATCCGTGGGGTATCGCCGGAGGTGAAAAATGCAGCCATGAAAAAGCTGTTTTCAGATCCGCACTTCAATGTAATGGACCGCATGGACATCTATATTGACGATTACACCCAGCCTGACCCTTTGCCAGTAACAATATTGCGGCAAATGAGCAGCTCGAAAACTTTAAATTTATTTGGCGACGATGCTAAGCCTTCTGAGCCGCTAGCAGACCAAACGTCATCACCTTTTGTATCGAGTACGCAGAGCAAACCATCTTCTGCTTTGGATGAGACTTCTGCGAACTCCGAAGGGTCTAGTCAATAAAAATAATTAAAATGTACAATTGGATGAAATATAAATAATTATTTTCATCCAAATTTTGTGCAAATCACAGATCATTTTTTACGTGGCCTTCGACACGTCCAAAAGCGCTGGCCTTTGCAGCTCACTGCTGGCGCACTGATTGGGGTTTCGATTTGGGTGGTGATCTATACCTATGAATCAAGTGAGCGTGCGCTCTATCAATACGCCACGGAAAGCGCTCAAGAGCATGCTGAATCAGTCACTCAGTTTAGAAATTTCTATGCACAAGAGTTAGTGCCCAGGGCCATAGAGGCAGGAGTAGAAGTTACACACGACTACAAGTCGCGTAGAAATGCATTGCCATTGCCTGCGACATTGACGATTGAGCTAGGTCATTACATGGCGCAAGTTGATGGTGGCACCCAGGTTCGCTTGTACAGCGATATGCCATTTCCATGGCGCGTGGACGAAAGAAGATTGGATGATTTTCAAACGCAAGCTTTGGCGCACTTGAAGAGAAATCCAGAACAGCCCTTTGTTCGTGAAGAGATGCTTAACGGCCAACGTGTGATGCGGTATGCCCAAGCTGATCGTATGTTGACTGGCTGTGTGGCATGTCATAACCGGTATCAAGGATCTCCAAAAACCAATTGGCAAATTGGTGATGTGCGGGGCGCACTGGAAGTAATCCTGCCAGTGTCTCAGTGGCAATCGGCGACCACCGATGTATTGACAAGAACTTTCACAGTGCTCTTGGCTGTGGTGTTGTGGGGCTTGTTGATGGTCTGGCTTTCTGTGAGGCGCATTCGTGGTGCTTTGATTGTGGCAAGAGATTTATCCGCCCAACGTCAGCAGGCTATTGGGCAGTTGCATCAAGAAATATCTGAACGTCAGTTAATCGAGCAAGAACTACGGTTAAGCGAAAGCAAGCTTCAAAGTATTTTCACCGCTGTACCTGAGGCAATCGTGGTAGCGGACGCTCGTGGACGAATCGTTCAGTGCAACGTGGCCACAGCAGAGATTTTTGGTTTTAAGCTGGAGGAGTTGATTGGTCAAAACATCAAAATCTTAATGCAGCCAAATGAACGGGCTGTTCATGATGGCCATTTAGATGCATACGCACAGACGGGGCAGAAAAATTTGATGAATCAGCCGCGCGTTTTACAAGGCATGCGTAAAGACGGGACGCTGTTCCCAGTGAGGATCACTGTCAAAGAAACTCGTGTCGATGACGCTCATTTCTTTATTGGCGTGATTCAAGATTTCACAGCGATTCAACGCACTCAAGATTTGCTAGTCGAAGCAAAAAACAAGGCTGAGCAAGCCAATCGAATGCGAGGTGAATTTCTTGCAAATATGAGCCATGAAATTCGTACACCCATGAACGGCATTTTGGGGATGACTGAGCTCGCCATGACAACCGATGACAGGCTCGCACATAAAGAGTACTTGTCGTTGGCGCGAGATTCGGCTAGCCATCTATTGCACATCATCAATCAAATTCTTGACTTTTCAAAAATTGAAGCGGGGGCTTTGGAGTTAGAAGAGTTGACGGTTTGTCCAGCGCAATTAGTGCGCCACACTGCACGCTCACTTGATCAATTGGCGCAAGCAAAAGGTGTGATGTTGAAAGTTGAAAACGATCCGAACTTGCCGGAGTTGGTTTGGATGGACCCCGTGCGTGTACGCCAAGTCCTAACTAACTTGATAGGTAACGCAATCAAGTTCACCGAAGATGGCGCTGTTACTGTAAAAACTCAATTACTGCCAAATCAAACCAGCAACATTGCGCGAATGGAGCTTTCTGTTGTTGATACGGGTATTGGTTTTGACGTTGCACGTACGGAGGCTTTGTTCAGTCCATTCACGCAAGCTGATGGGTCGATCACACGCTCATTCGGTGGCACAGGCTTAGGGTTGGCAATCACGCGTAGCTTGGTTCAACTCATGGGGGGTGACATCAGGGCGAAAAGCGAGCGTGGAAGTGGCTCATGTTTCACCATTACTTTGCCGTTGCGAATAGTGGCTGAGGCGGCAATTGAAGTTGCTGCAGCTGGAGTGCCCTCAGCTGACATCGAGATCACGCACACAAGACCCTTGGCCGTGTTGTTGGTGGAAGATCATGAAATCAATCTCAAGCTAGCGCAAATCATGTTGCAGCGTATGGGGCATACTTTTGTGGTGGCTAATGATGGGCAGCAAGCGTTGGATTGCTTGGGTAAAGAGCATTTCGATTTGGTTTTGCTGGATGTGATGATGCCTGTGATGGATGGCCTCACCGCTTTACGCATTTGGCGTGAACGTGAAACTGAACAAAAGTTGCCTCGAACTACTGTCTTGATGGTGACAGCTCATGCCATGACGGGCGATCGTGAACGCTTTATGGCGGCAGGTGCCGATGGTTATGTCTCTAAGCCCATGTCAGAGGCGGCTTTACGAAATGAAATCAATCGAGCGTTAGTGCGAAGCCGTTGAGTAAAACTGCGGACATGAGAGGGGATTTCAGTACCGCTACCATTCCCTGATTACTTACTTAAGCACTCGACGCATGACCACGCTAATTTGCGACTGCAACCAAACCCAACCTCTGGACCCTAAGGTACTGGGCCAGAGCCTGTCTGAGCCGCTTACGCTGCACACCGCGCTGTGCCGCCGCGAAGCGGGTGCGTTTGTGCAAGCCGTGCAAGGCACAGACGATGTGGTGGTGGCCTGCACCCAGGAGCAGCGTCTTTTTGGGGATCTGGCTGTGGAGGCGCAAGCCAAAACGTCGGTCATCAAATTCGTCAACATCCGCGAAACCGGCGGCTGGAGCAGTGAGGCCAAAGATGCCTCTCCCAAAATTGCCGCGCTCTTGGCAGCTGCGCATTTGCCAGACCCTGAACCTGTGCCGACCGTTACCTTCAAGAGTGCAGGGTGCTTGTTGATCTTGGGGCAGTTGGACCAAGCCGAACAAGCGGCGGGCCTGTTGGCCGATACCTTGAATGTCACGATCTTCACCCAAGGCGCGGGCGAGGCGGGCGGCACTCAAAACCGCACTTACCCCGTGTTGGGTGGTCAAGTGGTGCGTGTGGACGGTTGGTTGGGTGCGTTCAAGCTGACTTGGCAAAACAACAACCCCATCGACTTGGACCTGTGCACACGCTGCAATGCCTGCGTCGCCGCTTGCCCCGAGCAAGCGATTGGCCTTGACTACCAGATTGACATGAGCAAGTGCAGCTCGCACCGGGATTGCGTGACAGCGTGCGGTGCGGTGGGTGCGATCAATTTCCAGCGCGAAGCGCAAGAAGAAACTGCAGAGTTTGACCTCGTGCTTGACCTGCGCGAGCAAAGCGCCTTCATGCGCCATGCCTTGCCCCAAGGTTATTTCCGTGGCGCGACTGCCGCCAACTTGCTGCGTTTGCGCGAGCTGGTGGGCGAGTTTGAAAAGCCTAAGTTTTTTGACTACAAACAAAAGCTTTGCGCCCACAGCCGTAACGAAAAAGTGGGCTGTAACGCCTGCGTGGATATTTGCTCGGCCGAGGCGGTTAGCTCTGACAAGTCACGCCAACAAATCAAGGTCAACCCCAACCTGTGTGTGGGCTGCGGTGCGTGCACCACGGTATGCCCGACGGGCGCGTTGACCTACGCCTATCCGCGCGCAAGCGAGCAAGGCGTCAAGCTCAAGACATTGCTCAGCACCTACCAAAAAGCGGGCGGCAAAGACGCCGTCATCTTGATGCACAGCCAGGGCGCTGGCCAAACTTTGGTGAACGAGCTAGGTCGTGCAGCGCAACTCAAAGTGGCCAAAGGTTTGCCTGCGCATGTCATTCCAGTCTCGCTTTGGCACACCGCCAGTCTCGGGTTGGATGTGTGGCTCACGGCCTTGGCTTATGGCGCAGCCCAAGTCTTGGTGCTCAACACCGCCGAAGAAGCGCCGCAATATGCGGACGGCTTGCAAGCGCAGATGGCGCAAGCTCAAGCCATGCTGGAAGGCTTGGGCTATGCCAAGGATGGCCACATGCCTGTGCAGTTGGTCCACGCCACGCAAGCCGTGGAGCTCGACGCCGAGTTGCAACGCCTCACCACAGGCAAGCAACGTTTCAGCACCACTGTGCCTGCCGCTACGTTTGCCGTGATGGCGGACAAGCGCAGCACGCTCAGCATGGTGATTGACCATTTGCTGGAACACGCACCTGTTTTGAAAACTGCTGCGTCTCCAGAAGCCTTGGCCTTGCCCAAAGACGGCTCGCCATTCGGCACGGTCGAGGTCAACAAAGACAGCTGCACCTTGTGTATGAGCTGCGTCAGTGCGTGCCCTGCCAACGCGTTGCAAGACAACCAAACCTCACCCCAGTTGCGCTTTGTTGAAAAGAACTGCGTGCAGTGTGGTTTGTGCGTCAGCACTTGCCCTGAGAAAGCCCTCAATCTTGTACCGCGTTTGCTACTCACGCCTCAGCGCAAAGAAGTGCGTGTGCTCAACGAAACCCAGCCCTATGGCTGCGTGCGTTGCGGCAAACCTTTTGGCACGCTCAAAGGCATTGAGGCCATGATTGGCAAATTGGCCGGCCACTCGATGTTCCAAGGTGAGGCCTTGGAGCGCTTGAAGATGTGTGGCGATTGCCGCGTGATTGACATTTACTCTGCCGGTGACGAGCAAAAAATTTCCTAAGTACCTGTATGACCGACCTTCACCTGTCCTCCGCCCTTGACGAAGAAACTGCACGTGCCGAGCTGTATGGCTTGATTTCTGAGCTGTTCTACGCCCCCGCACGCCCTGAGCTGCTGGCGCAGCTGCGTGTTGCGCCTACCGACGCACCTACCTCGGGTGGCTTTTTAGAAGAGCCTTGGCGTCAGTTGGTAGGGGTGGCGCGTGAGATGGATGACCAGAGCATTCAAAGCGAGCACCACACCTTGTTTGGTGGCGTGGGTAAGCCGGAGGTGTACGTGTATGCCTCACACTTTTTGACGGGCTTTTTGAATGAAAAACCTTTGGCTCAACTCCGTACGGATTTGGCCGACTTGGGCTTGACGCGAGACGACACCACCATGTCCGAGACCGAGGACCACGTGTCCTATGTGTTCGAGGTGATGCGGTTTTTGGTGGCTGGCGACGATGTGTCGGTGTCCAACCTGACGCAGCAAGCCAAGTTCTTTGCTGCGCATGTGCAAACTTGGGTGCCAGCGCTGTGTGATGCCCTGCAAGCTACACCCCGCGCACGGTTTTATGCAGCGCTGGCTGAGCTGACCCGTGCCTTTGTCAGTGTTGAGGCGCAAGGCTTTGACATGATGGCTTAAGGCTGGCTTTTGAAGCTTGTTTAAATGAGGGGCTTGACTGGCACCTAGGTGACACAAGCGAGGCTAAAACACGAGCAATTGATAAATCTCAAGGGTTACTGTCGTTAATACGTATAGGACAGACCCGCAACATTGGTACAGTATTCAAAGTCGTGCATACCCACGGCCATCACGAGGAGCAAAAAATGCCAAAAGAACAAGCCAAAGACCAAGCCAACTCGCAAGCGACACCATCGCGCCGTGGCTTTTTCATGGGCGCTGCCGCCGTAGGCGCAACTGCCGCCGCAGTGACTGCCATGCCTGGCCTCAGCACCCCCTCTGCTGAATTGAACAAACTCCCTCCCGCGCCTGAAAACGGTGGCGGCTACAGCTTGAGCGAACACGTCAAGCGTTACTACCAGACCGCACGCGTCTGAAGGAGCACCACATGTTGTTGACCCGTAAAACTGATTCGGCTGCCCACACATCAGGCAGCTCTGCATTCGTGGGCCGCTTGCAACGCGGCTTGTCACAAGCTTTGCCTACCCTTGACCGTCGTGGCTTTTTGCGCCGCTCCGGTTTGGGTATCGGCGTTGGCTTGGCAGCTTCGCAGCTGGCTTTGGTGAAAAAGGCGCAAGCCTCTGGTGCCATGTCCAAAGATGCTGGCGGCAAGATTGAAGTCAAACGCACAGTCTGTACCCACTGCTCTGTAGGCTGTGCTGTGGATGCTGTGGTTGAAAACGGTGTGTGGGTGCGCCAAGAAGCAGTGTTTGATTCCCCCATCAACCTCGGCGCGCATTGCGCTAAAGGTGCAGCTCTGCGCGAGCACGGCCACGGTGAATTCCGTTTGCGCTACCCCATGAAGCTGGTCAACGGCAAGTACGAGCGCATCAGCTGGGACACTGCCCTTGACGAAATCAGCGCCAAGCTGCTCGATCTGCGTAAAACAGCAGGTCCAGACAGCGTTTACTGGATTGGCTCTTCCAAGCACAACAACGAGCAAGCCTATTTGCTGCGCAAGTTTGTGAGCTACTTCGGTAGTAACAACTGCGACCACCAAGCCCGTATTTGTCACTCCACCACAGTGGCCGGTGTGGCCAATACATGGGGCTACGGTGCGATGACTAACTCGTACAACGACATGCAAAACAGCAAGGTCGCGATGTACATCGGTTCCAACGCTGCCGAAGCGCACCCTGTCTCGATGCTGCACATGCTGCACGCCAAAGAAAACGGCTGCAAGATGATCGTGGTCGATCCACGTTTCACACGCACAGCAGCCAAGGCTGACGAGTACGTGCGTATTCGCTCAGGCTCTGACATCGCTTTCTTGTTTGGCTTGTTGCACGTCATCTTCAAGAATGGCTGGGAAGACAAAAAGTACATCAACGACCGAGTGTTCGGCATGGACAAGGTCAAAGAAGAAGTCATGGCCAAGTGGACGCTCGACAAAGTCGAAGAGGTCTGCGGCGTGTCGCCCGAGCAAGTGACCAAAGTAGCCACCATGCTGCACGAGAACAACCCTGGCACCATCGTGTGGTGTATGGGCCAAACTCAGCACACCATTGGCAACGCCATCGTGCGTGCCTCTTGTATTTTGCAACTGGCTCTGGGCAATGTGGGTAAAGCGGGTGGCGGCACCAATATTTTCCGTGGCCACGACAACGTGCAAGGCGCGACCGACGTGGGTCCTAACCCCGATTCATTGCCTGGCTACTACGGCATCGTCGAAGGCTCATGGAAGCACTTCGCCAAGGCCTGGGGCGTGGAATTCGATTGGCTCAAAGGCCGCTTTGCCAACCCCGGCATGATGAGCAAGCCCGGCATCACCGTGTCACGTTGGATCGACGGTGTGCTCGAGAAGAACGATCTTATCGACCAAGATAGCAATCTCAAAGGCGTGTTCTATTGGGGTCATGCGCCCAACTCACAAACCCGTGGTTTGGAGATGAAGCGCGCCATGGACAAGCTGGACTTGCTGGTGGTGGTCGATCCATACCCATCGGCCACAGCCGCCATGGCAGCCATGCCTGGTAAAGCCGAAGATCTCAACCCCAACCGCGCGGTGTACCTGTTGCCCGCTGCAACGCAGTTTGAAACCAGCGGTTCTTGCACAGCATCCAACCGTTCGATTCAGTGGCGTGAGAAGGTCATCGAGCCCTTGTGGGAAAGCCGCTCTGATCACATGATCATGTATCAATTGGCGCAAAAGCTCGGCTTTGGCCCAGAGCTGGTCAAGAACTACAAGCTGCAAAAAGTCAAAGGCATGGACGAACCCATGGTCGAAGACATCTTGCGCGAAATCAACAAGTCGGTCTGGACCATTGGCTACACCGGCCAAAGCCCAGAGCGCTTGAAAGCGCACATGCGCAACATGCACCTGTTTGACGTCAAGACCTTGAAGTCCAAAGGCGGTAAAGACAAAGAAACCGGCTACGACTTTGGCGGCGACTACTTCGGCTTGCCTTGGCCTTGCTACGGCACACCTGAACTCAAGCACCCAGGCTCGCCCAACCTCTACGACACCTCCAAGCACGTCATGGACGGCGGCGGTAACTTCCGCGCCAACTTTGGTGTTGAGAAAGACGGCAAAAACCTGTTGGCTGAAGATGGCTCGCACTCTAAGGGTGCGGACATCACCACGGGCTACCCCGAACTCGACCACGTCTTGCTCAAGAAACTCGGCTGGTGGGATGAGCTCACCGATGCTGAAAAAGCATTGGCCGAAGGCAAGAACTGGAAGACCGACAACTCGGGCGGCATGATGCGTGTCTTCATGCAAAACCACGGTTGCCACCCATTCGGTAACGCCAAAGCGCGTGCTGTGGTGTGGAACTTCCCAGACCCCATCCCACAAC
Source organism: Pseudomonadota bacterium (assembly GCA_041180165.1). GTDB lineage: Bacteria > Pseudomonadota > Gammaproteobacteria > Burkholderiales > Burkholderiaceae_C > Limnohabitans. The sequence continues at coordinate 326,509 of JBEGSC010000001.1, read as the reverse complement.
ACCGCGAGCCTTTGTATGGCACACGTCCTGACTTGATGGAAAAGTACCCCACACACGCTGACAAAAAAGCGTTCTGGCGTCTGCCTACCCTGTACAAGACAGTGCAAGACAAAAACATCGCCGACAAGGTGCACGAGAAATTCCCGCTCATCCTCACATCAGGTCGTTTGGTCGAGTACGAAGGTGGCGGCGAAGAAACCCGTTCCAACCCATGGTTGGCCGAGTTGCAACAAGAAGCCTATGTGGAAATCAACCCCAAGACAGCAGCTGACCGTGGTATCCGCAACGGCGAGCGCGTGTGGTTGAAGAGCCCTACGGGTGCACGTTTGAATGTGCAAGCTTTGGTGACAGAGCGTGTGGACGTTGAGACTGTGTGGATGCCCTTCCACTTCTCAGGTCGCTGGCAAGGTGAAGACATGCTCAAGTACTACCCCAAAGGCGCATCGCCTGTGGTGCGTGGTGAAGCGGTCAACACAGCTACCACCTACGGTTACGACAGCGTCACCATGATGCAAGAAACCAAAACCACCGTTTGCAACATCGAACGCGCCTAAGGAGAAATTTATATGGCACGCATGAAATTTATCTGTGACGCTGAGCGTTGCATCGAGTGCAACGGTTGCGTCACCGCTTGTAAAAATGAACACGAAATCCCATGGGGTGTGAACCGCCGCCGTGTGGTTACCTTGAACGACGGCGTACCTGGCGAGAAATCCATCTCTGTCGCGTGTATGCATTGTTCTGACGCGCCTTGTATGGCAGTTTGCCCTGTGAACTGCTTTTACAAGACCGACGAAGGCGTGGTCTTGCACGACAAAGACATTTGCATTGGCTGCGGCTACTGCTCTTACGCTTGCCCATTTGGCGCGCCTCAGTTCCCAAGCCAAGGCACCTTTGGTGTGCGCGGCAAGATGGATAAGTGCACGTTCTGCGCTGGTGGCCCAGAAACCAACGGCAGTCAAGCCGAGTTTGAAAAATACGGTCGCAACCGTTTGGCCGAGGGCAAGCTGCCTGCTTGTGCCGAAATGTGCTCGACCAAAGCCTTGCTCGCTGGTGACGGCGATGTGGTGGCCGACATCTTCCGCAGCCGCGTGGTCAAGCGCAACAAGGGTGCTGAAGTGTGGGGCTGGGGCACGGCCTACGGCTCTAAGCAAGCGGGTCAAGCACCTGCCAAAGTTGAAGGAGTGAAGAAATGATCAAACGTTTATCACTCATCGTGCTCAGCGTGGCAGCGCTCACCGCTTGCGGTGAGAAAGCTCAAACGCTCGGTACCAAAAATGACGCAACTGCTTACAGCGGAGCCGAGAATAAGTTTGTGGAAGCAGGCTGGACCGCAGGCGACAAAAACAGCTGGGAGCAGCACTTGCGTGCACGCGCCCAATACGGCCAGAACGACAACACACGCGCACCGTGAACAGGGGGCTCACCATGTCACGATCTTTTCAATCGGTGTTGTGTGCAGCGTTGACAGTGTTTGCACTGTCGGCAGTGGCACAAGACAAAGCGCCTGCAGCAGCCCCCGCTGTGCAGAGCGTCAACATTCAAGACGTCAAACCTGACGCCAGCGATGCGCCCGGTTACGCCGAGCAAACCAATGGCCAACGTGGCGTGGTTCAGCCTGGCAACAACGCGCCCATGTGGCGAGCTGTGGGTGCAGGTGCCGAGGGCTATAACAGCTTGCCTAAGTCGCAAGCGCCCGAAGCAGGCGTGTTGATCCAGCCTTTCGTTCAGTACCCTGGCTCACGCCTCACCACCGCAGGTGAGGCATGGCGTCAAGTGCGCAACAACTGGATCATTCCTTACGGCGGCTCGTTGTTGCTGATCGTATTGGGTGCGATTGCCTTGTTTTACAAGCGCAAGGGCATGATCATGTTGCATGGCAAGCCTACAGGTGTGGAAATTGAACGCTTCACACCCTTTGAACGCTCTGCCCATTGGACCAATGCCATTGCCTTTGTGGTGCTGGCGGTGTCTGGCATCTTCATGGCGTTTGGCAAGTTTTTCATCCAGCCCATCATTGGCGACACCTTGTTTGGTTTCATCACCTACTTGCTGAAAAACGCACACAACTTTGCAGGCCCTTTGTTTGCGGTGTCATTGACCATCGTGTTTGTGACCTTCGTCAAAGATAACCTGCCAAGCAAAGAAGACATCACCTGGCTTGCCAAAGGCGGTGGTTTGCTCAGCGGCAAAGAGGTGCCTTCGCACCGTTTCAACGCGGGTGAAAAAGTGGTGTTCTGGGCGGGCGTGTTTGGCCTCGGCTTGGTCGTGGTGGTTTCTGGCTTGGTGCTGGATAAAGTCATTCCCTTCTTGGTCTACGAGCGCGGCACGATGCAAATCGCACACATGGTTCACGCAGTGGCCACGGTGTTGATGATGGCCATGTTCATGGGTCACATTTACATGGGCACGGTCGGTATGGAAGGTGCATTCAAAGCCATGAAAACGGGCTATGTGGATGAAACTTGGGCCAAAGAACACCACGAGCTCTGGCATGACGACATCAAGGCCGGCAAAATTCCAGCCCACCGCAGTGACGAAAAATCGGGTACCACAGCGCACGCTTGATGCGCTGATTAGGAGAACAAAATGAACAAAGCACTCTTTGCATTGATCTTGGCTGCTGCCAGCGCCACGGCGTTTGCCAAATTGCCGCCCTTGAGCGACGAAGCCAAGGCTAAGGCCGATGAAGCCAAAGCCAAAACCGCGCACACAGCCAAAGTGGATGCGTACTTGCTCTGCAAGGCGCAAGACAAAGTGGCCGCCCATGTGCAAAAGACCAACAAAGCAAAAGCAGGTAAGCCCGAGGCCACACCACCTTGTGCTGACCCTGGCAAGTTTGTCTACACACCGCCTGAGGCCGCAGCCCCAGTGGCAGCCGCTTCAGCGCCAGCTGTAGCTGCAGCACCCGCTGCACCTGCTAAGAAATAATCCATACAGCTTCGCTGTTGATTGGGCCGCACCGATAGGTGGCGGCCCATTTTGTTGTAGCCTTGTCGACTTATGTCTATCGCATCTTCTCAGCCTGCCGTGCTGCCGCAACTCACCCAAGCCCAAGCTGAACTCACCCGCGAGATCGAAGTGGTCAACGAGCATGGCGTGCGCGAGCAAGTATCCATTCCTGCTGAGCGAGCGCTCACGGTGTATGTGGATAAACGCGAAATCGTCACGCTTATGACCTTGGGCGCGCACCCCGAGTTGTTGGTGTTGGGGTATTTGCGCAACCAACGTTTGGTGGGCGAGGTGAGTGAGGTTGAATCCATCACGGTGGATTGGGATGCGGGCGAGGATGGCGCAGGTGTGGCGGCTGTTAAAACCCGCCACGGCATTGCCGACATTGCAGCGCGCACCGAAAAACGCGTGGTCACCACCGGCTGCGGGCAGGGCAGTGTGTTTGGTGATTTGATGGCCGAGATAGACACCTTAGCTTTGCCCGATGCACGCATCAGTCAAGCACGCTTATATGCGCTGCTCAACGCCATCCGCTTGCAAGAAACCACCTACAAGTCTGCGGGTTCGGTGCATGGTTGCGCCTTATTCACCGGCGAACAGATGCAAATTTTTGTAGAAGACGTGGGTCGCCACAACGCCATCGACACCATCGCTGGTTGGATGTGGATGAATGGTGTGAAAGCCGACGCCGATGCCATTTTTTACACCACGGGTCGCTTGACGAGCGAGATGGTGATGAAGTCTGCGCAAATGGGTGTGGCCGTGGTGGTGTCGCGCAGTGGTATCACGCAAATGGGCTTTGATGTGGCTACACGCTTGGGGCTGTGCACCATTGGTCGTGCCACGAATAAACACTTTCTGTGCTACACCGCCCACGATCGTTTGCAGTTGCAGCCTGAGTTGGCGGTGGGTGGCGTACACAAGGTGCAGCAAGCATGAGCGAACTGATGCAAGCGAGCAGCACACAAGCCATGCAAGGTGGTGTGACGTGGTGGACGCAAGCTTGGCGCACACTGTGGCGTGATGCCCGTGCGGGCGAGTTGAGGCTGTTGATCGTGGCTGTCGCTTTGGGCGTAGCTGCACTCAGCTCGGTGAGTTTTTTGGCCGACCGCTTGAATGGCGGGTTGCAACGCGATGCGCGCCAATTGTTGGGCGGCGATGTGGTGGTAGTGAGCGACCAAGCGACGCCCCTGTACATCGTGCAACGCGCTCAACAAGATGGGCTGCAAGGTGTAACCACCTTGAGCTTTCCCACGATGGCGCGTGGCCAAGCGCAAAGCGGCGCTGAGAGCAACAGCCGATTGGTGGCACTCAAAGCGGTGGAGCTGGGTTACCCGTTGCGCGGCGAACTCAAAGTTGCGGCCAGCTTGGCGCAAGCGCAAATCGCCTTGAGCAACGACAGTGCTGCACGCGTCGACAGCAACGTGAGCCAACCAACGCTTGAGAAAACCGCAGCTATTCCCGCCAGCGGCGAAGTGTGGGTCGAGGCCGCAGGCCTAGAAGCCTTAGGTCTTGATGTGGGCGACCACCTGCTGTTAGGCAACAGCCGCCTGCGTATCAGCCGCGTGCTGGTGCGTGAGCCTGACCGTGGCGCAGGCTTCATGAACTTCGCGCCACGCGTGTTGATGAACACGGCTGACCTCGAAGCCACTGCTCTGATTCAACCGGCCAGTCGTGTGACGTGGCGTTTCGCCGTGGTGGGCTCAGACGTTGCGGCAAAAAACTTTCAAAACTGGGCTGAGGCGGAGAGCAAAAAACCAGACGTGCGCGGCGTGCGCGTGGAGTCGCTCGAGGCAGGCCGACCCGAGATGCGTCAAACCTTGGACCGTGCGGGCAAGTTCTTGAACCTCGTGGCCTTGCTGGCTGCCTTGCTCAGCGCCGTGGCGGTGGCCTTGGCGGCCCGAGCTTTTGCAGCCCGCCATTTGGATGACTGCGCCATGTTGCGCGTGATGGGTTTGAGCCAACGCCACATTGCCCTGTCGTACACCGCTGAGTTCGTGTGGGTCGGTACGTTTGCCAGTGTGTTGGGTTTGGCTTTGGGCTATGCCGTGCACTTGGTGTTTGTGGCCTTGCTCAAAGGTTTGGTGGAAACCGCCTTGCCCGCACCCAGCATGTGGCCTCTGGTGTACGGTTTAGGCACGGGCCTCACCCTGTTGCTCGCCTTTGGCTTGCCACCTGTGTTGCAACTGGCCAGTGTGCCGCCATTGCGTGTCATGCGCCGCGATGTGGGTGAGCTCAAAGCCACCACGCTCAGCGTGTGGGCCTTGGGGCTCACAGGTTTTGCGGTGTTGCTGGTAGCGGTCAGCCGTGATGTGAAGCTTGGGCTCATGGTGGTAGGCGGCTTTGCGGGTGCGGTGTTGTTGTTTGCGGCTGCGGCGTGGTTGGCCGTGCAGGTGTTGCGCCGCAGTGTGGTGGAGGGGCGTTCGCCCGCATGGCTCATGTTGGCCACACGACAGGTGAGTGCGCGGCCCGTGTATGCGATGGTTCAGGTCAGCGCCTTGGCGGTGGGCCTGCTTGCTTTGGCCTTGCTGGTGCTGTTGCGTACTGATCTCATCAGCAGCTGGCGCAATGCCACGCCGGTGGACGCGCCCAACCGTTTTGTCATCAACATCCAACCCACCCAAACCGATGCGTTTTTACACACCTTGCGCGAAGCGGGTGTGAATAAGCTCGACTGGTATCCCATGATTCGTGCCCGCTTGGTGGCGGTGAACGGCAACACCGTCACGCCTGACAGCTACACCGAAGAGCGTGCCCAGCGTTTGGTTGACCGAGAATTCAACGTCTCGTTCAGCGCACAGCCGCCCGAGCACAACACCGTGGTGGGCGGCACATGGCAAGTTGAAGAAGCCGATGGCTTGAGCATTGAAGAAGGTATTGCCAAAACCTTGAAGCTAAAGCTCGGCGACAGCTTGCGCTTTGACATGGCCGGTGTGTTGCACGAAGCGCGCATTACCTCGGTGCGGCGTGTGGATTGGACGTCCATGCGCGCCAACTTCTTTGTCATGTATCCCGTCAGCCGTATGACCACCGATGCGGGCTTTGATGTGCCTACCACCTACATTGCTGCGTTTCGTGCGCCTCAGCGCGTGGCCGGCGTTGAGGCTGCAAAAACATCAACGTTCGACAACCAACTCATCCAACGCTTCCCCAACATCACCAACGTCGACATGGGGGCAACCTTGAACCAAGTGCAAAGCGTGCTTGGTCAAGTGGTGAGTGCGGTGGAGTTTTTGTTCTTGTTCACGTTGGCGGCGGGCTTGGTCGTGTTGTTTGCGGCCGTGACGGCCACCCGCGAAGAACGTGCGCGTGAATATGCAGTGCTGCGTGCTCTGGGTGCATCCAACCAACTGCTGGCCCACGTGCAGCGTGCAGAGCTGGCGGGCATTGGTGCACTGGCTGGTTTGCTGGCCACTTGCGTGGCCCTGCTCATGGGCTGGGGCTTGGCCCGATTTGCATTTGAGTTTGAATGGACAGCCAGCCCTTGGGTGCCTTTACTCGGAGCCATGGTGGGTGCGCTGCTGGCCTTGGCTGCAGGCTGGTGGGGCTTGCGCGATGTGCTGCGCCGCCCCGTGGTGCAAACCTTGCGGCAAGCGTCTTGACCGTGGCGATGACATCTAAGCAAGCCATGACGCCCAAGCAGTTTGTGCTCGCGGTTCAACACGCCCTCACACCTTTGGCTGATGCGGTCAGGGCTGAGCAAATGAGAGCCTACTTGCTCAACCAGTTTGAATTCTTGGGTTTGCCAGCGCCCGTTCGGCGCTCAGCGGTCAAAAGCATAGGCAAAGTGCAGTGGCAAAGCTCGGCTGATTTGTTGGCCGCTGCCGAACTGCTGTGGCAAAAGCCCGAACGTGAATACCGCTACACCGCGGTGGATTTGCTGCGTCAACACAGCCAGCAACTCTGTGTGAATGATTTGCCTGCACTACAGGCACTGTTGTTGCGCGAGCCTTGGTGGGAAACCGTGGATGGCCTAAGTGCGGTCATCGCCGAGGTGATGCATGTGGCCGTGCAGCAAAAACCCAATGCCGCCAGAGTGATGGACCCGTGGCTCAAGCACCCCAGTCATTGGGCACGCCGAGCAGCCATGCTGCACCAACTAGGCTGGCGCTTAGACACGGATACAACGCGCTTGTTTGGTTACGCACTACAGCTGGCCGAGGAAAAAGAATTCTTCATCCGCAAAGCCATCGGCTGGGCCCTGCGCGACTATGCGCGATGGAATCCGCAAGCCGTGACGGACTTCTTGTTGGAGAACCGCACACGGTTGTCTGGCCTGACGGTGCGCGAAGCTGCCAAACACCTGGCCTTGCCCTGATCGATTGGCGCGACAATCAGACTTATGCAAATCGAAGAAAAACCACCTTTTGATACGCCGTTTGAATGGATCGGGGGCGAGCCACGCGTCAAACTATTGGTGGATCGTTTTTACGACTTGATGGATTTAGAACCTGCTTATTTGGAGTTGCGCGCAACCCACGGCTCCGATTTGGCCAATGCCCGCGAGCGCCTGTTCATGTTCTTGTGCGGCTGGTTGGGTGGCCCTGATTACTACATTGAGAAGCACGGTCATCCACGTTTGCGCATGCGCCACATGCCATTCTCCATCGGCATCAAAGAACGCGACCAGTGGGTGGCGTGCATGGATCAAGCGATGGGTGAAACAGACGTACCTGAAGAGCTGCGCACCCGTTTGAAAGCCAGCTTTTTCCAAACTGCAGATTGGATGCGTAACCGAGACGTCACGTTCTGACGTCCTTGTTGTGCAAGCGCTGGCGGTTTATGCGGCGCTTGGTCCTAACAACACCACCAACGCCCCTGCACCGCCGTCCGAAGGCTTGGCTTGCACAAAGGCAATCACCTCTTGTTTTTGTACCAGCCAGCGCTGTACTTTGCTTTTGAGCACCGGCTCTTTGCCGGGCGAGCCCAAGCCTTTGCCGTGCACCACGCGCACGCATCGCCAGCCCATGCGTTTGGCATCACGCACAAATTGGCCTACGGCTTCGCGGGCTTCGTCGCTGCGCAGGCCGTGCAGATCGAGTTGGCCTTGAATACTCCATTCGCCCTTGCGCAGTTTTCGCGTCACGTCGGTGCCAATGCCGGGGCGACGAAAGCTCAGTTGGTCGTCTACGTCGAGCAAGGTGCTCACATCAAACTCGTCGCTCATACTCTCGATCAAGGCCGCTTGGTCATCCAGTGCTTGTTGCAGTGGACGCGCCGCAGGACGTTGCGGCGTGATCAGCACGCGGGGCTTGGCTGCGATGGGTTTGACGTTACCCACAGCATGGGTGAATAAATTGCGCTCCGCCTCGGTGCGGCGTTCGGCTTCTTTGCGGGCTTCTTCGGCGGCGGCAGCAGCTTTGGCTGCGTCATTCACTTGTTTGCGAATCGCGCCCAAGTCTTGCAACGATTTGGCTTTCACAGCAGCCCCTCTTCAGCCATCGACAAATACTTGCCTTGCGCCACGATGATGTGGTCGCGCACAGTCACATCAATCAGGGCCAAGGCTTCTTGCAGGGTGCGGGTGAGTTTCATGTCGGCTTGTGAGGGCTTGACCGTGCCGCCCGGGTGGTTGTGAGCCAGCACCACGCCGTCCGCGCCCAAGGCGAGGGCAGTCTTGGCTACTTCGCGTGGGTAGACCATGGTTTGCGACAGCGAGCCGCGAAACATGGGCTGGTACGACAGCAGGCGGTTGTGGGCATCAAGGAACAAAACTGCAAAGACCTCGTGTTTGAGTTGGGCGAGTTCGAGTTGGAGGTATTGTTTCACCGCATTGGGTGAATTCATCACGGTGGTTTCAGTTAATTGTTGGGTCAGGGCGCGTCGGGCCATCTCCAGCACGGCCACCAGTTGCGAGCGCTTGGCGTCACCCCCCATGCCTTTGCAGGTTTTGAGCTCAGCCGCACTGGCGTGGATGAGGCCCGCAAAGCCCTTGAAGCGGTCCAGCAGCTCTTGGGCCATCACAAACACGCTTTTACCTTTGATGCCGGTGCGCAGAAAAAGGGCCAGCAGTTCGGTGTCGGTCAGCGCCGAGGCCCCGTGTTTGAGGAGTTTTTCGCGCGGACGCATCTCGGCGGGGAGCTGGGCAATGGTCATGGGTTCGGGCATTCGGTCCATAGCGAGAGCTTTCTACAATAGGCGGTTCAACCAAAAAGAGTCCTATGACTGCATCCAACGCTCACCCTACCATCGGCCCCGATTCTTTTTTAACGCTGCACTATCGGCTTTCGGGACCGCAAGGCGACGTGATCAACACGTTCAACGACAAACCTGCCACGCTCTCGCTGGGTTCGGGCGAGTTGTCGCCCGCGTTGGAGCAACATTTGTTGGGCTTGGCTGAAGGCACGCACACCACGTTTGAACTGGCCGCAGGCGAGGCTTTTGGCGAGCGCAACCCCGACATGCAGCAATGGGTGAGCAAGAACTTGCTCAAAGAGTTTGGCGACCCCGATGAGCAATACAACGTGGGCGATGTGGTGCAGTTCCCTGCGCCCACGGGCAAGGGCTCGTTTGCCGGCGCGATTCAGCAGGTGACTGACGACGCGGTGTTGTTTGACTTCAACCACCCACTGGCCAACCAGCCTGTGACGTTTGAAGTGCAAGTGATTGGTGTGCTCTGACATGAGCTTGCAAGAAATCGTCTTGGCCGAACCCCGTGGCTTTTGCGCGGGCGTGGACCGCGCCATTGATATCGTCGAGCGTGCTTTAGAAAAGTTTGGCGCACCCGTGTATGTACGTCACGAAATCGTGCACAACACCTATGTGGTGGCTGATCTCAAAAGCCGTGGTGCGATCTTCATCGAAGACTTGGCCGAAGTGCCCGCAGGCGCGACGCTGGTGTTCAGCGCCCATGGCGTGCCCAAGGCGGTGGAAGAAGAAGCTGCACGCAGAGGCTTTCACGTGTTTGATGCCACTTGTCCCTTGGTGACCAAGGTGCATGTGGAGGTGGCCAAGCTGCACAAAGAAGGCTTTGAGTTCATCATGATTGGCCACAAAGGCCACCCCGAAGTTGAGGGCACGATGGGCCAGTTGCTCGACGGCATTTACTTGGTCGAAGACGTTGAAGACGTGGCTAAGGTGCAACCCAAACAAACGGAACGCTTGGCCGTAGTGACGCAAACCACCTTGAGTGTGGACGACGCAGCGCACATCACCGAGGCTGTTGTGGCACGCTTTCCGAATATTCGCAAACCCAAGATGCAAGACATTTGCTACGCCACGCAAAACCGCCAAGACGCGGTGAAGGTGCTGAGCAAAGAGGTTGAGATGGTCATCGTGGTGGGCAGCCCCACCAGCTCTAACAGCAACCGCTTGCGCGATGTGGCCGAGCGCTCTGGCGTGCCCAGCTACATGGTGGACAACGCGGATGAACTCCAAGAAGCGTGGTTCACAGGTAAAACCTGCGTCGGCTTGACTGCGGGGGCATCGGCCCCTGACATCTTGGTGCAACAAGTCATTGCCCGCATGCGCGCTTTGGGCGCGGTGTCGGTTCGCACGCTCGATGGCGTGCAAGAAACCATCAAATTCCCGCTCCCCAAGGGACTGAAATAAAAATCAAAGGACGAAGTACATGCTCGACATCAACCAATTGCGCCGCGATTTGCCCAGCGTCATTGCCAAACTCGAAACCCGCAAGAGCCCACAAGCGTTTTTGAATGTGGACGCATACCAAGCTTTAGAAGCCGAGCGCAAAACTTTACAAACGCGCACGGAAGAGTTGCAAGCCAGCCGCAATGCCTTGTCTAAACAAATCGGTATGCTCAAAGCCAAAGGCGAGAGTGCCGATGCGGTGATGGCACAAGTGGCCGACATCAAAACCGAACTCGACACCTCGGCCGTGCGCTTAGACGCCTTGCAAGCCGAATTGCAAACCTTGTTGCTGGCCGTGCCCAACTTGCCACACGACAGCGTTCCCACAGGCGAAGACGAACACGGCAACGTGGTGCTGCGCAGCTGGAGCCCCACAGGCACCGAGCCTGCACCTTTGGGCTTCGAGCCCAAAGACCATGTGGACTTGGGCGAGCCCTTGGGCCTCGACTTCGAAATGGGCGTCAAGCTCTCTGGTTCACGCTTCACGGTGATGAAGGGCCAAATTGCACGTATGCACCGTGCCCTCGCGCAGTTCATGCTCGATGTGCAAACCCAAGAGCACGGCTACACCGAGTGCTACACACCGTACATCGTCAACGCCGACAGCCTCAAAGGTACAGGCCAGCTGCCCAAGTTTGAAGAAGACTTGTTTGCTGCCAAGAAGGGTGGCCAAGAAGGCGAAGCCACCAGCGAAAGCACGGCGTTGTACTTGATCCCCACCAGCGAAGTGCCCTTGACCAACTTTGTGCGCGACGTGGTGATGGCTGAAAGCGATCTGCCGATCAAGCTCACCGCACACACACCATGCTTCCGTTCAGAGGCGGGCAGCGCAGGGCGCGACACACGCGGACTGATTCGCCAACACCAGTTCGACAAAGTGGAGATGGTGCAAATCGTGCACCCCGATAAGAGCTATGAAGCCTTGGAGCAAATGACGCAACACGCCGAAACCATTTTGCAAAAACTTGGTTTGCCTTACCGCGTGATGTTGCTGTGCACCGGCGACATGGGCTTTGGCGCGACCAAGACGCACGACCTCGAAGTGTGGTTGCCTGCGCAAAACACCTACCGCGAAATCAGCTCGGTGTCGAACTGCGAAGCCTTCCAAGCACGTCGCTTGCAAGCACGTTTCAAAAACGCCCAAGGCAAAAACGAACTCGTGCACACCTTGAACGGTTCAGGTTTGGCCGTGGGCCGCACCTTGGTGGCTGTGCTCGAAAACTACCAACAAGCCGATGGCAGCATTCGCGTGCCTGAAGCGCTGCGCCCGTACATGGGGGGAGTGACTGAATTGCGAGCCTGATACAGTTGTCAAAACTGAAAAGGATCTAGCTGTGAAATATGTACTTGTTTCCTTAGTCGCTGTGTTTTTGACTGCTTGCGGCACGATGACCAATCCTGACGCCGGTCCGAATAGTGACAATGCACAACGTCCGACGATGGAGCAACTCGGGCGTATGCCTTTGCCTGTGGGCACCAAATTGCGCACGGGCGAATCGCTCATTTTTGGCGTGGGCGATGGCTGGTTAGGCCGTGCCGTGTTTGAAGTGCCTAACGATGGCACGACCACCTACAACTTCTTTGCCGAGCAAATGCCTCGTCAAGGTTGGTCATTGATTTCCTCTGTGCGTGGTAAACGCAGCTTGTTGGTGTTCATGCGAGGGGACCGTTCTGCCACCATTGAGCTCGATGATGCTTCGTTGTTTAACGGCGCTTGCTTGGTGTCGATGTTGATCAGCCCCGTGGGTGGCACATCGGGTGTCCCTGCTGCCTCAGGTGTAGTGGTTCAGCCGATCGGCAGCGCTGGCGCACGTCGCCCCTGATAGAATTGCAGCTTCGACAAACGACACCGAATCAGGAGAAGTGGCAGAGTGGTCGAATGTACTTGACTCGAAATCAAGCGTAGGGGCGACCCTACCGAGGGTTCGAATCCCTCCTTCTCCGCCAAGCCTAAAAAGCACCTAAAAAAGCCGTTCGTCAATGAGCGGCTTTTTTCTTATTCGAGTGTCAGTCTTACAGGGCGACACATGCCGCAATTCGCGCCATCTTCCAAGCTAGACCTGCTGCGCTACGTGGCCAAGTGGGTGGTTTTGGCGACGGCGGTGGCCGTACTGGCTGGGTCTGCCTCTGCGTTGTTTTTGTTCGCCCTCGACTGGGCCACGAACACCCGCGAAGCCAACCGTTGGTTGATTTGGGGCTTGCCCGTGGCGGGCTTTTTGGTGGGCTGGTTTTACCTGAAGTTTGGCCAGCATGTCGAAGCAGGTAGCAACTTGCTGATCGACGAAATTCACGACCCCAAAAAAGTGGTGCCTTTGCGCATGGCGCCTTTTGTATTGGGTGGTACGGTCATCTCTCATTTGTTTGGCGCTTCCGTAGGCCGTGAGGGCACAGCGGTGCAAATGGGCGGGGCCTTGGCCGATCAGCTCACCCATTTTTTCAAGCTCAACCACGTCGACCGCCGCATGGTGCTGATGGCCGGCATCAGCGCGGGCTTTGCCTCGGTGTTTGGTACGCCCTTGGCGGGCGCTGTGTTTGCGCTGGAAGTCTTGGCCATTGGTCGCATGCGCTTGGATGCCTTGCTTCCTTGTTTGTTGGCGGCGGTGTTGGCTGACCAGGTGGGGCTGCTGTGGGGCGTGCAGCACACGCATTACATGGCTGGGGTCATGCCCGGTATCACGCCTTGGCTGTTGGCGGCCATGCTGCTCGCGGGGGCGGTGTTTGGTTTGACGGGTAGGCTGTTTGCCGATGGCACGCATGCCTTGAGTGGTGTGATGAAAAAGCACATTGCTTATGCACCGCTGCGACCCTTCATCGGCGGTGTAGTGATTGCGGCGGTGGTCATGTGGGGTGGCTTTGACCGCTACATCGGTTTGGGTATTCCAGTGATGGTGGAGGCATTTGTCCACCCACTCGCACCCACTGACTTCTTGGGCAAGATGGTGTTCACCATGGCCTCCTTGGGCTCTGGCTTTAAGGGGGGCGAAGTGACGCCCTTGTTCTACATCGGCGCGACCTTGGGCAATGCCATGGCGCCGCTTCTGGATGTGCCGTTTGCCTTGCTGGCGGCGGTGGGCTTTGTGGCGGTGTTTGCCGGAGCGGCCAACACACCTATTGCCTCTACCTTAATGGCGATGGAACTGTTTGGTGCAGAGATCGGCGTATTTGCCGCGCTGGCCTGCGTTATGAGCTATGTCTGCTCGGGCCACTCGGGCATTTATCGGGCACAGCGGGTGGCGCACCGCAAAACGCAAGTGCCTTCTCAGCCTTCTTAGAATGGTGACCATGACTCAAATCCACGTTCGATGGCTTCAAGCCTTGTTGTTCGCGATGGCCTTGCTGGTCACGCCTGCATTTGCTCAAACTTTCAAAATGCCTTGCGAAGTTGAGGCCACGATTCCAGCGATGGAAGAGGTGAAGATCAAGCCTCAAAAAGTGGTGATTGAAATCCAATCGATGGGCAAAAATATCTTTTTGAAGATGAACGGTCCAGAGCCTTATTTGTTGATTGCCAACAGTTTGGCGACCGAAGAATTCACGGGCAAAAATCTCACCACCGCCAAGGAGATGGGGGCGTTTCGTAAACACAAAACGACGGGCGACGAGTCAGAGATTCGCATTGAGCAAGCCACCGTCATCGTGAACGCTTATCACGACACCACCTATATGGGCAAAAAGGTGCGTATCCAGATCACGGGCCCTTGCACAGTGCCTCGCTGAGGTTGCACGCATCCAATGGCTTTGCTTTTAGAACCAGCACCAAAAACCGGTGCAGTTGCCCGTGATTTGCTGAATCAACACGTCAATCAGGCTGCTGATGGCCAGCAAGGGCAAACCCACGTACACAAACACCCACAGCACAAACACGAGCGTGAGGCGGGGTTCTTCCAAGCGATGGCCCATCACGGTTTCGGCTTGTCGGCGAAGGCGAAGTTTGTTCAACATGGTGCGGGGATTTTAGGCGCATGAAAGTCAACTGGGACACCCTGAGCTATCCCGAGTGGGACGCACACCATGCCGCCGCTGCTGCACCCTTGCAGCAAGACTGGGCCTATGGCGCGTGCATGAAAACGCTGGGCGTGAGCGTGTTACGTGCGTTGGTTGAGCAAGACGGCGCGCCCGTGGCTTTGGCTCAGTTCATCGTGCGTCGCATGGTGGGAGGCCTGGCCAATATGGCGCTGTGTTCGCTGGGACCGGTGTGGCTGCAGCCTTTGTCGGGTGCCGACAAAGCGCGTGTTTACAAGGCGCTCAAAAAGACCATTCCTTTGAAAAACTTGCGTGTGGTTGCCTTCACGCCACTCGAAGCACCAGGCCCTGAGCTGGGTCTCTCGCGTTGGCGTCGTGTGATGACGGGGCACAGCACGGTGATGCTCGATCTTCAGCCTGAGCTCGAGGTTTTGCGCGCCCAGTTGGATGGGCGCTGGCGCTACAGCTTGGCACGCGCCGAAGAGTCGTCGTTGACCATTCACCGCGTGGGTACCAATGCGGGCCAGTACCGATGGTTGTTGGATGCCGAGATGCAGCAGCGCGAGCAGCGTGGCTTGCACGGTTTGCCTTTGCAGTTCTTTGACTTGTATGTGCCATCGCGTCAACAGCCCACCAAAACCATCTTGACCCTACGTGCCGACGTGGGGCGCGACCGCGTGGCAGGCATGATGTTTTTGATTCATGGCGAGTCAGCCACCTATCAAGTGGGTTGGACCAACGATGCGGGCCGTGAGCACAACGCGCACAACCTCATTTTGTGGAATGCCATGCAAGAGCTGCGTGAGCGCGGTGTACGCAAACTCGACCTTGGTGGTGTCAATACCACGCGCAGTGCTGGCATTGCGCGCTTCAAAATTGGTACAGGCGGTCAAGTGCTGAGCTGTGCAGGGACGTTCATCTGACCATGTTGCGTGTTTCCAATTTGTCTTGCAGCCGTGGCAACAAGCCCTTGTTTGCCGACGTCAGCTTTGAATTGAAAGCAGGCCAAGCCTTGCACCTAGAGGGTGACAACGGCGTGGGTAAAACCAGTCTGCTGCGCATCGTCTGTGGCCTTTCGCCTGCCGATGCGGGCGAGGTGTGTTGGCTAGACAAAACCATCCAGCAAAACGCCCCAGCGTTTCGTTCGTCTTTGTTTTATTTAGGCCACGGCTTGTCGCTCAAAGAAGAGCTGACCGCTTTAGAAAACCTGATGTCCGATGCCGCGGTGTCGGGCCGCGAGTTGAGTGAGGCACAAGCCCTAGTCGCCTTGGCTCGCATGGGCTTGCGTGGGCGCGAACACTTACCGCTGCGCGTGATGTCGCAAGGTCAAAAGCGCCGCACGGCCTTGGCTCGCTTGTTGGCCAGTCAAGCGCCGCTGTGGGTGTTAGACGAGCCCTTTGTGGCTTTGGATGTCAAAGCTGTCGATGGCTTGCGGGGGTTGTTGGCTGAGCATGTGGCCAATGGCGGCATGGTGTTGTTCACCAGCCATCAGCCTGTGGCGCTTAGCACCGCCAGCGGCACATCGGTGCATGTGCAAACTTACCGACTGAAAGGTGTGGCATGAGTGGCGGCGCGTTCATGGCTGTGTTGCGGCGCGACTTGCTTTTGGCCATGCGCCGCAAGAGCGAGGTGTTGACCGCTGTTTTTTTCTTTGTGGTGGTGGCGGCCCTGTTTCCGCTGGGCATTGGCCCTGAGCTGAACACTTTGCGTTTGGTTGCACCTGGCGTCTTGTGGGTGGGGGCGCTGCTGTCGAGCATGCTGGCGCTGCAGCGTTTGTTTGAGGCGGATTACCGCGACGGCACGTTGGAGCAAATGGCTTTGTCGCCCACGCCAATGCCCTTACTCATCACGGCCAAACTGCTGGCGCACTGGCTGGTTTCAGGCGTGCCGTTGGTATTATTGGCCCCAGTTTTAGGGCTGCAATTTGACCTCTCGGCCGATGCCCTGCTGACCCTCACCTTGGCCCTGTTGTTGGGTACTCCCGTTTTGTCTTTGGTGGGCGGCATTGGTGCTGCCTTGACCTTGGGCGTGCGTGGTGGTGGCGTGTTGTTGTCGCTTTTGGTGTTGCCTTTGTTCGTCCCTGTGCTGGTGTTTGGTGCAGGTGCTGTTGAGGCGCAAGCCAGTGGCTTGGGCGCACAGGCGCATTTGTCGATCTTGATGGCCATGCTGTTGCCCGCAGCTTTTTTCAGCCCGTTTGCATGTGCAGCGGCTTTACGGATCGCGTTGGAATGAAAAATATCAATTGGTTTTACTACGCTGCGCCGCAAACCTTTTATGGGTTGGCTGGCAAGGCGTGGCCTTGGTTTGCGGTGTTGGCCACCGTGCTCATGCTGGTAGGTATGTGGCTGGGCTTTGCTGTGGCCCCCACGGATTTTCAGCAAGGCGAGGGCTACCGCATCATCTTCGTGCACGTGCCTGCGAGTTGGATGTCGATGGTCATCTATTTGGCCATGGCGTTTTGGAGTGTGTTGGGCTTGACCTTCAACACACGCCTGTCGGGCATGATGACCCGTGCCTTGGCCCCCACGGGTGCCTTGTTTGCATTTCTGTCGCTGTGGACCGGCGCACTTTGGGGTAAGCCCATGTGGGGCGCGTGGTGGGTGTGGGATGCACGCCTCACGTCTGAGCTGATTTTGTTTTTCTTGTACCTCGGCTACATCGCCTTGACCTCGGCCATTGAGGACACACGCCGCAGCGACCGCGCGGGCGCTTTGATTGCCATCGTGGGTGCGATCAACGTGCCCATCATTTACTTCTCGGTGAAGTGGTGGAACACCTTGCACCAAGGCGCTTCGGTGTCGGTGACGCAAGGCTCAAGCATGGCCGCCATCATGTTGTGGAGCATGTTGCTCATGGCCTTGGCGTTTTGGTTCTACACCGTGGCTTTGGTGTTGTACCGCGTGCGCACGCTCATCTTGCAGCGCGAAAGCCACGCCACTTGGGTGCACGAACTCGATGAGGTGAAGTCATGAGGTGGGAAAGCTGGAGCCAGTTTTGGGCCATGGGCGGCTATGCCGTGTATGTGTGGGGAAGCGTAGGCGTGACGGCTTTGCTGTTGGCCGTGGAAGTGTGGCAAGCCCGCTGGGCGCACCGCGTTGTGCTGAATCAATTGAAAGCCGAGCAGGCTGTGGCCCAATTGCTCGCCAAAGATTCGCCTGTTGAGGAATTGATGTGATGAAACCCAGAACCAAACGATTTGCGCTGATTGCCGCCGGCATTGTGGTGCTGTGCGCCGCGGCTGCGTTTGTGCTGAATGCCTTCCAAAGCAATTTGGTGTTTTTTTTCACGCCCACACAAGTGAGCAAAGGCGAGGCCCCTAAGGGGCGCACCTTCCGTGCGGGCGGCATGGTCAAAGAAGGCAGCTTGGTGCGTGACGGCAACACCGTGCGCTTTGTCATCACCGATACCGTGCACGACATTCCCGTGACCTATCTGGGCTTGTTGCCCGATTTGTTCAAAGAGGGCAAAGGCGTGGTGTCGCAAGGCAAGCTGGGTGAAGACGGCATCTTTGTGGCCAGCGAAGTCTTGGCCAAGCACGACGAAAACTACATGCCGCCTGAAGCCCAACACGCAATGGACGAAGCCGCGGCTGCCAAAGCGGCCAAATCTGTGCAAACGCCAGTCCCCATCAAAGGCAAGCCATGATTCCAGAACTCGGTAATTTCGCGCTCATGCTGGCGGCCTTGGTGGCCGTGATGCAGGGTGTGTTGCCTATTGCAGGCACTTTGGTGCGCACGCCTCAAGCACAAGTTACTTTGCAGTCATTGGCACGTCCCACCGCAGCCTTGCAATTTGTGTTGGTGGCGTTTGCATTTGGCGCTTTGGCCACTTCGTTTTTGAACAACGATTTTTCCGTGTTGTATGTGTCGCAGCACTCTAACTCGCTGCTGCCCAAGCCTTACCAATTCGCAGCGGTCTGGGGTGGCCATGAAGGTTCGCTCTTGTTGTGGGTGTTGTTGCTGGCCTTGTGGTCGGTGGCTGTGGCTATTTTTTCGCGCAGCTTGCCCCTCGATATGGTGGCCCGTGTGATTGGCGTGCTGGGTTTGATTTCGGTGGGGTTTTTGCTGTTCATCTTGACCACCTCCAACCCCTTTGAGCGCTTGCTGCCCGCCGCCATGGAAGGCAAAGATTTAAACCCGCTGCTGCAAGACCCAGGCTTGGTGATTCATCCACCCATGCTCTACATGGGCTATGTGGGCATGGCAGTGGCGTTTGCGTTTGCGGTGGCTGCTTTGATGAGCGGTCGCTTAGATGCAGCCTGGGCCCGTTGGTCGCGCCCTTGGACGGTGGTGGCTTGGACGTTTTTGACCTTTGGCATTGGCCTCGGTTCTTGGTGGGCGTATTACGAACTTGGCTGGGGCGGTTGGTGGTTCTGGGATCCGGTAGAAAACGCGTCGCTCATGCCTTGGTTGGTCGCTACGGCGCTCATTCACTCGCTGATGGTGACGGAGAAGCGCGGCAGCTTCAAAGCATGGACAGTGTTGTTGGCGATTGCTGCTTTTTCCTTGTCGCTGTTGGGCACGTTTTTGGTTCGCTCCGGCGTACTCACGTCGGTGCATGCGTTTGCGTCTGACCCTAAGCGCGGCGTGTTCATTTTGATTTTCTTGGCAGTGGTGGTGGGCGCATCGCTCACACTGTTCGCATGGCGTGCGCCACGTGTGGCCTTGGGTGGTCGCATGGAGCTGGTGTCGCGTGAATCGTTCTTGTTGGCCAACAGCGTGTTGCTGGTGGTGGCCACGGCTGCGGTGTTGCTGGGCACGATTTACCCACTCATCATTGATGCGCTGAATTTGGGCAAGCTCTCAGTGGGGCCGCCTTACTTCAATGCGGTGTTTGCGCCGCTGTTGGTGCCCACGGTGTTTCTCATCATCCCCGGTTCCGTGGCGCGTTGGCGGGATGCCAATGTGCGCGAAATTGCAAACAAGCTGCGTTGGTCGTTTGCAGGTGCGCTCGCTCTGGCTGTGCTGTTGCCGTTTGTGTTGGGTGGCTGGTCGCTCGGCGCGGCGTTTGGTTTGTTCTTGGGCTGCTGGGTGGCTTTGGGTACGGCTCAGCAAGTGGTGGAGCGCGTGGGCAAGCCTGGTCGCATCGGCGCATCCTTTTGGGGGCAACACATCGCCCACTTTGGCATGGCGGTGTTGGTGATTGGCATCACTGGCGTCAAGTGCTATGAGGTGGAGCGCGACGTGCGCATGCGCATTGGCGATGTGGTGACGATTGCACCTTACACCTTCCGTTTGAACTCGCTCGATGAAGTGCGTGGCCCCAACTACAAGGCCGTGCGTGCTGATGTGCAAGTGCTGCGCAACGACAAGATCATCGAGATTTTGCAGCCTGAAAAACGCCGCTATTTCTCGTCGGCCATGGCCATGACGGAAGCTGGCATCGACTCAGGCTTCATGCGCGATTTGTACGTGTCGCTGGGCGAGCCACTGGATGACGCCCGCACCGAGTGGAGCATGCGCGTGTATTACAAGCCCTTTGTGCCGTGGCTGTGGGGCGGTGTGTTACTGATGGTCTTAGGTGGCGTGTTGGCCGCGTTGGACCGGAGGTATCGCAAATGAAAAAGGTCCTGATTCCTCTCGTACTTTTTATCGGCCTCGTGGTGTTTTTGGCCGTGGGTTTGAAGCGCGATCCGCGTGAAATTCCGTCTCCCTTGATCGGCAAGCCTGCACCGCATTTCAGCTTGTTCACCTTGGAGCCAGGTGATGCGAAGTTCTCGCCTATCGACATGCAAGGCCAAGTGTGGATGCTCAATGTGTGGGCCACTTGGTGTGTGGCGTGTCGTGAAGAGCACCCCGTGCTGGTGGCGTTTTCTGAGAAGCACCAAGTGCCGATCGTGGGCTTGAGCTACAAAGAAATTCAGCCGCAAGATCCTGCTTACAAATCGCCGTTTGACGAAAAGTTGCAACTCGCTCGCGAGCGTAGCCAAATTTGGCTCAAGCGCCATGGCAACCCCTACATGACCACGGTCATGGACCTCGATGGTCGTGTGGGCATCAACTACGGTGTGTACGGCGTGCCAGAAACCTACGTCATCGACAAGGCGGGTGTGATTCGCTACAAGTTTGTCGGGGCTGTCACGCCTGCGTTGTTGGCTGAAAAAATCTTGCCCCTGATTGCGGAGTTGAACAAATCATGAAACGTGTTTGGATGAATGGCGCCTTGCATGGCGTTTATGCGCTCAGCGTTTCGATGGCCCTGTGGTTCACCCCCCAAGTGGCTTTGGCGCAAGCTACCGCAGCTTCGTTGGCCCCTGAGCCAGTCGCGGCTGCGTCTTCAGGCTTGGTGGTGGGACGCGAAGCCCCTCTGATGGCTGAAGACCCCAAGCTGGAAGCCCGCTTGGTTGACATCTCGCAAGAGCTGCGCTGCTTGGTGTGTCAAAACGAATCTTTGGCTTCTTCGCACGCCGAGTTGGCCGACGATTTGCGCAACGAAGTGCGTGAGTTGATTCGCTCAGGCAAGTCCGACCAAGAAATCAAAGACTTCTTGGTGTCACGCTATGGCGACTTTGTGCTGTATCGCCCCGAGGTCAAACCGTTGACGTGGGTGTTGTGGTTTGGCCCGTTTTTGCTGCTGTTGATTGCCGCCATCTTTTTGGGTGTGTATTTGCGTCAACGCCGAGCGTTGGCTGGGCCTGCCGTCTTGAGCGACGAAGCGCGCGAACGCGCCAAGCAACTGTTGAAAGGTTGATGTGAATCCCGCACTCGCATTTATTTATGTCGCTGTGGCCATGATGGCCGTGGTGATGGTGGTGTTGAGCGTGGCGCTGTGGCGTGGCTCACAACAGGGCGCACATTTGGCAGCCCATCAGGCCGATGCCATCAACAACCCCGCCAAAGCCAATGCCGCGGTGTACCGCGATCAAATGGCCGAACTCGACCGCGAGTTTGTGATGGGCAATTTGAGCTACGAGGAGCTCAAAGCGGCACGTGATGAATTGTCTGAGCGCCTGCTTGCTGATGTGGCGGCGGCAGACGACGCCACGCAGGCGCCTGCCCCTAGCTCGCCTTCGGCCGTCGTGTGGCGCAAGCCTTGGGTGAGCATCGGACTCTTGGTGTTTGTGATCCCTGTGGCATCTCTGTTGATGTACAGCGTGTTGGGTGAGCCTGCGGCATTAGATCCACGTGCTTTGCAACAAGGTGTAGATGGTTCAGTTGAAGCGACACCTGAAAAGCTGACTGAGATGGCTGTGGCCCTCACTCGCCGTTTGCAAGATGAACCTAACAGCATGGAAGGTTGGGTGATGCTCGGGCGCGTTCAGCGTGCGCGTGGTCACTTTGAAGAGTCCGCCGAAGCTTTTGCCAAGGCCTTGGCTTTGAGCCGAGATGACAACTTATCCATCGAACGTGCAGAAGTGCTGGCGCAAAAGAACGGCGGTAGTTTTGCCGGTGAGCCTTGGGCCATCATCCAGCGCGTGCTCACCGCCGATCCGCACCACCTCAATGCTTTGTTCTTGGCCGGTAGCGCGTCGTATGCCGAGCTGAACTTCAACACGGCCTTGCGCTACTGGGAGCGCGCCCGCGAAGTCGTGCCTGCTGATTCGCCCGATGCGCCAGAGCTCGACCGTGCGATTGCCGAAGCGCGCAACAAAATGGGCTTGCCAGCCATTCCTCCGCGTGCCGCCAATGCCCCAGCCGACGCTGCCGCGAGTTCGCCTGCGACGAAGGCGGCATTGGCCGCTAGCAGCATCAGCGGGCGTGTGACCTTGGTGAAGGAGCTGCAAGGCTTGATCGCACCCACAGATACCGTGTTTGTGTATGCCACGCCTGTGACAGGCTCGCGCATGCCGATTGCCATTTTGCGCACCACAGCCGATAAATTGCCTTTGGACTTTGTGCTGGATGACAGCATGGCCATGAGCCCCAATGCCAAGCTCACAGGCATGGACGAAGTCACGGTGCGTGTGCGCATCTCCAAGAGTGGGCAAGCGACAGCGCAGCCTGGTGACTATGGGGTGAGCCTCACCCCTGTGAAGCCCGGCAGCAAGGGCTTGAACTTGATGGTACGTGACACCTTGCAATCCACGGCGCAGTAAGGTTGTGAACGCGTCATGAAAAAAGCCCCGCAGTCATAAAACTGCGGGGCTTTCTGCTTTTGGGGGAGCTGAATTACAGCAGACCGTTCATGCGCGCGAAGTGCAATGTCTGGGTACGGCTTTTCACATCCAAGCGACGGAACAGACGCCACAAGTGAACTTTCACGGTGTGTTCGCTGATATCCAGCTCGGCAGCGATGTCGCGGTTGCTCAAACCACGGTCCAACATCACGATGAGTTGTTTTTGTCGCTTTGACAATTTGGTTTCGCCCACAGCCACAGCAGGCTCGTCGTCACTGCCGTGTTCGGCAGCAAACAGGCCTTGGATGGCAGACGAGATTTCATTGGCAGGGGTGGACTTCTCGATGTAGATGTCTGCGCCCGCTTCGATACATGTTTCTTCAGCTTCGCCAGCAGGCATCGAAGAAATCACAGCCAATGGCACATTTGCGTACATGGTTTTGATTTCTTTAACAGCTGAAGTGCCTTTGACACCGGGCAGCAACAAATCAAGCACAAAGAGTTCTGGGTCTCCGTTTTTGATGATGGCGGCTTGCAATTCGCTGAACTTTTCTAATTCAACAACTTTCGATGCAGGACGCATACGGCGCAACAACATAGCGATGGCTTGGCGGACCAAAGGATGGTCGTCAATGATGTACATACTCATTTTTATTACTCCAGAATCAATATTAGTAGTTTAGCCCCATTGCAGACCGAACATCCTGCATGGTTTCCTGAGCCGTTTTGCGAGCTTTTTCAGTACCCGCGTCCACGATATCACGAACAATCTTGGGGTTGGTGATGTAGGGCTCAGCGCGTTCGAGCATGGGTTGCTGCTCTTGCAAGATGGCATCGATGATGGGTTGTTTGCACTCTAAGCAACCGATGCCTGCAGTTTTGCAACCCTGCGCCACCCATTGGCGCTGGCCTTCGTCGCTGTAAACCATGTGGAATTGCCACACGGGGCACTTGTCCGGGTCGCCCGCATCGGTGCGTTTTTGGCGCGCAGGGTCGGTGGGCATGCGTTTGACCTTCTGTTCAATCGTGGCGCGGTCTTCGCGAATGGCAATCGAGTTGTTGTAGCTCTTGCTCATCTTGGCGCCGTCCAAGCCTGGCAGTTTGCTGGCCTCGGTGAGCAAGGCTTGGGGCTCGGGCAAGATGATCTTGCCAGTGCCTTTGAAGTAGCCGTTCAAACGCTCGCGGTCTTGTTCTTCTAGCTCGGGTGCGGTGGCGATGTAACCCAGTGCGCCTTCCATGGCTTTGGCGTCACCGGTTTCTTGGTAAGCCTTGCGCGATTTTTCAAAGCGCTTGACGCTGTCTTTGGGGAGCTTGGCCAAAGAGGCTTGCACTTTCTCCTCGGCGTTGGTTTCGCGGCCATACAAGTGGTTAAAGCGGCGTGCGGCTTCGCGGGTCAGCTCCACATGGCTGGCTTGGTCTTCGCCCACCGGCACATGCTTGGCTTTGTAAATCAAGATGTCGGCGGCTTGCAGCAGGGGGTAACCCAAGAAGCCGTAGGTGGACAAGTCTTTGTCTTTGAGCTTTTCTTGTTGGTCTTTGTAGGTGGGCACGCGCTCCAACCAACCCAGCGGTGTGCCCATGGCCAAGAGGGTGAACAACTCGGCGTGCTCAGGGATGCGGCTTTGCAAGAAGATGGTGCAAGCGTTGGGGTCGAGGCCGGCGGCGAGCCAGTCGATCACCATCTCGTACACGTTCTTCTCGATCACCTCGCGGTTTTCGTAGTGCGTGGTGAGGGCGTGCCAGTCGGCCACAAAGTAGTAGCAATCCATCTCGGACTGCAAACGCACCCAGTTTTTCAAGGCGCCGTGGTAGTGGCCCAAATGCAAAGCGCCCGTGGGGCGCATGCCGGAGAGAACGCGTTCTTTCATATCGTGCTTACTTATAAAAATCAGGGATTCAATAAAAATTCAAAAGGGCTCAGCAAAAGTGACAACACAAAGACGGTCCAACTCATAAGAGGTGTCATCCAAACGCCATCGAGCAGTTTGAAAGCCACCAGACCCAAGATGATGTACATGCCGTAAGGCTCAACTTTAGAGAGCCAGACCGCTGCACGCCAAGGCAGTAGGCCGACCAGCACGCGGCCCCCATCGAGCGGCGGTAGAGGAAAGAGGTTGAAGACGAACATGGACACGTTGACCACCACGCCCGCCAAGCTCATTTTCAAAAAGTAGGTTTCGGTCACTCCGAAGCCCTTCATCAGGTAGAACGCCAACAGCCAAGCGAGGGCTTGCAAGAAGTTAATCCCCGGTCCTGCCAAGGCCACCCAAATCATGTCGCGCTTTGGATGATTCAAATTGCCAAAGCGTACGGGCACAGGTCGAGCATAGCCAAACAAGAAGTTACCGCCTGTTGCAAAGTACAACAGGGCAGGCATTGCAATCGTGCCCAAAGGGTCAATGTGTGGGATGGGGTTGAGGGTGACGCGACCCAACATCAGCGCGGTGTTGTCACCCAGCTTGTGCGCCACATAGCCATGCGCGGCCTCGTGCAACGTGATGGCAAACACCACGGGCAAGGCATAGATCAGGACGGTTTGAATCAGCTCTGGAAAATTCACCGTGCGATTGTCTCATTCAATGGTCGCGTTCAACACTTTGGGGCTAGCAGTGGAGCCACTTACAAGCCCAAAGTGCTCAGAGGGCCGCGTCCAGTGCGGATGAGCTCTGGGTCGCCGCCGCCGTCCATGGGTGTGAGGTCCACCACAGTGGTGGGTTCGAGCGCACAAGCACCTGCGTCGATCACGGCAGCAAGTTCATGCTCAAAGCGGTCGCGAATTTCTTCGGCGTCGTTCATCGGGTCGGTCTCACCGGGGGCAATGAGTGTGGTGGCCAAGAGCGGTGCGCCATGGAGTTCAAGCAAGTCGAGCAGGGTTTTGTTCAGCGGCACGCGCAGACCAATGGTTTTGCGCTGCGGGTGGCTGACGCGACGGGGCACTTCTTTGGTGGCTTCCAGGATGAAGGTGTAGGCCCCGGGCGTGGCGGCTTTGAGTAAGCGGTATTGACGGTTGTCCACGCGGGCGTAGTTGGCTAGCTCAGACAAATCGCGACACATCAAGGTGAGGTGGTGTTTCTCGTCCACTTGGCGAATGCGGCGCATGTGTTCAACCGCCGCTTTGTCGTCCAAGTGGCAGACCAAGGCATAGCTGGAGTCGGTGGGCACGGCCACAATGCCGCCGCGCTCTAGCAACTGGACGGCTTGCTTGAGTAAACGGGGTTGAGGGTTGTCGGGGTGAACTTGAAGAAACTGAGCCATTATTGAATTCGGTCTGCCAGCGCTTCCCACACGGGGGTGAGTTGGCCTGGCAACCAAGGCAATGTGCCAAGGTCAATGCGGCTTTCATCAGGGCTATGAAAATCGCTGCCGCGTGAGGCAAAGAGGTCAAATTCTTGGGCCATGTCGGCGTAGGTCACGTACTCGGCGGGCGTGTGGCTACCGGTGACCACTTCGACGCCTTGTCCACCATGGTTTTTGAATTCGGTGAACAATGCAAACTCTTCGTTGGGTGTGAAGCCGTAACGTGCAGGGTGTGCGATGACTGCCATGCCTTTGGCTTGCACGATCCATTGCACTGCGTCTTTCAATGAGGCCCAGCGGTGCGGCACATAGCCAGGATTGCCTTCGGTTAAGAAGCGGCGAAACACTTCGTTGGTGTCTTGGCATGCGCCGGTTTCAACAAGGAATCGTGCAAAGTGTGTGCGCGAAATCAGTTCGGGGTTGCCTGCATATTTGAGTGCACCTTCATACGCGCCATGGATGCCGACTTTGGCCAAGCCGTCTGACATTTCTTTGGCGCGTTCACCGCGACCGCCGCGTGTTTGGTGCAGACCTTGTTTGAGCTGTTCGTCGTGGGCATCAAAGCCGAGGCCCACGATATGCACGGTTTTATTGGCGAAGGTGATGGAAATTTCTACGCCCGTGAGGTACTTCAGACCATTGCCTTGCGCTGCTGCGAGAGCGCGTTCTTGGCCGCCCACTTCGTCGTGGTCCGTCAAGGCCCACAACTCGACACCGTTGGCTTTGGCGCGAGCAGCCAACTGCTCGGGCGTGAGCGTGCCATCCGAGACCACGGAGTGGCAATGCAGGTCAGCGTTGAGGATGGATGAGGTCACGCCTTCATTGTAGGCGTGGCAAGGCTTGTCGTGCGTTGGCGCAGGTAGCTGCAGCCAGTTCGCGCAGAGAGATGCCGCGCAGGTCCGCCAGCACTTGGGCAATCTGCGGCAGTTCAGCGGGTTCGTTGCGGCCTTGGGGCTGGCCTGCGGCGCGTTGCTCTGCAGTGGTGTAGAGCCAATGCGGCGGGATATCAGGCGCATCGGTTTCTAGCACGATGGCCGAGAGCGGCAGCTCGGTGGCCAAGCGGCGCAATTGCAGGGCGCGGTCATAGGTGAGTGCGCCGCCAAAGCCGAGTTTGAAACCCAAGGCGATGAAAGCTTGAGCCTGCTGCAAACTGCCGTTAAACGCATGGGCAATGCCACCCACCACCGGCGTGTCGCGCAAGCCTTTGAGTAGCAAGTCAGCACTGCGCCGCACATGCAGGATGACGGGCAGTTGATGTTGCTGCGCGAGCTTGAGTTGGGCTTTGTAAAAGTGTTGCTGTTGGGCCAGCGCTTCAGGTGTATTGAGCTCTGGTACAAAGCCGTCTAGGCCAATTTCGCCCACGGCCACCAAACGCTGGTCATCGTGGTGGGCATGCAGCGCGGCATCGAGCTTTGCCAAATCCGCTTCGGTGGCGTGCGGTGCGTAGAGCGGGTGAATGCCTAGTCCATACGTATCTTGCTGTGCATGAGCCAACAAACGCACGGCGTCGAAGTTGGCCGCTTCGACGGCGGGAATCACACAGGTGGCTACGCCTGCTGCACGCGCACGCTGGTGCACGGCAGCACGGTCGGGTTCGAACTCGGGCGCGTCGAGGTGGCTATGTGTGTCTATCCACATCAGGGCGGCGCTTAGGTGCTGCCCAGTGCAAAAACAGAGTTGGGAACTTTGCTCGCCAAAACGGTTTGCGGCTTTTGAGCAAACACGCCACGTTTGGGCGAGTGGCTGCTGGGCACTTGTCCAGATTTAGTCAGCTCAGATGCAATCAAGCTGTGCAAGCTGATGGACTGCATGTGATCTTCTATTTTTTGGTTCAGCTGTGTCCATAGGTCTTCTGTGGACACATAGCCGTTTTGGATGGCATCTGGGGGAACCTGTTCTTTTTCGTCGGGGCTGTTGACGGCATAAATGATGTCGGCCACGCTGATTTGGTTGGCATCGCGGTTCAGGGTGTAGCCGCCGCCAGGGCCGCGCGTGCTTTCCACCAAACCGTGCTGGCGCATTTTGCTAAAGAGCTGTTCAAGGTATGAGATGGAGATGTGCTGACGCTGACTGATAGCTGCCAGTGACACAGGGCCTTGGTGCTGACGCAAGCCCATATCGATCATGGCAGTGACGGCAAAACGGCTTTTGGTGCTCAAACGCATGGTGTGCTCCTTTCGGTTTTTCTGAATACAACTCAGAATGGGACAAACTCTAATCACAAAATTACTTCGTGTAAATTCGTATTTATTCTTTTATTTATTCGTAAAAATCGAAGTTTAATTTGGCCTATGAACTTTAAACACCTCTATTATTTTTGGGTTACAGCACGTGCAGGTGGCATCATGCGCGCAGGTGAGCAGTTACACACAACACCGCAAACCTTGTCTGGCCAAATCAAATTGCTTGAAGAGAGCTTGGGGCGCAAGCTGTTTCGCAAAAGCGGCCGTCAGCTTGAACTGACGGAGGATGGTCGCAAAGCCCTGAGCTATGCGGACGACATCTTTGCCTTGGGCTCCGAGCTCAGAGCCGCCATGGTCAACACACAAGCAGGCGTGCGCACGCTGGAGTTTCGGGTGGGCGTGGCCGACTCGGTGGCCAAGTCAGTGGCTTATCGGTTGCTGGAGCCTGCTTTGTCAATATCTGAGCCCGTGCGCTTGATTGGCAGCGAAGGCAAATTTCCTGACTTGTTGGCGCAACTCGCTTTGCATCGGTTGGACTTGGTGATTGCCGATGAACCGCTTTCCAAGCGCATCAGCGTGAAGGCGTTCAACCATGCGCTGGGTACAACACCCATGAGTTTTTTTTGCACGCCCGAGTTGAAGGCTAAGTTGAAGGGCAAATTTCCCCAGTGCCTGCACGAAGCGCCCATGCTGATTCAAGGCTCGGCATCGTCGGTGCGGCAGCAGCTGGATGGCTGGTTGGTGCGCAACAAGATTCAACCCTGCGTGGTGGGTGAGTTTGACGACGGTGCTTTGATGACGGCGTTTGGCCGCGAAGGGCGGGGTGTCTTTATGTCGCCGGGCATCTTGGAAAAAGAAACGGTGGCGCAATATGGCGTGGAAGTGATTGGCCGCACGGACGAACTGGTGGAGGAGTTTTTTGCGGTGTCGGTTGAGCGACGTATTTCACACCCGTGTGTGGCCGCGATCACACAAAACGCACGTGGTCGTTTGTTCAACGGGTGATGTTTCTCTGGCGTCTTACGCCTTACGCCAATTTCCCGGAGTCAAGGTGCAGTTGGCGGTCACAGCGCGCGGCCAAGGCGCTGTCATGTGTCACCAACACAAATGCTGTGTTGTGCTCGCGGGCCAGTTGCAGCATGAGCGTAAACACGTGGTCGGCAGTGTGGCGGTCGAGGTTGCCGGTGGGTTCGTCTGCCAACACACACGCAGGCCGAGTCACCAACGCACGAGCAATCGCCACGCGTTGGCGCTCGCCACCCGACAGCTCAGCAGGGCGGTGATGCATGCGATGGCCGAGGCCTACCGCTTCAAGCATGGCTTGCGCTTGTGCGCTGGCTGCTACGCGGTCCATGCGGCGAACCCACAACGGCATGGCCACGTTGTCGAGCGCGCTGAACTCGGGCAGCAAGTGGTGGAACTGGTACACAAACCCTAGGTGCTGGTTGCGCAAATCGCCCAAGGCTGAGGCGCTTAGGCCTGCCAATGGCTGGCCCATCAAAGATACGCTTCCACTGGTTGGTTCATCTAACCCACCCAGCACATGCAGCAAGGTGCTTTTGCCAGAGCCTGAAGATCCAACGATGGCCAAGGTTTCGCCAGCGTTCACCGACAGGTCAACGTTGTGCAACACGGTGACATCCAGCGGCCCTTCGTGGAAGCGGCGGCTGATGTGGTGGGCAGTGAGAACAGGTGTGTGGGTCATCGCAAGCCTTATTCGTAGCGCAAGGCAAGAGCTGGGTTGACGCGGCTGGCGCGCCAACTGGGATAGATGGTGGCCAAGAACGCAAGCACCAACGAGATGATGGCAATCGGCCAAATGTCGCCCGCTTGCGGGTCGCTGGGCATGCGACTGATGAGGTAGATGTCTCGCGGCAAAAAGCTCGCCCCCAACAAGTTTTCAATCGCGGGCACGATGACGTCGATGTTGAAGGCCACCGACAGACCCAGCGCCAAGCCAGCCAGCGTGCCCAGCACACCTACCGTGGCACCTTGCACCACAAAAATGGCCATGATGCTTTTGGGGCTCGCGCCCAGCGTGCGAAGAATGGCAATGTCGGCGCGTTTGTCGGTGACGGTCATCACCAGTGTGGTGACGAGGTTGAACGCCGCCACCGCAACGATGAGGGTGAGGATGATGAACATCATGCGTTTTTCCACTTGCACCGCGGCAAACCAGGTGCGGTTTTGGCGGGTCCAATCGCGCACGATCACTTCGGGGCCGAGTTGCAGGGCCAAGTCATACGCCACGCTGCGGGCTTGTTGACTGTCTTTGATTTTGAGTCGCACGCCAGTGGGCGCTTCGAGGCGGAAGATGCGTTGTGCGTCTTCGATGTGCAGCAAAGCCAGCGAGGCGTCGTATTCGTAATGGCCTGAATCAAAAATGCCCGAGACGTGGAGTTGTTTCAAACGCGGCATCACACCTGCGGGCGTCACTTGCCCGCCAGGCGCAATGAGCGTGATTTGGTCACCCACGCGCACGCCCATCGACATGGCCAACTCGCCGCCCAGCACCACATTGAAGCTGCCGCTTTGCAAGGTGGCGCGCACCTCGCTCGGGATTTGCAAGGCGAAGTCACTCACCTGTGTTTCGGGTTCGGGGTCGATGCCGCGCACCATTGCGCCGCGCATGTCTTCACCACGCGCCATCAGGGCTTGCTGCGACACAAATGGCGCAGCTGCCACGACCTCTGTGTTTTGTTTGGCTTGTGTAATCAGGGCATTCACATCGACAAAGCCTTCGCCACCCGGGGCGAGTAGCTCAATGTGTGACACGACGGCCAACATGCGGTCACGCACTTCTTTTTGAAACCCGTTCATCACACTGAGCACGATGATGAGTGCGGCCACACCCAGTGCGATGCCCAGCATGGACACGCCCGAGATGAACGAAATGAAGCCGTTACGGCCCGACACTCGGCCCGCGCGTGTGTAACGCCAGCCAATCAGCAGTTCGTAGGGGAGTCGGGTCGAGGTGTTTTGCATGTGGCTGGATTATCCCCGTAGTGACCCGCTTGCCATCCTGCATCAAGGACAATCAGCGGTATGACTTCTGTGCTGAGCTCTTCGCCGTCCGATGTTGGACGTGCCACCACCTTGATCCCCTTTGCGTTGTGGAGCCTGCAAGGCCCCGAAGCCGCAGCATTGGCACAAGCCGAACTGCCACACTTGCGCAACTGGCTCAAGTCGGCCACGCGCGTGGCGGTGCAAGCCGACATTGTGCAAGCCCCTTTGCTGGCCAGCTTGACGCCGCCCCACGAGCGCGCATGGGCTCAAGCCATGGGCTGGCGCATCGCCGATGGGTGCATGCCAAGCGCCGCACGAACGGCCGCAGCACATGGCCTGTGCGAGGCAGGAGACGAGGTATCGTCGCGAGGCTGGGCCTTCATCAGCCTGTGCAACTGGCATGTGAGCAACGGCCAAGTTACCTTGGGTGACCCAGCTCATTTGCAGATCGATGCAGAGACAGACGCCACTTTGTTTCAAGCGATGCAAGGTTATTTTGCTGAGGACGGCATTGCCTTGCATCCCTACAAGTCTGGCCAATGGTTGGCGCAATCGGTGTTGTTTGCTGATTTGCCCACAGCCTCGCTTGACCGCGTGATTGGCCGCAACATCGACCCTTGGCTTGTGGGCAACCACACCACGGCGCCGTTGAGCCCTGCCGCGCAACTGCTGCGCCGCTTGCAAAACGAAATGCAAATGTTGCTCTACACCCACCCTGTCAACGAGCGTCGTCGATTGAGCATCAACTCGTTTTGGGTGCATGGCACTGGCACGCCACCTGCAGCACAGCCTGTACGTTTCGAGCCGACGGTGGTGCACACCTTGCGTGACAGTGCTTTGCAGCAAGATCTCATCGGTTGGCTAGAAGCGTGGCAACAGGTGGACGCGCAAGTGATTGGGCCCATGCTGACGCGTGTCAC
Organism: Pseudomonadota bacterium; assembly: GCA_041180165.1. Taxonomy (GTDB): domain Bacteria; phylum Pseudomonadota; class Gammaproteobacteria; order Burkholderiales; family Burkholderiaceae_C; genus Limnohabitans. The sequence goes on along the minus strand of JBEGSC010000001.1, from coordinate 294,542 downwards.
AGCGGGTGAGCCGCAGCGATTGGTGCTGTGTGGCGAATATGAATTTCAGGTGTACGACAGCGCCAATCCTTCGTTGTGGCAACGCGTGCGCGAACACTACGCACCGACTTCTTTAGACACTGTGTTGGCCGTCGCGCCTTTGAAAGATTAAGCCCATGCAATTCATTCCTCGCGACATGCCACCACGCACCATTTGGGCCTTGGAGCAAGCAGGGGTGCATCCGCTGCTGGCGCGTTTGTATGCCGCACGCGGCGTGCAAGATGCAGCGGCTTTAGATGCTTCGCTGGCACAGCTGTTACCGCCCACCGGTTTGAAAGGCATCGAAGCGGCCGCTGTGCTGTTGGCCGACTCGATGGCTGCGAACAAGAAACTCTGCATCGTGGCCGACTATGACTGTGATGGGGCCACCGCCTGTGCCGTGGCGCTGCGAGGCCTGCGTTTATTGGGTGCAAAGCACGTGAGCTACATCGTGCCCGACCGCGTGGTCGATGGCTATGGGCTCACGCCCCCGATTTCTGAGCGCGTCAAAGCCAGCGGTGCGGATGTGCTCATCACCGTGGACAACGGCATTGCCAGCGTGGAGGGTGTGGCCACGGCGCGCAAGCTGGGTTTGCAAGTCTTGGTGACAGACCACCATTTGCCGGCCGCTGTGTTGCCTGAGGCCGACGCCATCGTCAACCCCAACCAACCAGGCTGCACGTTTGAAAGCAAATCGCTCGCGGGTGTGGGTGTGATGTTTTATGTGTTGCTTGTCTTGCGTGCGGAGCTGCGCAAGCGTGGCGTTTTCACTGCCGAACAGCAACCCAAGCTCGACACACTTTTGCCACTCGTCGCATTGGGCACGGTTGCTGACGTGGTCAAGCTCGATGCCAACAACCGCCGCTTGGTGGCCCAAGGCTTGGCACGTGTGCGCAAAGGCCAAATGCCTGCAGGCATGGCGGCTTTGTTTGCTGCAGCAGGCCGCAAAAGCGAGACCTGCACCTCGCAAGATTTCGGGTTTGCCATTGGCCCACGCATCAACGCGGCAGGTCGTTTGTCGGATATGACCCTCGGCATTGAATGCTTGACCACCGACGACGTGGGCCGTGCCACCGAGCTGGCCACGCAACTTGACCGCATCAACCGCGAGCGCCGCGAGATTGAGGGTGACATGCGCGAGCAAGCCCTAGAGCTCGCGCAAGAAATGTTTGACCCAGAAGAAGAACCGCCCTCAGCTCTGTGCGTGTTCGATCCCGAGTTTCACGAAGGCGTGGTCGGCATCGTGGCGGCCAAGCTCAAAGACTTGCACCATCGCCCCACGTTTGTGTTTGCGCCCAGCCAAGCAGCGGGCAAAGGCCATGAGCTCAAAGGTTCGGGTCGCTCCATCCCAGGTTTTCATTTGCGCGATGCGTTGGACCTCGTGGCCAAGCGTCACCCCGGTGTGTTGCTGCGCTTTGGTGGTCATGCCATGGCGGCGGGTTGTACCTTGGAAGAAGACAACCTCGCCACTTTTGAAGAAGCCTTGCAAGAGGTGGCACAAGAGTGGCTCGACGAAGCCACCTTGCAACGCCGCCTAGACACCGATGGGCCACTGCTGCCCGAATACCGCCGCCCCGAGTTGGCCGACACCTTGGCCCGCGAAGTGTGGGGCCAAGGCTTTGCACCGCCCACCTTCAGCGAAGAGGTGGAGGTGGTGGGGCAACGGCTGGTGGGCGAAAAACATTTGGCCCTCAAGCTGCGCCACCACGGTCAGCCCGTGGACGGCATTTGGTTTGGCCGTGTGGAACCTGTGCCAGCCAAAGCGCATTTGGCCTTTCGCTTAGAGGCTGATGAGTGGCAAGGCAACAAACGCGTGCGCTTTGTGGTCGAAGGCATGGCTGGATAAGAAACGAAAACAACGCAATGGCAACCAAGAAAAAAATCCAACTTCCAGAAGTTAATTTCTCTGACTACGGCGACACCCGTTACCTGCACCTTGGCACACCTTGGGTGCAAGGCTCGATGAACATCGAAAAGCCCTTTGACATCGACCTCGAATACGTGCAACGCATGATGGCATGGCTCTTGTTCGTCGACCCTGACAAGGTGGGCAAGCTCCACGCCATGCAGCTGGGTTTGGGGGCTGCGGCGCTGACCAAGTTTTGTTTCAAGCACCTGCGCATGAAAACCACGGCCATTGAACTCAACCCACAAGTGGTGGCGGCGTGCCGTCTGTGGTTCAAGCTGCCTGCCGACAGCGCCAAGCTGCAAGTGGTGTTGGGTGACGCGGCCGAGGTGGCCAAGCATGACCATTGGCGCGGCCAGATTGACGCGTTACAAGTCGACTTGTATGACCACGAAGCTGCATCACCCGTATTGGACAGTGCCGAGTTCTATGCTGACTGCCGCAGTCTCTTGACTGACGAGGGTTGCATGACCGTCAACCTGTTTGGCCGCAGCTCCAGCTTTGCGCAAAGTGTGGAGAAGATGGCTGCTGCCTTTGGTCCCGATGCACTGTGGGCCTTCAAGCCCACACGCGAGGGCAATACGGTGGTGCTAGCGCAGCGCACACCTAGTAGCCCAAAACGCGCTGAACTCATGGATCGCGCCGAGGCGATTCAGGCCCGTTGGCCCCTGCCTGCGACCAAGTGGCTGCGCGTGTTCAAGCCACTCAAAGACCTGTGATTTAGGGGTTTACCCCCGACTTATGCCTTACGCAAAATAGGTGTAACCCACATCGAATGGCCCTGTGCGTGAACTCCATAATTCTCACCATATTTATTTTTGGATTTAGGAGAAAAGATGATCAAAAGTCAAAAAGACTTTTTCTCTGGCCTGATGTTCACATTGGTCGGTGCAGGTTTCGCTTGGGGTGCAACTAGCTACAACGTTGGCACAGGCGCTCGCATGGGACCTGGGTACTTTCCGTTGTTACTGGGGATTTTTCTGGCGGTGCTAGGTGCATTCATCACGTTTTATTCGTTGGTGGAACACACTGAAGACGGCGAGCCTGTTGGCGCGTTTGCTTGGAAACCGATTGTTTACATCTTGGGTGCTAACCTGATTTTTGGTGTTTTGTTGGGCGGCTTGCCCAGCATTGGTTTGCCGCCCATGGGCTTGATTGCCGGTATTTATGCCTTGGTTATCGTGTCCAGCAAAGCGGGTGAAACCTTTAACCTCAAGGAAGTGTTGACCTTGGCCACCGTTTTGGCAATTGGCAGCTACTTGGCATTCATCGTCGCTTTGAAATTGCAAATGCCAGTCTGGCCTGCGTTCATCACAGGTTGATCGGGAGAAATAAAAAATGGATTTGATTGCAAACCTCTCACTCGGTTTTGGCGTGGCCTTCACGCCGATTAACCTGATGTACGCCTTGGCAGGTTGTATCTTGGGTACGCTTATTGGTGTGTTGCCTGGCATTGGCCCAGTAGCCACCATTGCGATGTTGTTGCCAGCTACTTATGCGTTGCCACCCGTGTCAGCGCTCATCATGCTGGCTGGCATTTATTACGGCGCTCAGTACGGTGGCTCGACCACTGCGATTTTGGTGAACTTGCCTGGTGAATCGTCTTCGGTGGTGACCACCATCGACGGTTACCAAATGGCTCGCAAAGGCCGTGCAGGTCCCGCTCTGGCAGCTGCTGGTTTGGGTTCGTTCTTTGCCGGTTCTGTGGGTACCTTGATCTTGGCGGCTTTCGCGCCTCCTTTGACCGAACTCGCGTTCAAGTTTGGCCCAGCTGAATATTTCTCGCTCATGATTTTGGGCCTGGTGGGCGCGGTGGTGTTGGCTTCGGGTTCCTTGCTCAAAGCGATTGCCATGATTGTGTTAGGTCTCTTGATGGGCTTGATCGGCACAGACGTGAACTCGGGCGTGGCACGTTTCAGCTTTGACATCCCCGAGCTTACCGATGGTTTGGGTTTCGTGACGATTGCTATGGGCATTTTTGGCTATGGCGAAATTATTTCTAACTTGTCGCGCCCTGAAGAAGACCGCGAAGTCTTCACTGCCAAGGTGGAGGGCCTGTTCCCCACCAAGGAAGACTTTAAAAATATGATGCCTGCTGTCATTCGCGGCACATCATTGGGTTCGATGCTGGGCGTGCTGCCTGGTGGCGGTGCGTTGCTGGCAGCGTTTGCGGCTTACACCATCGAGAAGAAAACTGCATTGCGCGAAGGCGAAGTGCCATTCGGCCAAGGCAATATCCGTGGTGTGGCAGCGCCTGAAGCGGCTAACAACGCGGGTGCTCAAACCTCGTTCATTCCATTGCTCACCTTGGGTATTCCCCCCAACGCTGTGATGGCTCTGATGGTGGGTGCGATGACCATTCACAACATCCAACCCGGCCCACAGGTGATGACCAGTAACCCAGAATTGTTCTGGGGTTTGATTGCATCCATGTGGATTGGTAACTTGATGCTCGTGATTCTGAACTTGCCATTGATCGGCATGTGGATCAAGTTGTTGGCTGTGCCTTATCGTTTCTTGTTCCCTGCCATCGTGTTGTTCTGCGCGATCGGTGTGTATTCGACCAACAACAACACATTCGATATTTGGATGGTGGCTGGTTTTGGCTTCATCGGCTATTTGTTTGTCAAGCTCGGCGCTGAGCCTGCCCCTTTGCTGCTGGGTTTCATCCTAGGCCCCATGATGGAAGAAAACCTGCGTCGCGCGCTCTTGCTCTCGCGTGGTGATTGGTCCGTGTTTGGTACACGTCCTCTGTCAGCTGGTTTGCTGGCAGCAGCAGCTATGCTCTTGGTGATTGTGCTGTTGCCATCCATCAAGAACAAACGCGAAGAAGCCTTCGTCGAAGATTGATTCCCATGGCATCGATGAAAACGGCACCTATGGGTGCCGTTTTTTTATGTGTTTTGACAGGACTCTGTGATGCGCCATTTCAAACGTCTTAGTTTTTTGCTGACTGTGTCGCTTGGTGTAGTGGCGTGCACCACTTGGCCCGGTTCAACTAGCCAAGTACCGCTACAACCGGAAATCGCTACCGGCTTCACGCGCAAAGCTGATGTGGTGACAGAAAAGTTTGCGGTGGCTGCCGCCAATCCTTTGGCCACACAAGCTGGATTCGATGTTTTGAAAGCGGGTGGCTCCGCAGTGGATGCGGCCATCGCCGTGCAAATGGTGCTGGGTTTGGTGGAGCCACAGTCGAGTGGCATTGGGGGCGGGGCGTTTTTGCTGCACAGCGCAGCAGGCGAGGGCGGACCCAAATTGCAAGCCTTTGATGGCCGTGAAACTGCACCTGCTGCTGCTACCGAGGACATGCTGCTTAATGCCGACGGCAAGCCACTGGCATTTCATGCTGCCGTAGTGGGTGGCCGTTCGGTGGGCACGCCCGGCGTGTTGCGCATGTTGGCGCAAGCGCATGCCCAACACGGAAAATTGCCATGGGCCAAGTTGTTTGAGCCAGCCATCACCTTGGCTTCTCAGGGCTTTGCCATCAGCCCACGCTTGCATGCGCAGCTCAAGGCCGATGCGTATTTGCGCTCAGACCCTGCAGCACGCGCATATTTTTACCAAAGCAATGGCGAGCCTCACGCGATAGGTCATGTGCTGCGCAACCCAGAGCTGACTGCCGTATTGCAACGCATTGCCACCGAGGGCGTGCAAGCGTTTTACAGCGGTGAGGTGGCCGAGGCTCTGGTTCGCAAAGTGCAGCAGCACCCCACCAATCCCGGCCGTCTAGCACTGAGCGATTTGGCCAACTACCAGGCCAAAGAGCGCACACCGGTGTGTTTTGATCACGCAGCAGCCAGTCGTGTGTACCGCGTGTGCGGTTTCCCGCCACCGAGCTCAGGGGCCATCGCCATCGGTCAAATACTGGGCATGTTGCAGCACACACCCGCATCGCTGATGTCTTCGCCCAGCGATGCGGTGGATGGCACGCCTGATCCGCGTTGGTTGCATCTGTACACCGAGGCGTCACGTTTGGCGTTTGCCGACCGTGCGCAATATGTGGCCGACCCCGACTTTGCGCCGGCCCCCAGTGGCGAGTGGCAAAGCTTGCTGTCACCTGCCTATTTACGCGAGCGCGCCAAACTCATTCGTCCTACCGCCATGCCGCAAGCCTTGCCTGGTGTGCCTGTGCGTGCAAAACGTAGCAGCTTCGCGCCCATGGTCGATCAGCCTGAGTACGGCACTTCACATATCAGCATCGTCGATGGCCAGGGCAACGCATTGGCCATGACCACCACCATTGAAGATGCGTTTGGGGCGCGTCAAATGGTCAAAGGTTTTTTGCTCAACAACGAGCTGACCGATTTCAGCTTTTCGCCGCGTGACGCGCAAGGCCGCCCAGTGGCTAACCGTGTGCAGCCCAACAAGCGGCCACGCTCGTCCATGTCGCCCACGTTGGTGTTTGACAAAGCCACGGGTCAATTGGTGATGAGTGTGGGCAGCCCGGGTGGTGCGATGATCATTCACTTCACGGCCAAAACTTTGTACGGTGTATTGAACTGGGGCCTGAGCCCGCAGCAAGCCATTGCATTGCCCAACTTTGGCAGTGTGGGTGGCCCATTGGTGGTGGAAGGTGGCCGCTTTGCACCTGCTACGCTTGCGGCCTTGCGCGAGCGCGGCCATGAAGTGAAAGAGCTGGCATTGACCAGTGGCTTGCAAGCCGTCGTGCAACAAAAAACACAGGGCAAAAACAGATGGGTGAGCGGTGCTGACCCACGACGCGAAGGAGAGGTGAAGGGTGAGTGATTTTTTCAAACGTCTCATGCATATAGGTCGTGTTGCTGCGCTGCTAGGCCTGCTGGGCTTTGCATGGATGGCGTCGGGCGTGGTTCATGCCCGTTCCGCCATTGATTTGCCGCACGTCATCGGCGCTGACTTCAACCGTCGCACAGGTTTGCCCACGGGGGGGCATACCTTGTTGAGCGGTGATGTGCGCATCATTCCTGGCAGCGAGAGTGCGCCAGACGCCACGGGCGTGTACCGCGCCCATGTGGAAATGGCTGACCCAGATCGCCCTGGGCGATGGGTGACCAAAACCGACCGCAATGGCAAGCCCATGCTTAACACCATGTTTCCCAAAGCGTGGACGGCTGAGCGCGTGAGCGCTGAGTTAGACGCGGCTTGGAACAGCCCCAATAAAACGGTGCGTGGTGACAAGTGGAGCGCCTTGACCCCCAGTGGTGTGCGCGTTGAGGGCTATACCGCCCCGCGTGTCACGGCCTATCCTGTGTACAGCAAATGAACATGATGAACTTGCATTTTTTCCAACGCCAAGAGCAAACCATGCTGGGCTCGTTGGCTCAGCCCGTCACTTATCCAGCGTGCGAGTGGCGTTCGTCAAACGCTGAGGCTGAGCTGGATCACACGCATCCCTTCAATCGTTTTTTGTGCAGTTGGTTGACCAGCGATATGGCTGACGTGACACGCTGTGATGAGGTGCTGGGTGCAATGGATCAGCTCGCCTCTGGCGCACTGACCGAGTGGTATGCCGATGGCGATATGTTTTGCGTGGACTTCAAACCCAGTGGTGTTCAGTTCAACCAAAGCAATGTGGGGCCAGAGGACACCGATTGGTGGAACTTGCCAGAAGCACGTTTTGACCTGCCAGACGTCAAAGCGGCATTGCAAGCTTGGCGCGATTATTTAGTGCGCTTGGCTGTCGCCTAAGCCTTCTTTGTGTTTTAGGGCATCGCGCATCAGCGCGTAGCGGGTCATACGCTGGCCTTGTACCAAGCGAATCACCCGCTTCAGAGGGATGCCGATGTGGGCCAAGGTTTGGCTGGCGAGCATGAGGCTGCCTTCAATCACTTCGGGTACCACTTCGGCAGCGCCTGCGGTGCGAAGCACTTCAAGGTCTCGGTCGTCGTGGGTGCGCACAATCACGGGTACATGCGGCGCGTGCTCTTTCACCCAAGCCAGCACCTTGAGCGCTGAGGCTGTTTCGGGGTAAGTCACTGCCACGGCAGCAGCGCGCACCAAACCTGCAGACATGAGGCTGGCCAGCTTGGTGGCGTCACCCAGTTCGACGCGGTGGCCTTCATCTTTTCCGGCTTGTACGCGGTCGGGGTCGGAGTCGAGGGCTACGTAGGCTGTGTTCTCCAACACAAGGAAGTCCACCAAGTTATGGCCGCTTCGGCCGTAGCCACACACAATGACGTGGTTTTCAATGTTGAGGTTGCGCTGCGCCATATTGGTCAGTGCGAGTGACTGTAGCAACCAATCGTTGCTGATGAGGCGGTTGACGATGGCATCGGCCTTCATGATCAAAAACGGTGTCGCAATCATGGACAGCACCATCGACGCCAGCATAGGGCTGACCCACGCGTGTGGAATCAAGCCATTTTGCGAGCCCAGCGTGAGCAACACAAAACCAAACTCACCCGCTTGCGCCAAGTACAGGCCCGTGCGCAGGCTCACACCAGAAGGTGTGCCCGAGAGTCGTGACAATCCATAAATCAGACCTGCCTTGATCAAGATGGGCACGGTGGCCAACAGCAGCACCCATGCCCAGCTGTCAAACAACACTTCCCAATCGAGCTTCATGCCAATGGTGATGAAGAACAAGCCCAGCAGCACATCGTGGAAGGGTCGAATGTCTTCTTCCACACGGTGTTTGAAGTTGGTTTCGGCAATGAGCATGCCGGCCAGAAATGCACCCATGGCCAATGACAAACCTGCCAACTCGGTGAGCCAAGACAGGCCAAGCGTCATGAGCAAAAGGTTGAGCATGAACAGTTCATCGCTTTTGCGACGTGCCACCATGCGCAGCCATTTGTGCATCAGTCGCTTGCCGCCCCACAGCAGCAGGCTAACCAACAAAGTGGCTTTGACAAAGGCGAGGCCTAAGGTTTGCCAAATATTGTGCTCACGCATATCCGCCAGCGCGGGGATGAGCACCAGCAAGGGAACCACAGCCAAATCTTGGAACAACAAAACGCCCATGACGCGTTGACCGTGGGGCGATTCGAGCTCGACGCGGTCAGCCATGAGTTTGACCACAATCGCCGTGCTTGACATGGTCATGGCCGCGCCCAGCGCTGTCGCGGCTTGCCAGCTCAGCCCCCACCTGTAGCCAAAGCTATGCAGCACCCAGCCAATGCTTGCATTGAACAACACGACGGTGAGCATGGTCAGCACCACTTGGCCCATGCCTAAACCAAACACCAGCTTGCGCATGCGCATGAGCTTGGGAAGGTTGAACTCCAAGCCAATGACAAACATCAAAAACACCACACCGAATTCGGCCAAGTGTTGAACAGCTGCAGAGTCGTTGGCCAAGGCCAAAGCGTTGGGCCCAATCACCAATCCGGCAAACAAATAGCCCAGCATGGCAGGCAGTTGCAGCAGTCGGCACCCCACCACGCTTACCACAGCAGCGCACAAATACAAGAGGGTGAGTTCAAGGGAAGACATACCCCCTAATGGTACCGAGCGTTGGTGACAGTCTTGTGTTTGGGCCTCACATAAACTCAAGACTTGGTGGTTATTTTTAAGAATGAATTCTTCACAACGTCCAGCCCTGTCGGGGCTTTTATTGGCAGCCGCAGGTGCTGTCGCATTCAGCGGCAAGGCCATCATCGTCAAGCTCTCGTATGTGTATGGGGTCGATGCCGTCACGGTCATCATGTACCGCATGTTGTTTGCGTTGCCGTTCTTCATCGCCATGGGCTTGTGGGCAGAGCGACAAGCCATTGCGCGTGAGAACCCGCTGACGCGTCGTGACGTCATCGACATCGTGGGCCTTGGCTTTGTGGGTTACTACTTGTCGAGCTACTTGGATTTCTTAGGTTTGCAATACATCACCGCCAGCCTTGAGCGGCTCATCTTGTATCTCAACCCCACGCTGGTGGTGTTGCTGGGCTGGGCGATTTACAAAAAGCCGATTCACCCCATCCGTATGTTGGCCATGGCCATCAGCTACAGCGGCGTGATGTTGGTGTTCTCGCACGAACTCTCATTTGCTGGGGCTGATGTGGCCTTGGGCAGCAGCTTGGTCTTTGGCAGCGCGGTGAGCTATGCCGTGTACTTGCTCTACAGCGGCCAGTTGGTTCAGCGCATTGGTTCGTTGCGTTTGGTGGGCTGGGCGACCAGTGTGGCCTGTGTGTGTTGCATTGCTCAGTTTGTGATGCTGCGCCCGCTGTCGGCTGCTGTTGTGCCCGTGGATGTGTTGTGGTTAGGCGTGCTCAATGCCGTGGCCTGCACGGTGGCCCCTGTACTTATGGTGATGATGGCCATTGAACGCATCGGCGCAGCCTTGGCCGCACAGACCGGCATGATTGGCCCCATGTCCACCATCGCACTGGGTGTGTGGCTGTTGGATGAACCACTCAACGCGTGGATTGGCGCAGGCACCTTGCTGGTGCTGGGTGGCGTGTTTATCGTGTCGAAGTACGGCTCAAAATAGCCTGTTTGCAGCAAAGCTTTATTTGCGCGACGACACCACAATGCCGCCAATGATCAGCGCAAACGCCGCGGCGTGATACAGCTGCGGCATTTCGCCCAAGACCAAGGCAGACAAGGTAGCCGTGAACACAGGAATGAGGTTCACAAAAAAGCCTGCAATATTTGGCCCTACGTTTTGCACACCCAGGCCCCAAAAGCGGTAAGCCAGCACGGCTGGGCCCACTGACACATACACCAGGGCCGCCACCAGCGGCCAGCTCCAGACGATGTGTGCATCGGCAATGCCCGTCAAGCCAGCCCACTCTGCACCGCTGAAGGCGGCTGACCAAAACAGGCCAAACACCAACTGCGCCATGAGAAAGTTGGCCCAGTTGCTGCGGGCTTCAGTCGGTTCTTGGGTGCGCGCCAGGAGCCAGCTGTACCAAGACCATGCCGCGGTAGCCAAGAGCACAAACAGATCGCCAATCACCAGATGCACATTGGCCAGCGCCTGCCAGTCACCCCGACACAGCACTAACAACACACCTAGGATGGAGAGCACCGCCCCCGCCATTTGGCGCTTGCGTACGGTTTGCTTGAAAAACAGTGCACCCACCAGCAACATGAACACCGGCATGCTCGATCCCACCAGCGTGACGTTGATGGGTGTTGAGGTTTGCAGCGCCAAATACAAAAAGCTGTTGTACAAACCTACGCCCAAGAGGCCTAGCAAGGTGTAGTGCTTCCAGTGCGCCCACAACGGGCTGGTGCGTCGCAGCATGCCGTGCGCCAAAGGCAGCAAGAGCACAAACGCCAAGGCCCAGCGGAAGAGGTTGAGGGTGATGGGCGGAATTTGGTCCGCAATCATGCGGCCAATCACCGCGTTGCCGGCCCACAAAAGGGGAGGGATCAATAAAAGCGCCGCATTACGCGGTGTCAAAGCATGAGGAACAACTGACATAAGGGCTGCACTGTACCCGAGGCCCCGAATAACCCATGCGACAGGCGAGACACTGATTTCATGGCAGGATTCAGCATCTTAAAAACTTCACATCTCTGGAGCAAAACCCCATGACCAAAGCAGTCATCATCGAAAAAAACGGCGGCCCCGAAGAGCTCAAGCTCATTGACGTGACCGTGGGCCAGCCTGGCCCTGGTGAAATTCGTATTCGTCACAAAGCCATCGGCCTGAACTTCATTGATGTGTATCAGCGCAGCGGCTTGTATGCGCTGCCCATGCCTTTGCATTTGGGTATGGAAGCGAGCGGCATCATCGAAGCCGTGGGCGAGGGCGTGACCCATTTGAAAGTCGGCGACCGCGCCGCCTATGCAAGCCAACCTCCCGGCAGCTATTGCGAAGAGCGCGTGATGCCCGCTAAGTGCGTGTGCAAATTGCCAGACACGATTTCGTTTGAAACCGGCGCAGCCATGATGCTCAAAGGTTTGACCGCACAGTACTTGCTCAAGCGCACCTTGCCTCAAGGTGGTTTGCACGCTGGCGATTTCATCTTGTTCCACGCAGCTGCTGGTGGTGTGGGCCTGATTGCTTGCCAATGGGCTAAGGCCTTGGGTTACCAACTGATTGGCACAGCGGGCAGCGATGCCAAGTGCGAGTTGGCTAAGGCTAACGGCGCTGCGCACGTCATCAACTACAACACCGAAGACTTCCTGGCGCGTGTGAAAGAAATCACAGGCGGCAAAGGCGTGAAAGTGGTCTACGACTCGGTGGGTAAAGACACATGGGACAAGTCGCTCGACTGTCTGGCTCCGTTTGGTTTGATGGCCAGTTTTGGCAACGCATCAGGTGCACCTGCACCCATCGCCCCCGGCATCTTGGGCCCCAAGGGGTCGATCTACCTCACACGACAAACTTTGTTCAGCCACATCGTCACACGCGAAAGCACGCAAGAAATGGCCGACGATTTGTTTGAAGCGGTGACCAGCGGCAAGGTGAAGATTCACATCGACCAAACTTATCCGTTGGCTGACATTGCCCAAGCGCACCGTGACTTGGAAGCCCGCAAGACCACGGGCTGCACCATCATCACCTTGTGATGACAGCGCAGGCGTTTCAGGTGCTGGGTTCGGCGTCCTGAAACTTGTCTGCGCGGCAGGTGAGCACCAGTGTGTCGCGATGGCCACCTTCAGCCAACGGCTGAATGGGCGTGCTTTCGTGAATCACGCGGGTGTCGTCTAACAACATCAACGACCAAGGCTCGCTCAAGGTGAAGCGTTCGCCTTGTGGGCCGTTGGCATCGAACACGCGGGTCTCGCCGCCTTTGATGCCCACGCGTCCGAGCATGAATACCGCCACAAAATCCACGCCATCGCGATGCGCGCCTTCAGGCGTGGGGCGGCCAATGCCGTCGGTCGTGTCGATGCGGAATTGATGCGCTTCGATGCACCATTTGGTCTGGGGTGTGCCACGTACCTCGCTGGCGGTGTGTGCCAGTGCGGTGAGCAATTTTGTCCATGCAGGTGTGGTTACCGTCGCCTCGTGCATAGGCTCAAACCAACGTTCCATACCGCCGTGCAAGGCGTTGTAGCTGATGGGTTGCCAATGCGCGCGGTGGGGCACTTGGCTCAATGTGTTGCGCTCAAACACAAAGCTGCTGTGGCGACGGCGGCGGTAGCGACCACCGTCCTTTAGGTAGTTGTCGGGCGGCATGTTGTCCCAGTCGGGTGACAGGGCGAGCAGTTCGCTCAACGCACACCCCGCCCATTGCGCCACGCTGTGCGCGTTGAGCACGCCATAGCCTTTGTGGGCTAGTGTGGTGTTGAGTTGCTCAACGTTGACGGTGGTGGGGGCGAGTATTTGCATGCTCAGTTGCCTCGGCGCACGCGCAGCACTTCATCCAAGATGAGACAGGCTGCGCCCAGCGTGATGCCGCTGTCGGCCACATTGAACGCGGGGAAGTGAATGCCAGCGTAATAAAAATCAAGGAAGTCGACCACGTAGCCATACAGCACGCGGTCTATCACATTGCCTACTGCACCACCCAAGATGCAAGCGATGGCAAAGCCAAACAGTTTTTGACTTGGGTGATTCTTAAGCATCCACACCATGGCGATGGTGGCAACCACACCCAGCCCAGTGAAGAACCAACGTTGCCAGCCGCCCGCCTGCGCGAGGAACGAAAACGCAGCGCCTTCGTTGTGCACACGCACGATGTTAAAGAAGCTGGTCACGGGAAAGCCTTCACCTAACTGATACGTGCTGATGATGAGCACCTTGGTGAATTGGTCGACCACCAGCACCAACGCAGCGATGGCGATCCACACCCAAAACGACGTGGTGTTGCGAATGAAGGTGTGGCGTACCATGTGTCGCTTTCTTTATGCGAAGTGACGTACTTCACCGTCACCGTGCAAGTTGCTGTCGCAACGACCGCACAGAGTGGGATGGGCGGAGTTGTGGCCAACGTCGTCGCTGTAGTGCCAGCAGCGTTCGCACTTGGTGGCTTCGCTGGCTTTGACTTCAACACTCAAGCCTGTACCTGCAGTCTTCACCAAGGAAACATTTGATGTGATGAACACAAATTTCAAATCGTTACCTAATGAGGCCAACGCGTCATACGCCGCACCATCGCAGTGGATGACCAACTCAGCTTGCAGTGATGCGCCCACGACGCCAGCCGTGCGTTGGTTTTCGATTTCCTTGTTGGCGATTTCGCGCACCTGCTGTAGCGTGCCCCACTTATCCATCAACGCTGTGTTGGTTGCGCCGAGATCGATGAAGGTTTCCAAGAAGATCGACTCCGACTTGCCAATCGTGCGCCATGCTTCTTCCGCGGTGAAACTCAAGAACGGAGCCATCCAGCGCACAAATGCGTGGGTGATTTGGTGCAACGCGGTTTGCGCGCTGCGACGTGCAAGCGACTTAGGGGCTGTGGTGTACAGGCGGTCTTTGAGCACGTCGAGGTAGAACGCACCCAAATCTTCTGAGCAATACAGTTGCAACTTTGAAACGACGGGGTGGAATTCGTACTTGCCGAAATGACCGCCTTCAAACACTTTTTTGTCGGCGTTGTAAGTGCCCAAAATTTCTGCTTGCAATTGCGCTGCGCGTGACAGCGCGTACTTGTCGATTTCCAACAAGTCATCAAATGCCACGGCGTCTTGGGTGGCATCGAAGTCGCTGATATTGGCCATCAAGAAACGCAGCGTGTTGCGGATGCGGCGGTAGGCATCGACCACGCGGGCCAAGATTTTGTCGTCGATGTTCAAGTCGCCCGAGTAGTCGGTGTTGGCCACCCACAGGCGCAAAATTTCGGCACCCATTTTGTCGCTCACTTCTTGTGGCGCGACGGTGTTGCCCAAGCTCTTGCTCATCTTGCGGCCTTGGCCGTCGGTGGCAAAGCCGTGGGTCAACAGGCCTTTGTAGGGCGCGCGGTCATACAAAGCGCAGCCGAGCAACAACGAGCTGTGGAACCAGCCGCGATGTTGGTCGTGGCCTTCCAAGTACAGGTCGGCTTCTGGGCCTTGGTCGTGGTGTGGCGCACGGTCGTAGGCGTTTTTGTGGCTGCCGCGCAGCACGTGTTGGAAGGTCGAGCCAGAGTCAAACCACACTTCCAAGATGTCGGTGCTCTTGGTGAAGCTGGCCGCGTCATCACCAGGCTGGTTCAAGATGTCTTCCACCGTCACGCGGCTCCAGGCTTCGATGCCGCCTTTTTCAACGATGTCGGCGGCTTGGTCCATGATGGCCATCGTGCGTGGGTGCAACTCGCCGCTGTCTTTGTGCAAGAAGAAAGGCACGGGCACGCCCCAGCTGCGTTGGCGCGAGATGCACCAGTCGGGGCGGTTGGCAATCATGTCGCGTAAACGTGCGCGGCCGTTCTCGGGGTAAAAGCTGGTTTGGTCAATCGCGTTCAGCGCGAGTTCGCGCAGCGACTTGCTCGACTTGTCGGTGATGAACTTGCCCGTGGTTTTTTCGGTGGTGCTGTCAAACGCATCCATGCGAATGAACCACTGCGCTGCTGCGCGGTAGATCACCGGCGTTTTGTGACGCCAGCAATGGGGGTAGCTGTGCGTGATGGTTTGCGTGGCCATCAAGCGGCCTGCGTTTTGCAACGTTTCCAGAATGACAGGCACAGCTTTCCAGATGTGCAAGCCACCGAACAGCGGGAAGTCTTCGGCATAGCAGCCGTTGCCTTGCACGGGGTTCAGGATGTCGGTGTACTTCATGCCATTGGCCATGCATGAGTTGAAGTCGTCCACGCCGTACGCGGGTGCGCTGTGCACGATGCCTGTGCCGTCGGCTTCGCCCACGTAGTCGGCCAAGTACACGGGGGCAGTGCGTTGGTAGCCAGCGTCCACATGGGCGAGTGGGTGGTTGAACTCAATCAAGCCCAGCTTGTCTCCCTTGGTGGTGGCGACCACTTTGCCTTCGAGCTTCCAGCGCTCCAAGCATTTCTCGGCCAACGAGGCGGCGCAGACAAACATGCCACGCTCGGTGTCGACCAAGGCGTACTCGATTTCGGGGTGCATGTTGAGCGCTTGGTTGGCGGGAATGGTCCACGCGGTGGTAGTCCAGATGACGGCAAAAGCTTCTTTGTCGATCTTGGCCAAACCAAAGGCTGCGGCCAGCTTTTCGGGTTGGGCGCACAAGAAGGCCACGTCCAGCGTGTCGCTCTTTTTGTCGGCGTATTCAATTTCAAACTCGGCCAGTGACGAGCCGCAGTCAAAGCACCAGTACACGGGCTTCAAGCCACGGTAGACAAAGCCGCGCTCCATCACGCGTTTGAAGGCGCGCAGTTGGCCCGCTTCGTTGGCAGGGTCCATGGTGCGGTAGGGGCGTTCCCAGTCGCCCAACACGCCTAAGCGTTTGAAGTCTTCGCGTTGTTGGTCAATTTGCTCGGTGGCGAATGCACGGCTCTTGGCTTGCATGTCGTCGCGGCTGAGTTTGCGGCCATGCAGTTTTTCGATGGCGTTTTCAATCGGCAAACCGTGGCAGTCCCAGCCGGGGATGTATTGCGCGTCAAAGCCAGCCAGTTGGCGGCTTTTCACAATCATGTCTTTGAGCACTTTGTTGAGCGCATGGCCGATGTGCAGCTTGCCATTGGCATAGGGTGGGCCGTCGTGCAACACAAACAGCGGTGCGCCGTGGCGCGCTGCACGCAGCTTTTTGTACAAGCCTTCTTCGTTCCACGCTTGGGCCCACGCGGGTTCGCGTTTGGGCAAATCGCCACGCATGGGAAACGGCGTGTCGAGCATGTTGAGCGTGTCGCGGTAGGTGCTGTTTTTATCGGTCATGGCTATCTCGGGTATCGGCGTCTCTGAGGGAGAGACTGGAAAGAGGGTGGGCAAGTGCTGGGTTAATCAAGGCCTTGCCAGCAAGTTGAGAGGCGCGGGGCAATGTGCAGCAAGAGGGGGCTGCACGCCCCGTCAAATTCGGGCTGCGAGCCAGGCGCGTGCATCGTCGCAGTCTTTGTGTATGCCTTGCATCAAGGCGTCCAGACCGTCGTACTTCAGCTCGTCGTGTAATTTGTGCAGCAGTTCCACGCGGATGATTTTACCGTAGCCCCCCTCAGCGCCTAGGCTGGCGGGCCAGTCGAGGCAATGGGTTTCTAGCAGCACGCGGCCGCCGTTCACATCAGTCGGGTCAAGCGAGGGGCGAATGCCCAAATTGGCCACACCGGCCAAGGGCTGGTCGGCTAAACCATGTACCTGCACCACGAAGATGCCGCTGGCGGCGGGCTTCCAGTGGCTAAAACGCAGATTGAGTGTGCGGCAGTTCAGCTCGCGGCCCAGCTTGCGGCCGTGCACCACATGGCCCGAAATGGCATAAGGGCGGCCCAGCAACTGCGCCACCTCTTGCATCGCGCCACGGCCCATGGCCTCGCGCACGGCAGAGCTGGAGACGCGCAGGTTCTTCACCTCGTAGCTGTTCATGCGGGCCACATCAAACCCGTGCGCGGTGCCTGCCGCGTCGAGCATGGCGTAGTCGCCCGCGCGTTTGGCGCCAAAGCGGAAGTCGTCACCCACCAGCACGTATTTCACGCCGAGGCCCTGGACCAACACGTCCTCGATGAAAGCTTGCGGTTCTTGTGAGGCAAAGCTTTGGTCAAACGGCAGCACCACGCATTGGTCTACGCCACAGGCCGCGAGTTCGTTGAGCTTGTCGCGCAGCGTGGCAATGCGGGCGGGGGCGAGTTCGGGCTTTTTGTGCTGCTCGGCGAAGAAGTCGCGGGGGTGGGGCTCAAACGTCATCACGCAGCTGGGCACACCGCGGTGGCGCGCCTCGTTGTTCAGTAACGCCAGCATGGCTTGGTGGCCACGGTGCACGCCGTCAAAGTTGCCAATCGTCAAGGCACATGCCTTGGCCAACTGGGGGTGATGAAAACCGCGAAAAATTTGCATAAGTGAGTGAAAGGTGACAGACCTGAAACTGTCACGCAATAAAGGTATATTGTCCCCGATAGATGTGCATTCCCGATCGGTCGTTAATCAGCGAATGGAGGTGAGGTGTGAAGGTCTTGAAACTGTCTGCCCAAGGGCTACCGCAGTCGTGGATATCGCTGGAACAAGCGGTCATTCATTACGCGGCCGACGAGGTGCGCTGGGAGTCTGGCGGCGAGGTGGCGGTGTTTCATGGCGGCACCAATGCCATCACAGGGCAGCAGTCCATCATCACGGTCAACAGCATCATTGGCACCAAGGGCGTGCCCAACATCAACCCGTTTGATTTGAAATCGGGCCTGACCAACGACAAACTTTTCACCCGCGACCGCAACATCTGCGCATACTGCGGCGACCACTTTCACGAATCAGAGCTGACCCGAGAGCACATTCGCCCCATCGGTCAAGGCGGCCCGAACACGTGGATGAATGTGGTGACGGCGTGTAAATCGTGCAACCACCGCAAGGGCAACCGCACGCCTGAGCAAGCGCGTATGCCTTTGTTGTATGCGCCCTATGAGCCATCGCTGTGGGAGGACTTCATCTTGCGCAACCGCCGGATCTTGGCGGATCAGATGGAGTTTTTGATGGCGCATGTGCCTAAGAGTTCTAGGCTCTTGGCCTAAGTTTCTTTCTTTCGGAAGTGGCGCTTGCGCTTCGCTGAGAAGGCAATAGCCAGCTTCCTCATGCTGGAGTACCAGAAATCGTCAGCTGGCCATTGCCTTCTCAGCTGCGAGTTCCTTCGCTCTTCTTTTTTACTTCGCCAGTAGTTCGGATACAGCCTTCGGATAAATCAAATGCTCCTGCGTCAATACCCGCGCAGCCAATGTGTCTGCCGTGTCGTTGGGTAGCACGGGTACGACGGCTTGCGCGAGGATGGGGCCGTGGTCTAGTTCAGCGGTGACGCGGTGCACGGTGGCTCCGGCGAATTGACAGCCTGCGTCAATGGCGCGTTGGTGGGTGTTGAGGCCCGCAAAGGCGGGCAGCAGTGAGGGGTGGATGTTGACCAAGCGGCCTTCGTAGTGCGCCACAAAACCTGGAGTGAGGATGCGCATGAAACCAGCTAACACTACGAGGTGCGGCTGGTGTTTGTCGATCTCGGTCATCAAGGCAGCGTCAAAGGCTTCGCGGGGTTGAGGTTCGCCTGCGAATGCTTTGTGGTCGATCACCGAAGTGGCGATGCCATGTTGTTTGGCAAAGATTAAACCTTCTGCATCGGCTTTGTTGCTGATGACGGCGCTGATGCGGGCGTTGTGGCGTTGAGCCCAGTTTTGTTCTTCTGCGGTGCGCACGATGGCGGCCATGTTGGAGCCGCTGCCGGAGATCAGGATGACGATGTTTTTCATTGCCGCGAATTATCGGTGGGTGCGAATGAGCGCCTGCATACACAGGGCGTTTCAGGCGTCTGGCACTTTCTCAAAACGCTGGCGCACCACGCCATCGATCTCTACTGTTTCGGCAAACATCGCCGCAGGGCGCACCCACAGACCGTGTGCCCCGTACAGGGCGCGGTACACGGTCATGGGCTCTAGTGTTTCGCTGTGGCGCGCGGTGCCAATCACCTCGTATTGGCCGCCTTTGTAGTGGCGGTAGAGGCCGATGGGCGTTTCTTGCAATGGGGGGAGGTCTTGGTCGTTCATAGGATGGGACAATACACCCTATGCATCCTAAAGCCCTGATTGAAGCTTGTACTGAGCTTGTCCGCCTCACTTTGAAGTTTGACCACCCTGCTGATGCGGTGGTGTCTAAGTTTTTCCGTGACTACCGTAAAACCTACGCCTTCGGCCCGCGCGAGCGTGCGGCTTTGGCCGAAACCGTCTACAACGTGTTGCGCAACAAGCTGCGCTATGACCACTTTGCGCCGTCTGGCTCTGGCCCCAAAGAGCGCCGTTTGGCCATCCTCGGTTTTGCCGACCACTTGAAACAGCAAGCGCCCAGCAAGGCCGCACCCAAAAACGCGAAGCATGCCAACAATGGCCCGCTCGACTTTTTGATGGGCGCGTTGAACAAGCAAGAGGCTGCTTGGCTCGAGGCTTGTGAATCGGTGAGCCCTGCTGATTTGATGGAGCGCCATCGTCATAACTTGCCCGAGTGGTTGGTCGAACCCCTCAAAGCCCAAGTGGGCGAGGGCTTTTGGCCGTTGGTCGAGCGCATGAACGGCGGTGCACCGCTTGATTTGCGTGTTAACACTTTCACCGACAAACGCGCCGATGTGCAGCACGAGCTGCAACTTGCAGGCATCAAGGCTGAAAACACGCCGTTCTCGCCTTGGGGTTTGCGCATTGACGGCAAGCCTGCGTTGAGTCAGCTCGATGCTTTTGCCCGTGGCGCGATTGAGGTGCAAGACGAAGGCTCGCAGTTGTTGGCCCTGTTGCTCGACGCCAAGCGCGGTGAGATGGTGGTGGACTTTTGTGCGGGCGCTGGCGGCAAAACATTGGCCATTGGCGCGTCGATGCGCAGCACCGGCCGGTTGTATGCGTTTGATGTGTCAGCGCATCGCTTGGAATCGCTCAAGCCACGTTTGGCACGCAGCAAGTTGTCCAACGTTCACCCATCTGCCATTGCGCACGAGCGCGATGAGCGCGTCAAGCGCTTGAGCGGCAAGATTGACCGTGTGTTGGTCGATGCGCCTTGTTCGGGCCTCGGCACTTTGCGCCGCAACCCAGACCTCAAGTGGCGTCAGTCACCCAAGGCCGTGCAAGAGCTGACCGAAAAACAGACCTCTATCTTGGCAAGTGCCGCGCGCATGGTGAAGTCTGGCGGTCGTTTGGTGTACGCCACTTGCAGTGTGTTGCCCGAGGAAAACGAAGCCATCGCGCAGGCTTTCAGTGCAGCCCACCCCAACTTTGTGCCCTTGTCAGTGGCTGAAACCTTGACGGAGTTAAAAGTTCTCAACGCCGCCAGTTTGTGTACGACAGACGGGATGTATTTGCGACTTTGGCCACACTTGCACGCCACAGATGGCTTCTTTGCTGCAGTTTGGGTAGCCAAATAAGTACCCAAACCTTAAAATTAAAAGTTGATTTCCACGCGTTGAAAGAGAAGACATGTTGTTACCCGATTGGGCTTGGCTAGACCCCGTGTTGAACTGGCTGAGCAATGGCTTGCTGCACTTTTCTGGTTGGCAAGTGTTCGCCGCCACCATGGTGTTGACTCACATCACCATTGCCAGTGTGACCATTTATTTGCACCGTCATTCGGCACACCGTTCGCTGGACTTGCATCCCATTCCCGCTCACTTCTTTCGCTTTTGGCTGTGGCTCACCACGGCTCAGGTGACCAAAGAGTGGACATCGATTCACCGCAAGCACCACGCCAAGTGCGAACAAGCCGAAGACCCACACAGCCCTCACATCCACGGCATCAAAACTGTGTTGTTCACAGGCGCTGAGTTGTATCGCAAAGAGGCTGAAAACCTCGAAACCCTTGAGCGTTATGGTCACGGCACACCCAATGACTGGATTGAGCGCAACCTCTATACGCCGCACTCGGTGTGGGGTGTGGCGTTGATGCTCATCATCGACTTGGCCTTGTTTGGTGCCTTGGGCCTGACCGTGTGGGCCGTGCAGATGATGTGGATTCCTGTCACTGCCGCCGGCATCATCAACGGCGCAGCGCACTACTGGGGCTACCGTAATTTCGAAGCGCCCGATGCCAGCACCAACATCTCCCCTTGGGGCATCATCATCGGTGGCGAAGAGTTGCACAACAACCATCACACTTACCCAACCTCGGCCAAGTTGTCGGTCAAGCCCTACGAGTTCGATTTGGGTTGGCTGTACATCCGCATCTTGGAAACCATTGGTTTGGCAACCGTCAAGAAGACGCCGCCCAAGCTCGCCTTTGGCGACATCAAGCCTGTGGCTGACGAGAAAACCTTAGAGGCTGTGATTGCCAACCGTTACGAAGTGATGGCCAATTACGCAACCCAACTGCGTTTGGCCATGAAGCAAGAGCTCGACAAGATGAGCACTTTGCCCGCTGACTCTGTGCTGGCAGCCGCCAAGCGCTGGATGCACCGCGACATCGAGAAGGTGCCTGCAGCGGTGGTGGCCCAATTGGCCCAAGCACGTGCGGCCTTGCCCGACGTGGACACCATGGTGAAGATGCGAGAAGAGTTGCGCCAGTTGTGGCTCAACACCAGCCACAACCGTGCGCAATTGGCACTCGACCTGCAAGCGTGGTGCAAACGCGCCGAAGCCAGCGGCATTGCTGCTTTGCAAGAGTTCTCAATGCACTTGCGTGCGGCGCGTGTGTAAACACTGCAACGCTTAGACAAAGGCACCTTCGGGTGCCTTTTCTTTGGCGTGTTGTTTTTGTTGAGGCAACAAAAAACCCGCCATCTTGCGAGAGCGGGTTTTTTTATTGGGCCAGCCTGAATTACTTCAGTTTGGTTTCCTTGTATTCCACGTGCTTACGAGCTTTGGGATCAAACTTCATGATCGCCATTTTCTCGGGCATGGTTTTCTTGTTTTTGCTGGTCGTGTAGAAGTGACCAGTACCGGCTGAAGATTCCAGCTTGATTTTTTCGCGTCCGCCTTTAGAAGCCATGATCGTGTCCTTTCAGTGTCTGGAATTAAGCTTGACCGCGTGCGCGCAAGTCAGCCAACACGGCGTCAATGCCGTTTTTGTCGATCAAACGCAGAGCTGCGCTAGAAACGCGCAAGCGAACCCAACGGTTTTCAGACTCTACCCAGAAACGGCGGTATTGCAGGTTAGGCAAGAAACGGCGTTTTGTTTTGTTGTTTGCGTGGGAAACATTGTTTCCCGTCATTGGGCCTTTGCCCGTTACTTCACATACGCGTGCCATGTTGGACACTCCATATCAACGGCGGTCGTTCCCACGAGCGCCTCACCTCGCCAAAAAGGGTGGCGGTAACCCATCTTCTTCGCTGAATTCAGCAAAGCCTGAGATTGTAGCGCCTTTTACAAGGCGTTGGATCAGTGGCTGCCTTGCTCTAAGAAGCGTTGGGCGTCCAAAGCAGCCATACAGCCCGTGCCCGCGCTGGTGATGGCTTGGCGGTAGATGTGGTCTTGCACGTCGCCTGCGGCAAAGATGCCGGGCACGCTGGTCATGGTGGCAAAGCCCTCGGAGCCGCTCTTGGTCAGCAAATAGCCGTCTTTCATGGCCAATTGGCCTTCAAAAATGCCGGTGTTGGGCGAGTGACCAATGGCGATGAAGCAGCCTTGGGTGGCAATGTCGCGGGTGCTGCCATCTTTGGTGCTCTTCAAGCGGATCCCTGTCACGCCAGACGCATCGCCCAAGACTTCGTCCAAGGTGCTGTCGGTTTCGAGCACGATCTTGCCTGCGGCGACTTTTTCCATGAGCTTGTCGATCATGATGGCCTCGGCCTTGAAGGTGTCGCGGCGGTGCACCAAGTGCACTTTAGAAGCGATATTGGAGAGGTACAGGGCTTCTTCCACAGCGGTATTGCCGCCGCCGACCACGCTGACCACTTGGTCGCGGTAAAAGAAACCGTCGCAGGTGGCACAGCCCGACACGCCACGGCCCATGAAGGCTTCTTCCGAAGGCAAGCCCAAGTACTTGGCCGAAGCGCCGGTGCAGATGATGAGGGTGTCGCAGGTGTAGGTGCCGCTGTCGCCCATCAAGGTGAAGGGGCGCTTAGAAAAGTCAACCTTGTTGATGTGGTCAAACACGATTTGGGTGTTGAAGCGCTCCGCGTGTTGCTGAAAGCGTTGCATCAGCTCTGGACCTTGCACGCCGTGCACGTCGGCAGGCCAGTTGTCCACTTCGGTGGTGGTCATCAATTGGCCGCCTTGGGCCATGCCGGTGATCAACAGAGGCTTCAAATTGGCGCGGGCTGCGTAAACGGCGGCGGTGTAGCCAGCGGGGCCGGAGCCGAGAATCAAAACTTGGGCGTGTTGGGTCGTAGACATGGTTGGGTACAGCAATCAAAGAGACAATAAAGCCAAGATTGTAAGAACCTCTTTTTACCCTTGACGGCGCATGGTTGCCGCTCGGGTAAGCTCTGCCTCTAGACATGACTTACTCGCTCAATACATTAAAAAACGATCCGCGTGCCTCTTCTGCCGATGCGGACCATAAACCCACAGGCTTTCGTCGCTTTGCGCAAGAGATTGCGCTGACGGCGGGCTTTGTGCTCATGACCTTTTGGTTGCTGGCGCTCATCACCCATTCGCCGCTAGATCCTGCATGGACCACCTCTGGTGCGGGCAATACGGTGCGTAACTTTGGCGGTCGGGTGGGCGCAATATTTGGTGACCTGAGCTTTTTCTTGCTTGGCTATTCGGTGTGGTGGTGCTACGCCGCAGCCTTGGTGGCATGGTTGTCGGCCTTGGCCAACCGCTTGCGCGACGAAGACGAACCCGCCCCTGACCACACAGGCTGGCGCTATACACGTTTTGCATTTTGGGCTGGCTTAGCTTTGTTGTTGATTTCAAGCACGGGCTTGGAGTGGACCCGCATGTACCGTTTTGAAGACCGTTTGCCTGGGCACAGCAGCGGTGGTGTACTGGGCTATTTGGTGGGTCCATCGAGCTTGAATTGGTTGGGGTTCAACGGATCGGGTTTGATTTTCATTGTGTTTGGTGTGGTCGGTGCTTCGTGGGTATTTCGCTTTTCATGGGGGCAAACCGCTGAAAACATTGGTGCGTTCATTGATGGCCTGTATGAAAAATGGCGCGAGCGCCGCGAACGCGAAGAAGACGTGGCTTACGGTTTGGTAGCCGCCCGTGAACGCGAAGAAGTGGTGTTGGAAGAGCGCGTAGAAATCAAAGAGCATCCGCCCATCGTGGTTCACATTGAGCCAGAAATTATTGAAGTGCCCAAGAGTGCGCGCGTGGCCAAAGAGCGCCAGAAAACCTTGTTCACGGACATAGCCACCGATTCGCGTTTGCCACAGGTTGACTTGTTGGACGACCCATTGACCCGACAAGACACCGTGTCACCCGAAACGCTGGAAATGACCAGCCGTTTGATTGAGAAAAAGCTCAAAGACTTCGGCGTCGAAGTGCGCGTGGTGGCGGCGTCTCCTGGGCCTGTGATCACCCGCTACGAAATTGAGCCGGCGACGGGCGTGAAGGGTTCGCAAGTGTTGAACCTCGCCAAAGACTTGGCGCGTTCACTCTCGCTGGTGTCGATCCGCGTGGTGGAAACCATCCCAGGCAAAAACTACATGGCGTTGGAATTGCCCAATGCCAAACGTCAATCGATTCGCTTGAGCGAAATTTTGGGCTCGGACATTTACAACGAGTCCAAGTCGATGTTGACCATGGGCTTGGGCAAAGACATTGTGGGCAACCCCGTGGTGGCTGATCTTGCCAAGATGCCGCATGTGTTGGTGGCGGGTACCACCGGCTCAGGCAAATCGGTGGGTATCAACGCGATGATTTTGTCCTTGCTCTACAAGGCCGAAGCACGCGATGTGCGCTTGTTGATGATCGATCCCAAGATGTTGGAAATGTCGGTGTACGAAGGCATTCCGCATTTGCTGGCCCCTGTGGTCACTGACATGCGCCAAGCCGCACACGGCCTCAATTGGTGCGTGGGCGAAATGGAAAAACGCTACAAGCTCATGAGTAAGCTGGGTGTGCGCAACCTCGCGGGCTACAACGCCAAGATTGACGAAGCAGCGTCGCGCGAAGAGTTCATCTACAACCCATTCAGCCTCACGCCCGAGCAACCCGAACCGCTGCAACGCTTGCCACACATCGTGGTGGTGATTGACGAGTTGGCCGACTTGATGATGGTGGTGGGCAAGAAGATTGAAGAGCTCATTGCTCGCCTTGCGCAAAAAGCGCGTGCGGCGGGTATTCACTTGATTCTTGCCACGCAGCGCCCCAGCGTAGATGTGATCACGGGCCTCATCAAGGCCAACATTCCTTCACGTATTGCGTTCTCTGTGGGCTCCAAAATTGACAGCCGCACCATCCTTGACCAAATGGGCGCTGAAGCGCTTTTGGGTATGGGCGACATGCTTTACATGGCCAGTGGCACGGGCTTTCCGGTGCGTGTACACGGTGCGTTTGTGAGTGATGAAGAAGTCCACCGTGTGGTCGAGTACCTCAAGAGCCAAGGCGAGCCTGACTACATTGAGGGTGTGCTTGAAGGCGGCACAGTCGATGGTGACGGTAACGCTTCAGGCCCTGATTTGTTTGGCGATGTACCCGCTGAAAAAGACCCCATGTATGACCAAGCGGTTGAGGTGGTGTTGAAGAACCGCAAGGCCAGTATTTCGCTGGTGCAGCGCCATTTGAAAATTGGCTACAACCGTGCCGCCCGTTTGGTGGAAGACATGGAAAAAGCGGGCATGGTCAGCGCCATGAGCAGCAATGGTCAACGCGAAATTTTGGTGCCCAAGCGTGATGAATAAGTGTGTGGCTTTCGCGGCGCTGGCACTGAGCGCCAGTATGGCCTGTGCCAATGGCTTGGACGCATTGGAAACGTTTTTGAAATCCACCAAGAGTGGCCGTGCAGATTTCACGCAAGTGGTCACGCCACCTGTAAAAGCAGGGCAAACCACAGTGCGCAGCAAAACGTCGACGGGCCAGTTCTCGTTCATGCGCCCCACACGTTTTCGGTTTGATTACCTCAAACCTTTCCCGCAAGTCATCGTGGCCGATGGTCAAACCTTGTGGTTGTATGACGCCGACCTCGAGCAAGTGACGGCACGCAAACAAGCGCAAGCGTTGGGCAGTACACCTGCGGCTTTGGTCGCCACCGCCGCAGACTTGAGTGCGTTGCAAAAAGAGTTCAGCCTCGAAGCGCAGGCGGATGCCGATGGCCTGCAATGGGTGCAAGCCACACCCAAGAACCGCGAGAGCACCATCCAATCGGTGCGCATCGGTTTGCGCACAGACGGTGCACAGGTCAGCCTTGGCAAGCTAGAGATTTTTGATGCCATGGGGCAGCGATCTGTCTTGAACTTTGAGCGTTTTGAAGTGAACCCTGCAAGCCTTGGTGCATCGCAGTTCAATTTTGCTGTGCCCAAAGGCGTGAGCGTCATTCGCCCTTGAAGTTGGTTTTTGGCGCGCAAATTGGCTGAGTGATAATTTGTATTAAAAATTACAGATTATTCGCTTTTTAAATAAATATATTTATTGGTTATGTAGAATTTTATGAGTTATAAACTCGTAATTACAGACATCTCTAGAGATACATCAAGCCATGAAATTTGTTTTGGTCGTCGACGATAACGCTGTTAACCGCAAGTTAGCAGTCACACTGCTGCAACGCCGTGGCATGCAAGTCGATGAGGCGGATAGCGGAAGTGTGGCAATTGAGTTGCTCAGACAAAAGCGTTATGACACCGTATTGCTTGATATCAGCATGCCTGTCATGGATGGAAAAGAGGTCTGTCGAATTATTCGCAATACGCCTGACTTAGCTTCCTTGCACGTTGTTGCCTATACCGCACATGCCATGGAGTCAGAGCGTCAAAGCATCATGGCCGCGGGGTTTGATGATTTGTTAGTCAAGCCCATCAGTGGACAAGATTTACTTCGCGTTCTGCCTGATTAAGCTCAGGCACTGAGAACTCAAAGTATGAGCCCAGTCCCAGTTGGGAGGTGAGGTGTAACTCACCCCCCATCAGCTTGATGAATTCGCGCACCAATGCCAAACCCAAACCCGTCCCTCCGTGCTCGCGTGTGACGAATGAGGTGGCTTGTCGGAAGCGCTCGAACACCACCTCCTGCACATGCGGCGCAATTCCCGCGCCAGTGTCACGCACGCCAACAACCAGTCTCTGATTAATCCAACGAGCAGACAAGGTAATCTCGCCTTTGGCTGTGAATTTCACAGCATTACTAAGCAAGTTGTTGATCACTTGCCGTAGGCGCGTGGGGTCCGTATACATGCGCTCAGGTAGCTCGTTTCCCAAAAGGGTATGAAGTTGCAAACCTTTTTGTTCGGCTGAGCTGGTATGGAGCAAGGCCACTTCGTTGAGCAAGGCGCGAATGTCCGTCACCACAGGCTCGAAGGTCATATGGCCAGCCTCGATTTTGGCGACATCTAACATGTCGTTCACCACGGACAACAGGTGTTTGCCGCTTTGATGGATGGTCTGGGCAAACTCGCGTGTCTCGGCGTCTTTGGCGTCTTCCAAAATGATTTCTGAGAAACCCAAAATACCGTTCAGTGGGGTGCGCAGCTCGTGCGAGACATTGGCCACAAAGTCGCTTTTCATCTGGCTGTTTTCTTCGGCCTGAAGACGTGCAGCTTCGCTTTGTTCAAACGATGTTTGAACGCTGTCTGCCATATGGTTCAATGAGTTGTTCAGATGTCCCAGCTCGTCATTGGCCCCGTGTTGAAAGCGAAAGGTCAAATCACCACTTTCTATACGGGCTAAACCGTGTACCAAGTCGGTGACGTGGCGTGTCAATCGCGAGGCTAACCACACCGCCACAATGACAACCAAAATCAGCATCAAAAAGGTGGAGCCAGTTAGGCTCGCCGCTGTCTGGTTGACAGAGTGTTCAATCATGCTTTGTAGACTTGATTGTTTGTTTCGAAGCCGATCTGAAAACTCCGTGACTTTCTCATTCATCAAGTCAGCGGTTGCTATTGCGGGGGCATGAAAGTCTTCCACGTTCGCGCCTATGGTCACGTAGCCAAAACCCCGAGGTGAGTTGCCGTACTGGCCGGTGAAGTAGGGAATCACAGCTGCCGTGGTTCGCTTCCAAACGCCTGACCACAAAATTAAAAATGAGCCTGAACCACCTTGTTGAGTGAGGTCATGCCAGCCTTGGCACTGCGGTGCAAAGTTCAGGTAGCGGCAGTCCAGACCAAGATTGCCCGAACGCGTCAGTTCTTTGGCGGGTTTCTTGTCTCTGCTTTGGTTATCAAAGGTTCGTACGGTGCGTAAATACTGGGACAAGGGTTTTTGGCTGGACTGCCATTGCAGATAAATGCTTTCTTCCAACCAAGGCGTCGCGTATTCGCCGGTGTTGGGGTCAAAGCCAGTGATGGAGTGGTGGCGTGGATGTGCGATGTTGCGGTCTTTGTGGTCCCACATGAAGGCATAGTTGCCGCTGCTGGCATCTGGCACAGAGATGTAGCGTTCTGGTGTTGGGGTGAGGTGGTCAGTGAAGCTGCGAATGTGCGCATGGTTCAAAGCCAATGTCACATACCCCGTGATGACGCCATCTTTGGCTACCGGTGTTGCCCATCGCACGATGCCTTGAAATGGTTTGCCACGCGGATTCTCTTGGCCTGCATAGGCTTCTTTTTCTGGCTCGAATGGCACAGACATACGCTGTGCGTTAGCCGGTGTGACAGGGCCAATGATGCGTGAGGGGACGTAGGGTCCAATCACTTCAGATACGTAAATTTCGCCTAGCTTGAGCGTTTTGAGCGCTTGAAAATAAGTCTCGGCTTTGCTCCAGGTATTGGCTTTGTGTGAGACATCGCGCAGTCCTCTAGGCAGTACGTTGCCCCTTGACGCTTTGATGACTTCTCGCCCATTCAAGTCGATGTAGGTCAACTCGAAATACAGCGGGCTAGGGACGCTGCGGTTGACGGCTTCAGATGGGCGTGAATGAAAGTCTTGTAAGTTCTCGGCATTGAGCGATGCGGCCAGTTCAAATTTTGGGTCGACTTTGTGTTCGGTTTCCCACCCTTGACCATCTGCTGTCAATCGCTATTTGCCAGTCGGCGTGGTGTAGCGCGTGCGTGTGTCAAGAAATTGCTGGTACTGGTGTTCGTTTTGGGGGAGCGTGGCAACCAGCAGGATGTCTCGGTCGCGGTCATAGAGGAAATCGGCCACTGCTCGGGCTGTGTCTGTGGTGAGACGCTCTAGTTCTTCGCGTGCGCGATCGTTCAAAGCTTGTACCGATTCTTTGACAAAACGGCTGCTCATGTCGGCTACGGTGGTTTTGACCTCATCGGCTAACTGCTCAGTTTCTTGAGACAGACTCTGGCCCAGTTGCTCTACACCCTGCCAAGCGAAATAGGCCAGCATGATGAGGGGGAGAACCTTGATCACCACAAAGAGCGCAATCAGTTTGGAACGGATGCCGAAGTGAATCACTCTCCAGCGATCTTGCGTTTTCATTTTTTACTTAAACTTAATAAATTAATGCTAATTAATTATAAGTTTGAATGAAATAACTTATCTCGTGAGAAGAAGAGCACAAGATCGGGGTGGCTACACTTCCCGCACAGTTTTAGAAGCACCCGCCTTGACCCCCACTCACATTCCTCTTGCTGAACGTCTGCGCCCACGCACTTTGGGTGAAGTCATTGGCCAGCAGCATCTGCTGGGCGAGGGCATGGCGCTGCGCGTGGCGTTTGAGTCGGGCCAGCCGCACAGTTGCATCTTGTGGGGCCCGCCTGGTGTGGGTAAAACCACCATCGCCCGATTGATGGCTGATGCGTTTGATGCACAGTTTTTGTCCATCAGCGCGGTGTTGGGCGGTGTCAAAGAAATTCGCGAAGCGGTGGAGCTGGCGCAAGCGGCACGCGACTCGCTCGACCCCAAGCGCACCATCATGTTTGTGGATGAGGTGCACCGATTTAACAAAAGCCAGCAAGACGCGTTCTTGCCACACGTCGAATCAGGCCTGTTCACTTTCATTGGCGCGACCACCGAGAACCCATCGTTCGAAGTGAACTCGGCCTTGCTCTCGCGTGCAGCGGTGTATGTGTTGCAGTCGCTCAGTGAGGACGACCTCACGCAAATCATTGCCAAAGCACAAGCCATCGGTGCTGTGCCTGCGCTCGAAGACGCGGCCTTGGAACGGCTCATTGCCTATGCCGATGGTGATGCCCGTCGTTTGCTCAACACGCTCGAAACTCTGTCGGTCGCAGCCCAACGGGAGAAGCTCGAAGAAATCAACGATGTATGGCTCATGCGTGTGTTGGGCGAGCGCATGCGCCGCTACGACAAAGGTGGCGAACAGTTTTACGACACCATCAGTGCGCTGCACAAATCAGTGCGCGGCTCTGACCCCGATGCCGCTTTGTATTGGTTGGTGCGTATGCTCGATGGTGGGGCTGAGCCCAAATACATGGCGCGCCGCTTGATTCGCATGGCGGCTGAAGACATTGGCTTGGCAGACCCCCGCGCCTTGCGTTTGGCGCTGGATGCGGCTGAGGTGTACGAGCGTTTGGGCTCGCCCGAAGGCGAGCTGGCGCTGGCGGAGTGTGTGGTGTATTTGGCTGTCGCACCTAAGTCCAATGCGGTCTACAAGGCCTACAACGAAGCCAAAGCCTTGGTGAAAAAAGATAGCACTCGCCCCGTGCCCATGCACTTGCGCAACGCCCCTACGAAGATGATGAAAGACATGGACTGGGGCAAGGGCTACCGCTATGCCCATGACGAAGCAGATGGCTTTGCCGCTGGCGAAAATTACTTTCCTCAAGGCTTAGAAGGTACGGGCTTTTACCGACCTGTCGAGCGTGGCCTAGAGATCAAAATCGCCGACAAACTGCGCACGCTGCGCGACAAAAACAAACAAGCAGGTCAATAACAAATGGACGTTTTGCTTCAACAGGTCATCAATGGCTTGGTGCTGGGCAGCATGTACGCGCTGGTGGCTTTGGGCTACACCATGGTGTACGGCATCATCAACCTCATCAACTTCGCGCATGGTGAGGTGTTGATGATTGGTGCCTTGTGCAGCTGGTCGGTCATTGGCTTGTTGCAGCCCCTCATGCCCGATACCCCTGGTTGGGTGTTGCTGATCATCTCGATGCTAGTGGCCTCTGCGGCTGCGGCGGCCTTGAACTATGCGATTGAAAAAATCGCGTATCGCCCGCTGCGCAATGCACCTAAGTTGGCCCCGCTCATTACCGCGATTGGCATGTCCATCTTGCTGCAAACGCTGGCCATGATTGTGTGGAAGCCCAACTACAAGCCTTTCCCCACGCTGTTGCCCACCACGCCATTCGAGATTGGCGAGGCTGTGATCACGCCCACACAGCTGATGATTTTGGGCCTCACTGTCGTGGCGTTGGCGGTGTTGTCATGGTTGGTCAACCGTACCAAGCTAGGCCGCGCCATGCGCGCCACAGCAGAGAACCCACGCGTGGCCAGCCTCATGGGCGTGAAGCCCGATGTGGTGATTTCAGCCACCTTCATCATTGGTGCGGTGCTGGCCACCATTGCTGGTGTGATGTGGGCCATGAACTACGGTACTGCGCATCACGCCATGGGCTTCTTGCCAGGCCTCAAGGCCTTTACGGCTGCAGTCTTTGGCGGCATCGGCAATTTGGCAGGGGCTGTGGTGGGTGGGTTGCTGTTGGGTTTGATTGAGTCGATTGGCTCGGGCTACTTGGGCGAGCTCACCGGTGGTGTGCTGGGCAGCCACTACACCGACATCCTTGCCTTCATTGTGTTGATCGTCACGCTCACCTTGCGCCCCTCGGGTCTGTTGGGTGAGCGCGTGGCAGACAGGGCTTGACCACCATGACACACAAACTCTTTTCTAACCGTTGGCTCATGGCCGCTGTTTTGTTGGTGTTGCCCTTGGTGCTGCAAAGCTTTGGCAACGCTTGGGTGCGCATTGCGGACATGTCGCTCTTGTACGTGTTGCTGGCGCTGGGCTTGAACATCGTGGTGGGCTATGCGGGTTTGCTGGATCTGGGCTATGTGGCCTTCTTCGCCGTGGGGGCGTACTTGTTTGGCTTGATGGCTTCGCCCCATTTGATGGATGTGTTTCCGTGGGTCGCTGCCACATTTCCCAATGGTTTGCATTTGAGTTTGTGGTTGGTCTTGCCCTTGGCCGCTGGTTTGGCAGGGTTATTTGGCGTGCTTTTGGGTGCGCCAACCTTGAAGCTGCGCGGCGACTATTTGGCCATCGTCACCTTGGGCTTTGGCGAAATCATTCGCGTGTTTTTGAACAACCTCGATCACCCCGTCAACATCACCAACGGCCCTAAGGGCTTGGGGCAAATTGATGCGGTGAGTGTGTTTGGTTATCCCTTGTCCAAGCGTTTGGATTTGGGCTTCATCGAGTTGCCTTCGGTCACGTTGTATTACTACCTCTTCCTCACGCTGGTGGTGGTGAGTGTGGTGATTTGCCACCGCTTGGAGTACTCACGCATTGGCCGTGCATGGATGGCCATCCGTGAAGACGAAATTGCGGCCAAAGCCATGGGCTTGAATACACGCAACTTGAAACTCTTGGCCTTTGGCATGGGGGCCACGTTTGGCGGTATTTCAGGCGCGATGTTTGCCGCCTTCCAAGGTTTTGTGTCGCCTGAGTCTTTCAGCTTGATGGAGTCGGTGATGATTGTGGCGATGGTGGTGCTCGGTGGCTTGGGCCATTTGCCCGGCGTCATTTTGGGCGCGGTGTTGTTGGCTGCTTTGCCCGAGGTGTTGCGCTATGTGGCCGGCCCCTTGCAGGCCATGACCGATGGTCGCTTAGACGCTGCCATTCTGCGCCAACTGCTGATTGCCTTGGCCATGGTCACTATCATGTTGTGGAAGCCGCGTGGTTTGTGGCCCACGCCTGAGCACGGCAAAAACCTCAACCCACAAGGAGGTGCGCGATGAGTGACCTCGTGTTGAATGTCTCGGGTATTTCCAAACGCTTTGGCGGCTTGCAAGCATTGACAGACGTGCGCATGCAAATTGAGCGCGGCCAGGTCTATGGTCTGATTGGTCCCAACGGCGCTGGCAAGACCACCTTCTTCAATGTCATCACGGGCTTGTACACGCCTGACAGCGGCAGCTTTGAGTTGGCTGGCAAACCCTATGAGCCAAATGAGGTTCACTTGGTGGCGCAAGCAGGCATTACCCGCACGTTTCAAAACATCCGTTTGTTTGCAGAGATGACCGCACTCGAAAACGTGATGGTGGGCCGCCATGTGCGCACCCGCTCTGGCTTGCTGGGTGCGATTTTCAGAACGGCGCAATTCAAAGCAGAAGAGCTGGCGATTGAGCAACGCGCACGTGAACTGTTGGACTACGTTGGCATTGCCAATTTGGCTGATTACAAAGCACGCACGCTGAGCTATGGCGATCAACGCCGCTTAGAAATTGCACGAGCCTTGGCCACCGATCCACAACTCATTGCGCTTGATGAACCGGCGGCAGGCATGAACGCCACCGAGAAGGTGCAGCTGCGTGAGCTGATTGACAAAATTCGCCGCGACCAACGCACGGTGCTTTTGATTGAGCATGACGTGAAGTTGGTCATGGGCTTGTGCGACCAAGTGACGGTGCTGGACTACGGCAAGGTGATTGCCCAAGGCTCGCCTGCCGAGGTGCAGCGTGACCCGCAAGTGATTGAAGCCTACTTGGGCACGGGAGGACATTGAGATGACAGCACCCGTGTTGTTGCAAGTGCAAGACGTGAAGGTGGCTTATGGCGGCATTCAAGCTGTCAAGGGGGTGAGCCTAGAAGTGCGCGAGGGCGAGTTGGTCTCGCTCATTGGCTCCAACGGCGCAGGCAAAACCACCACCATGAAAGCCATCACAGGCTTGCTGCCCTTGGGTGGTGGGCATATTCAGCTCCATGGCAAAACCATTGACGGTCAAGGCCCGTGGGACTTGGTGCAACAAGGCCTAGCGATGGTGCCCGAAGGTCGCGGCGTCTTCACCCGCATGACCATCGTCGAGAACTTGCAAATGGGCGCGTACATCCGCCATGACAACGCCGCCATTGCAGACGACATTGAGCGTGTGTTCACCACTTTCCCACGCCTCAAAGAGCGCCGCGATCAACTCGCGGGCACGATGTCGGGTGGCGAGCAGCAAATGTTGGCCATGGGCCGTGCCTTGATGAGCCGGCCCAAAGTGCTGTTGCTCGACGAGCCGTCGATGGGCTTATCGCCCATCATGGTCGATAAGATTTTTGAAGTGATTCAAGAGGTGTCAGCCCAAGGCGTGACGATTT
This sequence comes from Pseudomonadota bacterium, assembly GCA_041180165.1. GTDB lineage: Bacteria > Pseudomonadota > Gammaproteobacteria > Burkholderiales > Burkholderiaceae_C > Limnohabitans. The sequence goes on along the minus strand of JBEGSC010000001.1, from coordinate 260,013 downwards.
TGTTGGTGGAGCAGAACGCCAGCCGTGCGCTGCAAATTTCCGACCGTGGCTATGTGATGGAGTCGGGACTGATCACGCTGACAGGGAATGCGCACGACATGCTGCATGACCCCAAAGTGCGCGAAGCTTATTTGGGCGAATAATTGGGGCTCCGAGGAGCTAGCCCTCCATGATCCAAATCAGCACTTGCTTCGCGATGAAGCCGACCATGCCAAAAGCGAGCACCAAGAACAGCACAAAGGTGCCGAACTTCCCCGCTTTGGATTCGCGGGCCAGCTGGTAAATGATGAATAGCATGTACAGGATGAACCCGGTCACCCCAAACGTCAGGCCGAATTCGGCAAATTGTGCTTCTGTCATAACAAATCAGTGCGCAGTGGGGTCGTAGGCCACCAAGTCACGGTAGGCGTGCCAACTGGCGTGGCCCAAAAGCGGCACCACAACCAAGAGGCCCACAAAAGCGGTCACCACGCCCAAGGCGGTGAACAAGCCCAGAATCGCAGCCCAGCAAGCCATGGCAAATGGGTTCATGGCCACGGCACGCCAGCTGGTCAGCACAGCTTGGCGCACCGTGAGAGTGGGGTGATCCATCAGCAAAGGCAAGGTCACCAAGGTGGAGGCAAACATGGGGGCCGCCATCAACGCACCCACCAACACCCACAGTTCAAACAAACCAAATTCAGGTTTCAGCACCACCAAGCGCACAAAGTCGGCGGGTGTGTGCACGCTGTCGGGCAGCATCCAGTGAATGAAGGCTGCCGAGCTCAACATCCAGCCTGCGCTGGAGAGCGCGAGCAACAAGCCAAAGTGAATCAAGCGCTTGTCGCTAGAGGTCCATACGCGAAAAGCATCTGCCAAAGTGGCTGGCTCGCCACGTTCCAGCCGTCGGCTGATGTCGTACAAGCCAGTGGCCAACAAGGGCGCAATGATCATGCTCACCGACACCATGGCGGCGATCCAAGCAAAGTCGTCGCGTGCCAGCCAAAACAAGCCTCCGCAAACTACCGCCAAGATCAAGCCATGCACCACGCCCGCCATGGGGCTGTGTTTCATGTCTCGCCAAGCCAAGGACAGCCAGTGCCATGGGCGAAACATCTGAATGTCAATGACTTCCAACTTGGGGTGCGGGGTATGTTCCATTTGGGCTTAAACCTTGTCAGCTGCAGAGGTGAACGAGTCGGCGTAGAACTCGTCCGCTGGCAAACCCGCTTGTGTGTAGGCGGTGCGTGCAGAGTCCACCACGATGGGTGCGCCGCAGGCATACACCTGATGGCTGCTCAAATCGGCATGGTCTTGCAGCACAGCAGCGTGCACAAAGCCTGTGCGGCCTGTCCAGTTGTCTTCCGGCAAGGCGTCTGACACCACGGGGATGTAGGTGAGGTTTGGCATCACAGCCGCTTGTGCTTGCACCCAGTCGTGCATGTACAGATCCGCAGGTCGGCGGCCACCCCAATACAGGCTGACAGGGCGTGTGATGCCCTTGTGTTGCATGTGCTCCAAGATGGCCTTGATAGGCGCAAAGCCAGTGCCAGAGGCTAAGAACACCAAAGGTTTGTCAGAATCTTCACGCAAGAAGAAGCTGCCTTGTGGGCCTTCGATGCGTTGGATTTCTTTTTCTTTCATCGCGCCAAACACATGGTCGGTGAACTTGCCACCGGGCATGTGCCGGATGTGCAGCTCAATCGCAGGGGCACCTTCGACAAATGTGTGCGGTGCATTGGCCATGGAGTAGCTGCGGCGGTCACCGTCGCGTAATAAGAAATCGACGTACTGGCCAGCGTGGAACTTCATGGGGTCGGTGGCGGGCAGTTGCAGCTTGACGATCATCACGTCGTGCGAAGCTTTCTCCAACGACATCACGCGCACGGGCATCTTCTTGATGGGGAACGCGCCTTCTTCCACCACTTGGCGCGACTCCAGCACCACATCGCTGTGCGCGGTGGCGCAGCAGGTGAGCACAAAGCCATTGGCGGCTTCTTCAGCGCTCAGCGCTTTTTCTTGATGGTTGCCATGGGTGACTTCACCCGAAATCTTTTTACATTTGCATGAACCGCACGCACCGTCTTTGCAGCCGTAGGGCAGGCCAATGCCTTGTCGCAGGCCAGCGGCCAGCAAGGTTTCGTCAGACGTAGCGGTGAAAGCGCGGCCGCTGGGTTGGACCGTGATGTTGAAACTCATCTTTTAGGTATCCTTGAACTTTTACAGGGTGTATTTTGCCTTCCAATCAATCCCCCCTCGGCGCTTTGCCTTCTCGCTTCAAACGCGAGCGTTTGCTCATCATCGGCTGTGGCGATGTGGGGCAGCGCGTGGTGCGCGTTCAGCGTCATGTGCATGTGGTGGCGCTCACCTCTAGCCCCGAGCGTGTGGCCGCATTGCGCGCCCAAGGCGTAACTCCTGTGGTGGGTAATTTGGATGTGCCAGCCAGTCTGCAGCGCTTGGCTGGTTGGGCCACACGGGTGTTGCATTTGGTACCCCCACCGCTGCAAGGCAGCACAGACCCGCGGACTTTGGCGCTCACGCGTCTGTTGATGCGCCGCAGTGCACCCTTGAGCATGGTGTACGGCTCGACCAGTGGTGTGTATGGCGATTGCGCAGGTGCGTGGGTGGATGAAGCCAGAACGCTCAACCCCACCACACCCAGAGCCCGACGTCGCGTCGATGCTGAAGCGCGTGTGCGCCACCTCGGTCGTTTGCGCGCAGGCATGACACGCGTGAGTCTGTTGCGAATTCCTGGTATCTATGCCCCAGACCGAGAAGGCGGCACTCCGCGTGATCGCTTGCTGCGCGGCACACCCGTGCTGACCCGCGAAGACGATATGTTCACCAACCACATCCATGCCGACGACTTGGCGCGTGCCTGCCAGCTGGCGCTGTGGCGAGGCAAGCCTCAGCGCAGCTACAACGTCAACGACGACAGTCAGTTGTTGATGGGCGACTACTTTGACATGGCGGCTAATCTGTATGGCTTAGCCAAGCCACCCCGCATCAGCCGTTCGCAAGCGCAAACAGAGTTGCCCGCCATGCAGCTGAGTTTCATGAGCGAGTCGCGCCGCATGGTGAACACGCGCATGAAGCACGAGCTGCGTTTGAAGCTGCGCCATGCAAAAGTAGAAGACGGCTTACGTCACATCAGTCGGTCTTGATGTTGGCGGCTTTGATGGCTTTGGCCCAGCTGGCGGTGTCACGTTCCAAAAGCTTGGTGGTGTTGTCGGGCGTGAGGTAGCGCACTTCCACGCCAGCAGCATCGGCACGTTGCTTGGTTTCGGGTTGCTCCATGCTGCGTTTGATATCAGCCGACAGTTTTTGCACCACTTCTTTAGGTGTACCACTGGGCGCATACAAAGCCACCCAAGACTCCAACTCAAAACCACTCAAACCTGCTTCAGAAGCCGTAGGCACTTGCGGCAGTTGAGGGTGGCGTGTTTTGCCTGTGACGGCCAAAGCTTTGAGCTTGCCGTTGAGCACATGGCCCATCACCGACGGTGGGGTGGTGATGAACACCTGCACTTGTCCAGCCAGCACATCTTGAATGGCTTGGCCCGAGCCTTTATAGGGCACATGCGTCATTTCAATGCCGGTTTGTTGCTTGAAAATTTCTGTGCCGATGTGTGACACCGAACCATTGCCTTGCGAGGCATAGTTGATCTTGCCTGGATTTTGTTTGGCCCACGCGATGAACTCTTTCAAGTTATTGGCAGGTACAGAAGGGTGTACGGCAATCACATTCGTGGCTACGGTGATGAGGCCCACAGGCGTGAGGTCTTTCAAGTCCCACGGCAGTTTGTCCATCAAGATGGGGTTGGCAATGTGATAGCCCGAGTACGACACCAGCACGGTGTAGCCGTCTTTGCCGCTGCGTGCCACATTGGCGTAGGCCAAGTTGCCGCTGCCACCGGGCTTGTTGTCCACCACCACTGACTGGCCAGTGATGCGTGCCAAGGGTTCACTCACCAAACGGGCTGAGGTGTCGACCAGCCCGCCGGGTGGGTTGGGGACCACCAAAGTGATGGGCTTGCTGGGATAGGCATCGGCTTGTGCGTGAGCTGTCAGCGGTGCAAAGCTAGCCCCTGCACCAATAAGGCTTGCGGCCAAGAGGCTCAAGTGGAGGTGGCGGCGTGTGAGGTGTTTCATGTGTTGTCTCCTGTGTGTTGTTTTGCGTGATCGTTGAGGTTGGGTGTTGAGGCTCAGCGTTGACCCATGTGTACCGATTCAAAAATACCTTGTGCTTCACGTGGCATACAACGCCAGTACTGCGGGCTGGCCTGCACTTTGCCGTTGAGTGCGGCAGCGGCTTCCCACACCCAGCGTGGCTTGTAGAGGAAAGCACGGGCGAGAGCGATCAGGTCTGCATCGCCATGCGCCAGGATGTTCTCGGCTTGCTGTGGCTCGGTGATGAGGCCCACGGCAATGGTGGGCATTCCTGTTTTCTGCTTCACCAGTTTGGCGAACGGCACTTGGTAGTCAGGGCCAATGGCGATTTTTTGTTGTGCAGCCACACCACCTGAAGAGATATGCACAAAGTCTGCGCCTGCGAGCTTTAAGCGCAACGAGAAGTCGGCTGTTTCCTCGGGTGTCCAACCGTTATCCACCCAATCTGAGGCGGAGATGCGCATGCCCAGCGTGCCTTTGTAAACAGCACGTACGGCTTCAAACACTTCCAAGGGAAAACGTGTGCGGTTGTCAAAATTGCCGCCGTAATTGTCTGTGCGATGGTTGGCGATGGGTGACAAGAATTCGTGCAGCAAATAGCCGTGTGCGCCGTGCAGCTCAATGGCGTCAATGCCCATGGCGTCTGCGCGTTGCGCGGCTTTGACGAAGGCTTGTTTGATGCGCGTCAGTCCTTGTTCATCCAGTGCGTGAGGAGCCGCTTCTTGTGCCAAGTGGGGAACGGCCGAAGGTCCAACGGTAGGCCAGCCGCCTTGTTCTGGTGTCAATAACTGACCGCCTTGCCAAGGCGCTGCGCTCGATGCTTTGCGTCCTGCATGTGCCAGTTGAATGCAGACTGGAACTTGAGGTGCCAACTTGCGTGCGCGATGTAGCTTGTCTTGCAAGGCCGCTGCTGTGGCATCGTCCCATAAGCCTAAGCACAGTGGTGTGATGCGGCCTTCCGGTTCGACAGCCGTAGCCTCAATGATGAACAGAGCCGCTCCACTGTTGAGCAAGCTGGCCCAGTGGGCCAAGTGCCAGTCGGTGGCCTGTCCGTTTTCTGCCGAGTATTGGCACATGGGGGCGACCACCGTTCGGTTAGCCAGCGTCAACGGGCCGCGAGGCGAAGTGAGGGTGAATTCAGAAAATAAGTGGCTCACAGAAAACTCCAGAAACAAAAAAGCCTGCGCATGAGGCAGGCTGCATCGTAATCAGGCGGGTTTCAAACCCGTGGCATCTGTGTGACAGTGCTCAGTCCAAATCCACTTTGAAGTCGTCGGGGTTGCCTTTGTCGAGCGTGGCATCTTCTTTGTGAACTTTTTCTTCGAAGTCTGTGAGGCGGTGATTGAGTGCTTCCACGTTGTTTTTGATACCTGCCAAACGCCCATGGAAGGCGTCGTTGATTTGTTCACGCTTGAGCTTGGCTTGGAGTTTTTCAGCTTCTGTCACGGGTGCGCGTCGCACCGGCGCAGGCTTAATTTGCGGTTTGGCGGGTGAAGCTTTGGCGGCTGGTGCTGGGCTTTGTGCTGCACCGCCGGTGCTAGCGCCAGTTGGGAAATCAACTTTCTTGCGCTCAACCGTTTCAGACGGGAGCTGCTCGAAATGTGACTCGATCTTGCCGTTGTCAACGCCTTGGCGATTGATGCCAGGAGGCGCATCTTCAGGCGCAGCTTGTCGGTTCAAGATGGCAGCTTCTGCTGCGATGGCTTGGTTATTGGGGCCAATGCTGGCTGGGGTTTCGAGCGTTTGGTTGTTGGCTGCCAAATTCTCTTGCGGTAGAGGCTGCTTGTTGTCTTGAATGGCGAGCTTGGCAATGCCTTGCTCATTCGATGCGTTGGCGTTGCCTACGATGCCTTGTCGGTTGTCTGCATTGGCATCGTCTGGCAGTGTTTGGCGATTGTTGATCGGCTCATCAGCGGGCAGTCCTTGTAAGTTTGGCGCCGCAGCTGGCTCGTTGTCGATGCCTTGACGATTCGCACCCAGTGTGTCTTGTCCAACGGCTTGGTTGTTAGCGCTGAAACTGCTCGTGCTCAGGGTTTGGTGGTTGGCTGCAATCCCATCGATCGCAATGTCATGCACATTGGCGGCAATGACATTGGTGGGAATGTTTTGACGGTTGGCTTCAATGGCTTTTTCGCCATTGATGTTCTGCAAATTGGCTGCGATATTGCCGCCGCCCACGTCTTGACGATTGGGCGCAATCACGTCGGTAGGAACGCCTTGTCGGTTGTCTTGAATGCCCTTGTCGGTATCCAGCATTTGCTGGTTGGGGGCGATGACCTCGGCCGACACGTTTTGAACATTGGCTGCTATGCCCTTGTCAGCCGCAATGCTTTGGATATTGGCTTGGATGTTGTTGGTACCGATGTTTTGAATGTTGGCATCGATCACATCTGTCGAGACGCTTTGCACGTTGGGTGCTGCCGCGCCGCCCGCTGCAATTTTTTGGATGTTGGCCTCGTCCGCGCTGTCTGAAGCAATGTGCTCGGTATGTTCAGCCAATGCAGCTGCTAAGGCTCTTTTGGCCTCGAGCTCGGCAAGTGCTTTGGCTTCGAACGCACGTTTGCGAGCCTCAGTTTCTTCTTCGTTAGAAGCAACGATGTTTTTTGGGGTTTTAGCGTTACCCGTGTGTTCGGAAACCGAAACACTGTGCTGGGAGCCGCTTCTGACTATGCCGGTAAAGTCGTCGTCATTCATAGGTTTGATGGCGCGCTAACGAGTCAGGACGGTAGGGGATACCGATGGTGCCCGGGGCCGGAATCGAACCGGCACGCCTCGCGGCGGGGGATTTTGAGTCCCCTGCGTCTACCAATTTCACCACCCGGGCACGGGAGAGAAGATCAATATTATGGCATAGATTTTTCATTGGATGAATCAGTTTGATCAAAAAAATCTTGTTTATGGTTGAGGCTCAATTTAAATCTTGGATGACGTACAAATTCTGATTGAAACCTTATGTGTATCGACTTCAGTGTCCAGAACTTGCGCTACTACCTGCGATGCAGAAAGAGATAGCGCACCAACATGCCTTTTCTCTACATTTATGGTTTTAAGACTTATGGCACAGTAGCGTCTATGAATTCGCAACCAACGTACCCCACTATTGAAGACGCCATTGGCAAGACGCCCTTGGTCGCTTTGCAGCGCATCGGCGTGGCAGACAACGCCAATCGCGGCAACATTATTTTGGGCAAGCTCGAAGGCAACAACCCTGCGGGTTCTGTGAAAGACCGCCCTGCGTTGTCGATGATTCAGCGTGCGCAAGAGCGAGGTGATGTGAAACCGGGTGACACATTGATCGAGGCCACATCAGGCAACACAGGCATTGCATTGGCGATGGCTGCTGCCATCAAGGGCTATCGCATGGTGCTCATCATGCCCGAGGACTTGTCGATTGAACGTGCGCAAACCATGAAGGCGTTTGGTGCGGAGCTGATCTTGACGCCTAAGAGCGGCGGCATGGAATACGCCCGCGATTTGGCAGAGCGCATGCAAAAAGAAGGCAAAGGCCGCATGCTCGATCAGTTTGCCAATGAAGACAACCCACGCATTCACTACGAAACCACAGGCCCAGAGCTGTGGGAACAAACGCAGGGGCGCATCACGCATTTCGTGAGCGCCATGGGGACGACGGGCACCATCACTGGCGTGTCGCGCTTTTTGAAAGAGAAAAACCCTGCCATTCGCATCATCGGTGCGCAGCCCTCAGAAGGCTCGCGCATTCCTGGCATTCGCAAATGGCCGCAAGAGTATTTGCCCAAAATTTACGACGCCAGCAACGTGGACGAGTTGGTTTATGTCAGCCAAGACGATGCCGAAGACATGTGCCGCCGCTTGGCTCGCGAAGAGGGCATTTTTGCGGGTATCTCGGCGGCGGGTGCTTGCTGGGTGGCGATGCAAATTGCGCAGCAGGTCGACAACGCCACGATCGCTTTCATCGTGTGCGACCGTGGTGACCGCTACTTGTCGACTGGAGTGTTTCCCGCATGAACTTCGATGTAGAAATTGACACACGCGGGCTGAATTGCCCGCTGCCGATTCTCAAAGCCAAAAAAGCATTGGCGGGAATGACCAGTGGGCAAGTGCTGAAGGTGGTGTCTACCGACACGGGCTCTGTGCGAGACTTTGCGGCCTTTGCCAAGCAAACTGGTAACGAACTGTTGTCGCAGGCCACCGAAGGCAGCGACTTTGTTCACATATTGAGGCGACGCTGAATAAATCGTCGCTAAATCAAGCGATGTGCAGTTGCTTCAAGTAATCGCGGAACTCTGCACCCACTTCGGCGTGCTCTAAGGCCAGTTCGACGCTGGCTTGCAAAAAGCCCACTTTGCTGCCGCAGTCGTAGCGCTTGCCTTCGTAGGCATAGGCCAACACCTTTTCGGTGGCCAACAAGCCAGCAATGCCGTCGGTGAGTTGAATCTCACCTTGCACACCTCGGCCACCTGCGCGGATGCGCTCGAACACGGCTGGCGTCAAGATGTAGCGGCCAGCCACGGTGGTGCGAGAGGGGGCGACTTCGGCTTTTGGCTTTTCCACCATTTGTTGAATGTCGACCAAGCCATTGCCGAGGTCCTTACCCGCTACCACGCCGTAGCGGTGCACATGCTCTAGCGGAACTTCTTGCACGGCCAACACAGATGACTGTGTGCGTGCAAACACATCCGCCATTTGCTTCAACACGCCAGGGCCACCTGCTTTGCCGCGCATCAAGTCGTCAGCCAACAAGACGGCAAAGGGTTCATCGCCCACCAAGTGCTCGGCACACAACACGGCATGGCCTAAGCCCAGCGCGCGTGCTTGGCGCACGTAGACGCATTGCATGTCATCGGGTTGTACGCTGCGCACAATGTCGAGCAAGGCTTGCTTGCCTGCGGCTTCGAGTTCGGTTTCCAACTCATAGGCCATGTCGAAGTGGTCTTCGATGGCGCGCTTGCTACGACCTGTGACGAAGATCATTTCACGAATGCCTGCCTCATAGGCTTCTTCAACCGCGTACTGGATGAGCGGCTTGTCCACCACAGTCAGCATTTCTTTTGGGCTGGCTTTGGTGGCTGGTAAGAAGCGTGTGCCCATACCTGCGACAGGGAGGACAGCTTTGGTGAGTTTGTTTTTCATGCGTGTGATCTTGATTTTTTTGCGAAGTCTAATGAGGTTTTATTTCCCCAATTTGACAAGCTGCTCCTGCACCTTGGTCAAGGTCGCGGTGAAGTCAGCAACGCGTTTCTTGGCTTCTTCAATCACGGCTGGTGGTGCTTTTGCCACAAAGGCTTCGTTCTTCAACTTGGAGCCTGCTTTTTCGATTTCGTTTTGCAAACGCTCGACTTCTTTGCCCAAGCGAATCTTCTCGGCGGCTACGTCCACTTCGATGAACAAGCACACGCGCAACTCACCAATCACGGCCACAGGCGCAGCTTGTGCCGCAGCAGACCATTCGACTTCACTGTCAAACACTTTGACTTCGCTGAGCTTGGCCAAGGCTTGCAACACTGGCGCCACGCCTTGCATGAAGGTATGTTCTTCGGCGCTGCCAGCCAGCGCAAACAAAGGCATGCGCGTGGCGGGGGACACGCCCATTTCGCCACGCAGGTTGCGGCAGGCATCGACCAGCGATTTCACGCGGGCCACATAGGCCTCAGCTTGCTCGTCAATGCGCTCAGGCTGGCTCACAGGGTAAGCCGCGATGCTGATGGACGCTGATGTGTCGTCAGCCGCTTTGCGACCCGCCACCACCGCCACGGTTTGCCACAGCTCTTCGGTGATGAAAGGGGTGATGGGGTGGGCCAAACGCAAAATGGTTTCGAGTGTGCGAATCAGGGTGCGACGTGTGGCACGTTTTTGTGCATCGTCACCCGTGTTGATTTGCACCTTGGCTATTTCCAAATACCAATCGCAGAACTCGTTCCACACGAAGTCGTAAATTGTGTTGGCCACGTTGTCGAGGCGGTACTCGGCAAAGCCTTTGGTCACTTCAGCTTCCACGCGTTGGAGCTTGGACACAATCCAACGGTCAGCTTGGCTGAAGTTCAGATAGCCGTGCGATGGGCCGCCCACGGCGCATTCTTCTTTGGTGTGTTCTTTGAGACCGCAGTCTTGGCCTTCGCAGTTCATCAGCACGAAGCGTGAAGCGTTCCACACCTTGTTGCAGAAGTTGCGGTAGCCCTCGCAGCGTTTGCTGTCAAAGTTGATGCTGCGGCCCAGCGTGGCCATCGCGGCAAAGGTAAAGCGCAGTGCATCAGCACCGTAGGCAGGGATGCCTTCTGGAAATTCTTTTTCAGTTTGCTTGCGCACCTTAGGGGCGGTCTCGGGCTTACGCAGACCTTGGGTACGTTTTTCAAGCAGAGGCTCAAGCGTGATGCCGTCGATCAAATCGACAGGGTCAAGCACGTTGCCTTCCGACTTGCTCATCTTCTTGCCTTGCGCGTCGAGCACTAGGCCGTGGATGTACACATGTTTGAACGGCACGCGACCTGTGAAGTGCGTGGTCATCATGATCATGCGGGCAACCCAGAAGAAGATGATGTCGTATCCGGTGACGAGCACGCTGCTTGGCAGGTACAGGTCGTAGTCTTGCGTTTTCTCTGGCCAACCCATGGTGCTGAAAGGCACGAGTGCCGATGAATACCACGTGTCCAACACGTCTTCGTCACGCTTCAATGTTTTGCCCGGCGCCTTGGCTTGTGCCTCGGCTTCATCACGCGCCACATACACATTGCCGTCTTCGTCATACCAGGCTGGAATTTGGTGGCCCCACCACAGCTGGCGAGAGATACACCAATCTTGGATGTTGTTCATCCACTGGTTGTAGGTGTTCACCCAGTTCTCGGGGACAAAGCTTACTTGGCCGGATTGCACGGCGTCGATGGCTTTTTGCGCAATGCTCTTGCCTGTGGCATCGCCTTTGCCGACCTGGTTCATGGCGACGAACCATTGGTCGGTCAGCATGGGCTCAATCACTTGGCCGGTGCGTGCGCAACGAGGGACCATGAGTTTGTGTTTCTTTACTTCCACCAGCTGGCCTGCAGCTTCGAGGTCGGCTACTACAGCCTTGCGGGCCACGAAGCGGTCGAGGCCTCGGTATTTCTCAGGCGCGTTGTTGTTGATGGTTGCGTCCAGGTTCAGCACGCAGATCATTTCCAGCTTGTGGCGTTGGCCCACGGCGTAGTCGTTGGTGTCGTGGGCGGGCGTGACCTTCACCACACCCGTGCCGAAGTCTTTGTCCACATAGTCGTCGGCAATCACGGGGATGGTGCGGCCGCACAAGGGCAGGTTCACCTGCTTACCAATGAGGTGTTTGTAGCGCTCGTCTTCTGGGTGGACCATCACGGCCACGTCGCCAAGCAGGGTTTCGGGGCGAGTGGTGGCGACGGTCAATGAACCACTGCCGTCGGCCAAGTCATAGCGGATGTGCCACATCGAGCCGTCTTCTTCTTCGCTCTCGACTTCGAGGTCAGACACTGCGCTCATCAGCACCGGGTCCCAGTTCACCAAGCGCTTGCCACGGTAAATCAGGCCTTGCTCGTACAACTGCACAAAGGTTTCGGTCACGGTTTTGGACAGCTTCTCGTCCATCGTGAAGTATTCGCGGCTCCAGTCCACGCTATCGCCCATGCGGCGCATTTGGCTGGTGATGGTGCTGCCCGACTCTTCTTTCCACTCCCACACCTTGCTCACAAAATTTTTGCGGGCTTCGGCAGGCGTAGGCCCCATGTCGTGGCGGCTGATGCCTTTGGCTTGCAGCTGGCGCTCCACCACGATTTGCGTGGCAATGCCGGCGTGATCCGTGCCGGGAATCCAAGCGGTGTTAAAGCCAGACATGCGGTGGTAGCGCGTCAAGCTGTCCATGATGGTCTGGTTGAACGCGTGGCCCATGTGCAGGGTGCCTGTCACGTTGGGAGGTGGCAACTGGATGGCAAACGCGGGGGCATCCGCCGATGGTGCACCTGTGCCACGAAACCCCGCAACGCCATAGCCGCGCTGCTCCCACTCGGGACCCCAATGTGCTTCAAGGGCGGCGGGCTCGAACGATTTGGACAGGCGTTCAAGACCGGGTTGTTCGATGGGGAGGGCGGGCGTGTTGCTCATGGGAGTGCTTTTGACAAAAGAAAACGGCTGGCAAGATGCAGCCGTTGGGTCAGAGGGCTAAAAGCCACATTTTACCTAGGGGATGCCCTTCTTGAGCCTGATAATTCAGGCTATGTTGTTCTTACTTTCCCCTGCCAAAGCCCTCGATTACGACACGCCAGCGGGTGACGTGCCGTACACGCAGCCCTTGTTTGTGAAGCAATCGGCCGAGCTGATTGAAATTCTCAAAGAAAAATCACCACAGGATATTGCCAGTTTAATGAGTTTGAGTGATGCGTTATCTAGCCTCAATGTGGCACGGTATCAAGCATGGAGCTCAAAGTTCACAGTTAAAAATTCAAAGCAAGCCGTGCTGGCTTTCAATGGTGATGTGTACGAAGGCTTGGATGCCAAGACCTTGAAGCCCAAGGATTTGGACTGGGCGCAAGAGCATGTGGCTATCTTGAGCGGTCTCTACGGTGTGCTTCGTCCCCTCGATTGGATGCAACCTTATCGCCTTGAGATGGGCACGGCATTGGCCAATGTGAAAGGCGGCAACCTCTACAAATTTTGGGGCACGCAGATTGCTGATTACTTGAACGAGCGTTTGAGCGCTGAGCGTGAACCCATCATCGTCAACTTGGCTTCGCAAGAGTATTTCAAATCGGTGGACCGCAAAGCGTTGAAAGCGCGTGTGATTGAGTGCGTGTTTGAAGACTACAAAGGCGGTAAATACAAAATCATCAGCTTCAATGCCAAACGTGCGCGTGGTTTGATGGCGCGTTACGCCGTGACCCATCAAGTGAAAACACCCAAAGCATTGGAAGGTTTCAATCTTGAAGGTTATGCGTTTGACGCAACGGTGTCCGAGCCTGATCGCAAAGTGTTTCGCCGCAAATTAGAGGCTTGAAGTTATGAATACCCCTGAACAATCCCAGTTGGGTAAATCGTCGTCGTATGTGGATCAGTACGACGCATCGCTGTTGTTTCCTATTCCGCGCCAAACCAAGCGTGATGAGATTGGTATTGCTGGTCAGCCTCCATTTTTTGGTGCGGACCTGTGGACTGCGTATGAGTTGAGCTGGCTCAACACACGCGGCAAGCCGCAAGTGGCTTTGGCGCGCTTCACGGTTCCCGCAGAGTCGACGCACATCATCGAGAGCAAATCATTCAAGCTGTACTTGAACAGTTTCAACAATACGCGGATTAGCGATGTGGTTGAGTTGCAAACGCGCTTGCGCCAAGATCTGAGCGAGGCTATTTGGAGCGGTGACTCCGTCAAATCCAGCGTTGGTGTGCAACTTGTGCTGCCCGAAAATTTTGACCGTGAGCCCGTGCATGAGTTGGATGGCCTGAGTTTGGATCGCTTAGATTTGGAGTGTGACGAATACCAACCCAATCCCGAGTTACTCAGCGCCAATTTCAACGAAGCGCCGACAACAGAAACCTTGACCAGTAATTTGCTCAAAAGCAATTGCTTGGTCACAGGGCAGCCTGACTGGGGCAGTGTGCGTATCAACTACACCGGTCCGCAAATTGATCAAGCTGGGTTGCTGCGCTACATCGTGAGCTTCAGAAACCACAACGAGTTTCATGAGCAATGTGTGGAACGCATCTTCATGGACATCACGCGCCGCTGTAAACCGCTGCGCCTAGAGGTGTATGCGCGTTACACGCGTCGTGGCGGCTTAGACATCAGCCCCTGGCGTACAAGCCACCCTCAGGCAGTGCCGCCTAATGTGCGCACAGCACGTCAGTGACGCAATGTGCCTAGCTGCGTAGGGCTTTTACAAATACGTCAGTCATCTCAGGGCAAAACAATGTGCCCTTGTTGCTAAGGATCACTCGCACTGCATCAGCAGGGCTACTTTCACTTCTGGCGTAATCGCCCGATTGCAACTCTTCATAGGCCTCGACAATCGCCACAATGCGAGCCCCAATGGGAATCGCCTTGCCTGTTAAAGCGTCCGGAAAACCTGTGCCGTTGAAGTATTCGTGATGCGAGCGAATGATTGCGGCTACGACTTGCATGTCGTCTAAGGTGTTGAGTGTTTGTTCACCCATGGTGGTGTGGGTGCGATAAACCTTGGCATCGGCCAGCGGCAGTTCGATGAATTTGGTGTTGAGCACGCGGTCGCTCAGGCCAATCTTGCCGATGTCGTGCAGCAAGCCTGCGATGTATACCGACTGACATTCGTCATCACTCAGGCCCGCCAGCTTAGCCATCTTCATGGACAGCGTGGCCACACGGCGTGAGTGCGGCAGCAAATCAGCACGGCGCAGCTCCAACAAATTAGAGAACGCTTTGATCGACGCTACATACGCGGCGCGTAAATCTTGGGTGCGTTCTTGTACACGAGACTCCAGTGTTTCCACCATTTCATTGAGCGACTCTTTTTGTGCTTCGGTCAGCGCTTCTAGGCGTTCATGCTCGTTGGCCAATGTGCCAAACGCAATAGCAGATTTGATCGTTCCAAGCAATTCTTCGTCGTTCCATGGCTTGGCCGTGTAGCGATAGATAGCACCTTGGTTGATCGCGTCAATCGCGCCCGACACGTCGGATGCGCCAGTGAGCATCAACCGCATGGTTTGTGGCCATTGGCTGCGGACTTTTTCTAGCAATTCTCTGCCGTTCATACCAGGCATTTGCATGTCCGAGATGATCACGTTCACCGTTTGTTTGGCGAGCAACTCAAGGGCTTGTGCACCACTTTCAGCGGTGAACACCTCAAAGCCTTCGAGCGACAACATGCGGCGCAGCGCCGACAAGATGTTGGGCTCATCGTCCACGCACAGCACTTTGTATTGGCTGGCATCGAATGATTCGTTGCTCTCGGTCATGCTGATCCTTTGGCCATAGGGCGTTTGATAGGAAGGGTAATTTTGAACGTGGTGCCCACCCCCACGGTGCTGCTGACTTCCAGCTGGCCTCCGTGCTGTTGGATGATGTTTTGTGACACTGAAAGCCCAAGCCCCGTGCCTGTGCCAGGGTCTTTGGTGGTGAAAAAAGGATCAAAGATTTTTTTCAAAATCTCAGGTGCAATACCTGGCCCGTTGTCTTGCACCTCAATCCAGACCTTGCGTTCATTGCAATCGGTGCGAATGTCAATCAAGCCAATCTTCCCCTCGGGCATGGCTTGCGCAGCGTTGACGATGAGGTTCAAAAACACTTGGTCGATTTGCGAGGGCGTGCACTCCACCAGCGGTAAGTTGCCAAGGCTTAGGCGCACATCGGCGCGGTTTTTCAGTTGGTTGCGTGCAATGTTGAGCGTCGACTTGAGGCCGATATGAAGGTCAGAGGCCACGTAATGCGAGGCCACGTTGGTGCGGGCGTAGTCCTTGAGGTCTTGGATGATGGCCTTGACGCGGCCCACGCCCTCTTGTGTTTCTTTCACCAAGTTTTGCAAGTCTTCACGGATGAACGCGTAGTTGTGTTTTTTCTTCACCGCCAGCATCTCGTCGGTGTTGGCTTCTGGTGCATCCAGCACTTTCTCGTAAGCAGCCAAATATTTTTGCAGGCTGGTGAGGTTAGATGAAACATAGCCCACGGGGTTGTTGATTTCGTGGGCCACGCCTGCGGCTAGCTCGCCCAGAGACGCCAGCTTTTCAGACTGCACCAAACGTTTGGTGGCTTCGTCTAACTTGGCTTCAAACATGTGCTCACGTTTGACCACCGTGAAATAAGCCCGCCACAAGAACACGCCCAAAATCACGATGCCAGAAACCACGGAGAGCACCGAAAGCCAAAACGTTTGTTGACGCAAGCTGGTCAAGTCGGCGCTGTCGAGTTGGTTGTAGGTTTGCAGCTTGACCCAACCCAAGTCAGACCCTAAGTTGACCTTGGCCCAAGTGGTGATGTAGGCGTCATCGCGAGACTGAATGACTTCTTCGTGGCTGTCTGGCGTGGGTATCCAATACGGGTCAAACAGCAGACGCGGTTTTTGACCAGGATCGCGCTTGAGGGCTGACAGTACGCGCCCCGACATGTCGGTCAGCATGACCGAGGCCACCTCGACGTTGGACATGGTTTGCACAATGCGTGACTCGACCGAGGCGTAGTCTTTCACCACCATTTGATCTGCCACGGCCACTACCAACCCGGTGGATAGGTTATTTGCAGTTTGGAATTTGCTTTCCCAGAGTAGGTTCTTCGACTGGTAGTACGCCGCCACGCCCGAGCCGATTTGTAACAACGCTAAAGCCAGTCCAATGAGCAAAGCAGGCTTGATGCTTTGCCACTTGGTGGCGTTGAGGCGATAGCGCATATCACTGTCCTGTCAGCATCAAAAACTTTTCCAACTGCAGCGATTCCAAGGGTTTGTAATGCTTGGCGTAGGTTACTGCTTGGGGCTTGCTGAGGTTGATGCCATCAAGCAGCTTGCGTCCTTCTTCGTCTTGGGTCAATTTGGTCATGGCCTTTAAAAAGCGCTCACGCACTGAGGTTGGCACTGATGGGTGCGTAGCTATCGGGTGCGGCGTGTAGGCCGATGTTTCGTACAACACGCGCAGCTGTTGTTGCACTTCGGGCGCTTCATGGCTGAGAGTGTTGTTTACGCCTCCGCCTGCGATGGCGTCCTTGCCAATGACTGAGCGATACACGTTGCTATGGGTTTTCACAAACACGGGTTGGATGTCGATTTTCTTTTTGGCCAACTCTGCACGGATCTGCAATGATGCGGCAAAGGCGTTGGGCGCAGGAAACGCCACGGGCTTGCCCTTGAGTTCGTCCACGCTTTTGATGGGGCTGTCTGCGCGCACCACCAAGATGCCAGTGAGCAAATCTTCGCTATCGGCCAGCAAGGGCTGGTATTTTTGTTTTTGGTGGGCGAGTACCGCGTGGTAGGGGTTCATGAACACAAACAAGGGCTCACCCTTGAGAAACTTTTGTTCAAACTCGGGGATGGTGGGCGATACACGCAGATCAAAGCACAAGCCCGCGTCTTGCCCCACACGCTGCAACACAGGCGACCAAATGCTGTAAATCTTGGCGGCAGTGAGTTGCGGAACCACCTCAAAGCTGTAGGTCTTGGTCGTGTTTTGCTCGCCCAAGCAGGCGCCATGAGCTGTGCTCACCAAGAGCATGGCACTGGCGATACAGCCGAGAAGATGGGATTTAAACGCTGTCATTTGCAAAACCTGATTTTGATGGTTTTGCTATTTTGACTGACTTGGGACGCGTTGGATGTTGGGCCTCAGTCATCCCCGAACAGCGACTCGGTATAGGGACGTCGGCTGGCCTCTTGGGCTTGTTGTCCCAATGCTTGCCACTCGTCGAGCTTCATCAATGAACCCACGCGCACGCCCAGCAAGCGCAGGCGACGCGTGAGGTCCACACGCTTGAGGCACTGGCCCGCCGTATGGCGAATAGCCTGTGCGTCTTGGGTATGTTGTAGGCATGTTTGGTCACGTGTGACGCTTTGAAAGTTGTCATAGCGCAGCTTGATGCCAATGGTCTTGCCCACATAGCCTTTGCGCTTGAGGTCGCTCGCCACTTGTTCGCACAAGCGGGTGAAGATGCGGCCTAGCTCTTCGCGGTCCGCTACGGCGTGTAGGTCGCGTTCAAAGGTGGTTTCGCGGCTCAGACTCACGGGTTCGCTTTCGGTTTCCACGGGGCGGTCGTCGTTGCCGTGAGCGGCGTCAAACAGCCACGCGCCATAGCTTTTGCCAAAGTTTTGCATCAGCCACACGCGGTCGCGCTGGGCCAAGTCGCCAATTGTGTGAATGTCATGAGCGGCTAGCTTGGCCTCGGCCTTGGGGCCAATGCCGTTGATCTTGCGGCAGGGCAAGGGCCAGATCATGCTTTGCAAATCCTCGGGCTGCACGATGGAAATGCCGTTGGGCTTGTTGAACTCACTCGCCATCTTGGCCAGCAGCTTGTTGGGGGCCACGCCCACCGAACAGGTGAGGCCCGTGTCGTCAAAGATGGCTTTTTGAATCAGCCGCGCCAACACGCGCCCACCCTCGCGCTGACCGCCGGGCACGTGGGTGAAGTCGATGTACACCTCGTCCACGCCACGGTTTTCCATCACGGGCGCAATGTCGGTGATGATGGTTTTAAAGCGCTGCGAGTAATGGCGGTATTGGTCAAAGTCCACGGGGAGCAATATCGCGTCGGGGCACAGCTTGGCTGCTTTCATCACGCCCATGGCCGAGCCCACGCCAAATTGCCGTGCCGCGTATGTGGCGGTGGTGATGACGCCGCGCCCTGTGTAGCCCGAGATGCGCGGAAAAAAGTCCAGCGGGATTTCGTGCAGCTTGTCTTCAGACCAGTCGTAGTCTGGGTGCTCGGCACGTAGGCGGCCCAGCATGTCGTCCACCTTGCGCCGTCCTCCGCCAATCACCACGGGCAAGCCCTTGAGCTGCGGGTAGCGCAGCAACTCGACCGAGGCATAAAACGCGTCCATGTCGAGGTGGGCAATGCGGCGGGTGAGGGCTTCACTCATAATCGCAGCCACTTTGAGACCAAGGAGAACCCATGCCCACCATTCGCGTTGAACTCATCGAAGGCCGCACGCCTGAGCAGAAAAAACAACTGGCCCAAGCCATCACCCAAGCATGTGCTGACAAGCTGGGCAGCAAGCCCGAGAGTGTGGACGTGTTGTTCTTTGACATTCCGCGTCACGATTGGGCCACGGGTGGTGTGCCTTGGAGCGAGAAACTTTAAATCGCTTTTTGTACCAACCAGCCTTTGAACAGCAAAGGCTGGCGCGGCTTGCCATCTCGTGGGCCGTTGTCTTTGTTTTCCACGCTGATGGCCAAGCTTGGCGCTCCCTCTAAGGCTTGCGCTGGAACATCAAGCTGCTGGGTTTTGTATTTGTTGGTGAGCACGCCCAACATGCGCGGGGCATCACCCTCGGTCAGCGCCCAGACGTGCAGGGCTTGTTCACGGCCCTCTTTCACATCGTTCAAACGCTGCACTTGCAGCTTTTGATTTTTGGGGTCGTAAGTCATCAGCATGGCGGGCACTTGCGCGTCATCGAGCAACACGGCTACTTCACGCACTTGCGGAATCTCCACCAGCTTGGCTTCAAGGTGATGAATTTGCGCTTTGAACTGCTCGTACATGCTGGCGCCCAAGGCCCAGCCGAGCAAAACAACGAGGGCCAAAAAAATACTCAGGGCGCGCCACCAAGCACTCACGCCGGTGGAGGAGGGGGATGTGGTATCAGTCATCCCCCAAGTATCCCCGACCCCGCAGTGGCCGGGCTGATGTGGCTCAAACCAAAGTTAAGCCGAGGGGAATGTGCCGGGAATCAAGATGCCCTTGTCCACGTTTTGGATGTTGGTGTGGCCGCAGAAAGCCATGGTCACGTCCAACTCTTTGTGGATGATTTGCAGCGCCTTGCTCACGCCTTCTTCGCCCATCGCGCCCAAGCCGTACACCATGGCGCGGCCAATGAGCGTGCCGCGTGCGCCCAAGGCCCAAGCCTTGAGCACGTCTTGGCCTGAGCGAATGCCGCCGTCCATCCACACCTCAATTTGGTCGCCCACGGCGGCCACGATGGCGGGTAGGGCTTCGATGCTCGACTGTGCACCGTCCAACTGACGACCGCCGTGGTTGCTCACCACAATCGCGTCAGCACCGCTGCGTGCAGCCAGCACCGCGTCTTCCACATCTTGAATGCCTTTCAAGATGAGCTTGCCGCCCCATTGCGCTTTGACCCACGCCACGTCTTCCCACGACAGGCGTGGGTCAAACTGTTCGTTGGTCCAGGAGGAGAGCGACTTCATATTGCTCACGCCTTTGACGTGGCCCACCAAGTTGCCAAAGGTGTGGCGCTTGGTGCCTGCCATGCCCAAACACCAGCGGGGCTTCGTCATGAGGTTGATGATGTTGGCAATGGTGGGGCTGGGGGGCGCGGTCAAGCCGTTTTTCAAGTCTTTGTGGCGTTGGCCAATCACTTGCAAATCGAGGGTGAGCACCAAGGCGCTGCACTTGGCTTTGCGGGCGCGTTCAATCATGTTGGCCATGGCTTCGCGGTCGCGCATCATGTAGAGCTGGTACATGAAGGGTGCGGTGGTGTGGGCCGCTACGTCTTCCATGGAGCAAATGCTCATGGTGGACAAAATGAAAGGAATGCCAAATTTCTCGGCAGCGCGAGCGGCTTTGATTTCGCCATCGGCGCTTTGCATGCCGGTCAGACCCACGGGCGCAATGGCCACGGGCATCTTCACATCCAGGCCTACCATCTTGGTGGCGGTGGTGCGGTTTTCCATGTTCACCGCCACGCGTTGGCGCAGCTTGATTTTTTGAAAGTCTGCTTCGTTGGCGCGGTAAGTGCCCTCGGTCCAGCTGCCGGAATCGGCGTAGTCGTAGAACATGCGTGGCACGCGTTTTTCGGCCAAAACGCGCAGGTCTTCAATGTTGGTTATCACTGGCATGAACAGGTCTCCTAAATTTGAGAGCATGGTAGCCCGAGGTGTGGGCTTAGACCTGTGAAGAGTGCGACAGTAGGGATGAAAAAAATTAAACCTAGTATTGGTAGCCTAAGCGAAGTCCGATTGCGTTGCCATGGGATGCAAAGTTTTGTCCGCCAGATCCGTTTTTTTGATTCGATTGGATTACTTGAATGATGCTAAATAGCCCGTCGCCCCAATCATGCCGCCAAGCTGCCGCCACTTGTTGTGTGTTGATGAAGAATGGTTGTGCTTTCACATGTTGATCACGTGAGGGTGTGTAAAAGTCTTGGCTCAAGTCAAATCTGGTACGACTGACCCCAAATGACAATAGATTCACAACGTTAATTCTGTACGCCAATTCAATTGCAGTTGAATTCTTTAGTAATTCAAGATCTAAATTACAAGCACTTCCCATGGCTGCGATGTCTGATCTGCAATCTGATTGTTGTGTTTGTAGCAATTGCGTAAGACGGATATTAAGTTTGGAAGTGACAGGGGCGCCAATCGCCCAGTACCACAAGTCTGAAGTTTGTTTTGACACGCCCTTCAGATCTGATTCGGGCAGATAGCCACCCTGGTCCGCTCTGATGTACGAGAGGCGTGTTTCAACGGCAGTTTGTAAATTAAGCACATTGATGTTGAAGCCAAGCTTTCGATTGCTTTGAACTTCGAATCCTTTGCTAGGAATTAAGTTGCCGTACTCTTCAGGTGCGTAGTTAAATTTGAGTGGACGATAAAGGCCAACTTGCCCTTGAATCAAATAGTCCCCCCATGTGTTGCTTGTGAAAATTTGAGCCCCGGGTGCACCGCCAGTGACATCTAGAAATTGGGGGGTAACGCAGATCGCTTCAAGCTCACGCATCCACCCGTTGTCTGGCTCATAGCTTCGGCACAAGCTTGTTTTGTAATTGACAACGCCCAACCTAGCGCCTAGGAACGGCGATAGGTTGTAGTGGAAACTGGCATCGTCTAGACGCATGCCCAGAGTTTGGTTGGCTCTTGCTTTGAATGAAAAGCCTGTGTTTTTTGTTAGCTGTGTGTTGCCAGAAACAGAGATAAACGGCGAAACACTTTTGTAATCCCAAGTTGTGGCCGCATTGGGTAGGGGTAGATTGGTGTTTTCTTCGCTAAAGCCTGGATTGCTGTCTTGACTCACCGATGGATCAAGTCGCCACGAGTCGAGCCCCATTTGGTATGACCACTTAGAGGTGATGGGTAGTTCATCTTCATTCGCTTGTGCAAGTGAACTCAGTCCAATCAGGACAAGCGGTTGCAACATTCTTCGTAATGAAACGAAGCTTTTCTCTTGATTAAATAAAAACATTTAAGCATTTTATTGCTTATAAAGTATTAATTGTCAAATTTTACGAATTCACTGTGATGCGCGGTAGAAATCTGTGAACGTCAGCGGCTTGGCAAAGTGATGTACCAGGGCTTAACAAGGCCGCTGCGCCTGAAGCCATGCCGAACTGAAAAGCTTTGAGCAAACTGTCTTCACGGCTCAGGGCCCACACCATGCCCGCCACAAAGCTATCGCCTGCGCCAATGGTGGTTTGCACATCCACGGGGATGCTGCGTGCATGCCAATACTCAGTCGCGCTTACCACCAGCGCGCCATCCGCTCCCAACGACACTGCCACCACCTCAGCTTGCCCGCTTTGAATGAGCTGCTGTGCGGCTGCGATTTGGCTATCTTGATCGGGCAAGTCTTGACCTGTCAGGTCACGTAACTCACGCAAGCTGGGTTTGAACAAAAACACGCCAACCTTTAGTGCCTCGGCTAACGCGGGGCCGTTGGCGTCGAGCACCACGCGTACGCCGTGTTGTTTGGCGAGTGCTGCCATACGCGCATAAAAGTTATCGGGTACGCCCGGTGCTAAGCCGCCGCTGATGACCAAAAACTTCTTGGGCATGTGTTGCGCCACATAGTCAAAGCAGGCCTCGTATTCAGAGGCAGAAACATTGGGGCCGGGCAGCACAAAACGAAAGTCGTTGCCGCTTGATGTTTCGTGGACAGAAAAACTCTCGCGCGTTTCTTCTGCAATGGGCATCACGTGGCAGCGCACTTTCTCTGCGCTCATGAGCTTGTGATGACGTTCACCGGTGACGCCACCAGCCAAATACAAGGCCACACAGTTCGCGCCTAAGCGGTGCAGCACACGCGCCACGTTCACGCCGCCGCCGCCCGGGTGCTTGATCACCGCGCCGCAGCGCATTTTGTGGGTGTCGCTCACCTTGTCGATGGTGGTCAACACATCCAAGGCGGGATTGAGTGTGATGGTGAGGATGTCGGTCATAGATTCACCACCTAACTGATGCACTTGACTTAGGCGAGTCGTTTGTGATGACGCTCAATCTGCGCCCGCACCTGCACAGGTGCAGTGCCGCCCAAAGTGTTGCGTGCATTGAGAGAACCATGCAGGCTCAGGCAGTCGTACACATCTTTTTCGATGGCTGGGTGAAAGCTTTTCAGCACTTCCAGTGGCAACTCCGACAAGTCGCAGTTGTGGCTGGCAGCTGCCTTCACCGCGTGGGCCACGGTTTCGTGGGCATCGCGGAAAGGCTGGCCTTTTTTGACCAAGTAGTCGGCCAAGTCGGTAGCGGTGGCAAAGCCTTTTTTGGCCGCGTCTTCCATGGCTTGGGCGTTGACGGTGATACCGCCTTCTTTGTGGCCTGTGGCGGGGTTGACTTGACCGCCCACCATTTCGCTGAAGATGCGCAGCGTGTCTTTGAGCGTGTCCACCGTGTCAAACAAAGGCTCTTTGTCTTCTTGGTTGTCTTTGTTGTAGGCCAAGGGTTGGCCCTTCATCAAGGTGATGAGGCCCATCAAGTGGCCGACCACACGGCCCGTTTTGCCGCGTGCGAGTTCGGGCACGTCTGGGTTTTTCTTCTGCGGCATGATTGACGAGCCGGTGGTGAAGCGGTCGGCAATTTTGATGAAGCCAAAGTTTTGGCTCATCCACAAAATCAACTCTTCGGACATGCGGCTGATGTGCACCATGCACAGGCTGGCAGCGGCGGTGAACTCGATGGCAAAGTCGCGGTCGCTCACGCCGTCCAAGCTGTTTTGGCAAACCTGTGGGTGGCCGTGCTCGTCCACCATGCCTAGGGTGCGGGCTACGCGCTCGCGGTCTAACGGGTAGGTGGTGCCTGCCAAGGCAGCTGATCCGAGGGGCAAGCGGTTGGTGCGGCGGCGCACGTCGCTGAAGCGCTCGGCATCGCGGCTGAACATTTCGACATACGCCAACAAATGGTGCGCAAAGCTCACAGGCTGCGCCACTTGCAAATGGGTGAAGCCGGGCAAGATGACGTCGACGTTTTTCTCGGCCACTTCCACCAAAGACTTTTGCAAGTCATTGAGCAAGTCGATGATGAGGTCGGTCTCGCCGCGCAACCACAGGCGCACATCGGTGGCCACTTGGTCGTTGCGGCTACGGCCTGTGTGCAGGCGCTTGCCCGCATCGCCCACGAGTTGGGTGAGGCGCGCTTCGATGTTGAGGTGAACGTCTTCGAGGTCGAGCTTCCACTCGAACTGGCCGCTTTCAATTTCGGCCCAAATTTGCGCCATGCCTTTTTGAATGGCGGCGTGGTCGTCTTTGCCGATGATGCCTTGATGAGCCAGCATTTCGGCGTGTGCCAAGCTGCCGGTGATGTCGGCTTGCCACAAGCGCTTGTCAAAGAACACGCTGGCGGTGTAGCGCTTGACCAACTCGCTCATGGGTTCAGAAAACAGGGCGGACCAGGCTTGGGATTTTTTGTCGAGTTGGTTTGTCATATAGGCTAGATTTTATCGGGCTGGCAGCCGCTTGCTGCTGGGGGGACTCAGCTTTCCTGTTTGCTTATTGCAAGATCGGCGCGGTCATTGCAGAGATACGCCTGCTAACATTTGCCGCAATTGATTTCGCCACGTACCGCGTGGCCCCAGAAAAGCGAGTTTTGTTTTGTCTACTGCCTCCACATCCCCTGTTTCTTTGACCATCGCCACCCGCGAAAGCCGTTTGGCCATGTGGCAGGCCGAGCATGTGCAGGCCTTGCTCAAGGCCCAGGGCCACAGCGTGACGCTGTTGGGCATGACCACGCAGGGTGACCAAATTTTGGACCGCAGTCTCAGCAAGGTAGGCGGCAAGGGCTTGTTTGTGAAAGAGCTTGAAGTGGCCCTTGAAGAAGGCCGTGCCAACCTGGCCGTGCATTCGCTCAAAGACGTGCCCATGGATTTGCCCGAAGGCTTTGATTTGGCCTGCGTGATGGAACGCGAAGACCCGCGTGATGCCTGGGTGTCGTCCAAATATGCGCACCTCAATGATTTGCCGCAAGGCGCGGTGGTGGGCACGTCTAGCCTGCGCCGTACCGTGTTGTTGCGGGCACTACGCCCCGATTTGAAGATTGAGCCATTGCGCGGCAACCTCGATACCCGCTTACGCAAGCTCGACGAAGGCCAGTACGACGGCATTGTGTTGGCCGCTGCGGGCTTGAAGCGTTTGGGTTTGGGTGAACGCATTCGCCACATTTTTGAAACCAGCGAAATGTTGCCTGCCGCAGGGCAGGGCGCGTTGGGCATTGAAGTGCGCAGCAATCGCGCCGATGTGGCCCAAGCTTTGGCCCCACTGGCCGATGCCGCCACTTGGTTGACCGTGACGGCCGAGCGTGCGGTGAGCCGCGCCATGGGGGGCAGCTGCTCCATGCCTTTGGCCGCACACGCTACCTTGGCCGATGGCGTGCTGCACTTGCAAGCCGCATGGGGTGACCCATCGGGCGCCCCTGTGTTGTTGCGTGCTGAGGCCAAGCAACCCTTGAATGCAGCTGATCCCGCTTCGCGAAATGCAGCCAATGTGTTGGGCGAGTCGGTGGCAGCGCAGCTGCGTGCGCAAGGCGCTCACTGAACTTCACTTTGCAGGCCATGCGCGTCATCATCACCCGACCTGCAGGCGATGCATCTGTGTGGGTGGATGCGTTGCAAGCGGCTGGCTACACAGCATTTGCCATGCCCTTGATTGAGGTGGGACCGGCCCGTGACTCGCAACCCCTTGTGCAAGCGTGGAGGCAATGGAGCGAGTTTCAGGCAGTGATGTTTGTCAGCGCTCAAGCTGTGCGCTATTTTGTTGATGGCCAGCCATCTGCCAGTCGCACTGATGTTGGACAAGCCGCCAATGTGACTTGTGCCAAGGGCCCGCGATACTGGGCTACAGGTCCAGGCACACACAAAGCTTTGTTACAAGCAGGTGTGCCAGAGGCGTTTATTGACAGCCCAGCCGCCGATGCGGCGCAATTTGATTCTGAGGCGCTCTGGCAACGTGTGGCGACGCAGGTCAAAGCAGGACAGCCCGTTCTGATCGTGCGCGGCAATGATGTGTCTTCCACCGCCGAAGGTACTGCACAGCACAACACCGCATTCATTGGCACGGGCCGCGACTGGCTGGCCCAGCAGTTGCAAGCTGCTGGTGCAGCTGCTCAGTTTGTGGTGGCTTATGAGCGTCGCGCACCAGCGTGGTCTACCGAGCAACGTGCGCAAGCAGCCCAAGCCGCCGCAGATGGTACGGTGTGGTGCTTCAGTAGTTCACAAGCCATTCACAATCTTGCCGAAACCATGACCTCGCAGAGCTGGGCTGAGGCACGATGCATTGCCACCCATCCTCGTATTGCTCAAACCGCACGGGACTTGGGTTTTGGCGAAATTCATACGTCCAAGCCTTCGTTGGCAGATTTATTAGTCTCATTAGAATCTCTGGCATGAAGCCAGAGCACGACGACACACCGAACCTCCCACCTTTGGGCCCCACAACTGAGCCGCTCGCCAGCGCGAGCGAGTTTCAAAAAACCAAAGATGCGGCCAGTGAGTTCGGTCACGAATTTTCCAATACCCAAACCGACAGCCCTGCCAGCAGTGGCACATGGCTGACTTGGGGTATTGCTGCTATCGCCGTGGTAGGTGCCGTGGGATCGGGCCTGATGTGGGCCAAGCTCTCGGGCATTCAAGAACAACTGGCACGCCAGAGCGCCGACACCGGCAGCCAAGCGGTGGAGGCGCGTGTGACGTCGAAGCAAGCCGAAGAACTGGCCCGCGAAACTGCCGCTCGTTTGTCGGTGACCGATGCCAAGCTCAGCGAAGTGGCCTTGCAACGCAGCCAACTCGAGGAGCTGATGCAAAGCCTCTCTCGCTCGCGTGATGAAAACTTGGTGGTCGACATCGAGTCAGCCATCCGCTTGGCCCAGCAGCAATCTCAACTTACAGGCAGCGTGCAGCCATTGTTGGCTGCACTCAATTCCGCTGAACAACGCTTGACCAAAGTGGCGCAACCCCGTTTGGCCCCTGTGCTGCGTGCGGTGACGCGTGACATTGAACGCATCAAGGCCACAGCGGTGGCGGACACGCCTGCGTTGCTGTTCAAGCTCGACGAGCTGGTGCGCGTGGTGGACTCCTTGCCCATGGTCAACGCTGTGGGAGTGGTCAACAAAGACAAGCCCGTTCAGCCCGTGCCCGCCACCAGTTGGGCCAAAGCCATCAGCATGAGCTGGTGGGAGAAGGTGTGGTCCGACGTTTGGAGCGATGCACAAAGCCTCATTCGTGTGAGCCGCATCGACAAGCCCGAAGCCAGCATGCTTGCACCTGATCAAAGCTACTTTGTGCGCGAAAACCTCAAGCTTCGCTTGCTCAACGCCCGTTTAGGTTTGTTGGCCCGTCACTTTGATGTGGTGCAGTCTGATATGAAGCAAGCCAACGACGATTTGGTGCGTTTCTTTGACATGCAAACTCGTCAAGGTCAAACCACCTTGGCGCTGGCGCGCGAGGTGCTGGCGCAATCCAAACAAATCGAGATTCCGCGCGTAGACGACACCATCGCGGCTCTCACCACAGCTGCAGCGGGGCGCTGATATGAAAGCCGCTTTGTGGTTTGTGGCCCTGTTCGGAGTGGCCGTCGCGTCTGCGTTATTGGCCGGTGGCAACCAGAGCACTGTGACTGTCTTTTGGTCGCCTTACCGTGTCGATTTGTCACTCAATTTGGTGTTGCTGGTGTTGGTGGTGTTGTTTGTCATGCTGCACTTGGCATGGCGGGCCATGACCGCTTTGTTTGAATTGCCCCACCAAGCTCGCCGCTGGCGCTTGCAACAAAAAGAGCGAGCCATGCACGCAGCGTTGCTAGATGCATTGTCCGAGCTGTGGAGTGGCCGCTATGTGCGCGCCGTGAAGTCTGCTGACAAAGCGCTGGCACTGGAAAGTCTGTTGGCTTCGGTGCGTACCCCTGATGATCCTGCACCTCGTCACGCCTATCAGTTGCGTGCGGTGGCGCATTTGGTGGCGGCGGAGAGCGCACACGCTTTGCGTGACCGCGATACACGCGTGTCGCATTTGCAAGCCATCATGGCGATGAACCGCGATGAATCGGGTGAGACCGTGGAAGAGACCATGGAGTCTGCCTACTTGGCAGCAGCCCGCTGGGCCATGAGTGACCGCGATGCGCCTGAAGCCATTCGCTGGCTCGATGGTTTGCGTCACGGTGCAGCACGTCGCATGCTTGCCCTGCGCATGCGCCTGAAGGCAGCACGCCTGAACCAACAACATACCTCCGCACTAGAGACAGCACGTTTGCTGACCAAGCACGGTGCTTTTTCAGATACTGCAGGCCAAAGCCTGTTGCGTGAGTTGGCTGTCGCCAGTTTGAACGAAGCGCACGACAGCGCGCAATTGCAGCGCGCGTGGGAAGCTTTGGAAACCACCGAACGCACACAACCTGAAGTGGTGCTGCACGCAGCGCAGCGCATGCTCAAACTCAGTGGCGAAGCTACAGCTGTGATGCCTTGGCTCACGCCATTGTGGAACCGCATGGTGCAGCAGCCCGACAGCTGCACACCCGCCATTCGCCAACGCGTGGCCCAAACCTTGGCCCGTGCTTTGTTGATGTTGCCCACCGATTCCGAGTGGTTGGCCAGCATCGACCGCGCACGTCAAACTTATCCACGATGGGTGGAGTTGCAGTATTTAGCGGGCATGGTGTGCTGGCATCACGCCCTCTGGGGAAAAGCCCAGCAGATGTTGGAGCAAGCTGCTCCCCAACTCACCAACGCAGACATGCAACGTCAAGCGTGGCGCATCTTGGCACAATTGGCTGAGCAAAAGGAAGACGCGGCGCGTGCCCAGCTGTGCTGGAAGCGAGCCGCTGAAGTGGCGGCATAAAGCACGGGCACTTTGCAATATCACCACCGGTTCATGGCAAGAGTTGGTGCATGTTGTGTGTCATGTAGAAGCTCTGATACGTGCACATCCTGAAACAAAAAAGGCCTAGATCACTCTAGGCCTTTTTGTATTCATCACCCCCGGCGGGGTGAGGGTGTTTTACAGATCCTTGCGGGTCTCAACCAACACCAGTGGACCTTCATCCAAGATCACCAGCGGTGGGCGCTCGCGAGGAATGTGCACGGGCTTGGGTTCGGCTGCAATGGCTGCTTGTACAGCAGCGACGCGCTCGGGGTTGGAGTTGACCCACTCTAAGCCGCTGCTTTGCGCCACAGCTTGCATGTCGGCCACAGGCAGGCTGAACGCTTGCACGCGTGGCATGCCAGCGCGAACAGGAGCTTGGGCTGTCGGTACAGCTTGTGTTGCTTCTTCGCGAGGTGCATGACGTGGGGCGCGATCTTGACGCTCCGCACGAGATTCGCGAGGCTCACGCGCTTGGCGTGGTTCACGTGGCTCGCGGGCTTCTTGCGTTTGCTCGTTCGGCGCTTGGTCGTGCGCTGCATGCTCAGCAGTCACGCCGTTGTCGACGTGTTCTGCTGAACCCTCTTCACGCGGTGCGCGGTCGCCACGCTCGCGGCGGTCACGGCCGTAGCGGTCGCGTGAGCGGCGCTCACGACGCTCACCACCGTTCTCGTCGGTTTGCGGTGCTTGGCCTTCCACGGCTGCTGCGTTGTCGAGTGGCAAGACTTCTTGTGTGCCGTTCTCGTCAGCGCGAGGGGCGCGTTCGCGGCGGTTGTCGTTGCGCTCGCCGCGTGGGCTGCGTTCGCGACGGCCTTGGCCACCTTCACTGCGTTGTTCGCCGTTTTCACTGCGTTCTTCGCGGGCGATGCGCTCGTTACGTGCTTTGGCGCGTGCTTCGGCTTGGGCTTCTGGAGAAGCGTTGTTGTCGAGCGCTGCTTGGCCTTCGGTGTTACGTGGTTCACCACGGCCACCGCGGTTGCGGTCTTGGCGTGGGCCGCGACCTTCGTTGCGAGTGCCTTCACCACGCTCAGCACGTTCACCGCGTGCGGGACGTTCGCCACGGGCTTCCACGCCTTCAGCATTGCGCTCGTTGCGGCCTTCTTGACGCTCGCCGCGGTCACCACCACGGCCACCGCGACCACCACGGCCGCCTCGGCCATTGGCGTTGCGGCCATCACGGCGCTCGCCGCGTTCGCCTGGCTTTTTGTCGCCAGCGACGGGTTTGGCTTTTTTGTCGTCATCGCTGCTGAAGAGCGATGTGAACCAGCCCCACAAGCCGCCAGATTTGGCTTCTTTCTTGTCCGCATGCTTGGCCTTGGTGTGTGCTTTGGCAGGTGCCGCGGGCTTGGGTTCGTGGGCCGGTGCGGGTGCGTCGGGCAACACGCCTTTGATGACGGGCGTTTGCTTGTTGGTTGGCTCTTGCGAGCGACGGGTCACCGCGGTGGGGTCTTCGAACTCCTCGGCCATTTTGTAGCTGGCTTCGATCTTGTCCAAGCGTGGGTCGTCGTGCTTCAAGCGCTCCAACTTGTAGTTGGGGGTTTCGAGCGTCTTGTTCGGCACGAGCAAGACGTTCAAGCGCTGTTGAATTTCGATCTTCGCAATTTCGGTGCGCTTTTCGTTGAGCAAGAACGACGCAACTTCCACCGGCACTTGGGCGTGCACGGCGGCGGTGTTGTCCTTCATGGCCTCTTCTTGGATGATGCGCAAGATTTGCAGTGCCGAGCTCTCGGTGTCGCGCACGTGGCCTGAGCCACCGCAGCGTGGGCAGGGGATAGAAGCACCTTCCGAGAGCGCTGGGCGCAAGCGTTGGCGGCTCATTTCCATCAAGCCGAATTTGCTGATGGTGCCAAACTGCACGCGGGCACGGTCATGGCGCAAGGCTTCGCGCAAGCGGTTTTCCACTTCGCGTCGGTTCTTGCTTTCGTCCATGTCAATGAAGTCGATGACGATGAGGCCGCCCAAGTCGCGCAAGCGCATTTGGCGGGCCACTTCGTCGGCGGCTTCGAGGTTGGTGCGGGTGGCGGTTTCTTCGATGTCGCCACCTTTGATGGCACGGGCCGAGTTGACGTCCACCGACACCAAGGCTTCGGTGTGGTCAATCACAATCGCGCCGCCTGATGGCAGGTTGACGGTGCGGGCATAGGCCGACTCAATCTGGTGTTCGATTTGGAAGCGGCTGAACAGCGGGGTTTCGTCGCTGTAGCGCTTCACACGGGCCGCGTGCTCAGGCATGACGTGGGCCATGAACTGGTGCGCTTGCTCGTAGATGTCATCGGTGTCGATCAAGATGTCGCCGATGTCATGGTTGAAGTAGTCGCGGATGGCGCGGATGACGAGGCTGGATTCTTGGTAAATCAAGAACGCGCCTTTGGCACCCTTGGCGCCGTCGATGGCGCTCCAGAGCTTGAGCAAGTAGTTCAAGTCCCATTGCAACTCAGGGGCGCTGCGGCCAATGCCAGCAGTGCGCGCGATGATGGACATGCCCTTTGGGTATTCCAATTGGTCCATCGCTTCTTTGAGTTCAGCGCGGTCATCGCCCTCGATGCGGCGACTGACGCCACCACCACGTGGGTTGTTGGGCATGAGCACCACATAGCGGCCAGCCAAGCTGATGAAGGTGGTGAGCGCCGCGCCTTTGTTGCCACGCTCTTCTTTTTCCACTTGCACCAACAGCTCTTGGCCTTCTTTGATGACGTCTTGAATGCGAGCTTGGCTCGGCGAGACGCCTTCAGCAAAGTACTGCTTGGAGATTTCTTTGAAGGGCAAGAAGCCGTGGCGGTCTTCGCCGTAGTCCACAAAGCAGGCCTCGAGCGATGGCTCGACGCGGGTCACGATGGCTTTGTAAATATTGCCTTTGCGCTGTTCGCGACCTTCGATTTCGATTTCATAGTCGAGCAGTTTTTGACCGTCGACAATGGCCAGGCGGCGTTCTTCCGACTGGGTTGCATTGATAAGCATCCGTTTCATGATGCGGTTCCTTCACGTAAAACATCACAGGCCCATGACGGGCCAACGATGCCAGAGGGACGCTAGAAAACGAAGGGAATTGCCGCTGAAACCGCAGCCACTGTGCTCAAAGAAGCGTAGTGGTGCGGTGGTTGGGCGCGTGGATAAGGGCAAGAAGTCGCGGTTGTCCTGTGGTCATGTGCGTGGCTTGATGAGCCGGTGCAGGGGAGACAGGGCTGGTCCAGCTGGCAAGGGTGCGACGCGCAACGCTGCACACAGTTGGTGGCAAAAGCCACTCTGTGCAGAGTTCCATCAACATCAACATTGCCACAACCATCGTTTTTGCTTCTCGCAGTGATCCGTCATGAAGGCTTTTCAAAAAGAGCCTCCACAACTTGGGGTATTCCGTTTCAGTGTTTTCTTAAGCGTCGGCTCAACTTCTGGGGCGAGTGCCACACCGTCTCTTGGGTACGGTGTCTGCGTCTCGAGCACAAAAGGGGCATCGACCTTACCGCGTTCGTCAGTACATGGTCTAATCTGTGTTAAATCAAGCACTTAGAGCAAAACGCTGGTGAATCACATTATAGGGGTTTCAAACCCCACCCCCACCCCCTCGGTCAAAACTCTCACAGTCGATGAAGACTCGGCGGGTCAACGCCTCGATAACTTTCTGATGCGCCACTTGAAGGGCGTGCCCAAAACCCACGTCTACCGCATCATTCGCTCCGGCGAAGTGCGGGTCAACAAAGGCCGGGCCTCGGCAGAGCAGCGCGTGGAAGCGGGCGATTTGGTGCGTTTGCCGCCCGTGCGCGTGTCCGCCCAAGTGCAGGCCAAGGCCGAAGCACCGGCCCCAGCCCGTGAATTCCCCGTTCTGATGGAAGACGAGGCTTTGATGGCCATCGACAAACCCGCAGGCGTGGCCGTGCACGGCGGCAGTGGTGTGAGCTTTGGGGTGATTGAGCAACTGCGTCGCGCCCGACCTGCTTTGGCCAACCTTGAGCTGGTTCATCGTTTGGACCGCGAAACCTCAGGCGTGCTGTTGGTGGCCAAAAAGCGCAGTGCCCTCAAAAACTTGCAAGATCAGTTCCGCGACCGCGAAACGGGCAAAACCTATTTGGCTTTGGTGCTGGGTTTGTGGCCATCGAACAAGAAGGTGATTGACTCGCCTTTGATGAAGTACACCATTCCAAATGGGGTGGGCGAGGGCGAGCGCCGCGTCAAAGTAGTGGGCAAGGACGACCCGAACGGCATGCGCTCCATCACGCTCGTGCGTGTGGCGCGCACAGTGGGCCCGTACACGCTGCTGGAAGTGACCATCAAAACAGGCCGTACCCACCAAATTCGCGTGCACTTGGCCAGCCAAGGCCACCCGATTGCGGGTGACGACAAATACGGCGACTTCGAGCACAACAAACTTTTGCAGAAGATGGGGCTCAAGCGCATGTTCTTGCATGCGTGGCAGCTCAAGTTCCAGCACCCGCAAAGCCATCGCCCTGTGAGTTTGCAAGCCCCGTTGCCGCCCGAGTTGAAAAGCTTTGTGGACGGCGTGCAACCTCCCATTCATCAACCGCACCTCGACGTATGAGCACACGCCCACGCCAGTTTGATTTGATTGCCTTCGATTGGGACGGCACGCTGTTTGACTCCACGCAAATCATCACCCGTTGCATTCAAGATGCGGTGGTGGATGTGGGGGGCGTTAAGCCCACCCAAGAAGCGGCTTCGTATGTGATTGGCATGGCCCTTATGCCTGCGTTGGCGCATGCTGCGCCCGATGTGCCGCAAGACAAATACCCGCTGTTGGGCGAGCGCTACCGCTTTCACTACATGAAGCACGTCAACGACATTACCTTGTTTGAAGGGGTATTGCCGCTCTTGGCCGCTTTGCGCGAGCGCCACCATTGGCTGGCCGTGGCCACGGGCAAAAGCCGCCGTGGGTTGGATGACGCTTTGCACACGGCTGAACTCAAAGGCGTGTTCGATGGTTCGCGCACCGCAGACGAAACGGCAGGAAAACCTCACCCACGGATGCTGCACGAGCTGATGCGCGAGTTTGGCGTGGAGCCCGAGCGCACCTTGATGATTGGTGACACCACACACGACCTGCAAATGGCGGTTAATGCAGGCTGCGCCAGTGTGGGTGTGAGCTACGGCGCACACGACCACGGCCAGTTTGAAACTCTGAATCCACGCTTTGTCGCGCACTCTGTGAAGGAGTTGCACGACTGGTTGTTAGCCCACGCTTGACCGCCATGACTGACCTCGCTTCGCCCATCATTCCTCTTTGCAACAGCGCCGATTTGGCTGAAGGTGGCCGCGCTGTGCCGTTTGACGTGGTGTATGCCGGACAAACCTGCCGTGCGTTTGCCATTCGCTTTGAAGGTCAGCCCCACGCCTACCTCAACCGCTGCACCCATGTGGCGATGGAAATGGACTTTCAGCCAGACCAGTTTTTTGATGCCTCAGGACGCTGGCTGCTGTGCGCCACCCACGGTGCCGAGTACGCGCCTGACACGGGTGAGTGTGCAGGTGGGCCTTGCCGAGGGGGCTTGGTCAAAATTGAATTGAGCGAGGCCGATGGCGTTGTCCACTGGCATACTGCGTACAACTTGAAACCTTTCGAATTTCTAGATTAATCTCCAAAATCACTGTCATGTCAGAACATCAAGAAAACCATGAAAAACCCACCCACAAAACGGTGTGGGAGCGTGACACCTTAGAGCGCTTGGCGTTTGCCACGCTGGCAGAGCAGCGCGCCACGCGTCGTTGGCGCATTTTTTTCCGTTTTGCATGGCTGGCATTGATCGTTGCATTGTTCTGGACTGGGGCTCACAAAGGTGGCATGGGTGGTGCAAATCCGAGCCAACCTCATACCGCAGTGGTGGCCATCAAAGGCGAAATCGCCGACGGCGCCGATGCCAGCGCCGAGTGGGTCATCACAGCTTTGCGCGCGGCTTTTGAAGACGAAGGCTCGCAAGCGGTGGTGTTGCAGATCAACTCGCCCGGCGGTAGCCCCGTGCAAGCGGGCATCATCAATGACGAAATTCGTCGCCTGAAAGAAAAGCACAAAAAACCGGTGTATGCCGTGGTGGAAGAGTCGTGCGCCTCGGCCGCTTATTACATTGCTGTAGCCGCCGACGAAATTTATGTGGACAAAGCCAGCATCGTGGGGAGCATTGGCGTGCTCATGGATGGTTTTGGTTTCACTGGCTTGATGGACAAGCTCGGTGTGGAGCGTCGTCTGATGACCGCTGGTGTGAACAAAGGTTTCTTAGACCCGTTCAGCCCGCAAACCAAACCCCAGCGTGCTCACGCGCAAACGTTGTTAGACCAAATTCACAAGCAATTCATCCAAGTGGTGCGTGATGGCCGCGGCAAGCGTTTGAAAGAAACGCCAGAGTTGTTTAGCGGTTTATTCTGGAGCGGTGAGCAAGCGGTGGAGCTTGGTTTGGCTGACGGTTTAGGCAATCTTGACTACGTGGCACGTGAAATCGTGAAAGCCGAAGACGTGATTGACTACACCCGTCACGAAAACGTGGCCGAGCGTTTGGCCAAGCGCTTTGGCGCGGCCATTGGCGAAGGCGCAGTGCGGGCCATGCAGACCATGCCTCAAGTGCGCTGATTTGTTGTGGCTTCAAAAAGAAAAGGCTCCTCAGGAGCCTTTTCTCATGGTGCATGCGGGGTCTTACTTGCCAATTAAAAACACCGTTGGCTCACCCGAAATTTGCGCCTTGCCCGCACTGCGCCACGCTTGCACAGTTTTGCAGTGAACTTGCATGGTGGACAGAGTCAAG
The DNA here is from genome assembly GCA_041180165.1 of Pseudomonadota bacterium. Taxonomy (GTDB): domain Bacteria; phylum Pseudomonadota; class Gammaproteobacteria; order Burkholderiales; family Burkholderiaceae_C; genus Limnohabitans. The sequence goes on along the minus strand of JBEGSC010000001.1, from coordinate 224,475 downwards.
CCGCTGGCGCGTGCCAAGCGGGTGTTGCCTTGCAGGCCATTCACCAGCGCGTCCCACAGGGCTTGGTTTCGGTAGGGTGTTTCAATGAAGAGTTGGGTTTGGCCGTGTTTAAGCGCTAAGCCTTCTAGCTCACGCAAGCGCTGCGTGCGTGCCGCGCCGTCTTGCGGCAAGTAGCCCACAAACGCAAAGTTTTGACCGTTCAAACCGCTGGCCGCCAAGGCCAGTAGCAACGACACAGGTCCGACCAAAGGCACGACGCGAATCCCTAGTTCGTGTGCGGCACGGACCACCGACGAACCGGGGTCAGCCACGGCAGGCATGCCCGCTTCGCTGACCAAGCCCACATCGTGACCCGCCAATGCAGCTTTGAGCAGGGGCTTGGCATCAAAGCCACTGGTGTGGTCGCCTTTTTTGTGAACCTCGCGAGGCAGCTCGGTGATGGTGTTTTCTTGAATCGTTTTGGCCAGGGGCATTTGGGCATCGACGCGCTTTAAAAACGCGCGTGTGCTTTTGGCGTTTTCCGTGATCCAGTGGGTCACGCCCGCAGCCACGCGCAAAGTCTCTTGCGGCAGCACATCGGTGATGGGGGCTTGTGTATCGCAGCCAAAGTCCAGCGGGGTGGGGACGAGGTAGAGGGTGCCTTTGTTCGAGGTCATTTTTGCAAAGCTCCCAGTAAGTCAACACCAGCGGCGCGTAGCAAGCGGGTGGTGCGAATCATGGGCAGGCCAATGAGGGCGGTAGGGTCATCGTTGTCGATGGCGTCGAGCAGGGCAATGCCTAGTCCTTCGCTTTTGGCGCTGCCAGCGCAGTCGTACGGTTCTTCGGCGCGAAGGTAGGCTTCGATTTCGGCATCGCTCAAGTCGCGAAAGCGCACCATGATTTGCGCAAGTTCTGTTTGCGCAAAGCCGCTGGCTTGGCACACCACCGATACGGCGGTTTGAAACACCACGGTTTGGCCACGCATTTTTTGCAGTTGGCGCACGGCGCGCTCATGGGTGCCCGGCTTGCCCAGTGGTTCGCCGTTCAAATCGGCCACTTGGTCGGAGCCAATCACCACGGCGTTGGGGTGCTGCGCTGCGACGGCTTGGGCTTTGGCTAAGGCGAGGCGCATGGCCAAATCGCGCGGGGCTTCGTAGGGATGTGGTGTCTCGTTTACGTCGGGGCTGACCACCTCAAACGGCACGCGCAGGCGTTGCAGCAGTTCGCGGCGGTATTTGGAGGTGGAGCCCAAAATGAGGGGGCGCGAGATGACGTGGGAAACTTCGGACATGTGTGGATTCTCTTACACTGCCGCCATGCAAAAACCAAAGAATCTCCGCAGCTTCGATGTCAAAGCCTTTGCCAAAGCGCAAATGCACTTAGAGGGCGAAACCCCCGTGGTTGAACTTGAACGTTTGGCCTCAGACTGTGTGGGCGAGTTAACGGCGCACGTGGCTTGGTCGCTTCAAGGCGCAGTACAGCCAGACGCCAGCGGCAAGGATGCTGTTTGGTTGCACCTAGAAGCCAAAGCCACGGTGCCGCTGACGTGTCAACGATGCTTGCAGCCCGTGCCCGTCGAGTTGCTGATTGAGCAAGATTTCCGTTTCGTGGCGGATGAGGCTACGGCGTTGGCCGAGGATGATGAGTCAGAAGAGGACCTGTTGGTGCTGGAAGACCACTTCGATGCGCTGGCGCTGATGGAAGACGAGTTGCTGATGGCTTTGCCACTGGTACCCATGCATCCTGCCTGTTTGAGTGAGCAGGTGCCAACTTCAAAAGAAGAAGAGGCGATTTTGGCGCAGGCTAAACCTAACCCATTTGCGGTGCTGGCATCGCTCAAAACGCCTAAGCACTGAGACGCAAGGACTTGGGCTATAATTTCAGGCTTCGCGTCACAATGGCTCTTAGTCAGTTGGTGGCCCAACGGTTAACCCCTATTTAGTTTCAGGAGCCAATCATGGCTGTTCAACAAAACAAAAAATCTCCTTCCAAGCGCGGCATGCACAACTCTCACGCAGCGTTGACAGCTCCCGGTACAGCCGTTGAGCCAACAACTGGTGAAGTTCACTTGCGTCATCACATCAGCCCCAACGGTTTTTACCGTGGTCGCAAAGTGTTGAAGACCAAGTCTGAAGCCTAATTACTTCATACCTCATTGGCCCGTGGCTGTCTTTGGCGCCTCGGGCTTTTGTTTTTTTGACGAGAAGAAACTTGCATGACCACTCTGGCTGTTGATTGCATGGGTGGCGACCATGGCCCGCGTGTCACGCTGGTGGCCTGTCGCCGTTTCTTGGACACGCATCCAGACGCCAAGCTTTTGTTGGTTGGCCTGCCCGATGCGCTGTCGTCTTTCTCGCATCCCCGTGCTCAAGTAGTCGCGGCTTCCGAAGTGGTGGCTATGGATGACCCCATCGAAGTCGCTCTGCGCCGCAAAAAAGACTCGTCCATGCGTGTGGCGATTGAGCAAGTGAAGACGGGCGCTGCTCAAGCGGTTGTATCTGCTGGCAACACGGGTGCATTGATGGCGATCGCACGCTATCTTCTCAAAACCATCGATGGCATTGACCGTCCAGCCATTGCGGGTCGCATGCCCAACTTCAAAGGCGGCGGCACAACCATGCTCGATTTGGGGGGCAATGTGGATTGCACGCCGCAGCATTTGTTGCAATTTGCAGTCATGGGCTCAGCCTTGGTGTCAGTGCTCGACAACATCGAAAGCCCCACGGTTGGCCTGTTGAACATTGGTGAAGAAGATATCAAAGGCAACGAAGTCATCAAAAAAACAGGTGAACTGCTGCGAACTGCTGCCAACTCCGGTGATTTGAATTTCTACGGCAACGTCGAAGGTACCGACATTTACCAAGGCACGGTCAATTTGATCGTGTGTGATGGTTTTGTCGGCAACGTGGCCCTAAAAGCCAGTGAGGGTCTAGCGCACAAGATCAGTGAAACGCTGAAAAATTCATTTACACACAATATCTTCACGAAAATTGCAGCTATCTTTGCTTATCCTGTTCTTTCTGACTTTAAGGATAAGGTGGATCACCGTCGCTACAACGGTGCTGCGCTTCTGGGCTTGAATGGCATTGTTTTTAAGAGCCATGGCTCAGCCGATGATGTAGCCTTTGGTACTGCTTTGAACCGCGCGTATGATGCAGCCCACCATAACTTGCTCGAACGTGTGCGTTCTCGCATTGCCCATGCGGCTCCTTTGTTAGCCCTAGGACAATCAGACGCCTCGGCCTGAGCCTCCTGATTAATGACCCTTTTCTCCCGAATCACTGGCACTGGTAGTTTTCTTCCTCCTCGCCGGTTGACCAACGCAGACTTGGTTGCGGAACTGGCCACGCTGGGTGTGGAAAGCTCTGACGAATGGATTGTTGAGCGCACAGGCATTCGCGCTCGCCACTTTGCCGGCGCTGACGTGAGCAGCAGTGACTTGGCCTTTGAGGCTTGCAAGCAAGCCTTAGACGCAGCCGGTCGTCGCCCCCAGGACATTGACCTCATCATCGTGGCCACGTCCACGCCCGACATGGTGTTTCCCTCTACTGCCGCCATCTTGCAGCACAAGCTGGCGCAGTTGGACGAAGACGCGGCCGGTATTGCTGGCGCTCCCGCGTTTGACGTGCAAGCAGTGTGCAGCGGCTTTATTTATGCACTGACCGTGGCTGACGCCATGATTCGCGCGGGCAACGCCAAACGTGCTTTGGTGGTGGGTTCAGAACTTTTCTCGCGTTTGCTCAATTTCCAAGACCGCACGACTTGTGTGTTGTTTGGCGACGGCGCTGGGGCTGTGGTGCTGGAGGCCTCTGAAACGCCCGGCATTTTGGCAACCGACATTCATGCCGACGGCAAACATGTGGGCATCTTGTGCGTGCCCGGCCATGTGAAAAACGGTGAAATTTTGGGTACGCCCATGTTGCAAATGGACGGTCAAGCCGTGTTCAAGCTGGCCGTAGGCTTGCTCGAAGGTGCTGCCCGCAATGTGCTCGATAAAGCTGGCTTGCAAGACAGCGACATCGATTGGTTGATTCCGCATCAAGCCAACATCCGCATCATCCAAAGCACGGCCAAAAAGCTCAAGCTCTCCATGGACAAGGTGGTGTTGACGGTGCACGACCACGGCAACACGTCTGCAGCGTCCATTCCTTTGGCATTGGACAAAGCTGTGCGCTCCGGCCAAGTGAAGAAAGGTCAAAACCTCATGCTCGAAGGCGTGGGTGGCGGCTTCACTTGGGGTGCTGTTCTCGTCAAGCTGTAAGCCTGCGCAAGGCTTGCAGTGACAAACTTCTAAACACGTTATGACTTCATTTGCATTTGTATTTCCAGGTCAAGGCTCGCAATCCGTCGGCATGCTTGACGCTTGGGGCGACAACCCCGTGGTGGCTCAAACTTTGTCCGAGGCGTCTGACGCCATGGGCGAAGACATTGGTAAGCTCATCCACGAAGGCCCTAAAGAAGCGCTGGCTTTGACCACAAACACTCAGCCCGTCATGCTGGTGGCGGCTGTGGCCGCATACCGCGTGTGGTTGGCCGAAGGTGGTGCCAAGCCTGCGGTGGTGGCGGGTCACTCTTTGGGTGAGTACTCGGCTTTGGTCGCTTCTGGTGTGTTGACGCTGGCGCAAGCAGCGCCGCTGGTGCGTTTCCGCGCCCAAGCCATGCAAGAGGCGGTGCCCGTGGGCACAGGTGCCATGGCCGCTATTCTTGGCTTGCCTGCCGACAAAGTGATTGCCGGTTGTGCCGAAGCACAAGCCATGTTTGGCGCAGGTTCTGCCGAAGTGGTCGAGGCTGTGAACTTCAACGACCCAGGCCAAACCGTGATTGCAGGTAGCAAAGCGGCGGTTGAAAAAGCCTGTGAAGTGCTCAAAGCCAACGGCGCAAAACGTGCTTTGCCTTTGCCCGTGTCTGCGCCTTTCCACTCCAGCTTGATGAAGCCTGCGGCGGAACGCCTGAAAGAAAAACTGGCTGCCACCACATTTGCCGCCGCGCAAATTCCTGTGGTCAACAACATCGACGTGACGGTGGAAACTGATGCTGACCGCATTCGCGATGCGCTGTATCGCCAAGCCTTTGGCCCTGTGCGTTGGGTTGAATGCGTGGGTGCGATCAAAGCCCGTGGCGTGACCACCTTGGTCGAATGCGGGCCAGGCAAGGTGTTGGCTGGCATGGCCAAGCGCATTGATCCAGATTTAACAGGCTTGCCATTGTTTGACCCCGCCAGCATGGCCGAAGTCAAAACTGCGCTGGCTTAATTCAAAGAGAAGAACATGAGCGATAACAAACAACAAATTGCCTTGGTGACTGGCGCTTCGCGCGGCATCGGTGCAGCTATTGCCCAAGAGTTGGCCCAACAGGGCTACTTGGTGATTGGCACAGCCACGTCAGATGACGGTGCGGCCAAAATCAGTCAAGCCTTGTCAGCCCATGCCGGCTGCCGTGGTGCGAACCTGAATGTGAATGACGGCGCGGCTGTGGAAGCCTTGATTGATCAAATCGTCAAAGACCACGGTGCATTGCATGTGTTGGTCAACAACGCTGGCATCACCCGTGACACCTTGGCCATGCGCATGAAAGATGACGACTGGGACGCTGTGCTGGACACCAACCTCAAGGCCGTGTTCCGTGTGTCACGTGCTGTGATTCGTCCCATGATGAAGCAGCGCTATGGCCGCATCATCAGTATCACCAGTGTGGTGGGTGCATCTGGCAACCCTGGTCAAGCCAACTACGCGGCGGCTAAGGCTGGCGTGGCTGGTATGACCCGCGCTTTGGCGCGTGAGTTGGGCAGTCGAGGCATTACCGTCAACTGCGTGGCCCCTGGTTTTATCGAAACTGACATGACTGCATCATTGCCTGAAGAGCAACAAAAAGCTTTGTTGGGTCAAATCCCGCTGGGACACCTTGGTAAACCCGCTGATATTGCACATGCTGTGGCTTATTTGGCCGGTGCACACGCCAGTTATGTTACGGGGCAAGAATTGCATGTCAATGGCGGCATGTTCATGGCGTAAAGCCATTGAAATAGAAGCCTGCGAACAAAATCAATACGGTTAGGTTGTCCGGTTAAAATAACAACCTTATTTAACAACCCTTAGAGGGAATCCATGAGCGATATCGAAACACGTGTCAAAAAAATCATTGCTGAACAACTCGGCGTTGAAGAGTCCCAAGTGACCAATGAAAAAGCCTTCGTGGCTGATTTGGGCGCTGACTCCTTGGACACAGTGGAATTGGTGATGGCGTTGGAAGACGAGTTTGGTATCGAGATTCCAGACGAAGACGCTGAAAAAATCAACACCGTGCAAAACGCGATTGACTACGCGTTGGCCCACAAAAAAGCCTAATTTAACTAGGAACACCGCATGAGCCGTCGTCGCGTCGTCGTGACCGGCCTTGGCTGTATCAGCCCCGTGGGTAACACGGTCGATACCGCTTGGGCCAATCTCTTGGCTGGTAAATCTGGCATTGCCAACATCACGCGTTTCGACGCGTCTGGTATCAATTGCCACTTTGCCGGTGAAGTCAAAGATTTAGACCTTGACCAATACATCGCCCCGAAAGAGGCGCGTGCCATGGACAAGTTCATTCATTACGGCATTGCTGCGGCGGTGCAAGCGGTTCAAGACTCGGGTCTCGTCACTGGCGAGGCGTTGAGCGAAGAAGAAGCGACGCGCATTGGCGTCGTGATTGGCTCTGGCATTGGCGGCTTGCCGCTCATCGAAGACATGCACAGCGAATACCTGAATAAGGGTGCGCGTCGCATTTCCCCATTCTTTGTGCCAGCGTCCATCATCAACATGATTTCTGGTCACGTGTCCATGCGTTACGGCTTTAAGGGCCCTAACTTGGCCGTGGTCACAGCCTGTACCACAGGCTTGCACAGCATCGGCGAAGCCGGTCGTCACATTGAGTACGGCGATGCCGACGTGATGATTGCAGGCGGCGCTGAATCCTGCATGTCGCCATTGGGCGTGGGTGGCTTTGCCTCCATGCGCGCTTTGTCGACCCGCAATGACGATCCCGCTACTGCTTCACGCCCTTGGGACAAAGACCGCGACGGTTTTGTGCTGGGCGAGGGCGCAGGTGTGTTGGTGCTCGAAGAGTACGAACACGCCAAAAAACGCGGCGCCAAAATTTACGCCGAATTGGGTGGCTATGGCTTGAGCGCTGACGCGGGCCACATGACAGCCCCCAACATGGACGGCCCACGTCGCGCCATGTTGAGCGCCCTGCGCAACGCTGGCGTGAGCCCTGATCAAGTGGATTACTTGAATGCCCACGGCACTTCCACCCCATTGGGTGATGTGAACGAAACCAACGCCATCAAGGCTGCCTTGGGCGATCACGCCAAGAAGACCGTGGTGAATTCCACCAAGTCGATGACGGGTCACTTGTTGGGCGGTGCAGGCGGTATCGAAAGCGTGTTCACGGCGCTGGCCGTTTACCACCAAAAGAGCCCACCCACCATCAACATCTTCAACCAAGACCCCGAGTGCGACTTGGATTACTGCGCCAACACTGCGCGCGATATGAAGATCGACGTGGCTCTGAAAAACAACTTTGGTTTCGGCGGCACCAATGGTGCCTTGGTATTCAAACGCGTTTAAGGTTTTAGTCTCATGCACAACGCCCCATCGGTGTCCTATCCGGTGGGGCGTTGTGCTTTTCAGCGTTGGCTTTACGCTGGGTTGACTGTGCTGACGTCAGCGGTGTTGTGGGCCTGGGCGTTGAACCTTGGCTTGTCATGGGTTTGGTGTATCGCCGCAAGTGCAACTGCAGCTGGTGTGTGGCAAGGTTGGCTTGCGCTGAGGGCGCTAGGCGTGCTCACTTGGGATGGTCAGGTGTGGTGCTTGCATGACCAAGGTGCTAACCATGAAGACGCCTTGGGTGAAGTTCATGTGATGTGGGATGTACAAAAAGCCTTGCTTTTGCGATGGCTGCCCGCATCTGACACACTGCACGCCAAGCCACAGTGGTTGTGGTTGGGTATGCATGACTCTGACAACCATTGGCAAAATTTACGTCGCGCTGTGTATCAACGCGGTGCTATGCGATGAAGGAAAGAAAAATGACCCGTCCGTTGGCAACGAAACGTTCGATCTCTCTCAGCTTGCTGTGTACCTTTTTATGGATCACAACGCTTAGCGTGGGACTTGTACAGTCGGCCACTTCGCAAATCGTGAAAGGACTGCCTGATTTCACCGAACTGGTTGAGCAGGTTGGGCCTTCGGTGGTCAATATCCGTACGCTTGAAAAAGCTGCGGCCAAAGAGACGCAAGGCAACGAACCTGATGCCGAGATGCAAGAGTTTTTCCGACGTTTCTTTGGTGTGCCGATGCCCATTCCAAACAATCCCAATGCACCCCGTCAGCAGCGCCGTGGGCAGCCTGAGGAAGCACAGCCACGCGGTGTGGGGTCAGGTTTCATCTTGTCTGCGGATGGTTTTGTGATGACCAATGCGCACGTGGTGGATGGTGCAGATCAAGTGATGGTCACCTTGCCAGACAAACGTGAGTTCAAAGCCCGGATCGTGGGTTCAGACAAACGCACGGACGTCGCAGTGGTCAAAATTGAAGCGACAGGCTTGCCAGCAGTGAAGATTGGTGATGTGAGCCGACTCAAAGTGGGTGAGTGGGTCATGGCGATTGGCTCACCATTTGGCTTAGAGAACACGGTCACTGCGGGCATCGTGAGCGCTAAGCAGCGTGACACGGGCGACTACTTGCCGTTCATTCAAACTGATGTGGCCATCAACCCCGGTAACTCAGGCGGACCACTCATCAATATGCGTGGGGAGGTTGTGGGCATTAACAGTCAAATCTACTCACGCTCGGGTGGTTTCATGGGTATCTCGTTTGCTATTCCCATTGACGAGGCAGTGCGCGTGAGCGAGCAATTGCGCAGCTCCGGCAAGGTCCAGCGCGGACGCTTAGGCGTGCAGATTGATCAGGTCAGCAAAGAAGTGGCTGAGTCCTTGGGATTGTCTAAAGCGCAAGGTGCATTGGTGCGTGGCGTCGAACAAGGCTCTCCTGCGGAGAAGGCAGGCTTGGAGCCTGGTGACATTATTTTGAAGTTTGAAGGCAAGACCATTGAGAAATCGAGTGACTTGCCGCGCATGGTGGGCAATACCAAGCCCGGCACGCGCAGCGCCATTCAGGTGTGGCGTCGTGGCAGTTTGAAAGACATGCACATCACGGTGGGTGAGTTTGAGGCAGACAAACCCGTGAAGAAAGCCTCTGCTGAAAAGCCTCAGGCTGGCAATGTCACCAAGGTGTTGGGATTGACGGTGAGTGAGCTGACAGACGCCCAGAAAAAAGAACTTAAATTGCGAGGCGGTGTACGCGTGGATGCGGTGGCTGAGCCTGCTTCTCGTTCAGGCATTCAAGAAGGTGACGTCATCTTGGCTTTGGCCAATATTGAAACACCCAACGTCCAAGCCCTCGAAGCATTGACCGCTAAGCTTGATCGCAGCAAACCTGTGAGTCTCTTGATTCGCAGAGGCGAGTGGGCGCAGTACACAGTCATACGACCCGCACGTTAAATCCCTTGGAGGTAGTCGGGAATCTGTGGCTTGAAAATATTTCTTAAGTTAGCACTCGCAAACTTGAGGCAATCTGTTCAAGCCCTTTTTGTATAGAATCGAGGGGCTGAATGCGTTTTTGCGATATATCGCATGCCAAAAACTCCACGATACGGGATTGGTAGACCAACTCCACAGGTGCTCCACAGATCACCCACAAGTTGTCCCAAAACCTCTTTGTCAAAATGTTAATAAGTTGTGGATAAATTCATGTTGCTAACCCGCAACGAGGCCGTGGTTGAAGATAAACCGCTGTGCAATTCTGGGTTTTTGCCTACAATGAACTCCCAACTTATGCAGTTGCCATTGCTTGTTGGTTCTGGGCGCGTCAGCACATGACGCGCCCTTTTTTCTTGGCGTATCTCCCTTTGAATTCAATCACTTAAGTGTTCCCGTTGATGAACAACATCAGAAACTTCTCAATCATTGCCCACATCGATCACGGCAAATCGACGCTCGCAGATCGTTTGATTCAGCGTTGTGGAGGACTTGAAGAGCGCGACATGGAAGCGCAAGTTCTCGACTCGATGGACATCGAAAAAGAACGTGGGATAACTATCAAAGCACAGACCGCTGCGCTGCAATACAAAGCGAAAGATGGTCAGGTGTACAACCTGAATTTGATCGACACGCCGGGTCATGTGGACTTCTCCTACGAGGTGTCGCGTTCACTCTCAGCATGTGAGGGTGCGTTGCTGGTGGTCGATGCTTCGCAAGGTGTGGAAGCGCAAACGGTGGCCAACTGCTACACCGCACTCGACCTCGGTGTGGAAGTGGTGCCTGTGCTCAACAAAATGGATTTGCCCAACGCAGATCCAGACAATGCCAAAGCAGAAGTCGAAGACGTGATTGGCATTGACGCCAGCGAGGCGATTCCTTGCTCCGCCAAAACCGGCATGGGCATTGACGAAATCTTGGAGGCCGTGGTGGCCAAAGTGCCGCCACCCAAAGGTAACAAAGACGCGCCACTGCGCGCCATGATCATTGACAGCTGGTTTGACAGCTATGTGGGCGTGGTGATGTTGGTGCGCGTGGTCGATGGCCGCTTGGCCAAAGGCGAGCGTTTCAAAATGATGGCCACCAACGCCGTCTACAACGCCGACAACTTGGGCGTTTTCACGCCTGCCAACGAGCCGCGCCAGTCGCTTGAAGCGGGGCAGGTGGGTTACATCATCGCGGGCATCAAAGAGCTGCAAGCAGCCAAAGTGGGCGACACCATCACTTTGGAAAAGAAGCTGCCCAATAACTTAGGCCCTGCCGAAGAGGCTTTGCCTGGCTTTAAAGAAATTCAGCCCCAAGTATTTGCAGGTTTGTACCCGACAGAGGCCAATCAGTACGACGCGCTGCGCGACGCGCTGGAAAAACTCAAACTCAATGACGCCTCGTTGCAATACGAGCCAGAAGTGTCGCAAGCGCTGGGCTTTGGTTTCCGTTGCGGCTTCTTGGGGCTCTTGCACATGGAAATCGTGCAAGAACGCTTAGAGCGCGAGTTTGACCAAGACTTGATCACGACCGCGCCGAGCGTGGTGTACCAAGTGGTCATGCCCGGTGATGAAGTGATCATGGTGGAAAACCCATCCAAGATGCCTGACCAAGGCAAGCTGCACGAAATCCGCGAGCCCATCGTGACCGTGCACTTGTACATGCCGCAAGACTACGTGGGCCCCGTGATGACGCTGGCCAACCAAAAGCGCGGTGTGCAAATCAATATGGCGTACCACGGTCGTCAGGTCATGCTGACCTACGAGATGCCGCTGGGCGAAATCGTGCTCGACTTCTTTGACAAGCTCAAGTCGGTCTCACGCGGCTATGCCTCGATGGACTATGAGTTCAAAGAGTACCGCGCCTCTGACGTGGTGAAGGTCGATATCTTGCTCAACGGTGACAAGGTCGATGCTTTGTCCATCATCGTGCACCGTTCGCAGTCGCAGTACCGCGGCCGTGCGGTGGTGGCCAAGATGCGCGAGATCATCAGCCGCCAGATGTATGACGTGGCCATTCAAGCCGCCATTGGTTCCAACATCATTGCGCGTGAAACCATCAAGGCTTTGCGTAAGAACGTGCTGGCAAAATGTTATGGGGGTGACATCACCCGCAAGCGCAAGCTGCTTGAGAAGCAGAAAGCAGGTAAGAAACGCATGAAGCAAATTGGCTCAGTTGAGGTTCCGCAAGAAGCCTTCTTGGCTATTTTGCAGGTGGAGGATTAATGGCGACGTTGACCGCATTTGTACTGGCAGCCTTTGTGGGCTACGCTGGTTTTTGGTACGTGGGCATGATCGAGGGTAACTTTGCCTTGCTCATGTTCATGGCCACCGTCGTCACCGGTATTTACTGGTTGGCCGAGCAGCTCTACTTCTTGCCGCAACGCAAAGCAGCGGCTGAAGCGCTCCAAGCCCAAGCCGACAAGCGCACGGCCGAGTTGCAAGCTCAGGGCATCACCCAAACCGATGTGAACGTGGCTGAAGCCAAAGAACGTCTGTACATGCAACCTTGGTGGCTGGATTGGACCGCGGGCTTGTTCCCCGTCATCGCTGTGGTGTTTGTATTGCGCTCGTTCTTGTTTGAGCCTTTCAAAATTCCGTCAGGCTCCATGATTCCAACGCTGTTGGTGGGCGATCTGATTTTGGTGAACAAGTTTCACTACGGTGTGCGCTTGCCAGTGCTCAATACCAAGCTCACCGAAGGCAATCCTGTGCAGCGCGGCGATGTGATGGTGTTTCGCTATCCACCCAAGCCAAGCCTTGACTACATCAAGCGTGTGGTGGGCGTGCCCGGTGACGAAGTGGCTTACCTCAACAAGCAACTCACCATCAATGGCCAGCCTGTGACCAAAACTGCCTTGCCTGAGTTCTTTGAAGAAGACAGCATGCGCTACATCACGCAGTTTGAAGAGCAGCTGCCTTTGGGGGCGAAGTCGAGCGAAATGACAGGCGTACGCACACACAAGTTGCTGAACGACAAAGATCGCCCTGCATTCATTCCAGGTGCTGATGACTTTGTGTTCAAAGACAACTGCCGCTACACCGTCGAGGGTGTGACCTGCACAGTGCCAGAAGGTCACTACTTCATGATGGGAGACAACCGCGATAACTCACTCGACTCGCGCTACTGGGGCTTCGTACCAGAGAAAAACATCGTGGGCAAAGCCTTCTTTGTCTGGATGAACTTTGGCAGCCTCTCGCGCATCGGCGCATTTCAATGACATCACGCGCACGCACAGCCCGTCCGAGCCTGTCTCAACAACAAATCATTGAGACACTCCAAGCCCGCTTGGAATACACGTTTCAAAATCCTGCGTTGCTCACGCAGGCCTTGACGCACCGCAGCTTCAGCGCTGACCACTACGAGCGCTTGGAGTTTTTAGGCGACTCGGTGCTTAACTTGGCGATTGCCAACTTGCTCTACAAACGGTTGAACACCTTGCCCGAGGGTGACCTCTCACGCGTGCGCGCCAACTTGGTCAAGCAAGATACCTTGCACCACTTGGCGGTCGAGTTGGGCTTGTCGGGCATCTTGCGCTTGGGTGAGGGCGAGATGAACTCTGGCGGCCAAAAGCGCCCCTCGATCTTGGCCGATGCCTTAGAGGCCGTGTTGGGTGCGGTGTACCTCGATGCGGGTTACGCCACGGCTGACGCGTTGGTTCAACGTATTTTTGCCAAGGTTGAAATCAACCCTGACATGCAAGCGGTTGGCAAAGACGCCAAAACCGAATTGCAAGAATGGCTGCAAGCACGCAAGTTCAAGCTGCCCATTTACCGTGTGGTGGGCACCTTGGGTGCCGCGCACAAACAAACGTTTGATGTGGAATGTGAAGTTCCAGAACTGGCCCGCTGCGAGCGTGGCATTGGCGGCTCGCGCCGCGCAGGAGAGCAAGCCGCCGCAGCAGCCATGCTCCAAGTGATTAAAGAGCTCAAATAAATGGCTTCCTCCGACAACAAACCACAAACCCTGCAAGACATCGACGCCATGTTGGCTGCCAGCAAAGGCAACCGTGTTGTCGCCAGCCAAGCTGTGGTGGCGCCAGCCGATCAACGCTGCGGCCTGATTGCCATTGTGGGCAAACCCAACGTTGGCAAGTCCACCTTGCTCAACGCCTTGGTGGGCCAAAAAATCAGCATCACCTCGCGCAAGGCACAAACCACGCGTCATCGCATCACGGGCATGCATACGCAAGGTGCATCGCAGTATGTGTTTGTGGACACACCCGGTTTTCAAACCATCCACGGCAATGCCTTGAACAAGTCGCTCAACAAAGCCGTGCAAGGCGCGGTGGGTGATGTGGACGTGGTGTTCTTGGTGGTCGAGGCGGGCAGCTTCACGCCTGCCGATGAAAAAGTGTTGTCCTTGTTGGCCAAAGGCATCCCCACCATCTTGATTGCCAACAAGCTCGACTCGATGAAAAACCGTGACGAGATCATGCAGTGGCTGCAGTCCATGCAAGAGCGTCATCCTTTTGCCGAGATCGTGCCCATGTCGGCCAAGAACGACAAAGACGTGCAGCGCCTCTTGGGCATCGCCGAAAAATACCTGCCCGAGCAAGCCTGGATGTACGCCGCTGAAGAGCTCACAGACCGTAGCGAAAAGTTCATGGCGGCTGAAATGGTGCGCGAAAAATTGTTCCGCCTCACCGGTGACGAATTGCCCTACACATCGACTGTTGTGATCGACAAGTTCGAAGAAGAAAAAGGCAAGACCAAAGGCGTCAAACGCATGGTGCGCATTGCCGCCACCATCGTGGTCGAGCGCGAAGGCCACAAAGCCATGGTGATTGGTGACAAGGGCGAGCGCTTGAAGCGCATGGGCATGGAAGCGCGCACCGAGCTCGAAAAAATCTACGATGCCAAAGTGTTCTTAGAACTGTGGGTCAAAGTGCGCTCGGGTTGGGCAGACGATGCAGCGCGGGTGCGTAGCTTTGGCTACGAATAAGTCCAGCACCTTCACGATGTCGCGGGGCATTCCCCGCATTCAGGACGAGCCTGCGTTCGTGGTGCACCGCTACGACTGGAGCGAGTCGAGCCTGATTTTGGAAACCTTCACCCGCCACTTTGGTCGGGTGGCCTTGGTGGCCAAAGGCGCTAAAAAACCCAGCTCCAACTTTCGCCCCGTGTTGCTGCCTTTGCAGCCGCTGTACGTGAGCTATTCGGGCGACGCCGAAATTCGCACCTTGAAGGGCGCTGAATGGGTGGGCGGCCACATCATGCCCACGGGCGAGGCGCTGCTGTCTGGCTACTACATCAACGAGTTGCTGCTTCGCCTGCTGGCGCGTGACGACCCGCATCCCAATTTGTTCGACCTGTACCGTCAAGTGGTGCAAGTGTTGGCCTCTGGCCATGAGGGCACGATTGCCCCTGCGCTGCGTGCCTTTGAGCTGCTGCTGTTGCGCGACATTGGCTTCTTGCCCGAGCTCAATGTGCAAACCCTCACCCTCAGCCCTTTGCAGCCCGATGCCTTGTATGTGCTGGTGGCCGAAGGTGGCCTGCGCACCCACAACGCGCAAGACCGCACAGGCCTAGCCGGTAGCGTGTGGTTGCAGCTGCATGACAGCCTCTCTACAGACGCACCATTCACCGCCACGCTGCGTTTGTGCGCCGAGATGCCCCCAGAGCAACGCAACGCCTTGCAGGGCCAGCTACGCGCCTTGCTGCACTACCATTGCGGGGTCAACACACTGCGCACACGCCAGATGATGATTGACCTGCAATCGCTTTGAACCACGTCATGTCTGAACATACCCACACCGCACTGTCCGTCAACCTCAACAAAGTGGCCTTGGTGCGCAACACGCGCCATTTGGGCATACCCAGCGTCACACGAGCGGCTACGCTTTGCCTAGAGGCGGGCGCTGCTGGCATCACCGTGCATCCACGCCCGGATGAGCGCCACATCCGCGCTGGCGATGTCCACGATTTGGCGGCTTTGCTCAAAGCGTGGCCCGACCGCGAGTTCAACATCGAAGGCAACCCGTTTCACAACCTCATGGACTTCGTGCGCCAAGTGCGCCCCCATCAGGTGACCTTTGTGCCCGACAGCGAAGGCCAGTTCACCAGCGACCACGGCTGGAGCTTTCCGCAAGATGCCGAACGCTTGAAACCGCTGATTGCCGAAGCCAAAGCCTTGGGTGCGCGCGTGAGTCTCTTTATGGATCCGATCCCAGAAGCGATGGCTGCCGCCAAAGCAGTGGGTGCTGACCGTGTGGAGCTCTACACCGAGACCTATGCCTCGGCCTATGGCACGCCCAAACAAACCGAGGTGCTGGCCGCCTTCAAAGCTACCGCCGAAGCGGCTTTGGCGGTGGGCCTTGGCATCAACGCCGGCCATGACTTGAACCGTGACAACTTGCACACCTTCCTCACCACCGTGCCCGGCGTGCAAGAGGTGTCGATTGGTCATGCTCTCATCGCCGATGCGCTGGAGATGGGCTACACAGAAACTGTTCGCGCCTACAACGCGTGCATGCCTGCATGATTTACGGCATCGGCACAGACATTTGCGACATTCGCCGCATTCGTGCGTCTTTGGAAAAGCACGGCGAACGCTTTGCGCAAAAAGTGCTGAGTGATGCCGAAATGCAAACCTATCGCGCCCGCAGCGAGCGCTGGCCCGAGCGCGGTGTGCGCTATGTGGCCACACGCTTTTCGGCCAAAGAGGCGTTCAGCAAAGCCATTGGGTTGGGCATGCGCATGCCAATGACCTGGCGCTTGTGCGAAGTGGCCAAGCTGCCCAGTGGCCAGCCCACCCTCGTGCTGCACGGCGTGCTCAAAGAATGGTTTGAAGCCAAAGGCCTCACCGCCCACGTCAGCGTGAGCGATGAGTCCGACTACGCCACCAGCTACGTGGTGGTTGAAACAAAGAACTGAAACCCAAACGATATGTCTCACCACGCCCCCCTCATCTTGGACGTTGCAGGAACCACGCTCACGGCGGTGGACCGTCAACGTCTCAAACACCCGCTGGTAGGCGGCGTGATTTTGTTTGGCCGCAACTGGGCCAACCGCCAACAGCTCACGCAGCTGTGCGCCGACATCAAGGCCGTGCGCCAAGACCTGCTCATTTGCGTAGACCACGAAGGCGGGCGCGTGCAGCGCTTTCGCAACGATGGTTTCACGCACATCCCACCCATGCGCGCCTTGGGCGAGTTGTGGATGAAAGACAAAAAAGGCCAGCCTGGCAGCGGGGCCATGGCCGCGATGGACGCCGCCACCGCGTGCGGCTACGTGCTCGCCAGCGAGCTGCGTGCTTGCGGTGTGGACTTCAGCTTCACCCCCGTGCTCGACCTCGATCACGGCGAAAGCGGCGTGATTGGTGATCGCTCATTCCACCGCGACCCCCGCGTGGCGAGCGCGCTGGCTAAGAGCGTCATGCACGGTCTGTTGCAAGCGGGCATGGCCAATTGCGGCAAACACTTTCCCGGCCACGGCTTTGTCAAAGCCGATTCGCATGTAGACATTCCTGTGGACAAACGCAGCCTCAAAGCCGTGCTCAACGACTGTGCCTTGCCTTACCAATGGCTCACCACCACGCTCACCAGCGTGATGCCCGCCCACGTCATCTACCCCAAGGTCGATGCACTGCCCGCAGGCTTCTCGCCGCGCTGGTTGCAAGACATCTTGCGTGGTCAGTTGCATTTCAACGGTGCGATCTTCAGCGACGATTTGTCGATGGAAGGCGCACGTCGCATCGAAGGCCGCTCGGTCAGCTTTGCCGAAGCCGCGGTGGCCGCACTCAACGCAGGCTGCGACCTTGTGCTCTTGTGTAATCAGAGCATTGGCGACGGCCATGCGGTGGACGAGATGCTGGAAGGCTTGACCGAACGCCTCGTCAAAAACCAATGGCACGCCAGTGACGCCAGCGAACAACGCCGCCGCACACTGCTGCCTAAAACTTCGCCGCTAGCTTGGGACGCGCTGATGACTCACCCCGCATACTTGCGGGCTTTGGACTTGTTGCCTTAAACCGCACACACGTCCACCACTCTTCACGAAAGCCGCAATGGCAACGCCCAACTACAACTACGAAAAACGTCAACGCGAATTAGCCAAGAAAAAGAAAAAAGAAGAAAAGCTGCGCGAACGTGATGCGCGCAAAAATTCGCCTGATGGCGAGTTCGGCCAAAATCCAAGCATGGACCTTGAGCCAGACTACACCCAAAGCCCAGATGGCGAAGCTCCCGCAGCTAGCCCCAATCAACCTTGATCTTTTAGGAGTTCAGCCATGTTTCCTTCCCGTCGTCACTTTGCCGTCTTAGCTCTGGTTCTGAGCTGCGGCTTAGCTTCTGCACAAAACGCAAAACCCATCAAGCTGATGGTTGGTTTTCCCCCAGGTGGCGGCACCGATGCGGTGGCGCGCATCTTGGCTGACAAACTCAAAGACGAGTTGGGTGCCCCGGTGGTGGTGGAGAACAAACCAGGTGCGGGCGGCCAGTTGGCAGCACAAGCTTTGAAGGCAGCGCCTGCAGATGGCACCGTCTTTTTCCTCTCGCATGACCACACCATTTCCATCTTGCCTTTGGTGGTCAAGAACCCAGGCTATGAGCCCGCGAAAGACTTTGCTCCTGTGGCAGGTTTTGCCACGTTTGTGAACGCCTACGCCGTGTCGGGCGGCACACCTGCCAAAACGTTCAGCGAATACGTGGCGTGGGTGAAAGCCCAAGGCGGCAAAGGCTCAGTGGGTATTCCTGCACCAGCTTCCACGCCAGAGTTTTTGGTGAAAGTGGTGGGTGACAAGTTCAAGCTCGATTTGGTCTCTGCACCGTATCGCGGCAGCGCACCCATGATGGCCGACATGTTGGGCAACCAAATCGCCGCAGGCGTGGGTTCTGTGCCCGATTTCATTGAAAACCACAAAGCAGGTAAGGTGCGTGTGGTGGCGGTATTGGGTGCTAAGCGTCAAGCGGCTTTGCCTGATGTGCCCACCTTTGCAGAGCTGGGTCTGAGCGGTTTAGAGGATATGCCTTACTACGGCATCTTCGCGCCCGCTGGTACGCCCCAAGCCACCATCAACCACTTTGGTGTAGCTTTGTCCAAAGTGTTGGCCATGTCTGATGTGCATGATCAGCTCACCAAAATGGGCTTGACCGTGGGCTACATGAACTCACACCAGTTGGAGCAGCGCGAACGCGCTTACACACAAGTGTGGACCAAGCTCATCAAGAACAGCGGCTTTCAGCCGCAGTAATTCAACCGCGTGTTAGATCAGTCCAGCTTCGCGCCGGACGCCTTTGCAACTGCCGCCCAGCGCGGCAGTTCTGCATTCAGGAACTTCGCAAATGCTTCGTGGCCTAAGAAAGCAGGGTCTGCGCCTTGCGTCACCATCTTGTTGCGTACATCTGGGGTGTTGAGCACTTGCTGGAATGCGTTGCTGAGCTTGGCCACCACATCGGGTGGTGTACCTGCTGGCGCTAAGAAGCCGTAAAAGCCCACCACCTCAAAATTGGGCACACCAGACTCGATCACGGTTGGCACATCCGGTAGGGCGGGGTTGCGCTCTTTACTGGTTACGGCCAATGCCTCGACCTTGCCTTGCTTGTGATAGTTGGCCGCTTGTGGAATGGACTCGGCCATGAACTGCACTTGGCCCGCCATCAAGTCGGTGAACGCAGGTGCACTGCCGCGATAGGGGATGTGCACCATGAACAAGCCTGTCGCTGTTTTGAACATCTCAGGCACTAGGTGGCTGATGCCGCCATTACCTGCCGACCCGTAGTTGATTTGCCCAGGTCGTGCGCGTGTGTAGCTGATGAATTCTTTGAGGTTATTCACCGGCACATTGGGGTTGACCAACAAGGCCAGCGGTTGCATGGCGGTGCGAGCGACCGGAATAAAGTCTTTCAGCGTGCCATAGGGCAGCTTGCTGTAGAGCGCGGGGTTGATCACCATCACGCCTGTGTTGGCCAGCATAAGGGTGTAACCATCGGGGGCTGCTTTCATCACGTCCTGTGCGCCCACAGTGCCGCCTGCACCGCTCTTGTAGTCAATGATGATGGGCTGACCCAGCACCTGTTGCAAACGCTCGCTCAGTAGCCGTGCATGCTGGTCTAAGGGGCCGCCCGCTGGAAAGCCAATCACTACACGGATAGGTTTGGCTGGAAACGTCGCCTGAGCAGTTGCCCAGGTGGAACAAGTGGCGATCAGCAGCGTGATGAAAAACTGAATGAGTCTCATGTTGGGGGTATGCATGTACAGAAAGGTTCAGCATAACAAGACGGTATGCTCTGCGCCTTAAGGATTTACGACATATGGCAATACCTTGGCTCTCCGCACTCAAAGTCATCCCATGGGGCGATGTGATTTCGCACGCACCCAGCGTGCTTGAAAAAGCGCGCGATTTGATGGCCCGTAAACCTGCGGATGTGCCCCCTCATTCGATGGCCACACCCAACGTGCACGACGACGTGCCGAGTTTGGGTGAGCTGAAAAACCGTTTGCTCACAGCCACCATGCAGATCGAAGCCTTGCAGCAGCAACAGGTTCAACTCAGCCAAACCGTGGCTGAGTTGGCTGAGCAAAACGCGGCTTTGGTGTCGGCCGTCAGTGGCTTGCGCCAAACCGTGCGTTTGATGGTGGGCGCTGTTGTGTTGGCATTTGTGGGCATAGGCGGACTTGTGCTCAGTACCTATTTTTAAGCACGAGCATTCCAGCTAGCGCAAACAAAAACGCCGCCTAGTCATTCACTAGGCGGCGTTTTGTTTTATGGTTTGCTAGCTTTAAGCTTCGCGGCGCAAGGCTGGGAACAAAATCACATCGCGGATGCTGGGGCTGTCGGTCAACAACATCATCAAGCGGTCAATGCCAATGCCGCAGCCGCCAGTGGGAGGCATGCCGTATTCGAGGGCGCGCACAAAGTCGTGGTCGTAGAACATGGCTTCGTCGTCACCGCTGTCCTTGGCTTCGACTTGGGCGTGGAAACGCGCCGCTTGGTCTTCAGCGTCGTTCAACTCGCTAAAGCCGTTGCCGAACTCGCGGCCTGTGATGTAGAGCTCAAAGCGCTCAGTCACATCGGGCTTGCTGTCGCTGGCGCGGGCCAAAGGTGAAATCTCGACGGGATGTTCGCAGATGAAGGTGGGCTGCCACAGCTTTTCTTCCACGGTTTCTTCAAAGTACATCACTTGTAAGCTGGCCAAGCTGCGTGTGCTGAGTTTGTCTTTCTCTTCTTTGAAACCGAGTTTTTGCAAGGCGTTGATCAGCCATGTGACGTTGTCAACGTTGTCGCCAGCTTCGGTGTGCTTCAGAATAGCTTCACGAATGGTCAAGCGCTCGAACGGTTGGCTCAGGTCCACTGGCTTGCCGCCATAGGTGAGCAGCGTGGTGCCAGCGGCCTTCATGGCGGCGTCGCGCACCAGCTCTTCGGTGAAGTGCATCAGGTCTTGGTAGTTCCAATACGCCGCGTAGAACTCCATCATGGTGAACTCGGGGTTGTGGCGCACGGAGATACCTTCGTTGCGGAAGTTGCGGTTGATCTCAAACACACGCTCAAAGCCGCCCACGATCAAGCGCTTCAAGTACAACTCAGGCGCGATGCGCAAGTACATCTCTTGGTCGAGCGCGTTGTGGTGCGTGATGAAAGGCTTGGCATTCGCACCACCGGGGATGGGGTGCAGCATGGGTGTTTCAACTTCCAGAAAGTTGTGTTGCACCATGAACTCGCGAATGCCGCTGACCGCCTTGCTGCGCGCCATGAAGCGCTTGCGTGCGGTTTCGTCTGTCATCAAATCGACATAGCGTTGGCGGTATTTGATCTCTTGGTCAGCCACGCCGTGGAATTTGTCGGGCATGGGGCGCAGGCTCTTGGTCAGCATGCGGATGCTGGTGGCGTGGATCGACAGTTCGCCTGTGCGGGTTTTGAACAGCTTGCCTTCACAGGCCACGATGTCGCCCAAATCCCAGTGTTTGAAATCGGCGTAGAGGTCTTCGCTCACGTCATCGCGTGTCACGTAAATCTGAATGCGGCCTGTGCTGTCTTGCAGTGTGGCAAAGCTGGCCTTGCCCATCACGCGCTTGAGCATCATGCGGCCCGCCACTTTGGCGAATTGGCCTTCTTCGGTCAACACCTCGGCAGTCTTGTCGCCATGCAGCTCGTGCAAAGTGGCGGCGTGGTGCGCGGGTTTGAAATCGTTGGGAAAAGCAACGCCTTGGCCCGCAGCTTGACGCTCACGCATGACCTTGAGCTTCTCGCGGCGCTCTGCAATGAGTTGGTTTTCGTCGACGGGAGCGGCTTCGGGCGTGGCGGGGGTGTTGTTGTTAGACATCTAAAGAGGCGTGAGTGGGTAAAGAGCTGCTCAAACAAGAGCGCAGCAAACCCAATATTTTAAGAGGAAGGGGCTGCTCTCTTGAGGGCTACGTTTGCCAAAGAAAAAGCCACCGCTTTTCAGCGGTGGCCCATCCAACTTAGCCTAGCACCCAATGCAATCATCCAAGGCTACAAAGTGCATCAACCAAGGCTTACATGATATTTCAAGCCACAGCGTCTGCAGGTTGGCGTTGCAACATGGCCAATGTGCTGGCAATGGTTTTGCGCAGTTCGCGGCGGTCGCAAATCATGTCCACTGCGCCTTTTTCTTGCAAGAACTCGGCGCGCTGGAAGCCTTTGGGTAAGGTGACGCGTACAGTGTTTTCAATCACGCGCGGACCGGCAAAGCCAATCAGGGCGTTGGGTTCGGCAATGACCACATCACCCACAAACGCAAAGCCTGCTGACACGCCGCCCATGGTGGGGTCGGTCAACACGGCGATGTAGGGCAGGCCCTTTTTAGCCAAGCGGGTGAGCGAGGCATTGGTTTTGGCCATTTGCATGAGCGAGAGCAAGCCCTCTTGCATGCGTGCGCCGCCGGTGGCGGTGAAGCAAATGAAAGGTACTTTTTGTTCAATGGCAGTGTGCACGCCGCGCACAAAGCGCTCGCCCACCACAGAGCCCATCGAGCCGCCCATGAAGTCGAATTCAAAACAGGCCACGACCACATTGATGTTGTGCACCGCACCGCCCATGACCACCAAGGCGTCTGTTTCGCCGGTGTTTTGCATGGCTTCTTTGATGCGCTCGGGGTATTTGCGGCTGTCTTTGAACTTCAAGGCGTCCACAGGCAGTACTTCTTGACCGATTTCGTAGCGGCCTTCGGCGTCGAGGAACATGTCCAAGCGATCGCGTGCGCTCATGCGGTGGTGGTGGCTGCAGGTGGGGCAGACGTTGTGGTTGGCTTGCAAGTCGCTCTTGTAGAGCACGGTCTCACAGCTGGGGCACTTCACCCACACGCCTTCGGGCACACTGCGGCGATCCGATGGGTCGGTATGTTGAATTTTTGGGGGAAGCAGTTTTTCGAGCCAACTCATGGTGAGCCTTTCGTCAATTCTTTTGGAATGCCGTGATTTTAACGGGCGGGGTGGTGGTGGCTAGGCGGAGCGCCTTAAGCGTCCAAAGCCTCACGAATGCCCGCCAAAAAGTCTTGCGCCGCAGCCACTTCTTGGCCTGCGGGCGCGGCTTCGAGCAGCTGAATGATGCGGCTGCCAATCACCACCGCATCGGCCACGCGGCCCACGGCTTTGGCGGTGGCAGCATCGCGAATGCCAAAGCCCACGCCCACGGGGATGTGCACATGCTGGCGAATGCGCGGCAGCATGGCTTCCACGGCATCGGTGTCGAGGTTGCCTGCGCCAGTCACGCCTTTGAGTGACACGTAGTACACATAGCCGCTGGCCACGCGTGCCACTTGGTCCATGCGTTTGTCGGTGCTGGTGGGCGCGAGCAAGAAGATCAGGTCCATGTGGTGCGCACGCAAGGTGGCGGCGAACTCTTCACACTCTTCAGGGGGGTAGTCCACGATGAGCACGCCGTCCACGCCAGCGGCAGAAGCGTCTTTGACGAAGGAATCTGCGCCGTGCTTGAGGTTGTAGCACTCCACGGGGTTGGCGTAGCCCATCAGCACCACGGGGGTTGTGTTGTCTGTCTTTCGGAATTCACGCACCATGTCCAGCACTTGGGCGGTGCCAATACCAAAGCTCAGCGCGGTTTCGCCCGCTTTTTGAATCACTGCGCCATCGGCCATGGGGTCGCTAAAAGGGACCCCGAGCTCGATGATGTTAGCGCCCGCTTTCACCATGCCATGCATGAGGGCTGGGGTGATGTCGGCTTTGGGGAAGCCCGCCATCACATAAGGAATGAGGGCTTTGCGGCCTTGGGCCTTGAGGGCGGAGAGGGTGGCGTCAATTCGGCTCATGGTGCGCTCACTTCTTGATTTGGATGGTTTGCTCGCCGCCTTTGACCGATTGGCCACGGCAGCTGGGGCGACAGTAAAAGTCGGCTTGGCTCAGATCGGCCACAGTGCCAATGTCTTTGTCGCCACGGCCTGAGAGGTTGACCAAGATCGATTGGTCAGTGCGCATGGTTTTGGCCAGCTTCATGGCGTGGGCCAAAGCGTGGCTCGATTCGAGCGCGGGGATGATGCCCTCGGTGCGGCATAGGTAGTGGAAGGCTTCGAGCGCTTCTTTGTCAGTGATGCCCACGTACTCGGCGCGGCCAATGTCTTTGAGGAAGGCGTGCTCAGGGCCCACGCCTGGGTAGTCCAGGCCCGCGCTCACGCTGTGCGTTTCGGTGATTTGGCCGTTCTCGTCTTGCAAGATGTAAGTGCGGTTGCCGTGCAGCACGCCAGGCGCGCCCAGCTGTAACGAGCACGAGTGCTTGCCACTGTCCATGCCTTCGCCTGCTGCTTCTACGCCAATGAGGCGCGTTTTCTCGAACGGGATGTAGGGGTAGAAGATGCCCATGGCATTGCTGCCGCCCCCCACGCAAGCCACCACTGCGTCGGGTTGTTGCTCTGCCATCTTCAGGCTCTTGAACATGTCTGGCATTTGCGTGAGGCACTCGTCGCCAATCACGCTTTGGAAATCGCGCACCATCATCGGGTAGGGGTGAGGCCCCGCCACCGTGCCGATGATGTAGAAGGTGTTGTCCACGTTGGCCACCCAGTCGCGCATGGCTTCGTTCAGCGCGTCTTTGAGGGTGCGGCTGCCGCTCTCCACGGGCACCACGGTGGCACCCAAGAGCTTCATGCGGTACACGTTGGGGCTTTGGCGCTTCACGTCTTCTGCACCCATGTACACCACGCATTCCAAGCCGTAGCGGGCGCAAATCGTGGCGGTGGCCACGCCGTGTTGGCCTGCGCCGGTTTCGGCAATCACGCGGGGCTTGCCCATGCGCTTAGCGAGCAAGGCTTGGCCAATGGTGTTGTTGATCTTGTGCGCGCCGGTGTGGTTGAGGTCTTCGCGCTTCAAGAAGATTTGCGCGCCGCCCATTTCGCGGCTCATGCGGTCGGCGTGGTAGATGGGTGAGGGGCGGCCCACAAAGTGCGCGAGTTCTTTTTTGAACTCGGCGATGAACTCGGGGTCGTGTTGGTATTTGGCGTACGCGTCTTTGAGCTCTTCAATCGCGTGGGTGAGCGTTTCGCTGATGAAGCTGCCGCCGTAAATGCCAAAGTGCCCCTTGGCGTCGGGTTGTTGGTAAGTGGACATACACATGCCTTGAAAAATGGCCCACAGGCGTTGGGCTGAAAACAAAAAAGGGGAGAGAGGGCTTAGAGCGGATGCTCGGCGTCTGCGGCGCGCACGGCTCGGACAAACTCGCGAATCAGGTGGGCATCTTTGATACCTTTGGCCGATTCCACGCCCGAGCTCACATCCACACCGAGCGACAGGCCGCGCTCACGCAGCGCGCGAATGCCATCGGTCACGTTGGCAGCGTTGAGTCCACCAGACAAGACGAGGTGAGCGTTGACGTTTGGAGGAAGCTGTGACCAATTGAATGTTTTGCCGCCACCACCATAACCGTCAACATGAGCGTCGAGCAGCACAGCTTGGGCGTCTGAGTAATCTTGGGCGTATTTTAGAAGGTCGAAAGGTTCTTCGCCTGCAGGGGTTTCTAGCGGGATGCGGGCAGCGCGAATCCAGCGGCGGCCTAAGGTGCGGGCAATTTTGCGACAGTGATCGGGCGTTTCATCGCCATGGAACTGCAGCCACGCGCCCGGCACTTGCACGCACGCGTGGGCAATGGCCTCGGAGGTTTCGTTCACAAACAGCAGCACGGGCGTGACGAAGGCGGGCAGGCGAAGTGCCAGCTCGGCCGCGCGTTCTACCGTCACAGCACGTGGGCTGGGGGCGTACATGACAAAGCCAATGGCGTCCACGCCTGCGGCCACGGCGGCGTCGACGTCTTGCTCACGGGTGAGTCCACAAATTTTGATACGCGTGCGGTTCATGGCAATCCATCATACGCAGGGGTACGGTCAGGCAAATCCCACTGTGCGTCATAGCGGGGGCCCAAGAAATACAAACCATCGGGGCTGAAGGTGGGGGCGGCGGCATCGCGGTCGCGGGCGGCCAGCACTTCGGCCATCCACTCCGGCGGTTTGTCGCCACTGCCAATCTTCACAAAGCAGCCCATGAGGTTGCGAATCATGTGGTGCAAAAACGCGCTGGCCTCAAACTCAAAGCGCCATACGGCTGAGCCGGGCTGTGTGCTTTTGCGGGTGATGTCGATGCGCGTCATGGTTTTGACGGGCGTGAGCGCTTGGCAGCTGGAGGCGCGAAACGAGGTGAAGTCGTGCTCGCCCATCACATACTGCGCGGCTTTTTGCATGGCTTCTAGGTTGAGAGGGCGGTACACCCAGCCCACGCGGCCTACTTCGACGCTGGGGCGAATGGCCGATTCCAGCACCACGTAGGCATAGCGGCGCGCAATGGCGCTGCCACGGCAGTGAAATTCACGGGGCATTTCACGCGCCCATTGCACCGCAATGTCGAGCGGCAAATAGCGGTTGGTGCCCCTGACCCACGAGTAGGGCGTGCGTTCAAGCTCGGTGTCAAAGTGGATGACCTGCATGAGACCATGCACACCTGCATCGGTGCGGCCTGCGCACAACGTAGAGACGGGGGTTTGCGTGAACTTGGACAGCGCTTGTTCAAGCTTGTCTTGTACCGTTTTACCCGAGGACTGGCTTTGCCAGCCTTCGTAGGCTTGGCCGTTGTAGCTCAAGCCCATCGCAATGCGCATGAGGGTTAGCCTCGTTCAGCCAGCCACTGAAGGGCTTTTTCTTTGTCGGCACCAGAGGCTTCTAAGGCCACTTCTTCCATCAAAGCTTTGCTGGTGTGCAGTTGGCCTAGGTTCCACAATTCGTTGGCCAGATCGATACGAACTTGGAAAGGGCTAATGGCGCTGTCTACTTCGTCTAAATCGAGAGAAATGTCTGGCATCTCTAGGGTTGGACGTGTTGATTCGTAGCGCGAGTGATCTTCTTCAGTCAGTTCATCCTCATCACGTGGATGGTGCGCATGGTCGTGCGGATGGTCGCGCGTTTCGCTCATGTGCGTGGCGACATCGTGAATGTAGGCGCGTTCGACGGGCTCATGGCGGTCGTGGTCTGGCAAGTCAAGATTGAATTTGACATTCAGAGGTGGTAAGCCCTCAATGTTGTCCTCGCTCTTGTGCGAAGTATTTCGACGCCACAGCGCAATTAAGAAAAGCAAGCCAATCAAACTACCAGCCCCGACGGGGGTCAGCGGGTTGTCGCGCAATTCATTCAGCCACTCGTTGCTGGCTTGGGTTGCACTGGCGGGTATATCCATGGATATGACACCGCTGCCAGACGCAGCTTCAGACGCCGGACTCGCAGTGCCACTGACAGTGGCAGCAGCTATCTTGCCCAGCTCTGCAATGTTGCGGCTTAGCTCAGCAGCTCGGCTGGCCACATCTTCTGCTTCACGTTGTTGCGCAATTTTGTCTGCCGCTGTGTCTTTTTTATCGGGCTGCGACAGTGTCAACTTATCTTGGTTGGCCTTTGCATTTTTATTTTGTACTTTTGCTTGAAGGTTGCCGCCAGTGTCACGTGCTGCTTTGGGTACTGCGCCACCGGGTGCACGCGCCGCTAATTCAGCTCGGTAGGCTTCAAAGTCTTTGGCTTGAATTTGAATTTCGCGACGCGCTTCTTCGCGAGAGATCGATTGGGCCTCTTGCTCCGTAGGCAGTGTCAGCAGAGCACCAGCTTTAAGACGATTGACGTTCGACTCGACGAAAGCATCTGGGTTGCTGCGCAACATAGCAACTAACATTTGGTCAAGCGATACCCCTGTAGGTATTACGCCCGAGGCCAATTCGCTGGCTGTATCACCACGTTGTACGGTGATGGTGTTTTCAACTTTGTTGTAATTGCCGCCAGTGACAGCTGGAGCCGCAATCGGTTTTGTCTGAGTCTTGGTATCGTCCAAGGACACACTGAGATCGCGCAACATACGGCCAGTAGCCCAGTGCATATCGATCAACAAATCGAGTGAATTGCCTTGAACCGGTTGTTTACTGACAATTTTTAGGAAAGGACGGCCGTTGTCCCTGCGCAACAGCTGAACCTGAATATCCAATGGCTGACCATTTGCTGTTGTGGGAAGGTCGATTTTGGCGGCACGGTATATATCCGGACTAGCAAGCGTGGCTTGAAAGTCTATTTGCTCGGTCATTGAAATCTCGGTGATATCAATTTCCGCTCGCAAAGCCTCACCTTGCTTGCTTTGAACGATAGGTCGACTCAAATTGAGCGCCTGAGCGCTGCCAAAAAATGACAGCGCCAAGGCTGCGCAGATAGCAGATCTCTGGAACAAACGAGAAGCGTGAAGTGAGGCTTTTTTCATACCCAGAGATATTACTTTGTTTTACGCCTCGAGCAGGATGCGCAGCATGCGGCGTAACGGCTCGGCAGCGCCCCACAAGAGCTGGTCACCCACGGTGAACGCGCCCAAGTAGTCATTGCCCATGGCCATTTTGTGCAAGCGACCCACTGGCACTGTCAAAGTGCCGGTCACGGCTGCAGGTGTCAGGTCACGTTCGCTGATTTCGCGCACGTTAGGCACCACTTTGACCCAGTCGTTGGCGCTGGCCAAGATGCTTTCGATCTCGTCCATAGGCACGTCTTTTTTCAGCTTGATGGTCAAGCCTTGTGAGTGGCAGCGCATTGCGCCAATGCGCACGCACAAACCGTCGATCGGGATAGAGCCTGCAGTGCGGAACGCTGGGTTGCCCAAGATCTTGTTGCACTCAGCGCCGCCCTTCCACTCTTCCTTGCTTTGGCCGTGCTCGACAGGCACGTCGATCCAAGGGATCAAGCTGCCAGCTAATGCGGTATTGCGGAAGTTTTTGGTGGGGAACTCGGCGCTGCGCATGGTGGCTGACACTTTGCGGTCGATGTCCAAGATGGCAGAAGAGGGGTTGGCCAAGTCGTCTTTCACGGCATCGTGCAAAGCGCCCATCTGGCTGAGCAACTCGCGCATGTTTTGTGCGCCTGCGCCCGAAGCCGCTTGGTAAGTCATCGCGCTGACCCACTCAACCAGGTTGTGTTGGAACAAGCCGCCCAAGCCCATGAGCATCAAGCTCACGGTGCAGTTGCCGCCGATCCAGTTCTTGCCGCCTTTGCCCAAGGCGCTGTCGATCACGTTGCGGTTGACGGGGTCCAAGATGATCACGGCGTCGTCTGCCATGCGCAGGCTAGAGGCTGCGTCAATCCAGTGGCCGTTCCAGCCCGCTGCGCGCAGCTTGGGGTACACCTCTTTGGTGTAGTCGCCGCCTTGGCAGGTGATGATGATTTCGCAGCGCTTGAGCGCGTCGATGTTGTTGGCGTCTTGGAGCGTGGTTTCGTTTTTAGCTTGCGCGGGGGCTTTGCCACCCGCGTTAGACGTGGAGAAGAACACGGGCTCGATCAGATCGAAGTCTTTCTCTTGAATCATGCGGTCGATCAACACCGAGCCGACCATGCCGCGCCAACCGACTAAACCTACTAACTTGCTCATTTTTCAACGCCTTTTCAAATGTAGAAAACAGTGCCAGACCTGACTGTTTGCCCGGCTCGTCTGGCCGGGGTGGCGCACGACGAACCGGAGCTGATTAGCCCTTAATGGTCGTGGTTTTGATGGTGATCACGCGCGCGCCAACAGCCACCGAGGCGGGGGCTGCAAAGTTCAAAGAGACCGAGCGGGCGTGAGACATGGCGCTGATTGTATCGGATGGAGCAGATCGTAAATTGGTTTCATACCTACCAATGCATAGGTTTTCTTGCTGGTTTTCGTTTGGTTGGTACAACGGGTCTTAGTTGTGATTCCGCTAGTTCTTCATCGCGAACGTAACGTCTAGTCCAATCGCTGTGTTGGACTAGACGCTGGTTCGACGTTGATGGTAGGTATCCTTTGTAAGGCAGTGGTGTGACAAGACCTACCTTTAAATCAGGCCTATCTTGTTTCACAAATTTCAGGCATGGTTCTAAATCTGAATCGTTTGTGCAAATGACAAGTTCTTCGTACTCTCTCATCACCGCATCTCTGTATATGTGCATGGCAATTTGAACGTCTGTTTGTTTTTCTTCGATTAACCAAACTGGCGCCATGTTGTTTTTGTTTGCCTCTACGCCTTCTATGTATCTAGGTAATGCAGTGTGTTGAAAGAGATGAAAGCCCATGATGATCTCTACTTTGGAGGGGTAACTTGCCTGAAGTGCTCTGAGGTAGTGGTTTTGAGCAATTTCAGCATCCTTGCCTCTTTTCGAGTAAGAGGCTTTTACGGGTGCAGTGAAAAATTTAAGCTTAAGTATTTCTGCCTGAGGGACCTGTGTTGCAAGGATGTGCTCTTTAAATAACTTAATTACGTCGAGCCACTTGTATTCAGTTCCCTTGAGTAAGGATCGATACAGATTGAATCCATCAATATAAAGACACGTTTTCATGGTCGCCCTAATGTAAAAAGGTCACCCGTGGGTGACCTTTTCGCCCAAAACGAACAGTAGATCTCTACAGTCGTAACGGGATTTTCAAAGTGGATTCTACGTGTCTTTTCGTTTAATTGATACTTTTATAGTAAAAAATTTATTTATTTAGCGCTTTAACCACCGCATCGCCCATTTGCGCGGTGCCCACTTTGGTGGTGCCTTCGCTGTAAATGTCGGGGGTGCGCAGGCCTTGGGCCAGCACGGCTTTGACGGCGTTTTCAATGCGTTCGGCGGCTTCGGGCTGGTTGAGTGAGAAGCGCAACATCATGGCGGCAGACAAGATGGTGGCCAAGGGGTTGGCCACGCCTTTGCCGGCGATGTCAGGTGCGCTGCCATGGCTAGGTTCGTACAAGCCTTGGTTTTTGCTGTTCAACGAGGCCGAGGGCAACATGCCGATGGAGCCGGTGAGCATGGAGGCTTCGTCGCTCAGGATGTCGCCAAACATATTGCCGGTCACCACCACGTCAAAGGCTTTGGGCGCTTTGACCAATTGCATGGCCGCGTTGTCCACGTACATGTGTTGCAGTTCCACATCGGGGTATTGGGCGTGCACTTCGGTGACCACGTCTTTCCAGAGCTGGAAGGTTTCGAGCACGTTGGCCTTGTCCACGCTGGTGACCTTTTTGTTGCGCTTTTGCGCGGCTTGGAAAGCCACATGCGCAATGCGCTCGATCTCGGGCTTGCTGTAGCGCATGGTGTCAAACGCTTCCAGCGCGCCGGGGAAGTGTCCGTCTACGGCGGTGCGGCGACCACGAGGTTGACCAAAGTAAATGTCGCCCGTGAGTTCGCGGATGATCAAAATGTCCAAGCCCGCAATCAGCTCAGGCTTCAAGCTGGACGCGCCCACCAGCTGCTCGTAGCAAATGGCGGGGCGGAAGTTGGCAAACAGGCCCATGTTTTTGCGCAGGCCCAAAATGGCCTGCTCGGGGCGCAGGGGGCGGTCGAGCGTGTCGTATTTCCAGTCGCCCACGGCGCCGAACAGCACGGCGTCGGCATCCATCGCCAATTTCAAAGTGGCTTCCGGCAGAGGGTGACCGTGCGCGTCAAACGCGGCACCGCCGACCAAGGCCGATTCCATTTCAAACTTCAGGTCGAGGACATTCAAAACCTTGACGGCTTCTGCGACGATTTCGGTGCCAATGCCGTCGCCGGGCAAAACTGCGATTTTCATTTTTCTTTTCTTTCTGAATTACACGGTGTGCGCCAACCAAGGCTTGGTCGCCAAGCGCTCGGCTTCGAAGGCGGCAATTTTGTCTTTGTGGCGCAGGGTCAGGCCAATGTCGTCAAAGCCGTTGAGCAAGCAGTACTTGCGGAAGGCCTGCACCTCAAACGGAATTTCTTCGCCTTGGGGGCGCACGATGACTTGACGTTCCAAATCAATCGTCAACTCATAGCCGGGGAAGGCGTGGGTTTCGTTGAACAGCAAGTCCACCGTGGCTTCGGGCAACACGATGGGCAACAAACCGTTTTTGAAACAGTTGTTGAAAAAGATGTCGGCAAAGCTTGGCGCAATCACGGCGCGGAAACCGTATTGGTCAAT
Organism: Pseudomonadota bacterium; assembly: GCA_041180165.1. Classification (GTDB taxonomy): domain Bacteria; phylum Pseudomonadota; class Gammaproteobacteria; order Burkholderiales; family Burkholderiaceae_C; genus Limnohabitans. Next base: position 192,594 of record JBEGSC010000001.1, on the reverse strand, counting down.
CGCCCAAGGTGCGTGTTCGCGCGACGAGCCGCAGCCAAAGTTCTTGCGGGCTAACAAGACCGAGGCACCCTTGTAGCGCGGCTGGTTGAGCACAAAGTCGGGGTTGGGCTTGCGTGCGCTCTCAGGCACGCCAGGCTCCCCGTGGTCCAAATAGCGCCACTCATCAAACAAGTTGGGGCCAAAGCCGGTTTTGCGGATGGACTTCAAAAATTGTTTGGGGATGATGGCGTCGGTGTCGACGTTCTCGCGGTCCATCGGGGCCACGATGCCTTTGTGGAGGGTGAATTTCTGCATGTGCGTCTCTCTTAGGCGAATTTGCGAATGTCCACAAAGTGGCCGTGAATGGCCGCAGCGGCGGCCATGGCTGGGCTGACCAAGTGGGTGCGACCACCATTGCCTTGACGGCCTTCGAAGTTGCGGTTGCTGGTGGACGCGCAGCGTTCGCCGGGCTCCAAACGGTCGGCGTTCATGGCCAAGCACATGGAGCAACCGGGCTCGCGCCACTCAAAGCCAGCGGCTTTGAAAATTTCGTGCAGACCTTCTTTTTCGGCTTGCTCTTTGACCAAGCCCGAGCCAGGTACGACCAGAGCTTGCTTGATGTTGCCCGCCACTTTTTGGCCAAGTTTCTTGACCACGGCAGCAGCTTCGCGCATGTCTTCAATGCGGCTGTTGGTGCATGAGCCAATGAACACTTTGTCCACATGGATGTCACTCAGCGCCTTGCCTGGCGTGAGGTCCATGTAGGTCAGGGCACGCTCAATCGCACCGCGCTTGTTGGGGTCTTTTTCTTTGTCGGGGTCGGGCACCACAGCGCTCACGCCCAGCACCATTTCGGGCGAGGTGCCCCAGGTGACTTGCGGTTCGATCTCCTCGGCTTTCAACTCGACCACCGCGTCAAATTTGGCGTCGGCGTCAGAGTGCAAGGTTTTCCAATACGCCACGGCTTGGTCCCACTCCACGCCCGTTGGGGAGAGTAAACGGCCTTTCACGTACTCGATGGTTTTGTCATCCACGGCTACCAAGCCAGCGCGTGCGCCGCCTTCGATGGCCATGTTGCACACGGTCATGCGGCCTTCCATGCTCAAGGCTCGAATGGCAGAGCCTGCAAACTCAATGGTGTAGCCCGTGCCGCCTGCGGTGCCGATCTTGCCGATGATGGCCAGCACGATGTCTTTGGCGGTCACGCCCTTGGCCACTTGGCCTTCGACTTTCACCAACATGTTCTTGGCTTTTTTTGCCAGCAGCGTTTGCGTGGCCATGACGTGCTCGACCTCAGAGGTGCCGATGCCGTGGGCCAACGCACCAAACGCGCCGTGGGTGGAGGTGTGGCTGTCGCCGCACACCACCGTCATGCCGGGCAGGGTGGCGCCGTTTTCAGGGCCAATCACGTGCACGATGCCTTGGCGCTTGGACATGAAGGGGAAGAACGCGGCAGAGCCAAACTCTTTGATGTTCGCGTCTAGCGTGGTGATTTGTTCTTTGCTGATCGGGTCGGTGATGCCGTCGTAGCCCAGCTCCCAGCCCGTGGTGGGGGTGTTGTGGTCAGCCGTGGCGACGATGGAGCTCACGCGCCAGACCTTGCGGCCCGCTTGGCGAATGCCCTCAAACGCTTGCGGGCTGGTCACTTCGTGAACCAAGTGACGGTCGATGTAGAGGATGGACGTGCCGTCCTCTTCGGTGTGAACAACGTGTTCATCAAAAATTTTGTCGTAAAGGGTGCGTCCCATGCCTGTTCCTTTTGTGCAGCCCTCGATTTTATGCGGGAGCGCAGGTGCGGATTCATGGAAATGAAATAAAGCCTTCCTACAATGAACCGAAGGCGACACACGCTTGCATCACGCCTGCTTTTCTACTTTTTTTCCACGTGGTTCACCTCATTTCATTTGCTCAGTTGCGTCGCACGCTTTTGGCGATGGGCCTTGTCGCGCTGTGCGCAGGGCAGGCTCATGCTGCCCGCCCCATGAGTACGGATGACGCCAACATCGTGGACGACAAAGCCTGCCAGCTTGAAACGTGGGTCAAAACCACGCGTACTTCCCTTGAGCGGTGGGCGATCCCCGGCTGCAACTTCAGTGGCGATGTGGAGTGGTCGGTGGGTGGCAACGCCCAAACTGAAGACATCTTGGGCAAAACACAGTTTTGGGTGGCTCAGGCTAAAAAACGCTGGGTGCCCGTGGATGACGCCACCGTTGGCATTTCCACCACGCTAGGCGCGATGGTGACGCGTCCTGCGCTGGGCGACAGACCCGAAGAGAAAGACTATTACCTCAATGTCCCTGTGACAGTACCTTTTGGACAAGACCGTTTTGTGCATCTCAACGCAGGCTGGCTGAACCACCAAACGCTGGGCACGCATCGGCCTACTTGGGGTGTGGGCGGCGAGTTGCCGCTCAGCGCCAAAGTCATCGCCATTGCAGAGACCTATGGCGAGGCAGCCATGGGCACGCGTTACCAAGTGGGCTTGCGTGTGTGGCTGGTGCCTCAGCGCGTGCAAATTGACACCACTTACGGCAACCGCGTGGGCCAGCCCGAACACGACCGGTGGTTCACTGTGGGCTTGCGTTTGCTCAGTCCTGCGTTTTTGCCCTGACACACACGGCACGTCGGTTTGTCGTGTCGCCCGTGCGAAGGTACCCAAACCCAGCTGGTCTGAGCCTAGGCAAAATGCCAAGCTATGAAGACCTCATCTATTTCTAGCAACGCCCAAACGCCTTTAAACGGCTTACGCGTCGTCGAACTCGGCCAGCTCATCGCAGGACCATTTGCCGCCAAAACCCTGGCCGACTTTGGCGCGGATGTGGTGAAGATTGAAACGCCCAAGACGGGTGACCCGCTGCGCAAATGGCGCTTGCTCAAAGACGGCACATCCGTGTGGTGGCAAGTTCAGTCGCGCAACAAGCGTTCGGTGGCCTTAGACCTGAAAGACAAAGAAGCTCAAGACATCGTGCGTCAACTCGTCAAAGACGCTGATGTGTTGATCGAGAACTTTCGCCCAGGCGCGATGGAAGGGTGGGGCCTCGGCCCCGATGATTTGTTGGCTCTCAACCCGCGCCTCATCATGTTGCGCATCAGTGGCTATGGGCAAACTGGGCCGTATCGCGACAAGCCCGGCTTTGGTGTGGTGGCTGAAGCCATGAGCGGTTTGCGCCACCTCACCGCCGAGCCAGGGCGTGTACCCGTGCGCGTAGGCGTGAGCATCGGCGACACGCTGGCGTCGTTGCATGGCGTGATTGGCATTTTGATGGCCTTGCATGAGCGTGAGAGAAGCGGGCAGGGCCAAGTGATTGATGTGGCCTTGTACGAAGCCGTCTTCAACTGCATGGAAAGTTTGCTGCCCGAGTACAGCGCGTTTGGCGCGGTGCGCGAAGCCGCGGGCAGCGCTTTGCCTGGTATTGCGCCGAGCAATGCGTACCGTTGCAAGGATGACGGCTACGTGTTGATTGCGGGCAATGGCGACAGCATCTTCAAACGCCTCATGCACACCATGGGCCGTGACGATTTGGGCAACGACCCAGCACTAAGTGACAACGCCGGACGCGTCCAGCGTGTGGCCGAGATTGATGCCGCCATTGGCGAGTGGACCGCGCAGCTGACTGTGGCACAAGTGCTAGAGGCTTTGGATAAAGCCGACGTGCCCGCAGGCCGCATCTACACCGTGGCCGACATTGCGGCTGACCCGCACTACCAAGCACGCGGCATGATTCAACAGGTGGAGATGGATGACGGCACATCGCTGGCTGTGCCCGGCATCATTCCCAAACTATCACGCACCCCGGGCAGCCACCGCCGCAATGCGCCCGCGATTGGGCAAGACACGGATGCGGTGTTGCATGAAATTGGGTTGAGTGCTGAGCAGATTCAAGCGCTCAAAGACAAAGGCATCGTGGCCTAAGTCGCTCACTCGGCGTTAAGGCGCAGCAAATTGCTCCGTGCCCACAATGCCAATCTTGGTCAGGCCTTGGCGTTGCGCGCTGGCCAACACACCTGCTACGGCTTCGTACTTGGCTTTGCCTTGGGCTTTGATGTGCAGCTCGGGTTGTGGGTCTTCGGCTTTGGCTTCTAGCAACAAAGCGTCGAGTGCGGCACGGTCAGCCAAAGGCTTGCCGTTCCAGTTGACCACGCTGCGTGCATCCACTTCGATGCGAACCACATTGGGTTTCTTGGTTTGCGGTGTGGCGCTTTGCGGCATGTCGAGGTTGACCGAGTGCAGCTGCACGGGGATGGTGATGATGAGCATGATCAGCAACACCAACATCACGTCGATCAACGGCGTGGTGTTGATGTCCATCATCACTTCGGGTTCGTCTTGACCGTTGGTCAAAGAGGGCAGGTTCATCGCCATGCTTATTTCCCCTGCGGCGCTTGTGTGGCAGCCCCTTGCGGGTCTGTGACAAACCGCACCTTGGTCAAGCCCGCTACTTGTGCTGCATACAGCACGCGCCCCACCGCTTCAAAGTCGGTCTTGGCGTCACCGCGAATTTGCACTTCGGGCTGCGGCGTTTTCTCTGCAAAGCTTTGCAGCTGTTTGATGAGGTCTGCATTGCTGCGCACCGGTGCGTCATACAAATAGGCTTGGCCTTGCGCATTGACCGACAAGATGATGTTGTCGGGTTTGGTCTCGCGCGGTTGCTGCACCTCGTGCGGCAGCTCTACTTTGACGGATGTCGTCACCACAGGAATGGTGATGAGAAAGATGATGAGTAACACCAACATCACGTCCACCAACGGTGTGGTGTTGATGGTGGTTAGCAATTCATCGTCGCCCTCACTGGGGCCGAGGTTCATGGCCATGGTTATTTCTGAGCCGAACCCAACAACACCGCATGCAAGTCAGCGCCAAAGGCATGCACTTCTTCCATCGCCACTTTGTTACGACGCACCAGCCAGTTGTAGCCCAACACCGCAGGCACAGCCACGGCCAAACCAATGGCGGTCATGATGAGCGATTCGCCCACAGGGCCCGCCACTTTGTCGATGCTGGCTTGGCCTGACATGCCAATCTTCACCAGCGCGTTGTAAATGCCCCAGACCGTGCCAAACAAACCAACAAAGGGCGCTGTTGAACCGACAGTGGCCAACACTGCCAAGCCATCCTGCATGCGGCTTTGCACATTGTTCATGGCGCGTTGGATGCTCATGGTTACCCAGTCGTTGAAGTTGATCGCGCCCAACATGCCTGTGTGCTTGCTCGCACCTTCCAAGCCCTTTTCAGCAATGAAGCGAAACGGGCTGTCTTCTTCCAGACCATCTGCACCTTGGCGCACATTGCCTGCGTTCCAAAAGTTGTTTTGCGCCGTTTGGGCATAACGCATCACGCGGTTTTGCTCGGCCAACTTGGTAAAGATCACATACCAGCTGCCCATGCTCATGATGACCAAAATCAGCAGCGTGGCTTTGGCCACCACATCGCCTTGCGCCCACAGGGCGGACAAGCCGTAAGGGTTCTCAACAACTTCTTCTGCGAAGGTGCTGGCGCTGAAGGCCAAGAGCGACAAGGTCGCAGCTGTGCGAGTGAACGTGTGTTGAAACATGGTTGTCCTTATGACGGTGTGTCTGTGTGCAGGTACGGCGCTTATTCCAAGCGCCAGGTGTATTTGATGCTGGCCCAGCTTTGTTCAGGCTTGCCGTCTACGGTGCCGGGGCGGAACTGGCATTTCGACAGCGCGTTGCGAGCAGCTTCATCTAAGCGGGTGAAGCCCGAGGTTTTTTCAATATCTGCCTGAATGACTTTGCCATCTGTGCCGATCAAAAACTTCAGCGTGACCGTGCCTTCTTCTTCCATGCGGCGTGAAGCGCTCGGGTAGTCGGGCTTGGCGCAATGCGCACCTGGCTGAATGACTGCGCCCGTGCGAATGGCGGGTGCGGCAGGCACAGCCGCAGGTGGCGTGGGCGCCTGGGTAATGGCAGGTGCCGTGCTGGTAGGCGCGGGCGGCGGTGGGGCGGGTGTTTTGGGCGGTGGCGTTTTAGGTGCGGGCGCAGGCGGCGGAGCTTCAGACATCAACACCGCTTCGACCGTGTTCTCGGTCATACGCACCACTTTTCGGGCCAATCCAGACGAAACAGCCCAGAATAGCAAAACGTGCAATACAACCATCAGGCCTATGCCTGTCAGATGTTTGCGTGGTGAGCGTTGACGCGAAGCGTAAGAGAGAGACAAACGAGGAGGCTCTGAAAGTTTCACCTATTCTAGGTGGGCTGCATTTACGCGTTATGCAGCGATGTGGTGCATGACTGCCTTGGCACAGATGCCAAGGCAGAGGGCAAGTTTTAAACTTGTTTCATGCCGCCTTTGATTTTGCCGCCTCGTTCGATTTCGATTTCACCGTAAGTGACATCGCCTGTGACTCTGCCAGTGCTGCGCACAATCAGCACGCTTTTGCTGGTGATGGATTCGTTCAACTCACCTTTGACGTCGATGAAGTCGGCTTCGGTGGTGCCTGTGACCACGCCAGACGCACCAATCAACACATCTTTGGCTACCAAGTCACCGTCCACCATGCCCGAAATAATGGCTTGGTTTGGGGCGCTGATAGAACCTTTGAACACCACACCGGTGCCAATGAAAATGCTTTTGTCTTTGGTGCCTTCGCTCATGGTCAAGTCCTTCAAAAATGACAGTGCTTGATAGTTTATATTGCTATTGTCAATTTAAACAAATAAATACGCTAAATGGCGTATGTTTTTGTCATCATTCAACTTTTTGGAAACAAAGCCCATGAAAGTCATCGTTATTGCAAATCCAAAAGGCGGCGCAGGCAAATCCACTTTGGCCACCAATATTGCTGGCTACTTTGCGTCCCGTGGCCACCGCGTCATGTTGGGCGATGCCGATACCCAACAGTCGTCTAAGTTTTGGCTGCAACAACGCCCACCGAAGTTGCCCTCTGTGGCCACGTGGGAGCTTGAGGCGGGGCAAGTGCCTACAGCCCGCCCACCCAAAGGCACGACCCATGTCGTGATTGACACGCCCGCAGGTTTAGGCGGTGCGGCATTGAAAGAGTTGGTGCAACGTGCCGACAAAGTACTCGTGCCCCTCATGCCCAGCGTCTTTGACATGCAGGCCACCCACGCGTTCTTGCTGGAACTGGCGCAACTCACACGCAAGCTGCCGACGCAAGTGGGCATTGTGGGCAACCGGGTGGATGGCCGCACGATTGCAGCTGGGCATTTGAAAGCCTTTGCCGAGTCGTTGCAGGTGCCTGTGTTGGGCTATTTACGTGACACCCAGTATTACTTGCACATGGCGGCGCACGGCTTGTCGATGTTTGACATCACGCCGACCCAAGTGGAAAAAGATTTGGAGCAGTGGGAGCCCATCTGCCACTGGCTCGACAAGAACTGAGCGTTTGGACGCAGCTGGAGATTTAAGCCGCGTTGTCGACGTAACGGCCTTTGTAGCCGTGAGTGCTGAACTCCATGGCGTGAAAGCCTTGGAAGTCGATTTGGCGGATGAACTCACCAGATTGTTTGTTGACGACCTTCACCGACAAGGTGCTGGACTGTTTGTCAAATGAGTAATTGAGCTGACTTCTGTCCAGTGATTGCTGGAAGCGTTGGACTCGCACTTCTTTATCCGCTTGCATTTGCTGGACTGGGTCAACCTTATTGGTGTTGGCCTCTGCTGGCGCTTGCGGCGCTGGACCCACACTGACCCTGACCGGTGCTTGCTTGGCCGCAGGCACAGGCTTGGCGTTGGCGATAGGTGACGCAATGGTGGACATGGCGGCGATTAAAGTGGGCTTGACAATGATTTTAAGTTCAATAAATTGTAAGTTTCTACTTGAAAACGCTGATGAACCATAAAAAAACCCGCCAAATTGGCGGGTTTTCAGAGCCTTTCGGCTGATTCGTTAGGCCAGATCAGTGGTTGTCTGTCAGCTGGTCCAGAATCGCTGGGTTTTCCAAGGTCGAAGTGTCTTGTGTGATCGCCTCGTTCTTGGCCAAGCTACGCAACAAGCGGCGCATGATCTTGCCAGAGCGGGTCTTGGGCAAGTTGTCGCCGAAGCGGATGTCCTTGGGCTTGGCGATGGGGCCAATTTCTTTGCCCACGTGGTCGCGCAAGATCTTGGCGATTTGCTTGGCTTCCTCGCCTGTAGGGCGTGGACGCTTCAACACCACGAACGCGCAGATGGCTTCACCGGTGGTGTCGTCTGGACGACCCACCACCGCAGCTTCGGCCACCAACTCGGTGCAGCTCACCAAAGCAGATTCGATTTCCATCGTGCCCATGCGGTGGCCCGACACGTTCAACACGTCGTCGATACGGCCGGTGATGGTGAAGTAACCGGTTTTCTCGTCGCGGATCGCGCCGTCGCCAGCCAAGTAGTACTTGCCTTTGAAGTCGTCTGGGTAGTAGCTCTTCTTGAAGCGCTCTGGGTCACCCCAGATGGTGCGGATCATCGAAGGCCATGGCTTTTTCACGACCAAGATACCGCCTTGGCCATTGGGCATGTCTTCGCCAGTTTCGCTGACGATGGCAGCTTGAATGCCAGGGAAGGGCAGTGTGCAAGAGCCGGGAACCATCGGTGTCACGCCAGGCAGTGGGGTGATCATGTGACCACCGGTTTCTGTTTGCCAGAAGGTGTCCACGATGGGGCAACGGCTGCCGCCCACATGCTTGTAGTACCACTCCCATGCGGCGGGGTTGATGGGCTCGCCCACCGAACCCAACAAGCGCAGGCTGGAGAGGTTGAAGCTCTTGGGGTGCACAGCATCGTTGGCTTCAGCGGCTTTGATGAGTGAACGGATGGCTGTTGGCGCTGTGTAGAAGATCGAGACTTTGTGGTCTTGGATCATCTTCCAGAAGCGGCCAGCGTCTGGGTAGGTTGGCACGCCTTCGAATACGATTTCAGTGCCACCCAAAGCCAAGGGGCCGTAGGTGATGTACGTGTGGCCTGTGACCCAGCCGATGTCGGCGGTACACCAGAACACGTCGTTGTCTTTCAGGTCAAACGTCCACTTGGTGGTCAAGGCTGCGTGCAGCAAATAGCCGCCGGTGCTGTGTTGCACGCCTTTTGGCTTGCCGGTAGAGCCTGATGTGTAGAGCAAGAACAAGGGGTGCTCAGCGCCCACCCATTCTGGTTCGCAGGTGGTGGCTTGCTTGTCTGCCAACTCGCCCAACCATTGGTCGCGGCCAGCGGCCATGGCAATGTCGCCACCGGTGCGCTTGACCACCAACACGTTTTTCACAGAGTCACAACCGCCCATGGCGATGGCTTCGTCCACGATGGACTTCAGGGGTAGGTGCTTGCCGCCGCGCACTTGTTGGTCAGCGGTGATGATGGCCACGGCGCCTGTGTCTTCGATGCGGTCACGCAAAGATTGGGCAGAGAAGCCGCCGAACACCACAGAGTGGGTCGCGCCGATACGGGCACACGCTTGCATTGCGGCTACGCCTTCGATCGACATAGAGATGTAGATCATCACGCGATCGCCTTTTTTCACGCCGACAGATTTGAGCGCGTTGGCGTATTGGCAAGTCTTGGCCAGCAATTGGCTGTAAGTGGCTTTGGTCACTTCGCCGCCGTCGGCTTCGAAGATGATGGCGGTCTTGTCGCCCAAGCCTTTTTCAATGTTGCGGTCCAAGCAGTTGTAAGAGGCGTTCAATGTGCCGTCTTCGAACCACTTGAAGAAAGGTGCGTTGCTCTCGTCGAGCACTTTGGTGAATGGGGTCTTCCAGCTCAGCAGTTCGCGTGCTTGCTCAGCCCAAAAGCCTTCGTAGTCAGTCTCAGCTTTTTTGCACAGCGCTTCGTATGCGGCCATGCCGGATACGTTGGCTTGCTTTACGAATTCAGCTGATGGCTGGTGAATAGTGATCTCACTCATGAACCGGTCTCCTCTTGTATGGCGGTATCTGTCAAAACCCTGCGACTGTGAAACTGCGCTCTTACAAGGGTCTGACTTAGACAGTTCTGACAAACCCTTGCCCTTGAGCTAAATCAAAAGAGTCGGGCTGCAGGCGGTTTAATTTTGAGCGTCAGTAGGCATCAAGTCAGCCAAACTCAGGTGAATCCCTAGGTGTATCTCAATAAAGTTCCGAGCCGTGTCTTGCCAGCCCCCCAGCTCTGACTCGTAATGCAACAGGCCGGGGTCGTCGAGCAAACCGTCGTTGAAGTCCAGCGTGGTGGGAAAGCGCAACTGGAACAGCTCGTACTCGTTTTGGTAAAGCTTGGGCGCTTGCTTGGCGTTGTGCGCGATCGCACGCAAACGGCCTTGGTGGCTCCAGTCGCAAAACAAAATATTGCCCATGCGCAGCATCAGCACACATTGGTTGGGCGCGATCTTGCCCAAGATCTTGGCGTAGCTCAGTTCTCCTGTGGGGTCGATTTTTTGCAGCTCTTGCACCGCTTGCTCGCCCAACGCAATCCACGCTTCCAAGATGTGGCCCGCGTGGAAATAGGCTTCCCAAAAACGGCGACGGTAAGGGCCAATCTCGTCTTCGGTGTGGCGCAAGATTTCAAAAAATGCATCCATCGTGCGGCTGGTCAGCCAGCGGCTGGCCGTCTCGATGGCTTCGCGGCGCACGCCTAGCCAGCCCGCGTGGTTGTGACGCGGGTCGCCCAAGGTGCGCAGCAGCTCTGACAACAGCGCGTTCTTGATGTCTTGCGGCGGGTTGCGCTCAAACCAAGGCGAGAGCAGGCTGTAGGCAAACTCGTCGCGGCACAGCGGGTAGCGCAGGCGTTGCGTGGGTTTGCCAATGTCATGCATGGCCCATTCGCACATGCGCTTGACATAGCCGATGGTGCTGCGAATTTCTTCAGGCGCTTGCAAGGCTACTAAAAACGCTTGCTTGCAAAAGTTGTTCAGCCAAAAGCCTTGGGTGAGCGCATGCCGCTCTTGCCATTGCTGCAAGGTTTTGTCGGCTGGCATACCCAAGATGTCGTTGGCCACATGCACAGGGCCGTTGAGCGGGTCGAGCACATCAAGGGTGGTGATGAGACGCTCTAAGCCATTGGCCTCGGTCTCTGACAACGAGGCCAACACGCGTGGGTCTAAAAAGAACGTGCGTGCCGTGTGGGCCAACTTCAAGAATACAGGGCTCTCTGGGTTGAAGCCTTGCAAATAGGTGTGCAGCAAACCACGGCCCCACTTGAGCGGGCGGCGCGCATTCAGCGCCTCGGGCACGGCTTCGTCAAAGTAGCGATCAGTCAGCGGTGTGTGGGTGTGCAGGCCACGCTCACCATCAAGCCACAGCGCGTAGGGAATGTGCCGCCAATCGCGCTGGCGCGGGGTGCTGCTGTTGGGCGCAAACGCTACTCGCTCAAACGCGCTGTAGGTGCGCTCGCCCACGGTGCGCAAGTCGGGGTCTTTGCCAAAGCCGCCGCCGCGCTTGGTGCGCGCGGCATGGGCCAGCTGGTCAAAGTCTTGCGGCAGGGGGGCGAAGAACTCTTGCATGGTGTTTAGCGCACCGTCTCTTGCATCTTCTTCAAGGTGCTGCTTGGTCCTTTGGCTGCGCCCGCTTCGGTGGGCTGGAAGGCCAGCACAAAGCGCAGCTCTACACGGCGGTTTTGGGCATCGTTGTCTTTGCTGGTGGGGCGCTCGTCGGCATACGAGCTGATGCCAAACACCGGTTGCTCGCGTTCGTTGCGGTAGCGCTGCATGCCTTCAGCACCCAGCACCTTGTACACAGCGCGTGCGCGGTCTAGGCCCAAATGCCAGTTGTTGTAGTCGCCACGGTGCAGCGGCACGGAGTCGGTGTGGCCTTCAATCAGGATAGTTTCAATCTCTACCTGTTGCGGGTTGGGCGGGCAGTCGGCGGGCAGTTGGCGGCGTTGCGAATAGATGTAGCAAGGCAGCACCTGCTGCAGTTGCTCGGCCGATTGGCGCAGCGTGCGCACGCCCAAGGTTTCAAGCTCGGCGCTGCCGCGTGCAAACAAGGTGTCGGCCGGCAAGCTGATGACGCCCGAGACTTGGTTGATCGTCACAGGTACCCCCGCGTTTTGCAGCTTGGTACCGATGGTGTGTACCACGGTGGCCAGTGGGTCGGCGGGTGGCTCGGGTGGTTCTTCGGGCTTGCGAGAGAGCAGCACCATCACCATCACGATGAAGATGAACAGCAGGCCAATCATCAAGTCACTGGCCGAAGCCATGTAACCTGACTCTTCCACCTGCTCGTTGGTGGCTGCGGTGTTGCGGCGTGTTTTGATGAACATGTGTTACGCGTTTAGCTTTGACTTTTAGGCGTTATGCCTTGGGTGGCAAAGCGTCGATGAACTCATCCAACACTTCTTCCAGGTTGGTGATGCTGCCGCTGAGTTGGTTGACCGCGCTGGCCAAGTGCTGGTCCATCTTGGTATGCAAGTCGGCAATTTGCGTGCTGTAGCCCGACACGCCTTTGGTGAGTGCATCCACCGTGCCGTTGAGCGCTTTTTGTGCGTCTTGCAAATGCGTGCGCACATGGCCCAAGGCTTCTTCGGCAGTCACGGCGCTTTGTTTGAGCGTGTCCACGGTTTGGCCCAAGGCTTGGTTCATCGGAATCAAGGCTTCCTTAAAGTCGGTGGCCGCTGCACGCTGCAAGCCCACCGCACCTTCGATGGCGCTGGCGCTGTCTTTGAACTTCTCAGCCGTTTGATCAATGCGCTCGACCGTGCCTTGCAAGCCCGACATCGCACCTTGCACCGTTTGCACGGTTTGCCCCAAATTGCCCAGCAGGGTTTCGAGTTGTTGCGTGCCGGTTTGCCCCATGGCGCTGGCGCGGGCCAACGAAGCATCGAGCTCGGTGATGGTGGTGCGGGTGTCTTGAATGGTTTGCGACAAGGTGCCCACCGCATCGCCAAACGAAGCGAGGCCGCTGGAGATGCCTTGGGTCAAGGTCTCGCCCGCTTTGCTCAGTTCCACAGCGGCTTGGCTGCCCGCGTTGCCAAAGCTTTGGCTAGAGGTTTGAATGCTGTCGGCCAGTTGAGCCAGCTTGTCAAACGCGGGCTGCATATTGCGTGAAAGGGCGTCGCCAATCGCATTGGCAAAGTCGCCTTCAAAGCGGCGCAGTTGGCTGACCTGTGAACGGTTCTCTTCCAAGATATCTTGGAACAAAGCCAACTGCATCCGCACGCTGGCTTCGGCTGCGTTGTCGGGCACTTTGCTGCGCAACGTGTGGCACAGCGTGTCGATGCTGGACTGCAAGTTTTCCAGCGCCACTTTGGCGCGCCAGTTCCACACCAGCGAACACAACAAACCTGCGATGGAGGTGATGAACTTACCGCCTGCTGTGGCAATGAGCGACTGCAAGGCTTGGTCTTGTTGACGTGCCGAGACATCCAGCGCATTGAGCGCCAAGCCCGCTTGTTGCAACGCCACCGCCAAGAAGATGAAGGTACACATCAAACCAAAACCAATCAGCAAATTGGGCATGGTCTCGAACAAGGCTAAGTTCATGCGGCCACCGAGTACGCTGCGCACCGTCCATGTGTCTGCGTGGCTGCGAAAGCTGTAGCTGCTGCGTGGACCTTGGCTCACACCGTGTTGCGACGGCAGGTCAATCAGGCCCGCCTCGGTTTCGCGCAGCAAGAACTTCAGCTCGTCGTCGGTGGTTTTGCTTTCGGCCAACGCCAACGCTTCACGACTGCTGCCCTTGTGTGCGCCTAGGCGGGCATCGAGTGCTACCACCTCCGCACGCACGCGGCGAATGCGCGAAGCCCACACGCCGAAGCTGATGAGCGAGAACACAAAAATCACGGCCGCGATGGCCAGTGGCACAGCCAACTGTTCGAGTTGGGCGAGGTATTGATTCATAAGCATGGCTCTATTGTGAACAAGTCTGAGGCACTACTGGCCAAGTGCGGTGCAAGCGGTTGTTCAGTCGCCCAAACCACCACTGCGCAACACGCGCCGCGCACAGCCATTCCACAGCACGCCCAGCTGCGGGGCCCACATCGTGAGGCGCTGGCGCGCACGCGTCAGGCCGGTGTACACCAACTCGCGTGTGAGCACGGGCGACTCTTGTGCGGGTATCACCAACAGCACATGCGTGAACTCCGAGCCCTGCGATTTGTGCACCGTCATGGCAAACACAGTCTCCACACTGTCCAAGCGCGAGGGCATGACCCAACGCACGCCACCATCCACCGCAGGGAAGGCCACGCGCAACACGCCGTCAGGTCCGGGCAGGCACAGGCCAATGTCGCCGTTCATCAGCTCTAGCGCGTAGTCGTTGCGTGTGACCATCACAGGGCGGCCTGCGTACCAAGCACTTTGGCCTAAGCCAAGGGCGTGCTCGACGTGTGCATTGAGCTGCACCACGCCCAGCGGGCCTTCGCGCACCGCACACAACACGCAAAACTCGGTGAAGGCTTTGAGCAGCTCAACGGCTTGTGCATCGCTGCACGGCTTAGCTGGCGCTGTTTTGCTTGGGCGGTGTGCATCTAGCAAAGCCAGCCAGTTGCGCCAACCGTAGCGCAGGCCCACGGCCAGCTTGGGGTCGTTGGCGCTGTTCAGTTGCAGGCGTGTCACGTCTGGTTCGGGTGTGTCGCCCTCAATGCTTTGTTGCAAAGGCAGGGTGGCCAGCCAATCGGGCGCAGCGTTCCACAGCGCTTTGAGGGCGGGCGTGTTGTCGGCCACATCCGCGTTCACGGTACGTGCCCATTGGCCAATGCCGCTCTTGGCACCAAAGCGGTGGCTGTGAATCAGGGTGACGGTTTGAGTTTTCAGCAAACTGCCCGTGCACAGCTGCGACATCACTGCACCTGCTTCTACTGAAGCGAGCTGGTCTTTGTCACCCAGCAAGATCAAGCGTGCCGTAGGTGGCACAGCTTGCAGCAAGCGGGCCATCATCTCTAAGTCAATCATCGACGCTTCGTCGACCACCACCACATCGGTGGCCAGCTGGTGCACCTGCGCAGCTTTGCTATTGGTTTGCAGCAAGCGGTGCAGTGTTTGCGCTTGCGTGGGAATGCGCGCTTGTACATCCGCAGGCATTTTGGTGAGCGCGTTGCTGATCGACTCGGTCAAACGCGCCGCCGCTTTGCCCGTTGGCGCTGCGAGGTGAATTTGCAATTCGCGTGTTGCCGTGCCCACCAAAAGCGACAGCAGCTTCACCACCGTGGTGGTTTTGCCCGTGCCGGGGCCACCTGTGATGAGCGTGATGCGATTTTGTGCTGCCACCTCGCAAGCCAAGCGTTGCATGTCGGGCTCGCCGTTGTTGGCGGGTGTGAACAACGCATCCAAGCGTTGCTGCAAATCGGCAGGCACGTCACAGGGCAGTGCCAAACGCTGTGCAATGTTTTGACGGATATTTTGCTCAGCCATCCAAGCGCGGCGCAAATACAGGCGCGCACCTTGGCTGTCTTGGGTCAGCACTAAAGGGCTGGCCTCGCCCTGCGTCCACGGCAGTGTGCTCGCGGCAAGGTGTAAGTCTGTGGGTAGAACAGCAGCCTGTTCGTCGCTCCAACCCAGCAATGCTGCGGCTTTTGTTTGCAAAGTGACTAAGTCAAGGCAAGCATGGCCGCGTCCCCATTGGTGGCTGGTGAGCGCTGCCAGCCACAGATGGCGTGCATCATCGCTGGGTTGCTTGCTGTGCAGTAAATTGGCCAGTGATTTGTCCAAGCCTGTGAGCGACGTGGCTTGGGCCCATGAGGCTTGCAACAAAGGGGAGAGGGTGTTGGGTGTTGGCATGCCATACCAGTTTACTAGGGGTGACAGGTTATTAATTCATGCGCATAATATGCGCATACTCTTATCGGAGGCCGCCATGCCACGCACTAGCATCACAACGACCGCATCACGAAAACGCCCCGTCAATTTGACGCTGAGCGAAAGCTTGGTGACCGACTTGAAAAGCTACACCTCTAATTTATCGGCCACTGCAGAAGAGTTGCTCACGGCTTATGTGGTCGAGCAAAAACAAGCCCGCACAAGCCGTCAACAACAAGCCGACCAAACCGTGGCGGGCTGGAATGCCTTGCATGCCAATGTTGGCTCGTTCGCTGACGAACACTCCACACTCTGATGGCTCAGTTCGATCTACACAAAAACATAGGGCCGTTGAAAGACACCATCCCTTATGTGGTGGTCGTTCAGTCGTCTTTGTTTGATGGTTATCGCCGCCGCGTGGTGGTTCCTTTGGTTCGCCGCAGCGTGCTACCTGCTGGCATTGCCGGTACACGGATGAACCCCAGCTTCAAAGTGCGCGGCGCAGTATTGGTGTTGCACCCGCTCGACATGGTGTCGGTGGCTTGCGATCAGCTCGGCGAATGTGTGGGCTCACTGGCCGAGCATGGGCAAGAAATTTCAGACGCCTTGGATGAGCTGCTGACGCGTTCTTGGCACTGAGGCCTAGGTTAGCTCGTAGTTGCTCGAGACAGCAGTGTTTATTCAAATGCGCCTGTTAGCCACTATCGCAGTTTGAAACGCTGGCTCATGCGGCCACGCGTTGAAGCAACGCCTCTTGCGCCAAAGTGTTGATGCTCTTACCTTCGGCTTGCGCCACGATGGCCAGCTTTTCGTGAAGCTCAGTCGGAATGCGTAAATTGAATTTGCCCGAGAAGTTGCGGCGCGGCTCGATGCCTTTTTCGCGGCACACCTCTAAAAACACTTCGAGTGATTTCTTAAATTCAGCGCGCAGCTCTTTAGGGTTCTTGCCGTAAAAGTCTGCACCGCCCGTCAGGCCCAAGATTTCACCTCTGAACATGTCCAGCTCTGCGTCGTATTCAATCTTGGCGTTGTAGCCGTTGTAGGTCATCAAATTCATGGTGCGACTCCGTGTTGCTCAAACCATTTGCGTATGCTGGCGACAGCACCTTTGTCCGTATCGGGTGAGGGGTGCGGTCTGTGAAATACGCGGACTTCATCAAACAGCACCACCGCAATGCGGCTACCTTCTCGCTCGCTGATGTCTGCGCCCAGCTCTACAAAGAGTGCTTCAATGTCGCGCCATTGGATGTTGGCGCTGACAGGGCGTGCATAAATAGCGTCTAAGGTTTTTTGGTGTTTTCGCTTCATTTAAATGGTACCAGTATTTAGTACTGGATGTATTTGGCGGATGAAACGAATTTTTGGGTCTGACCTGTAGTTCGGGTGTTTGTTCTGGTTAACTTTTCAGTGCATAGACAGGCTGGATAGGCGTCATACGCAAGAAATTTGGTAGGTTTTGTCAGCGTCAATGAGTCGCTTGATTTCCCCACTTTTCTCTAAATCAGCCAAAGTCCGATACAGCGCCTCGTGCGTCACGCCCAGTTGGCTGGCCAGTGACTTGAGTCCTGTGTTCACGGCGTATGTGCCATCTTTGCCTTCGGTGTGGATGAGGTGGCGCACGCGCTCTTTGACTGATTTGAGGCTCAGCCGCTCACATTGCAGGCGCAGGCGTTTGACCTCTTGGTTGAGCATGCTGATCCAGCGTGCCGAAAAATCAGCATCGTTGCGCAGTGCCTCTGCCAAATCTTGAATGGGTATTTGCACCACGTCCGAGTTGGCCACGGCGCGGCCATCGCAGTGGTAGTTGGCCGATTGCAAACTGGCCTCGCTCACAAAACCGTGTCGCGTGCGCTGCAACACCACGGGGTCGCCTTGTTGGCTTAGGCGCTCTAGCGTCACTTCGCCATCCACCACAAAAAACATCCATTGCGGTTTCTTGCCGGTTTGAAACAGCAAGCTGCCTTTCTTCACCGACGTGGCTGTGCATAAGCCATGCAGGCTGGCAGGCAGCAAGTTGTGCAGGGCGGGTGGCAGAGACGAAGTGGGTGTATTCATATGATCTGGATCATATGTATTTATTCAAGAGCGAGTCACACTACAGGCATAAAGTGCTGCTGGGCGCACGGATTTGCAGGGAAAATTGGGCCTAAGCAGCACCGCAAACTACACAACGGTTGCATGCAAAAAGGAGTTCGTATGACAGTCAATCAAATTCAAGTCCACGTCGAAAACATCAAATGCGGTGGCTGTGAAAAGTCCATCGTCAAAGGCCTGGAAAGCATGGAAGGTGTGTCGAACGTCGTGATCGACCGCGACCAACAACTCATCAGCGTCACCGCCGATGAATCGCTGCGCGAGCCTGTGATTGCCAAGCTCAAATCCATGGGCTACCCCGAGCACGGCAGTGTCAGTGGTTTGGAGGCTGGTTTGACCAACGCCAAATCATTTGTGAGCTGCGCCATCGGGCGCATGTCCTAAGTTTTTAGGCGCCTGAAAACAAAGCGTCTAAGGCTTCAATCAGCGCCTGTGGTGGGCGCTGCAAATGCACCCCCGCACCCTCGGCGTGAATACCGCGCAAGAATAGATACACCGCGCCACCCATGTGTTGGGCGTAGTCGTAGCCGGGCAGACGCACTTTGAGCAAGCGGTGCAGCGCTAAGGTGTACAGCACGTATTGCACCTCGTAGCGCTTGTGCAGCACGGCGTCTTGCAAAGTGGCGCTGTCGTAGCTGGGTAGTTTGTTGGACTTGTAGTCCACCACCCAATAGCGGCCATCGTGCTGCAGCACCAAGTCCATCGAGCCGGTGAGCATGCCTTGCATCACACGCGCTTGTAGTGCGGGGCGTGGTGTGCCTTCATACACATGGCGTTGAATGAGCTGGTCCAGCGCAGTGGCGCTGACGTGGCTCACTTCTAAGTTGAACTCCATCTCGGGCCACATGTGCTCGGTGCTGAGGTCACTCAATGTCAAAGGCGCAGCGCTGAGCGCGTGCAAAGGCAGCGGTGTTTGCACCACGGCTTGCAGCCACGGCTCTAGTTGTGCGCGGGGGGTATCCTCGAGTTGCAGCCAGCTGACTTTGCGTTCTAGCAAATTGGCCCACGCTTGTTTGGCCCAATCGGGCGCGTTGTCATTCGCCACAGGCCAATTGTTTTGCGACAACCATTCCAACAAATCGTGCAGCAGCGTGCCGTAGCGCGCACCAGCGGGAAAGGTTTGCCACGCGCTGATGCTTTCGGGGTCTGGCGTAGGTGTGACCGAGGCAGCTGAAGCAGCCACCACATCGGGCTGAGCGTCGGTCATCGCATCTGCCACCGCTTCGTCGCGTTTCGATTCAGACACCAGCCCGCGCGTGATGGCACTAAAGCTTGCCGTCCACCACAGGCTGTGGTGGGTGCGTGTGGGTGTGAGCGCGTCTTGGGCTGCGGCTGATTCGCTGGGCGCTTGATAGACCACCTTGTCTTTTTCGGGCATGGTCTGAACGGCGATGTCTTTGCAACTGCCCCACAACGTGTTGAGCTGATTAGCCAGGTCGCCACGCGTTTGGCGTTTGAGCAGCTTGGCTGTGGCGCTTTGTTTGAGTGTGCCTTTGGTCGCGTCGCCGCTGATGTCGCCATACGTTTCAGCCATGCCCAGCCACAGCGCACGTTGGGCGCGGGTGAGTGCCACGTACAGCAGGCGCATGTCTTCTTCTACCGATGAAGGTGCTTCTTTGTCTGAGGTGTCTTCGTCGTCATCGGCGTAGCTGGACTTGGCTGCCGTTTCAGTTTTGAAGCTGCCCGCAAACGGCACAAACACCAGCGGGTATTGCAAGCCCTTGCTCTTGTGATACGTGATGACTTGCACGCACTGCGCATCGGTTTCGAGACGCATCTTTTGTGCATCTGCGCTTTCTGTGGGCGAATGAATTTGCTCGCCCAAGAAACGCACCAAGGCATGTTCGCCTTGCAAACCTTGCGCAGCGTGTTGCAGCAGCTCGCCCAAGTGCAGCAGGTTGCTCAACCGTCGCTCGCCATCCATTTGTGCGAGCAGTCGTTGCGCTACACCTTGGCTGTGCATCCAGTGATGCAACATAGGCAGCACGCCTTGTTGTTGCCACATCTGATGCCATTGGTGAAAACTGTCGAGCAAACTTTCCCATTCGGCTTCTTGGTCAGTGAGGTGCAGCACCTCGTCAAGTTCTAAAGCCCACAAGCCGCTGCCAACGGCTGAGCGCACCCACGCGGTTTGGCGTGGTGATGCAGCGGCACGTAGCAAGCGCCACAGGTCTAGCGCCTCGGGGGACTTGTACACATTGCTGCGGTCCGACAAATACACGCTGGGTATGTGGCGCTCGCGCAGTGCTGCGCGAATGGCGTCGGCGTGTTGTTGGCCACGAACCAGCACGGCCATGTCACCCGGCTGCGCCACACCATCGTTGAGCAACTGCGCCATGTGATTGGCAAATGCCTCAGACATGCTGTGCACATACGTGCTGGCTTTGGTCGGCTTCTCGCCGCAAGGCATGTGCCATACCGTCATGGCGGTGTGGGCTTTGCCATCGGCTTGTGTGAGTGGTTCAACACCACCCTCGGCGCTCACCCGCACGAAATCAATGTGCGATGAGAACGGTGTGTCGGTTTGTGTGAACACATGGTTCACCGCATTCACCAAACCATCGCTAGAGCGACGGTTACCACTGAGGGTGTGCAGCGCGAGTGGGTTGTGGTCTAGCGCATCCTCACGCGCTTTCAGGTAAGTGCCCAAGTCTGCGCCACGGAAGCTATAGATGGCTTGCTTGGGGTCACCAATCATCACCAAAGCGTTGGCATCGCTGCAGGCGTGTGTGTCGTAGATGCGGTTGAGCGTGCCGTACTGCCAAGGGTCGGTGTCTTGAAACTCATCCACCAATGCCACGGGGTATTGCTGACGAATGGCAGTGGCCAGTCGGCCGTCTTCGGCCATGACCGCGTGATGTAGGTTCTGCAGCAGGTCTGAGAAATCAAATGCAGCGCGTTGCGCCTTGGCTTCTTTGTACGCCGTGCCGAGGGTGTGTGCGGCGTGCAACGCGATGTGCCTGTGTGTGTCGGGCTCTTCGTGCAGGTAGGCCACATAGTCTTCAACCGCGGCAAAGAAAGCAAAGCCTGTGGCATCAGCCCAGCCCTTGTCGGTCAGCTCGCTGGTGGCGAAGCGGTTAAGCCATTCGGTTTTGATGGGCGTGCTTTGCTCGGCCCATTCTTTCAGCGCATTCGACCAACGTGCCAAGTTGGGTGCCGTGATGCCTCGGCCTTTGATGGCTTTGCTGGCAATGGCTGCCTCTAAAGCTTGCCACACGTTGTCGCTCCACAGGGTGCGGGCGTGTGTGGCTTTGGCTTCTAGGGCAGTTTGCCAAGCCAAGTGTTGCTCTACCAGCTGTGTGGGCGTGGTATCAGGTGCCTCGATGGTTTTGGGTGTGCGTTCTTGATCGCGCCAAATGCCTTGCACCGTGGCCAACAAATCATCAGGTGCATGGCCGATGAGTGGCGTGATCTGTTGCAGCGTGTCGGCGCTGAGTGGGTAAAACCATTCGCGCCAATAGTCTTGCACCAAGGTGCGTTGCAGGTCTTCGGCGTTGTCGAGATGGGTTTGTTCAAACAAGTTGCGGCTGTCGAGCGCGTGTTGGCTCAGCATGCGGCGCGACCATCCGTGGATGGTGTAAATGGCGGCATCGTCCATCCACTCGGCAGCGCAGTTGAGCTGCATGGCGCAGCGTGGCCAAAGTGATCGGTCAAAGCTTTCGCGCAAACTCACCAAGAACGGGTCGGGCTTCAAGCCTTGTGGCAATGCGCGGTTTTGTGCGCTGGCATCAAAGTAAGCCGCAGCTTGGCTTAGGCGTATGCGAATGCGGTCACGCAGTTCGGCGGTGGCGGCATCGGTGAAAGTCATCACCAAAATTTGCGGTGGCAGCAAAGCGTCTTCGCGCAGATGGCCCAACACCAAGCGCACATACAAAGCAGCCAGCGTCCATGTTTTGCCTGTGCCTGCGCTGGCCTCGATCACTTGTCGCCCGTGCAGCGGCAAGGTGAGGGCGTCTAGCGGTTGGGCTTGATGGTTGGGCTTTAGCGTCATGCGTCAGCCTCCTCAGACGCCTTGGCTGAACTCAGCAGTCTGGCGCTTTTCACCATCTTTCCGTAGATGCGTTCGGCCATGTCTGGCAATTCGTTTTGCAAATCTGCAAAGCTATGGAACACACGTTGCAGTGTGGTGCTGCTTTCGTATTCGCCGGTGAGGTTGCGATTGCCATCAAACACCACTTGTGCGGCTTGCAGCGCAACGTCTTTTGCGTTTGTGTCTTGGCTTGTGAGTTCTGTCATCACAAACGCACACGCGGTTTTGCGTGCCACAGGCAGTGGTTTGTGCCACGCCTCTTGGTAGAGCGTGACTAAGTTTTGCAACTCTGCCAAGGCGTCTGACTGCGACAGCGCATCCAACTGCACCGCACCGTTGAGGCCAATTTGCACGCTGGTGGTGGGCGTGCCACTGGCGCAAGCCACGAGGTGGTTGAGCCACAGTGTGGTGAGTGTTTGCGCGCGTGGGTGCTTGGCTTTTTCTTTGCCTTCCAGCACCGAGCCGGGGCGCATCTCTACTTGCAGCCACGCGGATTGATCAGCCTTGCTTTTCCAAATCTGTTGGCCATTCGCCCATTCGGCGCTCAGGCTGTGCTCGCCTAGTGCAAAGCGGGTGGACTGCACGGGTACATCCATGGGCCAGTCTTTGGCAATCTCGTCAAAGCGCTCTAGCAACTCGTCGCGTTGTTGCAGCAGCATGTCTTGCTGCGCTTGACCAAAACCAGCCAAGGCCAGCTCGCCGCTCAGGCGCAGCACTTGCAGCGCGTGTTCGGGGTCGGGCGCTTGCACGATGGTTTGCGTGAGTGTGTAGCTGTCGAGGTGGTCGAGCGCGAAGGGCTCTTCTTGTGCGCTGGCGGCTTCGGGTGTGTCTAGGTGCAAGCGCAAGCGGTCGCGTACAAACACATCCACGGGTTGTTTGAGCAAACGGTTGAGTTGCTTGAGTGTCAGCTCTGTGGGCGCTTGGTCGGCTGCTTCGTTTTGTGTGCGCGGTGGCTGGGTGTTGGCGTTGCTTTGCGCTTGCTGCCAATCGGCTGCATAGGTTTGCACACCCGTACCTTCGCGAAAGTACGCTTGCGAAAACGCTTGCAGCGGCTGCAACGGTGCAACGCACGCAAGCGTTGGCTCGCCTTTGTCATTGCGCTGTGTCCACACCGCATTGAGGTAGTCCATCAGCTGTGCCACCAAGACCGAGGGTGGCTTCACTTCATGGTCGGTCGTGCGGCGGCCTTGCCAGCTGATGTAGAGCTTTTCTCGAGCCGACAGCAAGGCTTCTAAAAACAAATAGCGGTCGTCTTCGCGGCGCGAGCGGTCACCTGCGCGCCAATGTGATTGGGTGCTGCCTGCATGTGCGGCGTCGCTCATCAAGTCAAAGTCGCGTGGGGTTTGGCTGCGTGGGTAGTCGCCATCGTTCATGCCCAGCAAGCACACGCACTTGAAGGGGATGGAGCGCATGGGCATGAGCGTGGCGAACTGCACACCGCCACCAAAAAAGCGGCGTTGCATGGCGGGCTGTTGCAGTTGGGCCATCCAGTGTTCGCGCACCACCACCAGTGGCAGTGGGCTGTCAAGGCGGGCCAGTTGGCATTCGGCCATCCATGTTTCTAGCGGGGCCATGACGCGCTCGATCAATCGCTCATCCGCTTCGTCGCTCGGTTTGAAGAACAAGCTTACTAGCTGCTGTAACACCGCCACCCATTCGGTGGGCGTGTGTTCTTGGCGCAGTTTGATCAGCGCAATCTGTGTGTGGCGCAGCCACTGCAACAAGCCATCGACCACGCGTGCGTCTAGCCCGCCCACGCCTGCTTGCGGCAGTGTGTCGGCCCACGGAGTGGCTAGGTCATCGCTTGCGCCTGTGGCGTAGCCCAGCAGCAAACGCTCGATGCCAAACAGCCAACTGTTTTGGTTGGCGTCGGCCATGTCGGGCGCAATGCCCCACGGTTTGCGATGTGGCGCGTCTAGGCCCCAGCGCACGCCGGCGTCGGCCAGCCAGGTGTCGAGCTGGGCCACGTCGTGTTCTTCTAGGCCAAAGCGTTCGCGCACGGCGGCCACTTCAAACAGGCTTTGCCACTCCACGCGTGTCACGCGCAGTTGGGGCAGTTGCAGCAGGGTGTCGATGGCTTGCACCAGTGGCTCGGTGCGCGGTGTGGTGTCGGCCACGGTGTAGGGGATGTGGCGCAATTCGTGCGATGCAAAGCGGCCAAACACCGCGTGGATGTGCGGCGCAAAGTTGGCCATGTCGGGCACCATCACCATGATGTCGGCGGGCTTCAAAGTGGGGTCAGCATCGAGCCACGCCAGCAAGCGGTCGTGCAGCACCTCGACCTCGCGCTGGGCCGAGTGCGTTTGCACAAAGCGCACGCTGGTGTCGTGTACGGGCACGTCGGTTAAGTGGTCGGGCAGTGGCGCAAGGTTGAGCAGGGACGACTGCAAGTGCTCCAGCATCGTGGGCTCGCGGCCTTCGTCGGCGGCTGTGTCTGCGGGGTCGACAAACACATCCACACGATGGAACAGGCCTTTGTATTGGTCCACATCGTCAAAGCCATCGAGCAAGTGCAAGTAGTCGCGGCCATGTTTGCCCCATGCGGCCAGCAGTGGGTGCGTGTCGGTGTGCAACTTGTATTGATCGGCTTCGCTCAACGAGCCATCGTCTTGCGGAATCGGCAAATCTTTTTTATGGGCTTGGCGTTGCTTGCTCAACTTAGCCAAGGGCACACGGCTTTCCACCACATGGCCCCAGTGGTGCTGACAGGGGTTTTGCACCAGCATGAGCACTTGGCACACGCGGCCCAAAGCGGCCAGCGCCTGCACGGTTTGCATGGGCAGCGATGTGACGCCAAACACCATGATGCGGTGCGGCACACCCGCAGGGCGTTGGCCTTCGGGCAAGGTGGCCATCTTGGCCATGAACGCCTCGTGCACTTTGGCGCGTGAGCTGTAGCTGTGTTGAAGCTCGGCATTGACTTCGGCATCAGCTGCTAAGTCGTCTAGCAAATCGCGCCATAGCTCTGGCTGCCAGCTTTGTGCGGCGGGCAGGGGTGTGGTGAATGCGGAAGCGTTTGTGCCCGCTTGCGTGCGCAGTGTGTCTTTGTGATTGGCCCAGTCTTCTAGCCAATCGGCGCGGTAGTTTTGGTAGCCGTCTAGCACGTCGGCCAGCTGCGCGGCCAGTTGATACGCGCGGCGGTTCATGGGTGATGCGTCAGCCTCGGCTTGGCCAAGGTAGTTTTTCAGCGGCGCAAAGCTGGGCTTGGCCAACAAACTGGGAAGCAAACGCATGATGCGCCACACCAGTGGCGACTTGTCCAGCGGCATGTGCGCGGGCACATTGCTGGGGCCCAGCACGGCGCGGTAAATCTGCCACAGCTTGGCAGACGGCAGCTCCACCTGCGTGGCCGCGCAAATGCCAAGGTCTTTGGCCAAGGCCAGCTCTAGCCAATGCTTCATGCCGTTGCTTTGCACCAGCAACACCTCGGGCGCGAGCACGGGCAGCGGGTGGTTGCGGATGAACTGCACCGCCAACTCGCGCAGGCCCTCTAGCTGGTTGCTATGAAGCACCATAAAACCGGTGGCGTGGGGGCTAGGCATGTGGGGCAGAACGGGCGAAAAATGGGGCTAAATATTGGCGTGAGCCAGTGAGCATACTGGATGGCTGGGCGCAAACCGTGAGCCTGTTTATTGTTTAAAAATTACCACAATAGAATTGGTTAATTTTTAAAACACAAACATATGATTGATTTGTATGCGACCAGTGCAAATTGCCACTCTCTGCGCCATCGCCCTAGCCACAAGCGCCTGCACCCCGTCTGAACCCGCCACCAAGCCCGCCACCGAAATGGCCAACCCCGCGTCGGTGCATTGCATCAACGCTGGCGGCAAGCTGACCATCAAGCGCACGCCGCAAGGCGAAGTTGGCATGTGCAAATTGCCCTCGGGCAAGGTGTGTGAGGAGTGGGCTTTGTTTCGGGGGGAGTGTTTGTGATGCGTAACAGTTTCAAACTGGGAGATTTCATTGAGCCATAAACAAGAAGATGCACTAGATCAAGTGAACAGAGACGATTCAGGTGAATTTCGAATTCACTACTACCTAGACGACCAGAGTCATCAAATGGATGCTTTCACTCGCAATCAGTGCGAGTTAGAAATGTTGTCGGTGCTAAGTGAGGTTGGTCGACTTCTTGATATGGAAGTAAGCATTGAAACAAAAGCCTACGGAGAAGGTGGACTACAAGAGTATTGGAATTTAGCTGGAACTAGTAAAGACCAAATAGACCTATTGATACGTGTGCTGATCCTTTTGTTTGGGTTTACGAATTGGGCAGTTCATATACGAGGCAAGTTAAAACTGACCGAGCAACAAATTAAGCAAAACGAACTGACTCTTGCTAAGACGCGCCTCGAAATCAAGAAGTTGGGTAAAGAAGTTGATGATCTCACTAAAGGTGAAACTAGGCAGTTGGAGTTGGAAGCGCTTCCTACTTCTGAAGAAATTGCTAAGGCCCTGCTAGCGCAAAAAAAAGTCGCTATACGGCGATCTAATATGTATGAAAAGTTAATTTCAAATGAAAAAGTTAAGGCTATTGGGTTTTCTAAATCGCACAAATCGCGCACACCAGAGTCACAGGTAGCTAGAGCAGAGTTCTCGAAATTTATAGTTAAGCCAGAGGACGTTGAACCAATTTCAATTCAGAAAGTAACCGTAGAAATAGTTTCACCAGTATTGCGAAGCGGAAAAACTAAGTGGCGTGGAATTTTAGATAAGAAGCCAATTAATTTTGAGATTGGTGATCCTGTATTTCTTCTGTCGGTTCTAACACGCAAAGTTCATTTTGAAAATGGGACAACGATTGTTTGTGATGTTGATGTATTACTCAGAGAGAACGAACTAGGTGAGATCGAGACAGCTGGTTATGTTGTTAGCAAAGTTCATCAGGTCGTTTCTGGTGACGGTCTAAGCACCACAAACGATGGAAAACAGTTAGAAATTAATTTAGATGAGTAGTCATTTAAGAACGGTACTCATATGTGTCAGCGATAGCAGACTCACAAGCACGCGGTAGCGGTACACGATGCTTCCTTGTATTTTTGGATACTTTCGAGTTGTGCCCCGCCTGATTCGTGGCTCCGTCCTCTTTAACTTGTCGGTCACGGTTATTACTAAATATGACTGTTAACCCACTTCACCAAATCACCCGCTGATCGCGCACCCGACACACGCGCCACTTCGCGTCCACCTTTGAAGATGGCCAGCGTGGGGATGCTGCGGATGTTGTGCTGCGCGCCCGCGTCTTGGTGAGCTTCGGTGTCGACCTTTACCAGTCGAGCTTTGGGCTCTAGCGCGGCGCAGGCTTTTTCGTATTCGGGGGCCATCATGCGGCAGGGGCCGCACCACGGGGCCCAAAAGTCCACCACCACGGGCACATCGCTCTTGGCAATTTGAGCGTTCAGCCCTGCGGTGTTGAGCGCGGCTGGGTGTTGGTTAAATAGGGGTTGATGGCATTTGCCGCACGACAACTCTGCATTGCCGTCGAGCTTGTCTTTGGCCACGCGGTTGGTGCTGTGGCAGTGGGGGCAGACAACGTGTTGGGTCATGGCAATGTCCGATCAAATAATTAAATAAGCGATTTTTAATATATTAGGGCTTGTGGGTTTGAATTCAAGCCCTAGTTGCAAGAGAGATTGAGAAGAGCAGATATGAGCATGATTGAACAATATTGGCCCCTGATGGCGTTGATGGCCTGGTTTGGCTACAAGTGGTGGGCTGCCAAGCAAGTGGTGCGCATGCTGCCTGAGTTGCGCCAAAACGGCGCGGTGTTTGTGGATGTACGTTCGCCCGCTGAGTTTGCGTCAGGCAACGCACCTGGCAGCATCAACATCCCATTGAACGAGTTGCCATCGCGCATGGGCGAACTGCCGCAAGACCGCGATGTGGTGGTGTTTTGTGCCAGCGGCTCGCGCAGCGGCATGGCCAAGATGATGTTCAAGACCAAAGGTTTTCAAAAAGTGCATAACGCGGGCACATGGGGCAATGTGTGTTGATGCAGTTGCCTTTAGTTGGCGACGAGCTAGATGTGCTGGCCCAGATGGTGGCCGCACAAGGGCAGCCACTGCAAGCCCAAGCCATCATCGAGCTGGGCTGCGGTAATGCTCGCTTGTCTTGCAGTTTGGTGCAGCGCTATGCGCAGTGCACAGTCACGGGCTTAGAGGTGGATGCCGTGCAGCATGCCAAAAACCTAGCGCGTGCGCCTGCTGGCGTCACGTTTGTGGCCGCAGGCGCACAAGACGTGCCGTTTGGTGATGCCACGTTTGACCTCGCACTCATGCTCAAGTCGTTGCACCATGTGCCGCTTGATTTGATGGATCAAGCTCTGAGCGAAGTGGCGCGTGTGTTGCGCCCCGGGAGTTTGTTTTATGTGTCAGAGCCAATTTATGGCGGCGCGTTGAACGAGATCGTGCGCCTCTACAACGACGAAGGCTTGGTGCGCCCTGCGGCACAAGCCGCCTTAGACCGCGCGATTGCCCAAGGCGAGCATTGGCAGCAAGTGGCGGAGTATCGATTTGCGCAAGCCGTGCATTACGCGAGCTTTGACGAGTTTGCCAAGCGCATGCTGTACCCGACGTTTGCCGACCACGGCATTGACGAAGCCATCACGCAGCGCGTGCGTGAAGCGTTTGAGCCGCATTGCACCGCAGAGGGGGCATCGTTTGTGCGACCCATGCATGTCAGGTTGCTCAAGCGCGCGGCTTGAACGCTGCCTCCACAAAATCAATCAAGGCCTTCACCCGCACCGACGTGCGGTGGCGTTCGGCGTAGATGGCATAGATGTCGGCATCGGGGCTGTGGTGGTGGTGCAGCAGTTCGACCAAGCGCCCTGATTGCAAATATTTCTGCACGTCCCACTGTGCACGCAAGAGCACGCCATGGCCATCCAGCGCCCAGTTGAGTGCCACACCGCCATCGTTGGTGGTGAGGTTGCCGCGAACTTTCACGCTCTCGGTTTGTTGTTCTTTGGCTTTGCCCTTCGCGGTGGTGAAGCGCCACAAGCCATAGGCTTCATCGCCTTGGCGAATGCCTATGCAGTTGTGCTTGGCTAACTCAGAGGGCGTTTTGGGTATGCCAAATTTTTTGAGGTAAGCGGGTGAGGCCACCACCACTCGTTTGTTGGCTGCAATGAAGCGGGCGATGGAGCGCGAGTCGGGCGGGTTGCCAAAGCGAAAGCAGATGTCGTACGCATCGTCGCCGCTAGGCGGTGGGTTGACCGAGAGCTGTAGCTGAATATCCACCTTGGGGTGTTTGCGTGCAAATTGCGAGATGAGGGGTGCAATGTGGCTGCGCCCAAAACCCAAGGTGGCGTTCACACGGAGCAAACCTTGTGGTGCAGCGGTGGCACCTAGCAGTTGAGTTTCTAAGCCTTCAATGTCGCCCATGATTTTGCGGGCGTAGTCCAAGTACACCTCACCCTCGGGCGTGAGGCCCATGCGGCGTGTAGTGCGATTAACCAAGGGAATACCGAGTCGCGACTCCATCAATCCTAAATGTCGACTGACCGCTGCTGTCGAAACACCTTGTTCTCGCGCTGCGGCACTCAACGAGCCTGCGTTGGCTAAAGCGATGAAAAACCCCAAATCGGCAGGACTGATGAGCTTGGTCATATATTTAATTTATTGTTAACAATGCTTTGAATATACCGGTGAATTTTTAACCTTCAAAAATCTACAGTTGTTTCCATCAAAAAGGAGACACCTATGTTGAAGAACTTGAAGAAGCAAATGTTGGTCGCTGCTGTGTGCGGTGTGACAGGTTTAGCGCATGCACAAGCTTGGCCTAGCAAAACCATCACCGTAGTGGTGCCCTTCCCACCTGGAGGTACCACCGACGTGTTGGCCCGTGCAGTGGCTACCAAGTTATCTACCAATGTGGGGCAACCGGTGATTGTGGAAAACAAACCCGGCGCAGGCGCCACACTTGGCGCTGCACAAGTTGCCAAGTCAACCGCCGATGGGTACACCTTGCTCATGGGCGCGGTGCATCACACCATCGCCACCAGCGTGTACAAGGGCTTGACGTATAGCTTTGAAAAAGACTTCGCCCCCATCACCACAGTTGCCCTCGTGCCCAACGTGTTGGTGGTTAACGCCAAGTCGCCTTACAACAGTGTGAAAGATTTGGTCGCCGCTGGCAAAGCCACCCCCGACAAACTGGCCTATGGCTCCAACGGCAACGGCACTGCCCAACACATGATTGGCACGCAATTCCAAATCGTTTCGGGCGCACAAATTTTGCATGTGCCCTACAAAGGCAGCGCACCGTTGACGACTGACTTATTGGGTGGTCAAGTGGACATGTCGTTTGACACCGTCACGCCTGTGTTGCCTTTCATCAAAGAAGGTAAGTTGAAACCTCTGGCAGTGACCACCGCCAAGCGCTCATCCACATTGCCGAATGTGCCCACGTTGCAAGAAGCCGGTGTGCCAGGCATTGCAATTGGCACATGGTTTGGTTTGTTGGCGCCTGCAGCTACACCGAAGGACGTGGTGACCAAGCTCAACACAGAGGTTGTGAAGATCATCAACACGCCTGAATTCAAAAAGCAAATGTTTGACATCGGTGCAGAGCCCATCGGTAACAAGTCTGACGAGATGGCCAAGCAAATCAAAGAAGAAACCGAGAAGTTTTCTGGGTTAGTTAAGGCCGGCAAGGTCACGCTCGACTGAGCGAATTTAGAAAAAGGAGTTCACTGTGAACAAAGAAGCAGCCGTCGCAAACTTAACCGAGGTGATGGGTAAATTCACCTCGTACATTGGCAAGCGCTTGCCCACCGACGTGACCGAAAAACTCGGCGACTTGCGTGAAAAAGAAGTCAACTTCTTGGCCAAAGAGGTGTACGAGTCCATGCGCCAAAACCAAGAGGCCGCAGACAAGCTCGACCGCCCAAGTTGCCAAGACACGGGCGTGATTCAGTACTTTCTCACCGCGGGTTCAAACTTTCCGCTGTTGGGTGAGTTGGAAGAAATTTTGTTGGGCGCGACAAAAGGTGCCACCAAAGAAGGCCCCTTGCGTCACAACGCGGTGGAAACCTTTGTGGAGAAAAACACAGGCACCAACACTGGCTCCAAAATTCCATGGCTCGATTGGGAAATCGTGCCCGGTGACGACAGCGTCATCATCGATGTGTACATGGCGGGTGGCGGCTGTACGCTGCCGGGCGCTGCCAAAGTGTTGATGCCTGGTCAAGGCTACGAAGGCGTGGCCGAGTTTGTGTTTGACGTCATTACCTCACGCGGCGTGAATGCTTGCCCACCTTTGTTGGTTGGCGTGGGTGTATCCACTTCGGCTGAAACGGCTGCACGTTTGTCGAAGAAAGCCATTCTTCGCCCCGTGACATCACGCCACAGCAACGACAACGCCGCTTTGATGGAAGAGCTGTTGACCGATGGCTTGAACGAATTGGGCCTTGGCCCACAAGGCTTGACGGGCAACAACAGCGTGATGGGCGTGAACATCGAATCATCCGCACGTCACCCCTCCACCATTGGTGTGGCAGTGTCCACCGGTTGCTGGGCGCACCGTCGCGGCAAGATCAAGATCAATGCCGACTTGTCTTATGAAGTCATCTCGCACAAAGGATTCAAGCTGTGAAAAAAATACTGACCACCCCCATCAAAGACGAAGACCTTGAGTCGTTGAACATCGGTGATGTGGTGTACCTCACCGGTACGCTGGTCACTTGCCGCGATGTGGCGCACCGTCGCTTGATCGAACTCGGCCGCGAGTTGCCTGTGAACTTAGAAGGCGGTGCGATTTTTCATGCAGGCCCCATCGTGCGCCAAAAAGAAAACGGCGAATACGAAATGGTGTCGATTGGCCCCACCACCAGCATGCGCATGGAGAAGTTTGAAAAAGAATTCATCAAACGCACCGGCGTGAAGCTGATTGTGGGCAAGGGTGGCATGGGGCCTGAAACGCAAGAAGGTTGCGCTGAAAACAAAGCCGTGCACGCCATCTTCCCCGGAGGTTGCGCCGTGTTGGCTGCCACGCAAGTGGAGAAGATCGAAGCCGCCGAGTGGACCGACTTGGGCATGCCTGAGACCTTGTGGGTCAACCGCGTGAAAGAGTTTGGCCCACTCATCATCTCGATTGACACCAAGGGCAAGAACTTGATTGAAGAGAACAAAGCGGTATTCAACGAAAAGAAGAAACCGATTCTTGAGCGCATTAACCAACAGATTCGTTTCATCAAATAAGCGCTCGTTCTGAAAATATAAAAGCCACCGTGAGGTGGCTTTTTTATGCGTAACAATGTTGCATTCAATAGCAAGGAAGATCGTGTTGTTACATCAATCTGTATTGATCAGCGAAGTCGGCCCCCGCGATGGCTTGCAAAGCGTCAAGGCCACCATGCCCACGGCGCACAAGCTGGCTTGGGTTTCAGCATTGCATCAATCGGGTGTGCGTGAGATCGAGGTGTGCTCGTTTGTGCCCGCCAAGCTCTTGCCGCAAATGGCTGATGCGGCCGATGTGGTGCGCCATGCCGTGGCACTGCCCAACTGGACGGTGATGGCTTTGGTGCCTAACCTCAAAGGAGCCGAGGCGGCATTGGCAGCAGGGGCGCACAAGCTCACCATTCCTGTTTCCGCCAGCGAGGCGCATTCATTGGCGAATGTGCGCAAGTCTCGCGCCGACATGGTGGCCGAGGTGCGCAGCATTGTGGCGATGGTGCGCGAGCAAGCGCCCCACGTGCCCGTCGAGGTGGGCATGTCTACCGCATTTGGTTGCACCTTGCAGGGCCATGTGGCCGAAGACGATGTGGTGTGGCTGGCCGGTGCACTGGCCGATGCAGGCGTGCACGAAATTGGTTTGTCAGACACCACGGGCATGGCCAACCCCGCGCAGGTGCGCCGCCTGTTTGAAAAACTGCGCCACGCCATTGGCCCCAAGATGGGGGCCGCGCACATGCACAACACACGCGGCTTGGGTTTGGCCAATTGCTTGGCCGCTTTTGATGTGGGCGTGACCACGTTTGACAGTTCGCAAGGCGGCTTGGGCGGCTGCCCTTATGC
Source organism: Pseudomonadota bacterium (assembly GCA_041180165.1). GTDB lineage: Bacteria > Pseudomonadota > Gammaproteobacteria > Burkholderiales > Burkholderiaceae_C > Limnohabitans. Next base: position 159,831 of record JBEGSC010000001.1, on the reverse strand, counting down.
ACCGGGTGCATCGGGCAATGTCGTGACCGAAGATTTGGTATTCATGTTTGAGGCGATGGGTGTGCACACCGGCATTGACATTGAAAAACTCATGGCTGCGCGTGTGCATTTGCAAGCGGGCCTGCCAAACGAACCTATTTATGGCATGACGCCTCTGGCTGGCTTGCCCAAGCATTGGAAAGAATCAACCCATGGCTGATGAAAAAACATTGCCTCTCGCGGGCATTCGGGTGGTGGAGTTCACCCACATGGTGATGGGCCCTACCTGCGGCATGATCTTGGCCGACTTGGGCGCTGAGGTGATCAAGGTCGAACCTTTGAGTGGCGACAGCACACGCAAGCTGATGGGCTCGGGCGCTGGGTTTTTTGGTATCTTCAATCGCAACAAAAAAAGTATCGCGGTGGATGTGAAAACACCGCAAGGGCAAGAGCTGGTGTTGCGTTTGGTGGCGAGTGCCGATGTGTTCAGCGAGAACTTCAAAAGCGGCACGATGGACAAACTTGGCTTTGGCTACGAGGCCTTGTCCAAGCTCAACCCCGGGCTGATTTATGTCTCGCACAAAGGCTTTTTGCCTGGACCCTATGAACACCGAACTGCGCTGGACGAAGTGGTGCAAATGATGGGCGGCTTGGCCTACATGACAGGTCCCGAAGGCCGACCACTGCGAGCAGGCTCAAGCGTGAACGACATCATGGGCGGCATGTTTGGTGCGATTGGCGCTTTGGCTGCACTGGCGCAGCGCCATCAAACGGGCAAGGGCCAAGAGGTGCAAAGTGCCTTGTTTGAAAACAACGTCATGTTGGTGGCGCAGCACATGATGCAGTTTGCCGTCACAGGCAAAGCTGCTGCACCAATGCCTAGCCGCATCAGTGCATGGGCGGTGTATGACGTGTTCACGGTCAAAGACAACGCGCAAATATTTTTGGCCGCCGTCAGCGATACGCAATGGCATGTCATGTGCGATGCGTTTGGCTTTGCTGATCTCAAAGCGGATGCGCGCTTGGCGTCTAACAACGACCGCGTCAAAGCACGCGATTGGATGCTGCCCATCTTGCGAGAGCGCTTTGCACAGCTGTCAGCCCAAGAGCTCAGCGCAAAGTTTGAAGCAGCAGGCTTGCCCTATGCCCCCATCACCCAACCGCAAGAGCTGTTTGAGGATGCGCACTTGCTGGCAACCGGCGGCCTAACGCCAGTGACGATTCCAGCCGATGCCAGCAGTGCAGGGCAGCCCGTGCACACGCACACACCCTTGTTGCCCTTGCGCATGAACGGCGAGCGCTTGCCACTGCGCCACGCACCGCCGAGCATCGGGCAAGACACCGAAGCCTTGTTGCAAGAGTTGGGCTATTCAGCAGCTCAGATTCAAAGCTTGGTGCAAGACGGTGTGGTGCAGGTGGTCACACCCCTTCAGGCTTGATCTGCGCCCGTGCAATCACGGGCTTCCAACGAGCTTGTTCGAGCTTGATGAAAGCTTCAAACTCAGCGCGTGTGTTGCCCACCGCTAAAGCTGTGTCTTGGCTGAGTTTGTCGTGTACCACTTTGCCGCGTGCTGCAGCAACCGCTTCTTTTTCGAGCTTGTCGATGTTGGCTTTGGCCATCTTGCTTGGGGCCATCAAGCCGTACCACTGCGTCATCTCAAAGCCCTTGAAGCCTTGCTCGGCCACGGTGGGCACATCGGGCAACTGAGGCAAACGGGTCGTCGTGCCTGTGGCAATGCAGCGCAGCTTGCCTGCTTTGATGAACTGCAACAGCGCAGGTGCGCCTACAGCAGCAGCATCTAAGCGGCCCGCCATCAAGTCGGTCAGCATTGGTCCTGTGCCGCGGTAGGGCACGTGCAAGATGAATGTTTCCGACACCATCTTGAGGTATTCAAATGCCAAGTGGCCCGCGCTGCCATTGCCTGCAGAACCGTAGTTGAGCTTGCCTGGGTTTGCCTTTGCGTAGGCCACCAATTCTTTAAGGTTCTTAACGGGTAAGTCTGGGTGCACCACATAGAGGCTGGGCACTTTGGAAATCAATGTGATGGGCGTGAAGTCTTTTGCTGGGTCATACGACAGCTTGGGAAAGATGTAGGGGTTCACCGCTAAGGTGCCAATGTGGCCCAAGATGAGGGTGTGCTCGTCGGTCGAGTTGGCCACTTCTTGCATGGCAATGTTGCCAGCTGCACCGGGTTTGTTATCTACGAAAACGTTCTGGCCAATGGTCTTGGCCATTTCGCCTGCCAATGCACGCGCCACAATTTCAGAGCTACCACCGGGTGCAAAAGGCACGACCAAGCGAAGGGGTTTGCTAGGCCATGCGACTTGTGCCATTGAAAGCGCGGGCGACAAAGCGAGTGCCGATGCTGCGGTGCTGGCCAATAGTTGGCGGCGAGTGAGGTTGTTTTCGTTGAAACTCATGTATATCTTTCGTAGTGATTATTCGGTGGTGATGCCGCGTTCTTTGATGACGCGGCTCCATTGGTTGATTTGTTGTTCGATAAATTTCTTGGCATCGTCGGGCGAGCCTTTTTGGATGTCGCCACCCAGTTGTGCGATGCGTGTTTTCACATCTGGCGATTCAAGGGCTTGCTGGAAAGCAGCAGCCAGTTTGGCCACCACGGGCTCAGGTGTGTTGGCGGGGGCGAACACGGCGTTCCATTCGTAAATCTCAGCGCCTTTCACACCAGCCTCGGTCAATGTGGGTACATCGGGCATGATGGGGGAGCGCTTGGCTGAAGTCACGGCCAATGCTTTGAGCTTGCCTGATTGCACATGTTGCAAAGTCGAAGCGAGGTTGCCAAAGAACAAAGGCACTTGGCCACCAATCACATCATTCAATGCAGGGCCGCCGCCTTTGTAGGGCACGTGCACCATGTCTACTTTGGCAGCGGATTCAAACAATGCGCCTGCCAAGTGTTGGGCTGAGCCGTTGCCTGACGAGGCATACGACACCGCGTCTTTGGTTTTGCGCGCAGCAGCAGTTAACTCGGCAATGTTTTTGGCGGAGAAGTTGGCGTTGACCAACACCACGTTGGGGAACAAGGCCACCACACCAATGGGCTTGAAAGCCTTCAGGCTGTCATACGGCAGCTTGGGGTAAAGCGCAGGGTTGGCTGAGAACGATGAAGCATCCAGCATCAAGGTGTAGCCATCGGGTGCTGCCTTGGCCACGGCTTGTGCGCCAATTTGTCCACTTGCACCGGGCTTGTTTTCGATGACCACCGATTGGCCCAATGCCTCACCCATCTTGGGGGCGATCAAGCGAGCCATGGCATCTGCACCGCCACCTGGTGGGTACGTCACTACCAAGGTGATGGGCTTATTAGGAAATGCGCCTTGCGCTATGGCGTTGGGTGCAACTGCGCTGATTGCCAGTGCAGTCAATGCCAATGTTGTCAGAGTGTGGCGGCGGTTGGTTTGAGAGCGGTTTGTCAACATGGGTTGTCTCCTTTGTAGGTATAGGTGTTCACTGCAATTGGGTGCTGTACTTGAATGAAAACGCATCGCCACGCGTGGTGCGTAGCTCAACACAACGGCCAGCCATGTCAAACGCTTGACGCTCTACCAACACGCAGGGGTGTGCAGCTCCCAGCTTGAGACGTTTGGCTTGTGTGGCGTTGAGCTGCGAAAAGCTTAGGTGGTCTTGTGTTTTTTGAATCACCACACCGCAGCGCTCTTGGTACATGGGGTAAAGCAAGTCATCCCACGCATCGGTATCCGAATCGGCCAACTTGCCAAATAAGGGCAAGGGCAAAACGATGGTTTCTAGCAAGCAGGGTTCACTGTCCAAACTACGCAGCCTTTCCATTTGCAACACCTGCGCTCCTTTGGCGATGCCAAAGGCGTTAGCTTCTTGTGCCGTGGCGGTGCGAAGGCGGCTCGACAAAATGCGCGATTGCGGTGCTTCGCTGCTTGCGTCATCCACGCCGCGAAAACGAAAGAAGCGCATCATCGATGCGCCATCTACCCCCTTGGTGACGAATGTGCCTTTGCCATGACGGCGTTGCAGTACGCCGTCTTCCACCAGTAGCGACAGAGCTTGGCGGATAGTGCCCAACGCCACGCCGTAGCTTTGTGCCAAGGCAGACTCTGCCGGAATTAATTCACCCGGAGCCCACTCACCCTGCAAGATGCGGTCGCGCAACGCTAAGGCGAGCTTGCCGTAACGGCTTTGGCCTGGTGTTTGTGAAAGAAGTGCAGTGACCATATGTAATTTAGACATCTAGAGGACTAGAATATAGCGCATGAATCTGACAGCGTCAAAAAACTGGGTAGACACCCACTTTCATGTGTTTCATGCGGGTATAGCTGTTGACCAAGCGCGCTATGTGCCGCAGTACGACGCAACACTGAAAAACTGGCAAACGCTTGCACAAGGCGTTGGCGTGATACGCGGCGTGTGTGTGCAGCCCAGCTTTTTGGGAACAGACAACAGCTTGATGCTCAGCGCGCTAGACGCGAATCCTGAAACGCTGCGTGGCGTGGCGGTGGTGGCGGCTGATATTCATGCAGATGAATTGAAGGCTTTACACGCCAGCGGGGTGCGAGGCATTCGGTTGAACTTGGCAGGTGTTGAACACAACATACCCGAGTGGACGCGTGCCGAGCGTGTGTGGCAAAGCTTGCACGACTTAGGTTGGCACTTGGAAGTGCACACTGACCAAGGCGCCTTGCCTAAGGTGTTGGCGCAGTTGCCAACCGACATGCCTTTGGTGATGGACCACATGGCTAAGCCCAGCGAAGCCAACGCGCGGGACGCCACAGTGCAAGCACTGGTCCAACGCGCACAACAAGTGCCAACACGCATCAAGCTCAGCGGGGCTTACCGTTTGGGTGGCGTAGACGCTGCAAGCTTGGCCCACATTTGGCTGCACGAGTTGGGCCCGCAAGCTTTGCTGTGGGGCAGTGATTGGCCCTGTACCAACCATGAACAACTGGCGGATTACCCTAGCTTGTTCTCTGCACTTGAAAGCTGGATTGGCGCAGAACAGGTCGAGACTGTGCTGTCACACAATCCACAGCGTTTGTATTGGGGTTATTGAACCTCGTTGTAGCATCCGGCCCATAACTTTTGGAGATGGATGATGAAGCGTTCGACGTTCTTAATTGCAATTGCCTCTTTGACCACATTGGCCACCTCTGCTGCGTGGGCCGACCCAACGTACCCCAACAAACCGATACGCATCATCGTGCCATTCACACCGGGCGGTAGCCCTGATGTGTTGGCACGCACCATTGGTCAAAAAATCACAGAAACCACCGGCACGCCAGTGGTGATCGAAAACGTGGCTGGCGCTGGCGGCACGATTGGCGCTGACCGCGTGGCCAAAGCGCCTGCCGATGGCTACACCTTGTTGATGGGCCATGTGGGCACATTGGCTGTTGCGCCATCGGTGTATCCCAATTTGCCTTATGACCCTGTGAAGTCTTTTGCGCCAGTGGCCTGGGTCGCCAAAGTGCCTAACGTGTTAGCTGTTCATCCTTCCATGCCAGCGAACAACGTGGCTGAGTTGGTGAAGTACCTCAAGGCTAATCCGGGTAAGGTCAACTACGGCTCGGGTGGCAATGGCAGTGCTGCACATTTAGCGATGGAGTATTTCAAACTCTCCACCCAAACCTTTGTGGTGCACGTGCCCTATCGCGGCACAGCCCCCTCGGTGACTGATGCGGTGGCCGGACAAATTCAAATGGTGTTCACCGGTGCTCCCGCGTTGGTGCCGATGGTCAAAGCGGGCAAGCTGCGTGCTATCGCTGTGTCCAGCCCCAAGCGATTAGACCTGCTGCCTGATGTGCCCACCTTGGCCGAGTCGGGTGTGAAAGGTTTAGAAGGTTTCGAAGCTGACCAGTGGTACGGCCTAGTGGCCCCCGCCGGTACGCCCGCGGCCATCGTGCAAAAACTCAATCAAGTGGTCAATGCCAATTTGACTGCACCCGAAATGGTGGCCCGACTCAAAACCGAAGGTGCAACAGCGACACCCACGACCCCTGAAGCGTTTGGCCAACTTATTCAACGTGAGATCAAGCGTTGGCGTCCTGTGGTGCAAAACGCCAAGATTTCTGCTGATTAAAGGAAACGCATGATTGCTCAATCCATCCCCGATTTCATTCGTACCCTCAATGCGCTGAGTGGCATTTTGGAAAAAGGCGCAGCCTCCGCTAAAGCCCGCAACATTGACCCACTGGTGCTGACCAATGCACGCTTGGCCCCTGATATGTTTCCTTTGACCAAGCAAGTGCAAATTGCTTGTGATGCCTCCAAACTCGGTTTTGCGCGTTTGAGCGGCATTGAAGCGCCTAAGTTTGCCGACACCGAAACCACGTTTGAAGAACTGCAAGCGAGCATCGCCAAAACGATTGATTTCTTGCACACCGTCACAGCCGAGAGCTTGGCGGGCGCAGAAGACAAAGTGGTGTCATTCCCCGCTGGCCCCGAGCGTGTGTTAAAGCTCAAAGGCCGCGACTTTTTGTATCAGTGGGTCATGCCAAATTTGTATTTCCACACGACAACGGCTTACGCCATCTTGCGCCACAACGGTGTGGATGTGGGCAAGATGGATTACCTCAAGGGCGCAGATTTGTTGCCTTGAGGCTTAGAGAACCAAGCCACATACAACGCTGGCAACACCACCAGCGTCAGCAGCGTGGCGGTGACCAAGCCACAAATCACCACGATGGCCAAGGGGCGCTGGGTCTCCGACCCAATGTCTCGGCTGAGTGCCATGGGCAGTAAGCCCAATGCGGCCAGCATGGCCGTCATCAGCACCGTGCGCAGGCGTTGCAGAGCACCTTCTTTCACGGCGTCTACCACTGTGTAGCCCGCGTTGCGCAACTGCTGAAACACCGACAACATCACCACACCATTGAGCACCGCTTGGCCTGACAGCGCGATAAAGCCAATGGCCGCCGACACCGACAGCGGGATGCTGAAAATCCACAGCGCCACAAAACCGCCAATCAAAGCCAAGGGCACGTTGATCAAAATCAGTCCTGCGGTTTTGAATGAGCTGAACGCATCAAACAACAACACAAAGATCAGCAAGAGCGAGATGGGCACAACCACGGCCAAGCGTTGCATGGCGCGTTCTTGGTTTTCAAATTCGCCCGACCACGTGAGGGCGTAGTTGCGAGGAATCTCCAGCTTCTTAGCCACCACTTCTTTCATGTCGGCCACGATCGAGCCCATGTCACGGCCTTTGATGAAGATGCCAATGGCCATGGTGCGGCGGCCCGCTTCGCGTGCGATGTTCATCGCGCCACTGCTTTCGCGAATGGTGGCTACGCTGCTCAGTGGCGCGCTACCACCGTTGGGCGTAGGGATCAAGATGCTGTCGAGGTTGACCATGGCGCGGCGTTGTTCAGACAAACGCACCGCCACGGTGAAGCGGCGTTCGCCTTCCCACAGGTTGGTGGTGGCTTTGCCGGCCAAGGCGGTTTCGATCACGTCTTCAATGTCGCCCACGTTCAGGCCAAGGCGTGCGGCGCGTTCGCGGTCGATGTCGATCAACAGCTGAGGCAGCTCACCTTGGCGGTCAATCTCTGCGCGGTAGACACCGCGTACATGGCGAATTTCTTTTTCGACTGCTTCGGTGGTGTTGCGCAGCACATCCAAGTCGTCGCCAGAAATTTTGATGACGATCTGTCCGTCAATTTGCGAGATCGATTCCAACACGTTGTCACGAATGGGCTGTGAGAACGTGGGCTGCATGCCGGGCAGGGCAGACACAGCGCGGTCCATGTCTTCAATCAGCTGCTCACGCGTGAGACCTTTGCGCCATTGCTCGGGTGGTTTCACATCTACAAACACCTCGGCCATGCTGATGGTCTTGGGGTCTGTTCCATCTTCGGGCTGACCCGCTTTAGAGACGGTGGTGCGCACCTCGGGCACGCTCATCAAAGCCTTGCGCACGTTGTGCAAAGTTTTGGCTGCTTCATCGTTGGAAATACTGGCCGGTAAACGCACGTTCACCCAAATCGTGCCTTCGTTCAACTCAGGCAAAAACTCAGAGCCGAGTTGTGAGGCCACGAGCATGGAAACGAAGAAACCAGACACAGCGATAGTCACCACTTTGCGTGGCTGCGCGATGGACCAATTCAAAACAGGTTCGTACACGCGCTTGGCCCAAGCCACCACCGAGTTGTCGCCGTGGGGAATGCCTTTGCGCAACATCCAATACGCCAGCAATGGCACAAGGGTGAGCGAGAAAATCAGCGAGCCCACCAGCGCAGTGGTGACCGACAAAGCCATGGGCTGGAAGATGCGGCCTTCGTGGCGTTGCAACGCAAAGATAGGAATGTGCGCTGCAATGATGATGAGCATCGAGAACAAAGTAGGGCGGCCCACTTCGTTGGTGGCTTCGGTGATGAGGGTGCGACGCTCTTTCTCGTTCATGCCTTCGCCACGTTCGGCCAAGCGGTGCATGATGTTTTCCACCACGATCACCGCGCCGTCGACGATGATGCCAAAGTCCATCGCGCCCAAGCTCAGCAAGTTGGCAGGCACGCCCATGATCTTCAGGCCCATGAAGGTGGCCAGCAGCGACAGCGGAATGACCACCACCACCGCCAGCGATGCGCGCATGTTCGACAAGAACAAGTACAGCACCAGCGCTACCAGCAATGCGCCTTCGACCAAGTTCTTAAACACAGTGGTGAGGGTCTTGCCCATCAACCAGCTGCGGTCATAAAACGGCACGATTTGCACGCCCGGTGGCAATACGCGTGCGTTCAAATCTTCGATGCGTTCTTTCACGCCTTTCAACACCACGCTGGGGTTTTCGCCTTTGCGCATGATGATGATGCCGGTCACCACATCGTCGTCCAGGTCTTGGCCTACCGTGCCCAGGCGGGGCACAGCACCGATGGTGACTTGCGCCACATCGCGCACGAGGATGGGTGTGTTGCCACGCGCAGTCACTACCACGCGGCCAATGTCATCGGCCGAATGCAGCAAGCCCAAACCACGGATGGCGTATTGCTGCACGCCTTGTGTCACATAGCTGCCACCCGCGTTGCTGTTGCCTCGGCCTAAGGCCTCAGACAAATCTTGCAGTGTGAGCTTGAATTGGCTGAGCTTTTGCAAGTCTGGCTGCACTTCGTATTGCTTGATGAAGCCGCCCATGGCCACCACATCGGCCACGCCCGGCACTTGGCGCATGCTGCGCTCCACAGTCCAGTCTTGCAGGGTGCGCAGCTCGGTGGTGCTCAGGCCATCGCCGCGCAGGCGGTAGCGCATGATTTCGCCCACGGGTGTGGCGTTGGGCGCAATTTGCGCTTCCACACCCTCAGGCAGTTGCACACCACGCAAGCGTTCGTTCACTTGTTGGCGCACAAGGTTCACGTCGGCGTTGTCGTTGTAGGTGACCACAGTGAACGACAAACCAAACTGCGTGTGTGAGAACACGCGAATCGAATTAGGTAAACCCGCCAGCGCCACTTCGATGGGCAGGGTGACTTGCTTCTCCACCTCTTCAGCCGCACGGCCTGGGTAGAGCGAGATGACCGTCACTTGCGTGTCGGTCACATCAGGAAAAGCTTCGACCGATAAATTTTTAAAGGCGAATACGCCCGACATGACGAACAGCAAGGTGCCCAGCAAAATGAACAACGGCTGGTTGAGCGCGTAGTGAATCAGGCGCTTCATTTGGGTTCTGCCGGTTTGTGCGCGTTTTCTTGGGCAATGCGGAACTCGCGTGCCAACAGCAAGCCGTTGTCTTTCACGATCAGTTCGCCCGCTTGCACGCCATCAACGATCAGCACCTCTTTGATGCCTTGATAGCCCAGCTTGACGCGGCGGGGTTCATACACGCCCGCTTCGGTTTGCACATAAGCCCAGTGCTCAGCACCGCGCAACTGCACCGCGCTGGCGGGAACCAACACACCCGCTGCCAACTTGCGCTCAATGCGGGCCGTACCCAGCATTTCGGCTTTGAGCAAACGCTTGGCGTTGTCCACCACGGCGCGCACTTTGATGGCGCGTGTGCTGCTGTCAATGAAGTCGCCAGTGGCGGCGATCTTGGCGTCAAAGCTTTGGTTGGGGTAGTTGGGCAGGGTCAATGAAATTTGGGTGCCCGGCTGTAGCGAGGAAATGTCCGCTTCGCGTGCGTCAATCTGTACCCACAGCATGCTGGGGTCACTGACCACAAACAGGGCGGGGTTGCCTGGGCCGCCTTGGTCGGGGCGCACTTCTTGGCCCGCACTCAGGTTGCGCTCGACCACCACACCTTTGATGGTGGCAGCTAGGCCCAGTTGTTGGTTCACGTTGTGGGCGCTGCCATACATGCGCGTGCGGGCTTGGGCGCGGGCCAGTTCGGCGCGGGCACGCAGGGCTTCGGCTTCGGTGCTGTCGAGTTCTTTGCGCGAAATCACGTCGGCTTCAAACAAAGTTTGGTGGCGGGCCAGCGCACGGTCGGCCACTTGAGCATCGGCCATGGCTTTGGCGGTGTCGGCTTGGGCTGCGCCAAATTCGGGCGAGGCGAGGGTGGCCAGCACTTGGCCTGCGTTCACGCTTTGGCCAATGTCGGCGTTGAGCGTGAGCACACGTCCTGCAAACGCGGGGTAGATGCGTTGGGTGCGTTCTTCGTTCCACACCAATCGGGCGGGCAACTCGATCGTGATGCTCTCGGCAGTTTTGGCTTCCACCGTACCCAGCAAAGCCAGCTGTGGGTGGCCCGCAGGAAAGCGCAATTGCTGGCCTTGCACGATAGGTTCAGGCACGGGCGGCTTGGCTGGCGTTTGTGGGTTGAGCAATAGATAAGCCAACATACCTATGGCCAATACAGCTGCACCCGTGGCGTATCGCTTGGTAGGGGTGCTGGTCAGTGTTTGCAGGGCCTGGCGCAATTGGGCGGGAAAGTTCTGTCGTATGCTCATGCCACGTTTATCGTTCTTGGTGGCTGACCAGCCCCTGACTTAACATTTATTTGAGTCCTTTCTGTGCGAATTTTGCTGATCGAAGATGACGCAGTGCTGCAAGCGGTGATGGTGCGCAGCCTGGCCGATGCGGGTCACCGCGTAGACGCCGCTAGCCATTTGCAAGAAGGCGCACACTTTTGGCAGGTGCAAACCTATGACGCGGTGCTGCTTGATTTGAATTTACCGATCAACGCCCAGCCTCATGCCGCCCAAGGCAGTGGTTTGCAACTGTTGCGCGAAGCCCGCTCTCGTGGCGACCGCACGCCCGTGTTGGTGCTGACCGCACGCAACCGCACCGACGAACGTATTGCGGGTTTGGATGCGGGTGCGGACGACTACTTAGGCAAACCCTTTGACCTCGAAGAAGTCGAAGCTCGCTTACGCGCCTTGGTGCGCCGGACTCAAGGTGTGGACGACGAGGTGCAAGTGGGGCGCTTGCGCTTGCACCGCAAACTTCGCCGTGTCTTTTTGGACGAGGCCGATTTGGCTTTGCCTGCTCGTGAGTTTGAGGTTTTGTGTGAGTTGATGACGCCACCGGGCCGTGCCGTGAGCAAGCGCTTGTTGTCTGAGAAGCTTTCTAGTTTTGACGAAGCTTTGGGTGATAACGCGCTAGAGGCTTTCATTTCCCGCTTGCGCAAAAAGCTGGCTGACAGTGGAGCGATCATTCGCACACTGCGTGGCATTGGCTATGTGCTGGAAGAGCAAACATGACCACAGCACTACCTCGCCCCTCGCTGCGCAACCGCTTGTTGCGCCATGTGCTGTTGCCACTGGCTGGCACGTGGTTGGTGGGCTCAGCCTTGATCGTGGGCATTGCGCTGTATTTTGCGCAGCAGGCGTTTGACCGCGCCTTGATTGACGATGCCTACTCCATCGCCAGTCACGTCAGCCGCTCGGCAGATGCCAGTCAAGGTGGGCTAGAGCTGCGCCTGACAGCGCAAGAAATCAGCACCGTGTTGTATGACCAAAACGAGTCTTTGTATTTCGCGGTTTTACGTGCGGATGGGTCCTTGCTGGCGGGGCATCCAGGCTTGAGGCCAGGCAAATTGCACGAACATTCCAACCCCGTCTTTGATGAGCTTGAGTACCAAGGGCGCGTCTTGCACAGCGTGACTTTGCACCGCCACAGCCCTGCTGATTTTTATGTGGTCATGGCGCAAACCACGGCGAGCCGAGACAGTTTGGTTGTGCGACTGTTGACGTTTTCCATCATCCCTCAGTTGCTCTTGCTGGGCTTGCTAGCCACTTGGTTGCACCGCGCGATTGAGCGTGACTTGCAGCCCTTGGCCGAACTCGAAAATGCGGTGGATGAACGCGACGCACAAGATTTAACACCTGTGCCCGTGACCGCATCCACCCGAGACGTACAACGCTTGGGCCAAGCTATCAACGCTTTGCTTGGTCGCATCGCGGCCAGTGTGCAAGCGCAGCGCGAGTTCTCGGGCAATGTGGCGCACGAGTTGCGCACACCGTTAGCGGGCATTCGTGCGTTGGCCGATTACGGTTTGCGACAGACCGATCCACAAGTGTGGCGTGAGCAGTTGCAAGGCATTGCACAAAGCCAAGAGAGAGCCAGTCATTTGGTGGACCAATTGCTCGCTTTGGCCTTGGTCGATGAAGCCAAACAAACTCTCGAAAAAACTGAGGTGTCTTTAGATCTCTTGGTGAGTGAAGCCGTGTTGCGCTATTTACCCAAAGCCGACGCCGCTGGTGTGGACTTAGGCGCCAAAGGCATTGACCATGCCGTCACAGTGCAAGGCAATGCCGCGCTGATCGAAGGCATCTTGAGCAACCTCATCGACAACGCCTTGCGCTACGGCAGCGCCCCCAGTGGCGAGAGCCACATCACGGTGTCAGTCTCGCAAAGCCATCAGCAGGTGAGCCTGTCTGTGACTGACAACGGCCCAGGCGTACCCGCAACCCAGTTGCAGCAAATCAGCCAGCGTTGGGTGCAAGGCTCAGCAGGCGAAGCCTTGAAAGCGGGCAAAGGTTTGGGGCTAGCCATTGTGGGAACCTATGCCAAGCTGCTAGGTGCTCGCGTGGATGTGAAACTCGCGCAGCCCCAAGGTCTGTGCGTGAGCGTGGTGTGGTCAGCTCCACAATAAATCCGTATTCACAGGATGCACATCAATGCATTTCAAGAACACAAACTCCGACAACGTTACGCGTTGCTACTGCTGCGGACCCCTCAACAAGCACGGCCACCAAATGTCAGGCCTGAGGCCGCGACATCTTGAACAGCTGCTCGGGCCCAATGCTGAAGTAATCAGCCGGGCCGCCGCCTCGCAAAATGTGGCCGGCATTGGCGGTGTCATACACGCCGTCTTTGAGCAAGTGCTCTGCAATGTGCACGCCCACCACTTCACCCAAGACCAACCACGTTGGGACTTTCTGTTTGTCTAAGCCTTCGAGTTGAATGATTTGCGTGCTGCGGCACTCAAACGACACGGGGCTCTCAGCCACACGCGGCACATCCACCACGCGTGAGGGTGCAGTTTTTAAACCGGCTAATTCAAATTCATTCACCTCGGGGCCCACAGGCGCGCAGGTTTGGTTCATGGCTTCGGCCAAAGGGCGCGTGACCAGATTCCACACAAACATCCCGTTTTCTTGCACGTTGTGCAGCGAGTCTTTGGGGCCCGTGCTGGAAAAACCAATGATGGGTGGGATGTAGTTGAACGCCGTGAAAAAGCTGTAAGGGGCGAGGTTCAGCACACCGTCGTTACTTCGGGTCGATACCCAGCCGATAGGGCGAGGGCCAACAATGGCGTTGAAGGGGTCGTGGGGCAGGCCGTGGCCGTTGCGGGGTTCGTAGAAATGTGTCATATCGATACGGTAAACGCAAATGCGCAAGCAGGCTGTCGCCTACTTGCAAGACCGCTGGGCGTGTGGGCCTTAATTGCTGCGCTTGGTCACGACGGCCAGCACGGCTAGCTCAGCTTCGTGGTTAGTTTTGATGTGGGCCAAGTTCTGACGCAGAGTGTCTTCGCCGGTGGCTTGTGCAATCAAGGTGAGCTGATCGACCAACAGTTTGAACTGAGCCGCTGCGAGTGCAGGATGCGCTTTGGCATCAAGCACCAAGCCATTCGCAGGTGTTTTGTTTTCAGCTTCTTTAGCGTCAAACTCTGCGCGTGCTTCTTCGGTGAGGCGTTTGACTTCTTCGTGAGACAAATGCAAACGTTCTGCTTCGGCTGCAATCAGCTCGCGTTCTGTGCCGTTGAGCAACCCATCTTGAAATGCCAGCATCAGGCGTTGCTTAAAGGCATCGCGGTCAATTCGCAATTGGTCGGTGAACGCTGAAGCCAACAAGCCTGCTGGAATGGCGAAGATGCCAATGCCCACGAGTGCCAACACCACAGTGAGTGCTCGCCCCATGGGCGTGATGGGGGAGATGTCGCCATAGCCCACAGACGCTAAAGTCACCACGGCCCAGTAAATCGACTGAGGGATATTTTCAAATTTATCGGGTTGCGCAGGGTGTTCAAACAAATAGCCCAAACTGGCTGTGAGTACCACCAACAGCATCATCACAAATACCGAAGCAAAGATGACTTGCCATTCACGCAGCACCACTTTGTAGAGTGTTTCCATGGCCGAGGTGTAGCGCGTGAGTTTGAGCATGCGCATCAAGCGAAAGACTCGCAAGAAGCGCAAATCTAAATGTTGGCTGAACAGACTCTCCAGCATGAATGGCAGGATGGCTAATAAGTCGATGATGGCCTGGCCTGAGCGAATGTGCGCCCATCGCGCCATGCGGTGGCGGTATTTAGGGTTTTCTGGTGCAGAGTAAACGCGTGCGATGTATTCGATGGTGAAGATGGTGAAAGCCATCACGTCGATGACATAAAACTCAGTGGCAAACAATACATGCACAGAGGCAACTGTTTCAAACACCACGCAGGTGATGGACAAGGCCACCCAAAAGACAATGAAGTTGTCGATGTAGGTGTGCAAGCGACCAGAGTGCCCAGTGGGCTCCAGCGCAGCAAAAACCTTAGCGCGAAAGCTACGACCTGCATTGAGCTCTTGAAATTCTTTCCATGCGGGAATGATTTGACGTGACAGCTTGAACATTCGCGCGAGTCGCATGATTCGCAGGACGCGTAGCATTTCAACATCCACATCAACAAAGCGTGCAAAGTAAAAAGGTGCGATCGCAATGAGGTCGATCAATGCGTAAAAGCTGAAGGCATAGCGCACGCGTGGAAAGCTTTTGCCAGCAAAGTCAGGATGCAGGTGTGCTGTGGCAACCCGCAACACGTACTCAGCGGTGAAGATACCCACCGTCACCACATCAAACCAATGGAACCAGCTTGCGTAGCTGTTATAAATCTCGGGTGTGTTTTCAATCAATACCGCAATGACGCTGGCGATGATCAGCAATGCAATTGATCGTTCGACTGTGTGATTAAAGCCACGTTTGTACTCTGGATCAAAAAGCCATTTATATATTTGACCCAGTAAATTGAACGGATGCGAAACGTGTTCTGTATGTGCTTGATTCATTGATGTATTTTGCCTTTGTATTGATCTTCTGCATGGCACAATTTACCTGTCAAAGCACTTCCCATATGAATACAAAAAAACTCAAAACGAATGGGAAGTAATCTTAATAATTCAATATCAAGGTAAGGCTTCATGCAGGCTAATAAATCTTCATTGCTGGCTCTCTCAGTGGGCGCTGTCGGAGTGGTGTACGGCGACATTGGTACCAGCGTGCTCTACGCCATGAAAGAAGTGTTTGGCTCCGGCCATGTACCTTTCACGCCGACCAATGTGTATGGCATTTTGTCCATCTTCTTTTGGACGCTGACAGTCATCATTTCTTTGAAATACGTGACCTTGATCTTGCGCGCTGACAACCACGGCGAAGGCGGCTTGGTGGCCATGCTGGCCTTGGCGTCAAGCGCAGTCAAAGACAAGCCACGCCTGCACCGCGCCATGTTGGTGGTGGGTATTTTTGGCACCTGCTTGTTTTATGGCGATGGCGTGATCACGCCGGCCATTTCTGTGCTTTCGGCAGCCGAAGGCTTAGAGGTGATTTCGCCCGACTTCAAACGCTTTGTCATGCCCATGACCTTGGTCATTTTGTTTGGCCTGTTTGCCGTGCAAAAGCATGGCACGGCTGGCATTGGCAAGTTCTTTGGCCCCATCACCTTGGTGTGGTTTGCCGCCATTTCGGCCTTGGGCCTGTTGCACATCGCGCAAGAGCCCGCGATTTTGTGGGCCATCAGCCCACACTATGCGTTCAACTTCATCATCGAGCAACCAGGCACCACCTTCATCATCTTGGGTGCGGTGGTCTTGTGCGTGACGGGTGGTGAGGCCTTGTACGCCGACATGGGCCACTTTGGCAAAACTCCTATTCGGTTGGCCTGGTTTACGGTGGTCATGCCCTCGCTCACGCTCAACTACTTTGGTCAAGGCGCGTTGCTCTTGCGCGAGCCAGATGCGGTGGCCAACCCTTTCTTCAACATGGCCCCAGATTGGGCGCTCATTCCCATGGTTGTGCTGGCCACAGCGGCTACGGTCATTGCGTCGCAAGCCCTCATCTCCGGCGCTTTCAGCGTGACCAAGCAAGTCATTCAACTGGGCTTTTTGCCGCGTATGCAAATTGATCACACCAGCGAGCACGACACCGGCCAGATTTACATGCCTTTTGTGAACTGGGGTTTGTTTGTCATCATCGTGTTAGCCGTAGGCATGTTCCGCTCGTCCAGCAACTTGGCGGCAGCTTATGGCATTGCGGTGTGTACCGACATGCTCATCACTACGGTGCTAACCTTTTTCGTGATTCGCTACAGCTGGAAATACCCTCTGTGGTTGTGTCTCATGGCCACGAGCGGTTTCTTGGTGGTCGACCTCGCGTTTTGGGCGTCTAACCTGCTCAAGCTCGCTGATGGTGGCTGGTTCCCTCTGGTTATTGCGGGGGGGATTTTGATCATCATGTTGACTTGGCGTGATGGCCGCGTTTTGTTGTCGAGCGTCAACCGTTCAACATCCATGAGCTTGGCTCCATTTTTGGATAGTTTGTTCTTTTCGCCTCCGGGGCGTGTAGAAGGCACGGCTGTATTTATGTCAACACAGTTTGACATGGTGCCAAATGCTTTTTTGCACAACCTCAAGCACAACAAAGTACTTCATGACACCAATATTTTTGTCACAGTTCAAAGTCACGAAGTGCCGCATATCGAGTTGTCTGAGCGGCTGAGTGTTCAGTCTCTTGGACACAACAGTTGGCAAGTTGTGATTCACTATGGATTCAAAGATGACACGGATGTGCCACTCGCTTTAGCGCCACTGTCTGAGCATGGCTGCAACCTCAACCCAATGACTACCAGTTACTTCTTGTCTCGTGACAGCATTGTTCCAACTGTGCACGGTGGTATGGCCGAGTGGCGCGAAAAGCTGTTTGCGCAGATGCATCTGAATGCGAGCTCTGCGTCTGACTACTTGAAAATTCCCAGCAACGCTGTAGTTGAACTGGGAAGCAAGATTGAAATTTAAATTAGTAGCAAAAAGCCATTGATAGTGGAGAAGATGCCCAAAAGGCCAAGGCCGCAGGGTATCCAAAACAACACCTGTGCACCGGTCAGAATGGCAACTGACGTGAGCACGATCGCAATTTGCAGCAACGCTTCAGCGTAGTCAAACCAGGGGTCTTGTCGCAAAGCAATATCACGTTCGTGTTCGTGTTCTTTGGCTTTTTCCATCAGCTCTTTTTTGCCATCGCCGGTTTCAGGTTCAGACTCGTAGCGAGCGATGTTCTTTTCATAGCCTTCCAGTTTTTTCTCCGCAATTGCTTTGGCAGCGGGCGAGAGCTTGTCGTTGGCTAATTGGATGCGAAGGTCGTCAGCAGCAATTTTGTAGTCGGTTTGGCGAATGTTCTTAGCTTGATAGAACGCATACGCATTAGATGCCAGGATGTTGTGGCTCATGCTTTCTTTTGCTGCATTGTTGCCTCCCAAGCTTGCGATGGCTAGGCACATAGCCAACGCTGATACCAACATCGCGCAGCGCGTGCGGAAAGGGTCATTGCCGTGCTCAGGCAATTCTGTTTCTGGTACTTCACTCATGCTCGTCACCTGATTTTTCTTTGGGGTTGTCTACGCGTTTATTGATTAACTTTTTCAAAACCTTATAAAGCGCAAAAGCAGCTAATACAAGCGCAACCGTACACACAACAAGTTCTGCGTTGGTAAGTGTGTGCACATAGTTGTCTAAGTAGTCGTAGGTCGACAGCGGGGTGTAAACGTCTGGGTTCTCTTGCTTGTATTTTTGATATGCGCCGTTGTCCATGGCTTACTCCTAGTGGCAGGGTCAAAATTATTGCTTGTTAGCGGCAGAAATTTGCTTTTCTTCTTCCATTTGGTGCTTGATAGCCTCAACCTGTTCATCGGACATGCCTAACTTGGCTTGCATGATCTTGAGTTGCGCTTGCTCCTCTTCTGTCACAACACCGTCTGCTAGTACAGACCTTACCTCCATCTCATACAAGGCTTGGCGACGCTCCACTTGCGCGGTGTAAGCGGTAGCTACTACACCAGTGAGAATGGCAGCCAAGGCGATTGACAAGATTTGAGTGAGTATGACCAAGACCGTGCCAACAAATGTGACAGGATCGACATTGCCCCAGCCTGCGATGATGGTGATGACAAACCAATGCATGGCAGCAGGAATGGAGGGAAACACCTCTGGTTGCTCATGGCCTTCGATGATGTAGATCAACGAAGAGAACAACAAGCAGCTGATGAACAACAAGAACACCGCAGATGAGAAAGAGTCTTTTTCTGCCTTCACAGCGGCCACCATGTCTTCAAATGCGCTGTTGTAGCGTGAGAGCTTGAAAATTCGCATCAAGCGGAACATGCGCAATACGCGCAAGTCAGCGCCTGGGAATAACAATTGCAGATAAAACGGTACGGTGCTCACAAAGTCAATGATGCCGTAGAAACTGAACACATATTCTTTGCGGCCTTGCCAAGCTGTTCCACCACTTTGGATGTATTTTTCGCTGTATGACCAAACACGCAAGACAAATTCAATAGAGAACACAGCCACGCTGAACACATCAAAGGCGTGGAACTCATACATAAACGCTTCGTGGATTTCGGGGACCGATTCCAAGATGATGCCAATCACGTTGGCCACGACCAACAGCGCAATGAAGATTTCAACGAAGTGGCTGTACTTGTCTGGTACTTCACCTTCCATGATCTCGAAGGTGCGGCGCTTGATGCGCTGGTAGGTAGAGAGGTTAGCGGCTGAGGTATTCATGTGGCGCTCAATCTTTGCCGGATGATTTATTTTTGGCTCGTAGCATCATGGCTTCGACTTGTTCATCGCTGAGTCGGTAGTGGGCTTGCAAGCGTTGTAGAGTTTCTTTCTCTTCTTCTGACATATTGCCATCTTTGAAGACCTCACGCAGCTGAGCTTCAAATGCGGCTTTCTTGCGTGCCACTTGGTTAGAGAAGGCCGAGGCGACGATACCGGTCATGATGGCAGCCATACACACACCCAAGAAGCCGGTAATGAGTGCGATGCTTTCGCCAGCCTTAGTCATTGGCTCGACGTTGCCGTAGCCAGAGGTGATGGTCACGATCGACCAATAAATGGAGTGAGGAATCGTGCCAAAGAACTCAGGCTGATGATGACCTTCTGCGAAGTGCATCAACGAGGCCGACACGATGGTGGCAATGGTCAACAAAAACACGGCAGAACCAAACGCTTGGCGCTCAGAATGAATGGCGTGAAACAAATCTTGAAGGGCTGTGTTGTACTTTGATAGCTTCAAGATTCGCAGCAAGCGCAAAACACGCAAGATGCGCAAATCTAAACCTGGCATGAACATGTGCATGTAGTAAGGCATGGTGGCAAAAAAGTCGACCAAGCCAAATGGGCTGAACATGTACTGAAAGCGACCTTTCCAAGCACCGCCGTTTTCACGGCTGTACTTGGCGCCCAGTGACCACACGCGAGCGATGTATTCAGCTGTGAAAAACATCACGCTCCAGAATTCGAGTTCATGAAAGAATTCTTTGAATTCGGCATGAATTTCTGGGACGGAATCGAGAATCACCGCTGAGCAGTTGACCAACACCACGAGGGTGATGATCCACTCGACGTAACGACTGGCTGCATGCTTTGGCGAGCCATCCAATACTTCCATCAGGGTGGTTTTAAATCCTGTAGTCATTGCGAGGGTCTAACAAATTTGAAGAGATGTTGTGTCGGAATAAAAAAGCGGCCACACTCTCAAGCGTGGCCGCTTTTGGTGAGGCTTAAGCTTTACCTTGAATTTTTTGCCACAGGGCAAATTCGCTGGCTGACAGGCGCTCGCCTTGTTGTGCCGCTTGGTCAAACTGAGCTGCATCGACTTGCACGCCAAGTTGTCGAATTTGGCCTAGCAAGACCTTGTAGTGCTCCACAGCCAAGGCTGGGTTCTCGGCAATCTTGTGGATCGGCAACGGGCTACGCTCTTCAAGCTCGTGCTCTTTGATCACCACTTCAATTAGTTTGTTCACTTCTTCTACCGTTAAGTGTAGACGCTTGGCTTCAGCACGGATGATGGCGGCTTCCGCTTCGCTGATGTGGCCGTCTTTGAGGATGGCGAACAAGTTGGCTTTCAATTGGTCACGTTCTTTGACCAACTCATCGCTGAAGGCAGAGGCCAACAAAGCGGCAGGGATGGCAAAGATACCAATGCCCAGCAAAGCCAACACGCTGGTCATCGCACGACCCATAGGCGTGACAGGCGAGATATCGCCGTAACCCACAGAAGCTAGAGTAATCACCGCCCAGTAGATGGAGGTTGGGATATTTTCAAACTTCTCAGGTTGAGCGTCGTATTCAAACAAGTAGCCCAAGCTGGCGGTTAAGACCAGCAACAACATCATGATGAAGGTGGCAGCGCCCATGACAGGCCACTCGCGTACCACGACTTTGACCAACACAGCTGTCGCATCGCTGCCACGCGTGAGCTTGAGCAATCGTGCTAAACGGAAAACTCGCAAGAAGCGCAAGTCGATGAGGTGATGCAAGAACACTTCTAAGAAGAAAGGCAAGATCGCCAAGAAGTCGATGAAGGTCGAGGGGTTTTTGGCTTGACGGAAACGGCCCATGATGGCGCCTTTGTAGCCGGGTTCTTCCACGCAAGAGTAAATGCGCATGAAGTATTCAACCGTAAAGATGGCTACAGCCACAGCATCAAGAATGACAAATTGCAAATGCAAGATGTAGTTGATGCTTTTGACGGATTCCAAAATCACCGCCAAAACCGACAAAATCACCCACACACCGATGAAGACTTCAAAGATGTGTTGCATGGTGCCGCCAAATTGGCTGGGGAACACCAGTGCATGGACTTTTTGACGGAAGGTACGACCTTTGTTCAGCTCTTTGAACTCAGCAATCGCTGGAATCAAAACGCGGAACAATTTCATAATTCGCAGAAGTCGCAGGAATCGCAACACGCGCAAATCGATTGGGATGAAAGCCTGCAGATAGAAAGGTGCAACAGCCAAGAAGTCAATGATCGCAAATGGACTGGTGACAAAAGCAAGGCGCGCATTTTTGCGGGCTTTGAACTCTTCATCTTCAGGTGCTAGGTAAAAGCGAAGCGCGTATTCGATGGTGAATACGGCGACTGAGAAGATGTCAAAAAATTCAAACCATGTGCGATATGGCTCAAATACAGCAGGCACATGCTCGAACATCAACGTGAACAAGTTCACGATGATCAAGTAGCTGATCCACTTGTCCAGATCTTTTTGGAAGTTGCCAGGGATATTGGGATCAAGCAGCCATGAGTACAACCACTTGCGCATAGGCAAGTCACGTGGAATGTCGGCTTCTTGGTCTTGTCCCAGAATGGCTTTGACGTCGAGGTCTTCCAGGAATTTGTCTTGTTTTGTTGTCGTATTCATGTCAGACCTCAGAATTCAAATTCAGTAATTTTGATGGCGTAGCCACCTTTGTCACACACCGAGAGGCGCAGCTGCATCTTGTAATCAATGCTGTCGGTCTCTAGCAGTTGAGACGCCACGAAAGGAGTTGCTGAACCGGGTGGGGTGGGCATCAAGTCCTCCAAAAGGATGGCGCCCATCAGCGTGCGGTCTTTCGGATCACAAGCAGCCACAAAGTGCGGTGCTTTGTTGAAGAATGTGTTGACCTGATCTTTCAACTCAGTCTCTGCCAAGATGTAGGCCAAGCAAGCGCCCCATGTGCCGGGTGTATCTGCCTTGGCATCAGCGGGTGGTTTGATTCCCCCTTTGCAAGCTACATGTTTCGTATCAGGCTCAAAGCGTGTGGTGCCAGTTTCAGTTAACCAAGCCACCCAAGCTTCGCCATTGCTTTTGGCATCTTCAACTTTGAGTGCTTCTTTGTAATTGACGACGCCAAGCCAAGTGACCGCGGCAATGATCAACACCAAAAAGCCAAGAAACAGTTTGTCTGAGGAGGTGGCGCCGGTGTTATCCGGCTCGTGAGAGTTGTCAGAAGGAGTTGCCATGGGATATCGCATTTAAATAAAGGAAATCCAGCTAACCTGCGAGGCTATTTAAGCTGGGCGAAAGTGATATTGATGATATTCGTAATTTCGGTGAATTTATCGAATTAAAACTAGATATTCGACGAAGTTATGGTTTTCTATGAATCTAAAAGATGTAAAAAAAGCCGCCTTGATGGCGGCCTTAAATCTACATCTAAGTGGTTGAAGGGTTGTTATTTTTGCAAGACCGCAATGAGCGCATTGATGGCTGCTTGTGCGTCACTGCCTTCAGCGTGAAGCTCTACCAAATCATTTTGTTCAGCGCCTAGTCCCATGACTTGCGTCACTGATTTCGCATCTACACGTTTTTGCTGCGCTGCAATGGTGGTGGAGCTTTGGAACTTCGCTGCTGTCATGGCTAGCTCTGCGGATACGTGTGGGTCTAGGCCATTCTTGCCTGTGAGTTTGAGCGTGATGGGGAGTGTGTGTTCGATCATATTTGTACCCTTGTGCCAAGTTCAACGACGGAGTTATCGGGGAGGTGGAAAAAGTCCACCACGCCGCCTGAGTTACGTGTCATGGCCGAAAAGAGCTTTTCACGCCATTGCGCCATTCCCCCGCCGGGTGTGGACACCACGGTTTCACGGCTTAGGAAATAAGAAGTCTCAAAGACGGGGATGTCCAAGCCTTGTGGCGTACACAACGTCAGTGCTTTGGGGACATCAGGAGTGTTCATGAAACCAAAGTGCACCCCAACCTGCCAAAAATGCTCGCTCAGTCGCTCGACCTTGACGCGTTTGGCATCAGAAACCCAGGGGTCGTTTTCAAAAACAACCGTCAAGATGATGTTTTTCTCATGCAGCACTTGGTTGTGCTTCATGTTGTGCAGCAGGGCTTGTGGCACGGTTTCAGGGTTGGCCACGGCATAGACTGCTGTACGTTTGGCCAAGTGGGGCGTACCTGCGTCAATGTGCTGAATGAATGCTTTGAGATCTAGGCCATCGCGGCGAATGGTTTCAACAACCAGTTCACGGCCTCGAGACCACGTGGTCATGACGAGGTAAAGGCTCAGCCCCAGTGCGAGTGGGAACCAGCCACCATCCCAGAATTTGATGATGCAGCCAGCGAACAAGAAAAGGTCAATGCTCAAAAAGAACAGTGTGGCTACAACAGCAAGTGGGGTTGGCATCTTCCATGCATCGTGCACCACAAAGAACGTCATGAGGGTGGTGATGACCATGGTCAGAGTGACCGCGATGCCATACGCGCCTGCCAAGGCTGATGAACTTTGAAATGCCATAACGGCGGCCACCACGCCAGCTAACAAAATCCAATTGACGCCTGGCATGTAAATTTGCCCCACCTCTCGTTCTGAGGTGTACTTGATGTCCATGCGAGGTAAAAAGCCTAACAAGATCGCTTGCTTGGTCATAGAGTAGGCGCCTGAAATCACAGCTTGCGAGGCGATGATGGCAGCCAAGGTGGCGAGAATTACGGCAGGGATAAGCCAGTTCTCGGGGAACATCCGGAAAAATGGGTTTTCAATAGCAGACGCATCGTGCATGAGCAAGGCACCTTGACCCATGTAATGCAAAGCAAGAGAGGGCAGCACCAAGCCCATCCATGCGATTTGAATGGGCTTGCGGCCAAAGTGGCCCATGTCTGCATACAAGGCTTCGGCACCTGTCAGAGCCAAAACAATCGCGCCGACAGCCGCCAAAATGAATGGACCTCTGGCCAATAAGAAATTGGCTGCATGGATTGGGTTGAGGGCTTCCAAAATTGCCGGCGCTTGAATGATTTGTACAACGCCTGTGCCACCCAAGATCAAGAACCACAACACGATGATGGGGCCAAAGAATTTACCAACAAAGTGTGTGCCATGGCGTTGCATCACAAACAAGCCAATCAGCACAGCCAGTGAGGCGGGTACGACATAAGCCTCTAGGCTAGGCGCAATGACTTGGAGCCCCTCCATCGCGCCGAGTACTGAAATGGCGGGTGTGATGACACTGTCGCCATAAAACAAGGTGGCACCGAATAAACCGAGCAGCAATAAAAAATGTCGCAGTCTGGCGTGTTGCTTGACCGCATTGGCTGCGAGTGCGGTCAGGGCTAAGGCGCCACCCTCGCCACGGTTGTCAGCTCTCAAAATCAAGATCACGTATTTGAGCGTGACGATCAGCATCAACGCCCAAAAGATGGTGGAAACGGCACCTATTAAATTTTCAGGTGTCAGTGCAATGCCTGTGGCAGGTAAAAACACTTCTTTGACGGTGTACAGCGGGCTGGTACCAATATCGCCATACACAACGCCAATGGCACCGAGCGTCAAAGCCGCGGTGGTCTGCGGTTTGATATGCGAGTTTGGGTCGCTGGAATCTAAGGTTGACATGAGCACTCCTATTTAAGTGCTTCTAGGTTGCCAGACCTCGCGTTAGGAACGCATAAGTGTGGTCAGGTCCGCTCGACAGCAAGCCTGTAGCCGACACCCGGCTCGTTAAGTAACAAAGATGGCTCTGTTGGATTGGCTTCGAGTTTGGCCCTAAGTTGTCCCAAATAGAGTCGCAAATAGTGCGTATGTTCTACAAACTCTGCACCCCAAACATCTAACAGCAATTGACGATGCGTCACCACTTGACCCGCTTGGCGAACCAGTCTTGCCAGAAGTTTGAATTCTGTGGGTGTGAGATGAATAGTCAAGTTGTTCTTTGTGACCGTGTGTTGTGCTAAGTCAATCTTTAGCGAACCACATTGGTACTGTGTTTGTGGTGCGAGCACGGCAGTACCTCGGTGACGCAGTGTGACGCGCATGCGTGCCAGTAGCTCGCTGACGCTGAAAGGCTTGACCAAGTAGTCGTCGGCCCCCGCATCTAGAAGCTTGACTTTGCTGCCATCGTCATGACGTGCTGAAATGATCAAAATCGGTAAGGTGTGTTGCGCCCTGACTGTGTGTAGTAAATCTTTGCCGTCACCATCTGGCAGTCCCAAATCAAGAATCAAAAGATCAAAGGGTTGGGCTGAGCTTTCTGAGTGTCTGAGCAAGGCATGCCCATCTGCTGCACTACCGCTGGTGATCACTTCGTAGCCTTCTGTACGCAGCGCATCGGCAAGCGTCGTGCGAAGCTCGCGGTCATCCTCAACGAGCAAAACCTTCAGTGCCATGGTTTAGATGTCCTCGTTGTGCAAGTTGGGTTGGGTCTTGATGGGAAATGAGACACACATTTCAGTGCCTTGCGGCATATGGTCTTGTACCCAAATTTTTGCATCATGTACTTTGGCAATGGCTTGGCAAACAGCAAGGCCTACCCCTACGCCTCTTCGCAGCTGATGGGCTTCGCTCGCGTCTGCCTGTGAATCGTGTTCGTGTACGCGCTCAAATGCCTGAAATACTTTTGTTTTCCAGGCGTCAGCAATGCCACATCCGTTATCAATGACCTGTAGCTCAATGGAGGAATCTGGTGCTTGCACGTCAATCTCAATCACTGAACTGTCCGGTGAGTACTTGATTGCGTTCTCAAGCAGATTGTCAAAGAGTTGCACTAGCAAAATGGCGTCACAATGGACAAGAGGCAACGCATCTGGAATGTGTACATCAATTTGACGAAATGGATAGCGCTGACGTGTTTTCGCCAGAACTGAGCCGATCAGTTCGTGTAAAGATTCCCAGTCTTTTCTGATTTGAAGCGGTGCAGCATCCAGGCGAGCTAAATGCAATGTGTTGGTGGTCATGCGATGCAGATGATCTGCTTCTTCGATGATGGTTTTGGCAAGTGCTTGAATTTTTTCTCTGCTCAGTCGGTCGCCTTGATCTTGAATTGAAGATGCTGCGCCAATTAAGTTGGCGAGCGGAGTTCGATAGTCGTGTGAGATAGAGGTGAGCAAAGTGTTGCGTAGGCTCTGAGTTTGCACATCTTGCTCGGCTTGTTGAGCGATTTCTACGCTGCGCGCGCGCTCAATTTCTAAACCCAATAAATCGCATGCTTGTTGTAAGAACTGTTGCTGTGTGGTGTCTAAGGGATGGGGGCTCTCTCTGTGAATGGCTATCGCGCCTGAGGCGCGTGAATGTCCTCTAATCGGCAAGAAGATCGTGATTTGATTCTCATGGCGACCTGATCCAGGGCCCAGTGCAGCAAATTGTTGGACGCAGGCCCACAGACCTTGCTGATCTAACGCGCTGGCGTTACCGATCAAGAAAGAAGAATCAGCCAACAAGACAGAGACATGGTGACCAGATTTTTCCGCGATGAATTCCTGCAGTAACTTGGCCCCGAAATTGTTGTTGCATGCTTCGCGTAGCGATTGACTTAACTCATAAAGGTCTTCAGCCATCTTTGCATGTTGAGATTCACGCTCTGCAGAGATGCGTAGTTTTGACATTAAATAGCCCACCACTATGCTGACGCCCAGCATGGTGACAAGAAGTAATAGGTCTTGATGAAGGTGGACATTGAAGGTGTAACGCGGCTCAATAAAGAACCAGTTAAACAGTAAAACAAAAAATGTGCTGGCGATTAGAGAAATGCCGGTAGATAAAAACATACCGGCCACTGCGCTTGCAAGTACGAGTAATAGTGACAGATTCGCCAGATTGAATATGCCATCCAAAGCAAATAAAAGTACACATGCTATGGACCAAACGCCAATTGCAATCCAAGGTGCTTTCAAGTTTTGTTGATTTCGCTTCTCATGCATATTGATTTTGTTATTTCGCTGAAACGCTGATTCCAATAGTAAATGCAATGTTAATTCCTGCTAAATAGAATAATCGTGGGTGTTGATTCAATGGTGATTCAACAGGTACAGCGTTGGTCGGGCCGCCACGCAGCAAAAAACCTGTGCTTGCTATGACTCCTATTTCTATTGAGTGGGTGGCTGCTGTTTTGTTTGCAGTCGCTTTGGCCCATACCTTTGCTGCCAAGTTCTTTGAGCGGCTTTCCCATCGTTACCCAGAGCACACCGGCTTGTTTCACCTGTTGGGTGAAGTCGAGGTGGTATTTGGCTTTTGGGCCATCGTTTTGATTGTGTGCATGGCATTGCTACAAGACGGCACGCAAGCGCTGGCGTATGCCGAGTCGCGCAAATACACCGAGCCCCTGTTTGTGTTTGTGGTGATGGTAGTGGCGGCGTCTAAGCCCATTTTGACGTTTGTCATTTCTGCTGTGGATGCTTTGTCGCGCCTCATGCCCATGCGGGCATCGTTGGCCAAGGCTTGGCTGTGCTTGAGTGTGGTGCCCTTGCTAGGCTCGGCCATCACCGAACCTGCGGCCATGACCATTGCTGCGCTGATGCTGGCCCCCCAAGTGTTTCGCACCGAGGTGCCCGAGCGCTTGAAGTACTTGGCCTTGGGCGTGCTGTTTGTCAACATTTCGATTGGTGGCACGCTCACCTCGTATGCCGCGCCGCCTGTGTTGATGGTGGCCAATGTGTGGAACTGGGACAGCGCCTTTATGTTCACCCAGTTTGGCTGGAAGGCGGCGCTGGCTGTGTTGGTCAATGCCACCGTGGCAGTGTTTTTTTTGCGCGACCACTTGGGCGTGAATACGGCGGCAGACGAGAGCACTATGACCGAGCCGATCCCTAAGTCCGTTGTGCTGGTGCATTTGGGCTTTTTGGCGGCGGTGGTGGCTTTGGCACATTACCCCGTGGCGTTCATTGGCTTGTTTGTGATGTTCATGGGTTTTGCCCAAGCCTATGAGCGCTACCAAAGCCCGCTGATTTTGAAAGAGGCTTTGCTGGTTGGCTTTTTCTTGGCGGGCTTGGTGGTCTTGGGCGGTATGCAGCAGTGGTGGCTGCAACCCATTGTGTCGACCATGGACCCACAGGTTTTGTTTTACGGCACCACGGTGCTGACGGCCTTTACCGATAACGCAGCGCTGACATATTTGGGCTCGTTGATATTGGATATTTCTGACGAGGCCAAGTACAGCTTGGTGGCGGGTGCGGTGGCAGGCGGTGGCCTGACCGTGATTGCCAACGCACCCAACCCCGCAGGTGTGGCGCTGCTGCGGGCGGGGTTTGCCGATGCGTCGGTGGGGGCAGGTGGCCTAGCGGTGGGGGCGTTGTTCCCTACACTGGTGGCCATGGCTGCACTGCTTTTGCTGTGAAGCCGAAAGCAGTGTAAGAGATAGCTCAGTGGTTTTGTGAACCGCGGTGCGCCCAAGCGGTGGTGTGCTTTTCAATCATGCTGAAGAGCTCATACATGATCATGGCCATCGCACCCACAACCACAAGACCTGCAAAGGCCAAGCCCATCTGCATGGCTGAGCCAGCGGAGATGAGCAAGTAGCCAATGCCTTCGTTGGCGGCAGTCATCTCGGACACGGTGGTACCCACAAATGCCAAGGTGATGGCCACTTTGAGCGAGCCATAAAAGTAAGGCATGGAGCGGGGCAAGCCCACCTTCACCAACACGTCCCAGCGCTTGGCGCCCAGCACACGCAACACGTCTTCGAGCTCAGGCTCTAAGGTGGCCAAGCCGGTGGCGATGTTGACCATGATGGGGAAGAAGCTGATGAGGAATGCGGTCAAGATGGCGGGCCCCACACCAATGCCAAACCACACCACCAAGATCGGTACAAAGGCAGCTTTGGGCAAAGCGTTAAAGCCTGTCATGAGCGGGTACACGGCGGCATAAGCCAAGCGTGAGCTGCCAATGACAAAGCCGAGCAACACGCCCACCACGATGGCAATGCCAAAACCCACCATGGTCACCCAGAAGGTGCGCCAGGCGTGGCCTGCAATCACATCACGGTACTCGACCATTTGTTCCCAAATGCGCAGGGGCGATGGGAATACAAATTCGGACACATTAAAGAGCGAACACATCGCCTGCCAAATCACCAAGGTGGCGATCAACAAGCTCCAAGGCGCCCATTTTTCAAGTTGTTTTTGATTCATGTTCATTGCCCCAGGTTGACGCCGTCTTTGCGCATAGCCCCGATGTGACCGCGCAGCTCGTGCACGATGTCGGTGAACTCGGGTGTGTAAGTCACCTCTAGGTCACGCGGGCGTGGCAGGTCGATGTGGCGCTTGACCACAAAGCGGCCTGGGCTCTTGCTCATCACATACACGGTGTCGGCCAAGAAGACTGACTCGCGCAAATCGTGGGTGACCAAAATGACATTGAACTTTTGCGCCGCTTGCAAGTCGCGCAGCGTGCACCACAGCTCTTCGCGGGTGAAGGCATCGAGCGCGCCAAAGGGCTCGTCGAGCAACAGCATCTTTGGCTCATGAATCAGTGCACGGCAAATGCTGGCGCGTTGTTGCATGCCGCCCGACAGCTCCCAAGGGAACTTGCGCTCGTAGCCTGTCAAACCCACGCTTTGCAGCAGGGCGATGGCACGGGCTTCGTACTCAGCCTTTTTCTCTTTGAAGTTGGTGCGGTAAGGCTCCACAATTTCCAAAGGTAGCAACACGTTGTCGAGCGTGGTGCGCCAAGGCAAGAGCGAGGGCGATTGAAACGCCATGCCACTGATTTTGAGCGGGCCGTTGACGGGCTGACCATCCACATGAATCGTGCCACGGCTGGGCTTTTTCAAGCCCGTGGTGAGTTTCATGAAGGTGGACTTGCCGCAACCTGATGGCCCCACGATGGCGATGAACTCGCCTTGTGTGACTTGCAGGTTGATGTCTTCTACCGCAAAGTGGTTTTGCGCCAACAACTCGTCGTTGTAAGCGAG
This sequence comes from Pseudomonadota bacterium, assembly GCA_041180165.1. Classification (GTDB taxonomy): domain Bacteria; phylum Pseudomonadota; class Gammaproteobacteria; order Burkholderiales; family Burkholderiaceae_C; genus Limnohabitans. The sequence goes on along the minus strand of JBEGSC010000001.1, from coordinate 129,768 downwards.
CCAGACGTTTTGAAAATCGACGAAGTGTTCAGGAGAGGCGGTCATGCAACAGTGCCTAGATTACTTCTTGCCTTTGGGCAACACGTCGAGTTCTTTGGCTGTAGGCAAGAACGAACCGTTCCAAATGTCTTCGGCTTTGACGCGGGTTTTGGTGTTGAACGCATCAGACACTTGAGAGGCCATCAAGCTCAGGCGAGGGCCTTTGACTTGACCAAAACCTTCAGCACGCGCGTCGGGGCTGTTGATGACGGTGTCGATGGCCAACTTCAGGCGGCGTGTTTCGAGTTCGGTGTTGATGATGCCGTCACGTGCCTTGACCGTTTCAATGGCTTTGGCGGGGTCAGCGATCACGTCTTTCGCGCCTTTGGCGAATGCAGCCAAGAAGGCTTTGAGGGCGGCTGGGTTTTCTTTGATCAGCTTAGGCGAGGCGATGATGGCGTTGCCATAGAGCTTCACGCCGAAATCGGGGTATTGCATGACGACCACGTCTTCAGCCTTGACGCCGCGTGCTTCGATGTTGAGCAAGGACGTGAATGTGAAGCCTGTGATGGCGTCCACATCGCCGCGCACCAACATGGTTTCGCGCAGAGGGGGATCCATCGACACCCAGTTCACATTGCCCACTTTGTTTTCTTTGGCGAAGATGGGGAAAGCGCGGCGGCCTGCGTCAAACACGGGCGCACCGAGTTTTTTGCCAGTCAGATCCGCCGTGGTTTTGATGCCCGACTTTTTGAGGGCCATCACTGAGGCGGGGGTGTTGTTGTAGACCATCATCACGGCCACAGGCTTGTTGGGCGCGTCGGGGTTGTTGGCGTGGAACTCCATCAAGGCGGCCAAGTCGGCAAAGCCAATGTCGTATGCGCCAGAGGCCACGCGGTTGACCGCACCACCTGAGCCGTTGCCAGCGTCCACTGTCACGTCGAGCTTGGCGTCTTTGAAATAACCTTTGGCCGCAGGTACCAAGAAGAAGGCAGAGGGGCCTTCAAAGCGCCAGTCGAGTTGAAACTTCAAAGGTGTCGTTTGGGCAGAAGCGGCCGTGAAGCTAGCGGCCAATGCCAAGCCGAGGGTGGTTTTGAGGAAGGTGCGTTTGATCATGTGAGCCTCTGAAAGTCAAATTGAAAATGAGTGATGTATACAAGCTTGCAATATGGGTGCCAGGTCATAGGCGCCATTTACGAGCTGTTGGACGTAAATTGTGCGCGACTTTGGTTTGTATACAAAACGGGTTTGCACTAATTTGGGTGTTTGCACCATTTATGGGCGTTGGGCCTGCTTCATCAAGTCATGAAAAAAGCCAGCACGGTGGCTGGCTTTTTAGGTCAAAGTGGAAAAATTTATTCGGCTTCCACCGTTTTTTGCTTACGAGCTTCGCTGAGCTTGCCCCAAACCAGTACGGCCACAGCGCCACAGGCGGCAGCGGTCAAGTGGAACCAAGAGTTGGCGGCGCTGAAGTCGCGCAGCACGGCATCGCTGGCCATGGTTTCGCCACCAACCCAGCCGATCAAGGCTGCACCCAAGGTGATGATGATGGGGAAGCGTTCCATGAGTTTGATCATCAAGGTGCTGCCGAAAATCACCATTGGAATGCTGATGGCCAAGCCAATGATCAACAACACTTGATCGCCTTTGGCGGCTGCAGCCACGGCAATGACGTTGTCTAAGCTCATGACCAAGTCAGCGATCAAGATGGTGCGGATGGCAGCAAACATGCTGTTGTGCTCACTGCTTTCGCCTTCGTCGTCGTCTTCACCTTCTAGCAACTGAGCGCCAATCCACAGCAGCAAGGCTCCGCCCACGAGTTGCAGGTATTCGAGATTCATCAACATGGCGGCGACCACTGTCAAGCCAATACGCAGCACGACAGCCGCACCAGAACCAAACAAAATGGCTTTCTTTTGCTGCTCGGGCGGGAGGCTGCGAGCAGCCAGGGCGATCACAACCGCGTTGTCGCCAGACAAGATGATGTTGATCCAAATGATCAGCAGTAAGCCCAGCCAAAAGTCAGTGCTTTGCAGTAGTTCCATGTGTTGTTTGCTCCAAGAGAAATAAGGTGTTGGCGGAACTTCGCGAGCCGCTCTTTATCTGTGATAAGTGTAACGGGGCGGTAATGCGTCACTCGTTGGTAATACTGCTTATGTGACAGTTTGCCCCTCGTAAAGCCGCACTGGAGCAGCATAAAGGCCCGCCAAGGCGGGCCTTTGAAGTCACCAAGGTGCCTAAGCTCTAGTGGGCGTCTGCTTGCTTGGCGGCTTCTACAGCAGCAGAGTCGTCGGCCGCTGCGCCGTTGAAGAACAAGTTGAGCGCCACAGCTGAGATAGAAGCCAACAAGATGCCAGACTCAATCAGTGGGTGCAAGCCGTGTGGCATCCACTGTTTGAAGTTAGGGGCAATCAACGGAATCATGCCAATGCCGATGGAGATGGCCACGATGAGGCTGTTGTAGCGGTTGTTCTTGAAGTCCACCCCACCCAAGATGCGAATGCCGGTGGCGGCCACCATGCCAAACATCACTAAGCCAGCGCCGCCCAAGACGACGGTGGGGAGCGATTCAACCAAGGCGGCCATTTTGGGAATCACGCCCAAGATGATGAGGATGATGCCGCCAGCCACACACACAAAGCGGCTCTTGACGCCGGTGACGGCAACCAAGCCCACGTTTTGCGAGAAGCTGGTGTAGGGGAAGGTGTTGAAGATACCGCCAATCAGCGTGCCCAAACCATCGGTGCGCAAACCACGTGTGAGGGCGGGGCGGTCGACATGGCGGTCGGTCATTTCGCCCAAGGCCAAGAACATGCCGGTGGATTCGATCATCACCACGATCATGACCAAGGTCATGGTGAGGATGAGCACGGGGTCAAACACAGGCATACCAAACTGGAAGGGGGTGACGATGCCAAACCAAGCGGCTTTGCCCACTTTGTCAAAGTTCATCAGGCCCATGCTGGTGGCCACGACGCCACCAATGACGATGCCCAAAAGCACCGAGATATTGGCGATGAAGCCCTTGGCAAACTTGGCAATCAACAAGATAGACACCAGCACCAAAGCGGCAATGCCCACACCCGTGAGGTCGGCGTATTTGGGGTTGGGCATCTTGGCCATCAGGGCCAAATCTTTGGGCACGGCAGGGATGGTGGAGCCGGGGGCTGAGGCTGCAGCCGCTGCGTCAGCCAGCCACTTGGCGTGCTCTGGGTTGACGATGGAAGGCGCAGTGGGGCCAAACGGGTTGCCGAAAATCCAGTTGATGCCAATGCGCATCAAGCTGATGCCGATGACGGCAATGATGGTGCCCGTCACCACAGGCGGGAAGAACCGCAACATGCGACTGACCACAGGGGCAATGAGGATGGAGATCGCGCCCGCGCCCATGATCGAACCAAAAATGAGCTGAGCCCCTGCGTCGCCAGGGGTGGCATTGGCCATGGCCACCATCGGGGCAACGGCAGCAAAGGTCACACCCATCATGACGGGCAAGCGAATGCCGAACCACTGTGTGGCGCCCCAAGACTGGATGAGCGTGACCAAGCCACACACAAACAAGTCAGCAGAAATGAGCATGGCCACTTGTTCGGGGCTGAGCTTCAGAGCGCGGCCAACGATCAGTGGCACAGCCACAGCGCCTGCATACATGACGAGCACGTGTTGCAGGCCGAGAGCGGCGAGCTTGCCGGTGGGCAAGTGCTCGTCGACGGGGTGAGTGGATTGGGTCATCGGTTCTCCTTGAGGATTTTTCGCATACAAAACTGTATACAAAATTGCCTTGGGTTGTTTTAAGGAGAAACCCTATTTCTGCTTTTGTTTTGCTGAGCTCGCTGTAGGTGGAGGCAGTGGGCAGGTTCCTCATGCTGGAGTACCAGAAATCGTCACCTGCCCACTGCCTCCACCTACAGACTGCGGCGAGCAGTTTTTCAGATGAAACAGTTGAGCCGCTTGGGTACGGCGGCCAACGATTTCTGGTACTCCAGCATGAGGCGGCCGCCGCACCCAAGTGGCTCAACCCTATCCGGAGAGAGCCCTTTACGAGCGAAAAGACTTAGCTCAACAAGTCCAGCAAAGTACGCGCCACTACCTTGGTGGCGCGACGCACATCTTCCAACATCACGCGCTCATCGTTGCGCTTGGCGTGGCTCTCCAAGACCGTGCGGGGCCCTGCGCCGTAGATGACGCCGGGGATGCCCTGCGCCACATACAAGCGCACATCGGTGTACAGCGGTGTGCCCACAGCAGGGATGGGTTCGCCAAACAACTCGCCGCCGTGTTTTTGAATGGCATCTACAAGCGGCTTATTACCAGCGAGCGGCACCATGGCGTTGGCGAGCAAGAGGCGTTTGATGTCGACCTTGAGTTGTTTGCCACCACGCGGTGGGTTGAAGGAGGCAGCGGCTTGCTCAATGGTTTGGCGAATGGACGCTTCCACCTCGGCTGGGTTTTCTTCGGGGATCATGCGGCGGTCGAGTTTGAACACGACTTTGCCTGGCACCACGTTGGTGTTGGTGCCGCCACTGATTTGGCCCACGTTGAGGTAGGGGTGGGTGATGCCTTCGATCTTGGAAGTGGTTTGTTTGTACCCCTCATTGAGCGCGTGCAGGGCATTCAAGATGTGTACCGCGCCTTGCAGGGCGTCTGTGCCGCTGTCAGGAATGGCAGCGTGTGCCATTTCGCCTTGCACAGTGACTTCCATTTGCAAGCAGCCGTTGTGGGCGGTGACCACTTGGTAACTGAAGCCAGCGGCAATCATCAAATCGGGTTTGGTCAGGTCGTGTGAGAGCAACCAGCCTGGGCCTTTTTCGCCGCCGAATTCTTCGTCGTAGGTGAAGTGCAGTTCGACGCCGCCTTTCAATGGAAGGCCGAGTGACTCCAAAGCACGCGTTGCAAAAGTGAAGGTAGAAAAGTCGCTCTTGCTCACCGCAGTCGCGCGGCCATACATCGCGCCGTTTTCAATCTCTGCGCCGTAGGGCTTGTGGGTCCAACCGTCGCCAGGGGGCACCACGTCGCCATGGGCGTTGAGCGCAATGGTTTTGCCGCCCTCAGCAAACTTGCGACGAACGATGAGGTTGGTGATGCTTTCCAAACCATAGGCCTTGACTTCGTCGCTCGGCACGGCGTGTTTTTCGGCTGCGTAGCCAAAGCCGTGCAGCAACTCGGCCGTGCGCTCGGCGTGGGGTGCATTGTTGCCTGGGGGTGTGTCGGTGGGGACTTGCACCAAGGCTTGCAAGAACTTCACTTGCTCGTCAAAGTGCGCGTCAATCCAAGCGTCGAGTTGGGCGTAGTGGGCGTGATTGGCGTTGTGGCTCATGGGTGTCTCGTGTTGTCGTTGTTGGATTGAAGGTCGCGTTCAAGCGTGAAAGTTGTGCAGCAAGTGCATGAAGGCGTCGATGGCCAGTTGCATGTCGTCGCTGGTGGTGCTCTCCAGCGGGTTGTGGCTGATGCCTGCGTTTTGGCCACGTACAAACAACATGGCTTGGGGCATGATTTCGTGCAGCTTCATGGCGTCGTGGCCTGCGCCGCTGGGCAGGTGAAACACAGGCACGCCCAAGGCATTGACAGCGTTTTCCCAAAGGGCCTGCAGTTTGGCGTCGCTAGGCGCAGCGCTGGCACGCATGGTTTCTTCCAAGGTGTGGTGCACACCACGGCGCTGGCAAATGGCTTGGAGTTCAGCTGTCACGTCGTGCAACAAACGGTCACGCAAGGCGTTGGTGGTGGCGCGCAGGTCGAGACTGAATTGGCAGCGGCCTGGTACCACGTTGACTGAGCCATTGGGCACGGTGAGCATGCCCACGGTGCCCACGCAAGCATCTGGCGATGCGCTTTGTGTTGACATGGCGTTCAATTCAGCCGCACGTCGCTCCACATACAAAGCCAGCTCAGCCACGGCTGTGGCTGCGTCGCGGCGGCGGTCCATGGGTGTCGTGCCTGCATGGCTGGCCATGCCCACCACTTCGCCCATCAAACGCACGCTGCCATTGATAGAGGTGACGATGCCGAGCGGCAAATCGAGCTCATTGAGCACTGGACCTTGTTCGATGTGGACTTCCACAAAGCCCAAATACTCAGCCGCGTTGCGGGCGAGTTGAGGGATATCTTCAATCCTCAAGCCCGCTTGCTTCATGGCTTGGCGCATGGTGACGCCATCGGCGTCGTGTTGATCCAGCCACTCTGGTTTGAAGTCGCCCACCAAAGCGCCAGAGCCTAAGAAGGTGGCTTTGTAGCGTTGGCCTTCTTCTTCGGCAAAGGCCACCACTTCGAGGTTGAAGGGCAAACGTTGGCCCGCACGGGCCAGCTCACGCACGCAGGCCATGGGCACAAAGATGCCCAAGCGCCCGTCGTATTTGCCACCGTTGCGCACCGTGTCGTAGTGCGAGCCAGTCATCAAAGTTTTGGCACCTTGCGTTGCAGCTTTGTAGACGCCCACCACGTTGCCTACTGCGTCGATGTGCACGTCATCAAAGCCACAAGCTTTCATGCCCAGCTCAATTGTGCGGGCGCATTTGCTGTGTGCGTCGGTGAGGTACGTCACCGTAAGTTCTTCACGTGCCGCATGCGGCGCTTGCTGGTTGACATGGCCTGCATCGCTGAACTGGGCCAGCCATTCGTGCCAGTCCCACACCTCGTGGCCCAGCGCGGGCTCGTAGCCGAGTTTGTCGTTCAAGCGAATCTCCACAATGCGGTGGATGTTGCGCAAGCATTCGGCCAGTTCGTAGTCGGGGTGGTTGTGCAAACGGCGCTCAAAGGTGCTGATGATTTGCTGTTTGTTCAAGCCCGAGCCGCGTGGGCCGCGCACGGCCAAGATGAATGGGAAACCAAACTTGGCGTTGTAGCTGGCGTTGAGTTGCTGGATGTGCGCAAACTCTTCGGGGGTGCAGTTGGTCAAGCCCGCTTTGGTTTGCTCGTTGGTCGATTCAGCGGTGAGGCTTTTGCTCACCATCGCTTTGCCAGCCAGCTCAGGGTGGGCACGCACCAAGGCCAATTGCGGTTCGCGGCCTGCGTCGTTGAGCACCTTCACCATCGCGTGTTTGAGTGCGGCAGCCGATGCGAAGGGGCGCATGTCCAAAGCTTGCGCAGCAATCCAATCGGAGTGCTCATACAAGCCAGTGAGCAAAGCCGCAGCCTCGGCGTGGGGCAGGGTGTTGATTTGGTTCAGCGTGATGTGGCTCATGGGGTTGTCCTGCTGTTTAGTTGCCGCTGTAGGGATGCACTTGTTTCCAATGGCGTGCAATGTCGATGCGACGTGGCACCCACACGCGGTCGTGTTTGGCAATGTGGTCTAAAAACTTTTGCAAGGCCACAATGCGCCCGGGCTTGCCGAGCAAGCGGCAGTGCATGCCCACGCTCATCATCTTGGGGGCTTCGTCACCTTCTGCATACAGCGCATCAAAGCTGTCGCGCAAATACACAAAGAAGTCCTCCGCTTGGCTGAAGCCTTGAGGCAGGGCAAAACGCATGTCGTTGCAGTCGAGTGTGTAGGGCACGACGAGTTGGGGCACGACGTCGCCATTGGTTTTTTTGACTTTCATCCAAAAGGGCAGGTCTTCGCCGTAGTAGTCGCTGTCGTATTCAAAGCCACCGTGGTCGGCCACAAGGCGGCGGGTGTTGGGGCTGTCGCGGCCGGTGTACCAGCCTGCGCCATGGATGCTGTTGCCGTGTGTGGTGCTGGTGAGGCGTTCGATGATCTCGATGCCTTGCTTCATGTGCGCACGCTCGGTGGCTTCGTCAATGGTTTGGTAGTTGATCCAACGGTAGCCGTGGCAGGCAATTTCGTGGCCCAGCTCGACAAAGGCAGCCGTGAGTTCAGGGTGACGCTCGAGCGCCATGCTCACGCCAAACACGGTGAGTGGCAGGCCGCGTTTTTCAAACTCGCGCAGGATGCGCCACACGCCCACGCGTGAGCCGTATTCGTAAATACCTTCCATGCTCAAGTGGCGGTCTGGAAAGCTGGGCGGGTTGAACATCTCGCTCAAAAACATCTCGCTGCCGGCATCGCCGTGCACCGTGGCGTTCTCGCCGCCTTCTTCGTAGTTCAGTACAAATTGCACCGCAATGCGGGCTTGGCCCGGCCACTGAGCGTGCGGCACATGGCGGCCATAGCCCACCAAGTCACGGGGGTAGTCGGCGGTGCTGTCGTAAACGGCTTTGGGGTTGGACATGCGGTGAACTCCGAAACAGATTTAAGACAAAGCCATGGCAATGTCGTTGCTGGGCACTTTGCGGTCGAGGGCCAAGCCTTCTTCCACGTTGCGCAAGTGTTCGTCCATCAGTTTGACGGCCAGGTTTTCGTCTTTGGCCACGATGGCTTTCAAAATCTCAGCGTGCTCTTCGGCTGAGTGCTCGGCGGCATTGCTGCTTTGATACATCAGGGTGATGAGGGCACAGCGAGAAATGAGTTCGCCCAAAATTTGTGCCAGCACATCGTTGCCCATTAACTCGGCCATGCGCACGTGGAAGTCGCCCAGTAAATCGGTGCGGCCTGCCACATCGCCGCGGGAGACGGCTGCTTTTTCTTCGGCTACGTGGTCTTTGAGGGCTTTGATTTGCGCGGGTGTGACGTTGCGCACGAAGCTGCGCGTCATTTCAGTTTCAATCATGCGTCGCACTGCAAACACTTGGCGCGCTTCGTCAGACGAGGGGGTTGCTACAAACGCGCCGCGAGCAGGCTCCATGCGAATGAGGCGCTTTTGCACGAGTTGAAACAACGCTTGGCGAATGAGGGTGCGCGATACGCCAAAGTGATCAGCCAGTTTTTGCTCGGCCAGTTTGGTGCCAGGGTGCAGACGGTGCTCCACAATGGCTTTGGTGAGGGCGTCCACAATGCTGCGTGTGGCGGTTGAGCTATCCATCTCGGGGTCTCCGGCAAATTCACTTGAGCCCATGATAGACCCAAATGGAAAAATTGTATACACTTTCAGTCGACCAAGTCGGTCGCTAAACATTTTCGGAGCATTTCATGGGATTGAGCACACACGTTTTAGACACCATGCACGGCGGCCCTGCAGCGGGCATGAAAGTGTCGCTGTTCACCACCACCGAGGATGGCCAAGCCACTTTGGTCAAGTCGTTCCACTTGAACCACGATGGTCGTAACCCCGACGGCCCGCTGTACGACAACGACAGCTTGAAAAAGGGCACTTACCGCTTGGTGTTTGATGTGAAGGGCTACTTTGCCTCTAAGAACGTTGAGTTACCTGAGCCTAATTTTTTAAACCAAGTCAGCCTTGACTTTGGTGTGGCCCATACCGACCAGCACTACCACGTGCCTTTGTTGGTGAGCCCGTGGAGTTACTCGACCTATCGCGGGTCTTGAGTTCAACTTACGGGTAACTCCCGTCAAACTTTCATTTAAATGCATCAATATCGCCAATAATGCCGAAATAATTAATTTCGTCGTTATTGGAGATTTGCCTTGGAAAAGTTTGATGTCTGCGTGATTGGTGCCGGTCCGTCCGGTTTTGCGGCGGCCATGCGCGCCATCGACTTTGGCAAACGTGTGGCGCTGGTCGAGCGCAACAAGGTGGGCGGCGCTGGCATTTTTGACGGTGCACTGTCTTCCAAAACGTTGTGGGAGCTCTCTGAGAGCTACCAACAAACGCACAACACCAATCTGGGCTACACGGTATATGACTCGGAGGTGCATTTCTCTAGCGTGATGCACCAAGCGCACCGCGCGGTGGCTGAAAAGCATGTGCAGCTCAAGAAGCAAATTGCTTATTTCCAAAAGTCAGGTCAGCTCACGTTTTTCAACGGCCACGCCAAATTTGCATCTAAAAACGAAATTGGCATCACCGATGCCGAAGGTCAAACCCAAACCATTTGGGCCGACAACACCGTGATGGCCGTGGGCAGCCGCCCACGTTATTTGCCGCACATCCCGATTGACGAAAAGATCATCCTCACCAGCGATGGCGTGTCGTCACTGCCTGATTTCCCCAAGAGCATCGTGATCTTGGGTGCGGGTGTGATTGGTTGTGAATTCGCCACCATCTTCTCGAACTTTGGCAAAACCAAGGTTTTCTTGATCGACAAAGAAGATCGCATCTTGCCTTTTGAAGACGAAGACATTTCTCACGCTGTGGCTGCCAATTTGGAAGACAACGGCGCAGTGATTCACCATGGCGCATCGCTCGAAAAGATGAGCATCGTCGATGGCAAAGTCGAATACGTGCTCAACTTCAAAGATGGGCGCAAAGAAACCCACACGGTTGAAAAAGCTCTGATTTCCGTGGGGCGTGTGTCCAACCACGAGAACCTCGGCCTTGAAGCAGCGGGCGTGATCTTGAACGACCGTGGCTGTATTGACGACGAACACACCCGCTCCAACGTGCCCAATATTTATGCGGTGGGCGACTTCACGGCCGATATTTCACTGGTCAACGTGGGCGAACTTGAAGGTCGCCATGCGGTAGAGCGCATGTTTGGCCAACCCAAGCGCGAACTGGTGTACGAGAACATTTCCACCATCATGTTCTTGAACCCTGAGGTGGCTTCGGTCGGCTTGAACGAAACCCAAGCACGCAAGAAGAAGATCCCATACCGTTTGGCGTCCATGCACTACCGCTACGTCAACCGAGCTTTGGCCATGCACAAGCTCGATGGTTTTTTCAAAATCTTGGTGTCTGACGACGACGAGATGAAGATTTTGGGCATGCGTGTGATGGGGCCGCATGCCTCAAGCACCATCATGGCCGTGGCTTTGATGATTTCGATGGACATTGGCATTGAGCACTTGGCTGAGCTGATCTTCCCGCACCCCTCGATTCCAGAAGGCATCCAAGAGTGTGCGCGTATGTTGATGGGCACCTCGATTGTGAAACCTGAGGTATTCAATTTGGATGTGCGCTGCTACCGCGTGGATGCCGAAGGCCGCGTCCAAGACATGTAAATATTTGTATACCAAGCGGTATATCTGCTGGGGATTTGGGGTGCAAGTCACTAAAATCTGGGCCTTCCCCCAGATTTTCTGCACCCCACCATGACCCAAGTTACCAACACCGTGCGCTTTGTGCTCGACGGCCAGATCGTCGAAGCCCAGGGCGAGCGCCGCACCACCACCGTTCTTGATTACCTGCGCGAGCAGATGCACCGCACCGGCACCAAAGAAGGTTGCGCCGAGGGCGATTGCGGCGCTTGCGTCATCATGGTGGGTGAGCTCAACGCCGCTGGCACGGGCGTGGACTACGTGCCCACCAATGCCTGTATTCAGCTGCTGCCTTCGCTCGATGGCAAGTCCATCAAGACGGTGGAGAGCCTGAAAAAAGCCGATGGCACACTGCACCCCGTGCAAGACGAGATGGTCAAGTGCCACGGCTCGCAATGCGGCTTTTGCACACCCGGCATCGTCATGAGCTTGGTGAACTTGGTGCAAACCAACACTGCGCCCAACCGCCAAGAAATCACCGACGCTTTGAGCGGCAACCTGTGCCGCTGCACGGGCTATGCGCCCATCATCGACGCGGCTTCTAAAGCCTGCCAACACAAAGCCGCTTTGAAAGTGGACGACAGCGCCGATGTGCCGCTGTTGAAAGAAATCAAACGTGCCAGCACGCCCACCATGAGTTTGGATGGCGAAATCATTGTGCAACCCGTGGTGCGTACGCGCAAGGGCAACGAGTTTGTGTCGCCCTCGACCTTGGCCGAAGTGGCCGACTACATGGTCAAACACCCCACCACCACCTTGCTGGCGGGTAGCACCGAAATTGGTTTACAGGTGAACAAGCAGTTCAGCCGCCCCGACCACATCATGTATTTGGGCAACGTCAAAGAGCTGCGCCAAGTGAGCGAGACCGACAAAGCCTGGCGCATTGGCGCGGCGGTGTCGCTGGCCACGGTCGAAACTCTGGTGGCCAAGGCCTACCCCGACTTTGCCGAAGTGCTGCGCCGCTTTGGCTCCACGCCCATTCGCTCCACCGCCACCTTGGCCGGCAACATTGCCAACGGCTCACCCATTGGCGATTCCATGCCTTGTTTGCTGGCGCTGGGTGCCAACCTCGTGCTGCGCCGTGGCGAGAAGACGCGCAACGTCTTGCTCGAAAACTTCTACAAAGGCATGAAGCAAAACGTGCTCGAAGCGGGCGAGTTCATTGAAGCCATTGAATTGCCCAAGCCCGTGGCCGGCCAAGTGTTCCGCGCCCACAAAGTGAGCAAGCGTTTTGAGCAAGACATTTCGGCCACTTGCGCGTCTATCAGTTACGCACTCAAAGGCGGCAAATTGGCAGGCGTGAAGTTGGCCTACAACGGCCTGAGCCCATTCCCTGCACGCGCACCCAAGCTTGAAGCCGTGCTTGAAGGCAAAGCCCCAGCCGATGTGAAAGCAGCTGACTTGGATGCCGCGATTGCCGCAAGCTTCACCGCCCGCGACGGCTTGCGAGCCACATGGGCCTACCGTGCTTTGGTGGCTCGTAACTTGGTGCTTGAATTCATTGAAGAACAAACGACGGAGGTGGCATAAATGAACGCTCCTACCAACCTGAAAAACCTCTTGCCTGCCTCCAACATTCAGCAGGGCACCGATGTGGTCCACGAGTCGGCCCACTTGCATGTGACCGGCACGGCCACTTACATCGACGACATCCCCGAGCACGCTGGCACCTTGTATGCAGCGCTCATCTTGTCGCCCGTGGCGCATGGTGAATTGATTGGCGACGGTATTGACCGCGACGCGATTCTCAAAGAGCACGGCGTGGTGGCGGTCTACACCGCCAAAGACATTCCCGGTGAAAACAACTGCGGCCCCATCATCCATGATGACCCGTTCCTCGCCGCAGGCAAGGTCGAGTTCGTCGGCCAGGCCGTGGCCGTGGTCGTGGCGCGTGAAATGATTTACGCCCGCGAAGCCGCCAAAAAAGCCAAGGTCTTGGTGAAAGAACTCAAGCCCATCTTGACGGTGGAAGAAGCCATGGAAGCGGGCAGCTTCATCATGCCCGCCAAGGGCATCACACGCGGTGATGCTGCAGCGGCTATTGCCAGCGCACCTCACAAAATCAAAGGCACGACCCGCACCGGTCAGCAAGAACAGTTTTATTTGGAAGGCCAGATCACCTATGCGGTGCCCAAGGAAGACGGTCAGCTCACGCTGTACGTGTCGACCCAGCACCCGGACGGCAACCAGCGCGAAGCCGCGCACGCCCTGAACCTGCACACCAACGACGTCGAAGTGATTTGCCGCCGCATGGGTGGTGGCTTTGGTGGCAAAGAGGGCAACGCCAGCATCTTCAGCCAAAGCGCTGCTTTGGCCGCGCACAAGTTGGGCAAGCCCGTCAAGCTGCGTGTGAACCGCGACGACGACATGACCATCACCGGCAAGCGCCACGACTTCCGCATCGACTACGAAGTGGGTTTTGACGACAACGGCCGCGTCTTGGGCGCGGATATCACGCTCATGTCACGCTGCGGTTACAGCACCGACTACTCCGGCCCCGTGAACGACCGTGCGTGTTTGCACATCGACAACAGTTACCACATCCCCGCACTCAAGCTGGTGAGCCATCGCTGCAAAACCAACACGCAAAGCGCCACCGCTTTCCGAGGTTTCGGCGGTCCGCAAGGCATGTTCGGCATCGAGACGGTGATGGACGAGATTGCGATGACCTTGGGCAAAGACCCATTGGAAGTGCGCAAGCTCAACCTCTACAAAGACCCCGCCATCAGCGGCACGCCCGACACCATGACCACCCAATACAACCAGCTCATCGAAGACTGGGTGGGTGACAAGGTGATCGCGCAGGTCGAGCAAGAGTCGAAGTACGCCGAGCGCCGCGCTGCGGTGCAAGCCTTCAACGCCAAGAGCAAAACCCGCAAGCGCGGCATTGCGCTCGTGCCTTTGAAGTTCGGCATCAGCTTCACCGCCACGCACTTGAACCAAGGCGGCGCATTGTTGGTGGTGTACATGGACGGCTCGGTGAGCTGCAACCACGGCGGCACAGAAATGGGCCAGGGCCTCAACACCAAGATGGCGCAGGTGTGCGCCGATGGTTTGGGCATCAGCGTGGACCATGTGCGCATCACCGCCACCGACTCACAAAAAGTGCCAAATGCTTCGGCCACTTCTGCGTCGAGCGGTGCTGACATCAACGGTGCGGCCATCATGAACGCCACCGCGCAAATGCGCGAACGCCTGAAGCCCGTGGCCGCCCGCATGTTGGGCTGCGCCGAAGGCGATGTGACCTTTGCCAACAACGAACTGCATGGCGGCGGCAAGTCGGTCAAGTGGGCCGACGTGACCAAGCAAGCGTGGCTCGACCGCGTGGGCTTGAGCGTCACTGGCTTCTACATGACGCCCGAAATCAAATACGACTTCACCACTTTGAACGGCCGTGCCTTCTACTACTACTGCTACGGCGCTGCCGTCAGCGAAGTAGAGATCGACACCCGCACCGGCGAGTGGTGGCTCAAGGCCGTGGACATCGTGCACGACGTGGGCCGCAGCATCAACCCCGCATTGGACAAAGGCCAAATCGAAGGCGCTTACGTGCAAGGCATGGGTTGGCTCACGATGGAAGAGTGCATTTGGGACAAAAAGGGCAAGCTGCTCACGCACGGCCCCAGCACTTACAAGATTCCAGTGGCAGGCGATATTCCTGAACACTTCAATGTGTCTCTGTTCGACAACGCCAACTTGAAGCCCACGCCTTTCAACAGCAAGGCCACGGGTGAGCCACCTTTGATGTTGGGTCTGTCTGCCTTCTTTGCCTTGCGCGATGCGGTGGCGGCCAGCGCCGACCACAAGGTGGTGGTGCACATGGATGCACCGGCTACGCCCGAACGCATCTTGATGGCGTGCGAAGCCGTCAAAGCAAAAGCCGCTGCTTGATGCACGGTAAGCCCGTCGCGTGTGCGTGACGGGTTTTGCTGGCTTCACATTCATGCCTCGCTACACGGCAGAACTCTTGCAACAACTCCAACATGCCGATGGTGTGTTGGTGTCGGTTGAGAGTGTGCAGGGCTCTGGCCCACGCGAAGTGGGCGCGTGGATGGCGGTGTTTCCGCAGACTTTGGTGAACACCATTGGCGGCGGGCATTTGGAGTTTCAGGCCATCACCGAAGCGCGTGCTTTATTGTCACGCCCCGCGCACATCAATCCCTCGGATAACGCTGCGTTGTCTGCACATGGCAATGTGCCATCGCCGCTCACGCACGAAGACAACACCCTCACCACGCGCTATGCCTTAGGCCCCGCCTTGGGTCAATGCTGCGGTGGTGTGGTGCATTTGAAGTTTGAACGCATCAGCGCTGCCGATGCATCGGCACTCAAACAACGCTTGCTGGCCAATGGCCAACCCCTCGCACTCTTTGGTGGCGGCCACGTGGGCCGCGCCTTGGTCAACGTGCTCAGCACCTTGCCCTACAACGTGCAGTGGATTGATAGCCGAGACGAAATCTTTCCTGTGCATCTGCCACCCAATGTGGTGTGCGAGCACTCCGACCCTGTGCATGCCGCCGTGGCCGATGTGCCCAGCGGTGCCAGCGTGCTCATCATGAGTTTTAGCCACGCAGAAGATTTAGATGTGGTGGCTGCTTGCTTGATGCGCCAACGCATCCACGCTGATTTGAAGTTTGTCGGTCTCATTGGCAGCAAAACCAAGTGGGCCACGTTTCAACACCGCCTCGAAGCCAAAGGCTTTACCGCCGAAGAATTGGCTTTCATCACATGCCCCATCGGGGTGAGTGGTATCACGGGCAAAGAGCCAGAGGTCATTGCCGTGGCTGTGGCAGCGCAGTTGTTGCAACTGCGCTGAGTTTCAGTCTTTCATCACTTCGTGCATCAAAGCACGCACCTTGCTGAGCAGTGGCGGTTCGGTCCGTGTGGCGATGGTGACCAAGCCGAAGCGTGCTTTGGCATTCAAGGCGGGCGTGACAGCGAGCTCCACCAAATCGGGGGCCGAAGCGCGAATGGCCAACACGATGGCGTTGCTGCTGCGCGCCACATCGAGCAAGCTCGAAATTTCTTCACATCGCAAATTCACCAATGTGTTGGGGTGGGCTTGTGCGCCGAATCGCTCCATCAAAATGCGAGCCACCTCATCGCTCAAAGGGGTGGAGGCGATGGGGTAGTCACGCAGCATGTCAAATGTCACTTGGCGTTTTTTGGCCAGCGGGTGCGTGGGCCGACACATGAAGGCTCCCTTCATTTCTTTGAGCGCTTCTATTTTTAAATCAGCTGCGGGTTGCAGTGAGCGAATGTCCAAGATCAACGCATCCAATAAGCGATCTCGGAGTGCTTGCACCAAGAGCTGAGTGCTGCCGCGTGAAATGTCAATGTGAGCCTGCGGGTGCTCATGTGCCATGACCATGAGCAGTGGGGTCATCAACATGGCGCCGGGGCCGGAACCCATGCCCACCCGAAGTTGCCCTAGCTCTCCGGTTTTGAGCAATTGGCCGGTGCGGCGTAATTCGTTGGCCTCGTCCACCAAAGCGCGAGCGCGCTGAACAATCTGCGCACCAAACGTGGTCAGCTCATTGCGCCGTCCCACACGGTCAAACAAAGGTTGGCCGAGTTCATCCTCCAATGCTTTGATGCTTCGGCTCAATGCAGGCTGCGTCAGGTGGAGCTTGTTGGCCGATTGACTGAACGAGCCACTGCTGGCCAATTCGATCAAATGTTTGAGTTGAACCAAGGTCATGGTTTTTCCGATTTATGCATTTAAGTTATTGAATATGACACAAAAATGCATTGGACATTATAGAAATCGCTTTTCACAATGCCCCCATAACAACCACTTTGGAGTGAGACATGTCTTTTTCTTTCAAATCATTCAGCGCAGCGCTAGCAGGCTTGCTGTTGGCCGCTTCTGTGGCTGCGCAACCCTACCCCAACAAACCCGTCACCTTGATGGTGCCGTACCCCGCAGGCGGTTTGTCGGACGTGATTGCACGCACGGTCAACAACACCTTGTCTAAGAACATGGGTCAGCCCGTGATCGTCGAAAACCTGGGCGGTGCCAGTGGCTCGATAGCGGCACAGAAGGTGCTCAATTCACCTTCCGACGGACAAATCATTTTTCAGGGCTCACCCAATGAATTGATCTTGGCCCCTTTGGCGATTTCCGCTGTGAAGTTCAAGAGCGAAGACTTCCGCTTGGTACAAATGATTGCGACCGCACAAATTGCGTTTTTGGCTCGCAAAGATTTGCCTGTGAGCAATGTGGATGAGTTTTTGGAGTACGCACGTAAACAGGCCAAAGAGGGCAAACCCGTTACGTATGCCAGCGTCGGGCCTGGCTCTTTCTATCACCTGCTGGGTGAGCATTTGTCCAAAGTAACAAACATTGAAATGACACATGTGCCCTACAAAGGCGCAGCCCCAGCCAACCAAGATTTGTTGGGTGGTCAGGTCGATATCTTTTTGGCGCCCTTTGGCAAGTCGTATGAAGAGCTGAACAAGCAAGGCAAGCTCAAAGTCTTGGCCATGCTCAACCACGATCGCTTGGAGTCCGTCAAAGACTACCCCGCCATCAGCGAGAGCAAGTCGCTCAAAAACTTCACCTTCAACATCTGGACCGGCTACTTTGTGAAGAAGGACACGCCCGAGCCCATCGTGCAAGTGATTCACAAAGCCATCACCGATTCACTCAACGACCCTGCTGTGCGGGGCGGCCTCGAGGCCAACAGCCAATTGGTGGCCAAGCCTTTGTCTTTGCAAGCGGTGGGCAAGGCTTATAGCGATGGCACAGCGCAGTTCCGCGCGATTGCCAAGTCGATCAACTTGCAGCCGCAGTGATATGACGTATTTGCGTGACGCCATCAGCGCGCGTGTGGGTGAGTTCATCCAACTGCGCCGCGACATTCACCAACACCCGGAGCTGGCGTTTGAAGAACATCGCACGGCTGATTTGGTGGCCAGCAAGCTAGAGAGCTGGGGCTACGCCGTGCACCGTGGTTTGGGTGGCACGGGTGTGGTGGGCACGCTCAAGCGTGGCAGCAGTGCCCGTCGTTTGGGTTTGCGTGCCGACATGGATGCCTTGCCCATTCAAGAAGCCACCGGTGTGGATTGGGCCAGTAGCAAACCTGGCCTCATGCACGCGTGTGGCCACGATGGGCATACCGCCATGTTGTTGGCCGCCGCCAAAACCATTGCGAGTGACGCCACGTTTGACGGCACTTTGAATTTGATTTTTCAACCCGCCGAAGAAGGCGGGGGTGGCGCAGTGCGCATGATGGCCGATGGTTTGTTTGAGCATCACCCGTGCGACGCTGTGTTTGCCATGCACAACATGCCAGGCGTGCCGCAAGGCCACTTTGTGTTTCGAGATGGCGCGGCCATGGCGTCGAGCGACTACGTGACCATTCGCGTACACGGCACAGGTGGGCATGGGGCCATGCCACATCGTGCGGCTGACCCACTGGTGGCCGCTGCATCCATCGTCATGGCGCTGCAAACCATCGTGGCCCGCAATGTCGATCCCTTGCACACGGCGGTGGTCACGGTGGGTGCGATGCACGCAGGCCAAGCCAACAACGTCATTCCGGCTTTGGCCACTTTGGAATTGAGTGTGCGCGCCTTGGATGCCGATGTGCGCCGCTTGCTCGAGCAACGCATCAAAGCCTTGGTGGCCGCACAAGCCGAGAGCTTTGGCGTGACGGCCGAAGTTGATTGGCGGCCCGGCTACTGTGTGCTGGTCAACAGCGTGGAGGAAACCAACTTCGCGCGTGACGTGGCGCTCAGTTTGGTGGGGGCAGAGCACGTCACCTTGCACGGCCCCGCGCTCACGGGCAGTGAAGACTTTGCTTTCATGCTCGAAAAAATCCCTGGCAGCTATTTGCTCATTGGCAATGGCGACGGCGACTCGGCGGGTGCGTGCATGGTGCACAACCCTGGCTACGACTTCAACGATGACAACATCGCCACCGGTGCGGCCTACTGGGTTGCGCTGGTAGAGAGGTATTTGTCCGTCTAGAATGATTTGAAATTCAATCGACGACACGTCGACGTGTTGACCGGGAGAGACTGCCAGCGCTTTCAAGCGTGTGGGCAGCGCCGAAGGAGCAACCGCCCCGGAAACTCTCAGGCAAAGGGACCGGTCACACGCACTATCTCTGAAGAGCTATTGGCGCTTACGTCCGCCAGTGCACCGAAGGAGCAAGCAAACCGCGCAAGTGGTCTGTGAATCTCTCAGGTCAAGATACAGAGGGGGCGCATTGGGCACGCGGCTTGCGTGCTTGGCGCACAACCCCTTGACGTCTTGAAAGCTCTTAATCATGAAAACCATCGCAATCATTGGTGGCGGCATCACCGGCGTGACCACCGCTTACGCACTCGCCAAACGCGGCTTTGACGTCACTTTGTTTGAACGTCACCGCTATGCCGCTATGGAAACCTCGTTTGCCAACGGCGGCCAACTCTCGGCATCCAACGCCGAAGTGTGGACGCATTGGAGCACCATTCTCAAAGGTTTGAAGTGGATGCTCAAAAGCGATGCACCGTTGTTGGTCAATCCCGCACCGACTTGGCACAAGCTCTCGTGGTTTGCCGAGTTCATGGCATCTATTCCAGACTACGAACGCAACACGGTAGAAACAGCGCGCATGGCTGTGGCCGCCCGCCAGCATTTGTTTGCATGGGCGGCGGAAGAGGGCATCGACTTTGACCACAAGCGCGAAGGCATCTTGCACATCTACCGCGACAAAAAAGGCTTTGACCATGCGGGCAAAGTGTCAGAGCTGTTGGCCAAAGGCGGCCTGCCACGCCGCGCGGTGACACCCACTGAAATGAAAGCCATCGAGCCCACGTTGGCAGGTACTTACTACGGTGGCTATTTCACCGAGAGTGACTCGACAGGCGACATTCACAAATTCACCAACGGTTTGGCTGCTGCTGCGGCTCGTTTGGGTGTGCGCACCTTGTATGGCCAAGACGTCGCAACCGTGCAAAGCAACGGCACACAAGCCGTTATCACCGTGGCACAAGAAGACGCCGCACCGAGCGTTCACACCTTTGATGGCGTGGTGGTGTGTGCGGGTGTGGCCAGCCGCGACTTTGCAGCGCAGTTGGGTGACCGCGTGAACATCTACCCCGTCAAAGGCTATTCCATCACCGTCAACTTGAACGATGCGGCCAGCCAAGCTGGCGCGCCCAATGTGAGCTTGCTCGACGATGAAACCAAACTCGTCACCAGCCGCTTAGGGCTAGACCGTTTCCGCGTGGCGGGCACAGCCGAGTTCAACGGCGTGAACCGTGACATCCGAGCCGACCGCATTCGTCCATTGATCGATTGGGTGGAGCAATGTTTCCCCAACATTAACACCCGTTCTGTGGTGCCATGGGCAGGCTTGCGCCCCATGATGCCCAACATGATGCCGCGTGTGGGTAAGGGGCGTGCGGCCAATGTGTTCTACAACACGGGGCATGGCCACTTGGGCTGGACCTTGTCGGCAGTCACGGCCGATATGCTGGGCAACGTGGTGGCAGACACCGCCCGTGCCGTGCAAGTGCCGGCCCATTTACAAACCGCTTGACCTGCCCAACGGGGCCTGCATGGCGCAGGCCTTGCTAGGGTTTATCCGAGACCTGTCTGTTTTGACTGGCGACAAAAAGTGTATACACTTCATGTCACCTGTCGCAGCGGAGCAGGCCTTGGAGTCGAGGCCTTGTTCGCGACCCTCGTGCCATTCACAGCGCCCGCAGTGGTGAATGGCAAATTGCATCAAGTGACTGAGGTCTCGACATGGACGCATATTTTTTAGACTGGGCCAACCTGCTGTTGCGTTGGGTACACGTCATCACCGCCATCGCATGGATCGGCTCTTCGTTTTACTTTGTCTTCTTAGACAACAACCTCATCAAACCCAACTCACCCGACCTGCTTGAAAAAGGCGTGGACGGCGCGATGTGGGCCGTGCACGGCGGCGGTTTTTACAACCCGCAAAAGTACATGGTGGCGCCTAAGAAGATTCACACCAAACTGCACTGGTTCTATTGGGAAAGCTATTCCACTTGGCTCACAGGCTTTGGTTTGTTCACCGTGCTGTACCTTTGGAACGCGAGCACGTTTTTGATTGACAAGTCGCTCATGGACTGGTCGCCCGCTGCGGCCATCAGCGCAGCTTTGGGTTTCTTGGTGGCGTTTTGGTTGATCTACGACACCGTGTGTCGCGTGTTTGGCTTCCGTGAAAACGGCGAGCGCATCGTGGCCCTCACTATGATTGTGGTGGTGGCGTTTGCGTCGTGGTTGTCGTGCCAGTTGTTTGCAGGCCGTGCAGCCTTCTTGTTGGTGGGCGCCATGATTGCCACATCCATGAGCGCCAACGTGTTCTTCTGGATCATTCCAGGCCAACGCAAGGTGGTGGCCGCCATGACATCGGGCGTGGCGATGGACCCCAAAGAGTTGGCCACGCACGGCAAGCGCGGCAAGCAGCGCAGCGTGCACAACACCTACTTCACGTTGCCCGTCATCTTTGCGATGTTGAGCAACCACTACAGCTTCCTCTACACCTACGAAAACAACTGGGTCATCTTGGTGATGATGATGTTGGCCGGTGCTTTGATTCGCCAGTTCTTCGTGCAACGCCACGGCTACCACTTGGGCCGCGCCAAGAACCCGCTGCCGTTTGCGATTGCAGGTGTGGTGATTTTGCTGAGCGTCATTGTGTGGATGCGCCCCGCGCCTACTGCGGCTACCCAAGTTAGCACTGCGCCTGTGAGCTTTGCCGAAGTCAACGCCGTGTTTGCGCAGCGCTGCCATGCCTGTCACGGCGAGCAAGTGCAAATGAAGAACGTGCGCTTTGACACGGCCGAGGGTGTCAAGCAACACGCCTTGGGCATCTACCAACAAGCGGTGGTTACACGCCAGATGCCGATGAACAACTCCACTGGCATTACCGAGGCCGAGCGTGCAGTCATCAAGCGTTGGTACGAAGCGGGCGCTGCGCTGCAGTAAGCCATCGCTGTGAATATGCGCTGTGTTGATGCAGCGCAGTGGGGGCATCAGGGGCGCTGTCTATACTGGTGCGACTTTGATTGATCTCTCAAATCTCCCATGACATTGCGTTTGTTTTTGGCCTTGGCTGGCTCACTGCTTAATGCTCTGGCGCAGGCCGGCGAAGTGACAGTTGCCGTCGCCGCCAACTTCACCGCCCCCATGCAAAAAATCGCCAAAGCGTTTGAGCAAGACACGGGGCACAAAGCCCAGTTGGCCTTTGGCGCAACGGGCAAGTTTTACGCACAAATCAAAAACGGTGCGCCGTTTGCGGTGCTGCTGGCCGCCGATGACGAAACCCCCGCACGCTTAGAAAAAGAAGGCCTCGCCATGGCAGGCACGCGCTTCACTTACGCCACGGGCCGCTTGGCGCTGTGGAGCAAACAAGCCAACGTGGTGGATGACAAAGGCGACGTGCTGCGCAGCAAGAGCTTTAACAAGTTAGCCATTGCCGACCCCAAGCTCGCACCCTATGGCATTGCGGCGATGGAAGTGATTCATAAGTTGGGCGTGCAGGGCAGCGTGATACCGAAGCTGGTGCAAGGCGAGAGCATTGGCCAAACCTACCAATTCGTCAGCACCGAAAACGCACAGCTTGGTTTTGTGGCTTTGTCGCAAATCTCGTTCGATGGCCGCATCAGCCAAGGCTCGGCATGGGTTGTGCCGCAGAACTTACACACACTCATAAAGCAAGACGCTGTGTTGCTCAACGCAGGTAAAGACAACGCAGCCGCACACGCGCTGCTGAAATACCTGCAAGGCGATATGGCCAAAAACATCATGCGTGCAGCTGGTTATGCGCTGTAAAGTGTGGGCATGAATTTAAGCGCCGAAGACATAGCAACCGTTGTGCTCACGCTGCAGCTGGCCAGTGTGACCACTGTGGTGTTGCTCATCCTCGCCACACCGCTGGCGTGGTGGCTGGTGCACACACGCTCGGCTTGGCGAACCCCAGTGGCATCGGTGGTGGCCATGCCCTTGGTGTTACCGCCCACGGTGTTGGGTTTATATTTGTTGATGCTGTTGGGCCCTCATGGTCCAGTGGGGCAGCTCACCCAATGGCTAGGCTTGGGCACGTTGGCCTTTAGTTTCAGTGGCTTGGTGCTGGGCTCGGTCATTTACTCCTTGCCTTTTGCTGTGCATCCCATCGTCAGCGCCTTCGAAGCCATGGGCCCACGCCCGATGGAGGTGGCTGCCACTTTGCGAGCCAGCAAGTGGGATGCCTTCTTCACTGTGGCCGTGCCTTTGGCCAAGCCCGGTTTTGTGATGGCCGCCATGCTGAGCTTTGCGCATACCGTGGGCGAGTTTGGTGTGGTGCTGATGATTGGCGGCAACATCCCCGACAAAACGCGCGTGGTGTCCACCCAAATTTACGGCCACGTGGAAGCCATGGAATATTCACAAGCGCATGGTTTAGCTGGCGTGATGCTGGTGTTTTCGTTTGTGGTGTTGTTGGGCCTGTCGTGGTTTAACCGTCGCGCTGATCAACGCAAAAAGGTGGGCGTATGAACATCCACCTGCAGCTCGATATTGCGCGTGTCGACTTTGATGTCTCGGTCGATGTGCAGCTGCCCGCACACGGCATCACTGTGATCTTTGGCCCATCGGGCTGCGGCAAAACCACCTTGCTGCGCTGCGTTGCTGGCTTAGAGCCGCAAGCGCGTGGCGTGGTGCAACTGGGTCATGAAGTTTGGCAAGACGATGCGCAGAACGTGTGCTTGCCCACCCACCAACGTGCCTTGGGCTATGTGTTTCAAGAAGCGTCGTTGTTTGACCACTTGGACGTGGCGGGCAACTTGGCCTATGGCCATCAGCGTGCGGAAAAGCTCAGCCGCAACGCGATGAGCCAAGCCGTGGTGCAACAGGTGACGGAGCTGCTGGGCATTTGCCATTTGCTCAAGCGCCGCAGCCACGAGTTGTCGGGCGGCGAGCGTCAACGTGTGGCCATTGCCCGCGCCTTGGTCACGCAACCACGTTTGCTGTTGCTAGACGAACCCTTGGCCGCACTCGACCACGCGCGCCGACAAGAAGTGCTGCCGTGGCTAGAAAAACTGCGCGATGACTTGAATATCCCCATGCTCTACGTCACCCACGCGGTAGACGAAGTGGCCCGCTTGGCCGACACGCTGGTGGTGATGAACGAAGGTCGCGTACAAGCCAACGGTCCTGTGGCTGAAGTGCTGACGCAAGCCAACTTATCCGTGGTGGTGGGTGAGGACGCAGGCGCGTTGCTCACAGGCATCGTGCTGGCCATCGACACCCAATGGCATTTGGCCCAAGTCGGCTTTGCCGGTGGTGCGCTGTGGGTGCGTGACAGTGGCTTGGCGGTGGGGCAAACCGTGCGCCTGCGCGTGCTGGCCCGCGACGTGAGCGTGACCTTGCATGAAGCCACACACACCAGCATTCAAAACCACGTGCCCTGCGTGGTGGACGCCATCACGCCTGATGCACATCCATCTCAAACCCTGCTGCGCTTGCGTTGTGGCGATACGGTGCTGCTGGCGCGCGTCACGGCGCGTGGCGTGCATGACTTGGAGTTGCAGGTGGGCATGCCTGCGTGGGCGCAGGTGAAGTCGGTGGCGCTCGTTAAATAAACGCAAGTGTTTGTGTACTTGCGGGCTTAGGCAGACTCGCAAAATTGTGGAACCACCACAAGTAACGTATGTGTTACCATTAGCATGTCAATCAAAGTAGAAGAGTACCTACGCGAGGACGCCTCAAGCCCTTATAAAACTTGGTTTGACAGCTTGCCAGCGCAAGCTGCTGCCAAGGTGACGGTGGCCAAACTTCGCATGGAGTTAGGCAACACGTCAAACATTAAGTGGTTTGACGGCATGGGCGAATACGTCATCGACTGGGGGCCGGGCTACCGGATTTACCTAGCCAAAGAAGGTGACACGCTCATCATTTTGTTTGGCGGTGGAACCAAGCGCGGGCAACAGCGCAACATCGACAAGGCCAAGGTTTTGTTGGCTGAGTACAAAGCCCGTAAAAAGAAAAAGAGGTGAACATGGCGCTGACCAGAAATTTCAAAGAAACCGTCATTCAACGCGTGCAGACCGATGCATCGTTTGCACAAGCCTTGCTCGACGAAGCCGCTACTTTGTTCTTGAATGGCGAGCCAGAAACCGCACGACTCATCTTGCGCGACCTCGTCAACGCCACGATTGGGTTTGAGCAACTCGCTACGATTACGCATAAACCTAGCAAGAGCTTGCATCGCATGTTGTCGCCCACGGGTAACCCGAGCATGGACAACTTGGCAGCTATCTTTTTGGCGATGCGCGAGAAGCTGCAAGTGAGCTTGTCTGCCCACTCAGTGGCGGTTTAAAACCACCAAGCCACCGCATAAGGAATCACCACCGCACCCACAATGCCGTGCAGCCCCATGCCTAGGCTGGCGTATGCGCCGGCTTCTGGGTGTACGCTGAACGCGCGCGAAGTGCCTATGCCGTGTGCGGCCACGCCGAGGGCAAAGCCGCGTTGCCACCACTGCGTGACGCGCAACACGTCTAGCACGTAGCGGCCAAGAATGGCACCCAAAATGCCTGTGCTCACCGCAAAGATGGCGGTCAAGGTGGGTGAGGCTTGCACGCGTTCGGCAATGCCCATCGCAATCGGCGCGGTGACCGACTTGGCCACCAAGCCGCGCACCAACGATTCGTCCACACCCAACCAACGCGCCATGCCCACCGCGGTGAACACTGAGGTAACGCCACCCGCCACCAGTGACAGCAGCAACACGCCCATGCGGCCCTTGAGTGACGCAAAACCTTTGTAGATCGGAATGGCCAGCGACACCGTGGCCGTGCCGAGTAAGAAGTGCACAAATTGCGCGCCCTCGAAATACTTGGCATATGGCATGTCGAGCACGCTTATGCTGAACGTGACCACCACCACCGCAATCAACACTGGGTTGGCCAGCGGGTTGCGCTGGCTGCGCTCGTACAGTGTGAGGCCCACCAAATACGCGCTCAACGTCAACACCAAAGCCAGCAGCGGGCTGCCCGAGAGGTAAACCCAAATCTCAGAGATGGGGGGCAAGTGCGTTTGAAATTCGTTACTCATCGGTCGGCTCCTTCTTGGCCAACACCTTGAGCAAGCCCGCCGTCACCGCCACCGTGGCCACCACGCTCACCACCAGCGCCGCGCTGATGGCCCATGCGTTGGCCTGCAACACAGGCAAGTAAAGCACCACGCCCACCGATGCGGGGATGAACAGCAACCCCAAGTGCTGCAAGATGCTGCCACCAACAAGGTCTATTGACGCAGGCACGTGGCCGCGCACGGTGAGATACGCCAGCAACAAAACCAAGCCCAACACGGGGCCGGGGATGAAGGGCAGGGCGAACTTAGAGACGAGTTCGCCGAGGGCTTGGAAGATGAAGAGTTGGACGAGGCCTTGGATCATGGGGCCAGTGTAGGTGCGTGCAGGTGTGGTGGAGAGTGAAACAGTTTTGACTTGGCGGATGCGAATCGGCCATCTGAAGAATTTGGTGAATATGGTCTGGGTTTTTCGAGGTCCAAGTTTGTAAATTTTTTGTCCCTTGTGCAAGCGGCAAACCACCTCACCGTTGCTAATCAGGTCATCCATCAAAGCAATCGCACAACCGTAGTTCAATTTGAGTCGTCTTTGCAAATAAGCGATGCAAATTGAATTGGGTGAATGTCGGCATTCATCAATCGCTTGTGCGTAGAGATGTGGGGCGTAGGTTTCTTTGGTCATGTCAACAGCGTAGACATGACCGCGACAAAATGTGACGGTATGCGTTAAGTTGTGTTCTGTCTGCGCTGAAGCATGGAGTGAAGCGGTCTCAACTCTTGCGATGCGTGTATCTTGTTAACGGGCGCCCATCGCCAACTGCAACGCCAGTTGGTTATGTCGCTCAATCAACGGCCCCATGTCCACCGTGGCAATCTCACCGTTGCGCACCACCACACGTCCATTCACGATGGTGTAGTCCGCGTTGTCGCTGGCGCATAGCAGCAGCGCACCCACGGGGTCGTGCACTGCGCCGCCTGCCATGCTGAGTGTGTCGGTGCGGAACATGGCGATGTCGGCGCAATAGCCCTCTTTGATTTGTCCTAGCTCGTGGGCGCGGCCCAGCACTTCTGCGCCACCGCGTGTGGCTAGGCGAAGGGCATCGCGCGGCGTCATCTCGGCAGGGCCGTGGTCGCAACCGAAGTCGTCTAGTGCGCGGCCCACGCGAGCCAGCAGCATGGCTTGGCGTGCTTCGTTCAGCAGGTGGGCGGCGTCGTTGCTGGCGCTGCCGTCGACGCCCAAACCAATCGGCACCCCGGCGTCTAGCATTTTGCGCAGGGGCAAGATGCCGCTGGCCAAACGCATATTGCTGCACGGGCAGTGGGCAATGCCGGTGCGTGTGCGTGCAAACAAGTACGTGCCTTCGTCGTCCAGCTTCACGCAGTGGGCGTGCCACACATCGTCGCCCACCCAGCCGAGGTCTTGCGCGTACTGCGCTGGTGTGCAGTTGAATTTCTCTTTCGTGTACGCAATGTCGTGGTCGTTCTCGGCCAAGTGCGTGTGCAGGCGCACCTTGTGTGCGCGGGCTAGTTTGGCCGCTTCGCGCATGAGGTCTTGGCTCACGCTAAAGGGCGAGCAGGGGGCCACGGCCACATGCGTCATCGCGCCAAAGCTGGCGTCGTGATACGTCTCAATCAGGCGTTGGGTTTCTTTGAGGATGAAGGCTTCTTTTTCCACCACGCGGTCGGGCGGTAGGCCGCCTTGGCTTTCGCCCACGCTCATGCTGCCGCGTGTGGCGGTGAAGCGCATGCCGATCGTGTGCGCAGCTTCGATGCTGTCGTCTAGTCGCACGCCGTTGGGGTAGATGTACAGGTGGTCGCTGCTGGTGGTGCAGCCACTGAGCAGCAGCTCGGCCATCGCCACTTGGTTCGACACCAACACCATCTCAGGCGTGAGCCCCGCCCAAATGGGATAGAGCCCTTGTAGCCAACTGAACAACTCGGCGTTTTGCACTTGCGGCACTGCGCGAGTCAGCGACTGCACCATGTGGTGGTGCGTGTTGATCAGGCCAGGTACCACCACGTGGCGGCGTGCGTCAATCACTTCGTCGACTTGCTTCAAAAGCTCGTCGATGTTTTCTTCGGCAGGAATGATGCGTTCGATGCGACCATCGCGCAACAGCAGCGAAGCGTCTTTCAGTTCAGTATTCGCATCGTCTTGTGTGGCGATGCAGCGGGCGCGGTGGATGAGCAAGGTGGTCATGGACTTGTCCTTCAAAAACAATCAAACAAGTCGTGGCCGAGTCCCCTTGGTTTGGGCGAGCACCACGTTGCCGCGCATCCCGGGCTTTTGCAGTGTTTGCAATTTTAAGCAAGCCTTTTGCGAGACGGACTCGCTGTTGCAGGAATGTGTAGCCGCTATATGCGCATCATTTAATTTGTCGCGCGGTACAAGCTGCAGCCTGTTACCGTCATGTCGGCACGCAAGATGTGGCCATGTGTCGAGTCTGTACAAAACACGGTTTTGCGATCGTGGCCACCAAACGCCAAGTTGGTGATGGACGCGCCTGCAGGGCCAGTCAACACTTCTTCAGGTTCAGCTCGGGGGCCGAGTACCCACACATAGGCCAGCCCCGGATTAGCTACCAGCAGTCGGCCGCTTTCATCCATTGCCAATCCATCTGGGCCACTGGGGCCATATGAGGTGAAGAACTGTCCTGCTTTCGACA
The DNA here is from genome assembly GCA_041180165.1 of Pseudomonadota bacterium. Taxonomy (GTDB): domain Bacteria; phylum Pseudomonadota; class Gammaproteobacteria; order Burkholderiales; family Burkholderiaceae_C; genus Limnohabitans. The sequence continues at coordinate 101,156 of JBEGSC010000001.1, read as the reverse complement.
CGCTGCCATCCGCCAATAGCGGCATGCGCCAAACACAGTTGCCGCGAGTGGCAGCAACAAACAAAAACCGTTCGTCTTTGGACAGCACGATGCCGTTGGGGCTAGGCACATTTGACAGCAGCATGTCCAAGCGTCCATCGGGTGCCAAGCGGTACACCCGACCTGTGGGGTCGTGTAAACCCGTTTGACCTTGGTCTGTGAAATACAAGTTACCACGTGAGTCAAACACCAAGTCGTTGACGCCCTTGAAGCGTTCGCTGTTACGTCGCTCCAGGTAGGGGCGCACTTGGCCGCTTTCGATGTCAAGAGCTACTAGGCCATTGCGGTAATCCGTGATCAACAGCTGTTTGGCGTTGAGAAACTTCATGCCGTTGGGTTCACCGTCCCATTGCGCAACCAAGTCCCACTGGCCTTTGGGGTCGATGCGGAACACACGTCCAAAAGGAATATCGGAGACGAACAGGTTGCCCTCTTCGTCAAAGACGGGCCCTTCTAAAAACGAGTCTGCCAATCGCCCCCCTTGGTTCACATCAGCCCACAGGCTGCGCACACCAGTGCGACGGTAATGGTCTGGCATAGAAGTGAACACTTCTAAGGCGCGAACGGAAGGGGTCTTGAGCAAAAACATGGTGCGGATTATTGACTTTGAAATGCCGTGTTCGATTAATCGGCCTTGAGGTTGAGTTCAATGGCCAGCTTGGTGTAAACCTTGGCATCGCGTTCCATCTCGCTGCCAAAGGTCTCACCGCAAGTACTTTGAGGCTCCATACCCATGCTTTGTAATTTAGCCACTGTGGTTGAGAGTTCTGCGTACTGTCGAGCGACTTTCTGCAAGCTTTGCAGAACGGCGAGTGGCGTGCCAGCAGGGGCTAGCAGACCATACCAAGCATCGGCCGAATAGCCTTTAACTCCCGCTTCTGCAAAGGTGGGTACATTGGGTAAGAGGGTGGAACGACGTGGTGATGCAACTGCGATCGCGGTGAGTTTGCCTGCTTGCACCTGCGGCAATACTGAACCTAAGGTCGCAAACGAGCTGTCGAGTTGCCCGCCCATCACATCAGTCACGACTTGGTTCGCTCCCTTGTAAGGAATATGGTTCATCGACAAATTGGTCATGCGCAAAAACTGTTCACTGGCGAAATGACCCGAACTTCCGCTGCCGGGTGTTCCGTAAGATTTTTGGCCTGGCGCCTCGCGCACCTGCTGCATAAAAGCATTGAGGTTTTTCGCATTCATAGCCGGACCAGTGACAAGCACGGTTGGACTGACAGCCAGTGTGCAGATCGGTGCAAAGGAGCGCACTGCATCAAACTTAACGCGGGCACTGTAGAGCGCCGGAATCATGGTGTGATTGGTGGCCGCCATGAGCAAGGTGTAGCCATCGGCTGGAGCAGAGGCCACAGCCTCGGCTGCCAAAATGGTGTTGGCACCGGGCTTGTTCTCCACGATCACCGGTTGGCCCAATGCACGTGAGGCGTGTTCGGCAAAGGCTCGTGCCACCACATCAGTTGGCCCACCAGCTGAGAAGCCAACGACGATACGCACGGCCTTGTTAGGCCATGCCTGTGCCCCAACACTGTTTGCCATCAGGGTCAGCAGCGCAGCGGCCACAACATGACGCGAAAGTTGTAATGGTTTCATGTGTGGCCAGCCTTCATTCTTTCTTGATACCTGCGGCCTTCACCGTGGTAGCCCAGCGACCGGACTCGGCGGCTAGGTATTTGCGGAATTCTTCGGGTGATGACGCCACGATGCGCGAACCTAGGCTGTCGAATTTGGACTTAATCTCAGGCGTGGTCAGTACTTCGCGCAGAGCCGCATTCAAGCGGTTGACGATTTCCACTGGGGTGCCGCGTGGCAGAAAAACACCATTCCATTCATAGGACTCATAGGGCTTGCCGATCACTTCAGCCACAGTGGGCACATCGGGGAACAGCGGGTTGCGCTGAGCCGATGTGATGGCCATTGGCTTGACCAATCCGCTCTTTACATGGCCACTGATGGCGGGTAGATTGAAAAAGCCCATATCCACTTCGCCTGCTAGCGTGGCTGTGATTGCTAAACCGCCGCTCTTGTAGGGGATGTGCAACATGTTGACGCCTGCGGACTGGTTCATCAGCTCTGGAGCCATGTACTGCACGGTACCTTGACCGCCAGAGCCAAAAGTGAGCTTACCGGGCGCTGCCTTGGCTGCTTTCATGAGCTCTTGACCAGAAGCGTAGGGAGAGCTTTTTGGCACTGTCAGCAGCATGGGCGTCACGCCGACTTGGGTGACTGGGATCAAGTCCTTTTCTGGATCGAAAGGCATTTTTTGCAGATGCGGATTGATCGACAGTGGTGTCGCGTCGTACAAAACTGTGAAGCCGTCTGGTGTTGCTTGTGCTACGGCTTGTGCGCCGATCATGCCGCTGGCACCAGCTTTATTGACCACCACGACTGAGGTGGCAAGCTTGGGGCCCAGATGCTGGGCGATCAAACGGGCCAGCGCATCGGCTGTACCACCCGGTGCATAAGGCACAACGATGCTGATGGGTTTGCCATCGGGCCAAGCGGCGGATGCGGCAGTCGCGGTCAGTGACAAAGTCAGGCCGACAGCGGTCATAAAGGTGTTGAATTTTCTGCGTTGCATGGTGTCTTCCTTTTGAGTATTTGTTGAAACTAAACCGTGGCGATGGGTGTGACAGGTGATCCAGCTGCTCCGGGCAGACGCAGTGGGGGGGCTGTCAACAAAAAGCGCGAGCGACCAGCGCTTCGCAGCCACTGCGCGAGCGGTGTCAGCCACCACAGCTCGCCCAGATGGATACCGTTTTTGAACAGGCAGTGTGCGTGCAGTGGCAGTCGTGGGCCACGTATGGGGGTGCTGCGGGTCAGTGAAGCGGTGGGCACCAATTCGACGGCTGGGTTGTCGGCCATCAGGCAGGCCAGCCGTGTGTCGGTGATCCAGTTGAGCAGTCGCTCGTCCGAGCCGTCTAGGCCGCTGCCGGTCTCATGCAGGTGCTTCACATCGGGCTGCTTGCGCATAGCTAGCAGCGTGTCGGCGTAACCGGTGTGCAAACAGACCATGTCGCCTTCTTCGATCTCGACGTTGTCTGCGTCAAGGATGCGCATCAGTTGGTCGTAACCGACGGCTACGCGTTGTCGACCAATGTGCTTTTCCAGGTCGATCTGCACGCCGCGGCCTTGTGCCCCGTGCATCGCCAAATTGGCCACCCCCAGTGCACCAGCGTCTGGGTCGGGGTAGCGCGCCCAATCTTGCGTTGCTGCCACATCGATAGTGCCCGGGTGCAAATCGCTGCCTGCCCGAAAGCCGTTGTAGAACACAGCTTCGGCTTCGCCGTCACCATCGGCATCGAAGCGACTACCGATGTGTGCCAGACTGTCCCACTGGGTTGAGTACTGGGTGTTCATCAACATGACTTCGTCGCAGACGACGTCAGTCAGATTCGGATCTTCTGTGGCGTAGGACCAGCAAAAGCCTTGAACACCTTTGCTCGCACCGTCGCGCAGTGTGCCGTACAGCCGTGGCGGCAAGCGACGCCCATTGAGCGCCATGCCACCTGGCACGTCCAGTGGGAGCGACAGGCAAAACGTTAGGCCTTCGTGCACCTCGGCCATGCCTTGGCGCACCTTGGCAGGCGTGACCAAGTTCATTCGACCCAAGCGATCGTCAGGACCAAACTCTCCCCAGTGACTGCCTTCGGGAGTATGTTTCCAACGTGGCGTCATGACTATGTCTTCCGAGGTTATTGACGTTCAAACGCGGCGTTTGCAGCCACTTTTCCCCAAGCCTCAGAGCTTTCCTTGAGGACGCGGGCAAAGGCTTCGGCATTTACCTGACGTGGATCGGCGCCCATACCTTCGGCAAAGGCCTTCATGTCTGGGGTGGCCATGGCCGTGGCGATTTCTTTTTGCAGTCGGTTGAGTACGGCAGCGGGTGTGCCTTTGGGGGCCCACAGGCCTGTCCAGTTAACAACTCCATTCCATGCCACGCCCGCTTCGGCAAACGTTGGCACATCTGGCAGCGAGGCCACGCGCTTATCGCCGCTCACAGCCAGCAGGCGCAATTTGCCGCCTCGCACATTAGGCATCAGACCAGTTGTGGATGCGATTTGCATATCGATAGTGCCCGACAGAACGGCCTGTGTGGCCTCTGCTGCACCTTTGAATGGAATATGCATGAAGTTGGCGCCGCTTGCGATGCCCAAGGCCTCGCTTGCAAAGTGGGGCGTTGTGCCTGCACCGCCCGAGCCATAGCTCACCTTGTTGGGCTGCGCCTTGGCGTCGGCCACCAGCTCGCGCAGGGTCTTGTACTTCGCGTTGGCATGGACGGCGAGTGCCATGGGGGTGAAAGTAAAGGCGCCCACTGGCATCAAATCGTTGCCGTGGTCAAAAGGCAGTTTCTTGAAGATATGTGGCAACAGCGCATAGGTGGTGTCATTGGCCATCAGTGTGTAGCCGTCGGGTTCGGCTTTGGTCACCATCTGAATGCCAATCGTGCCGGTGGCACCCGCCTTGTTTTCGACGAAAAAGCTCTGACCGGTTTGTTCGGTAAGCTTTTGTGCCATCTTGCGCGTGACCACATCGACCGCACCACCCGGACCGTAAGGCACGATGATCTTGACGGGCTTGCTCGGCCAGCTCTCTGCAAAGGCTTGCGGTGCGAGGCTAGCCAAGAGCAAGGCGGTCAGTGTCCATCGACGTGTTGAGAATTTTTGGGTCATATTTGTCTCCTGTTGGAATAGAGTCTCAAACGCGAACAGCGTGGATCATTTGAATGCCAAAACATCCAACACGTTACGCGCGGCGCCCACGCCCATGTTGATGTACGCATCGCTGGTCACGCCACCAATGTGCGGGCTCAGGATGATGTGGGGCACGTTATGGAAGATGTGCGGCACGGTCATGGGTTCTACCGCAAAGCTGTCTAAGCCTGCAGCAAATACATGACGTGATTCGACAGCAGCGAGCAACGCTGCTTCGTCGATCAGACCACCGCGCGCCGTGTTGACCACGATCACACCTGGTTTGCATTGCGCCAGTGTGGTGGCGTTGAGTAGCTGTTTGTTTTCTGGGGTCAGAGGGCAGTGCAGCGAAATCGCATCTGACTCTTGCCAGATCGTGTTCAGGTCGACCGACTGGATGTAGTCAGGCAGGTTTTTGGCAAAGGGGTCAAAGCCCAGCACTTTCATGCCCATGGCATCGCACATACGTGCAAAGCGCTGACCAATCGCGCCCAAGCCCACCAAGCCGATGGTGCGCCCATGCAACTCGATGCTCTTGTGTGTGGCTTTGTCCCAATGGCCTGCGTGCATGCGTGTATTGAGATCGACCACTGATTTGGAACATGCCAGCAGCAAAGCCAGTGCCTGTTCTGCAACAGCGGCAGCGTTGGCGCCAATGGCAGCACGCACTTCGATGCCACGGGCTTGAGCGGCGGCCTTGTCGATGGTGTCGGTGCCGCTGCCGTGCTTGGAGATCACGCGCAGCGAAGGCGCAGCGTCCATGACCGTGGCGCCCACTGCACCATAGCGCACGATGATGGCCACGGGATCATGCTGTTGACACAGCGACACCATGCTGTCTTCGGTCGGCGCTTTTCCAGCGTAGATGATTTCGAAATCATTCAGAAGGTGCACAGCTTGTTCTGCCAGATCGGCACCGGTCACGATGAGACGAGGTTTGCTCACAGCTCTTCTCCTTCTTTCAATACGCCTGCAGCACGCAGAGATGACGTCAGCCAAGAGGCGGCAGTTTTACCTTCCTTGATTTGGGCGATGCGCTTGGCTTCGTCTTCGACTTTCTTGTGTGCCGCTGGAATCAGGCTGGCGAGTTTTTCGCGCTCGACAACGACCACGCCATCGGCATCAGCCAGCACAAAGTCACCTGCACAAACGGTAACGCCACCACATGTGATGGGGTGACCAATGCGGCCACCGATGTTTTTGGTAGGGCCGTTGGGGTTGGTACCAAAGGAGAAGACTGGGAAATCCATCTCGTCAATTTCCAAGCTGTCGCGCACTGCGCCATCCATGATCACGCCGGCAATGCCCAGTTGGCGGCACGCCGTCATCATGATGGTGCCCATCAATGCAGATGTTTGATCGCCTTTGCCGTCAATCACCAGCACATCGCCGGGTTTGGCCATGGCCATGGCCGCGTGAATCATGAGGTTGTCGCCAGGGCGTACTTCGATGGTCAGTGCGGGGCCGGCCACCTTCATGCGTGGACGTAAAGCTTGGATGCGGCCATGCATGGCGCCACGGCGACCAGCCACATCAGCCAGGATGGCGGCTTGAAATTCTTCAGCCTGTTTGACCAGTTCGGGAGATACGCGTTCGAAGTTGCGCAGGATGTCTTGGTTCATATGAATGTCCTTGATAACGAAATAAAAATTAATCGGCTTTGATGTTGGCTGCGCGGATCACACGCGCCCAAGTGGCTGAGTCACTGGTTTGCGTGTCGCTCAGTACTTTGGGTGTGCCGCCCACCAGCGTGATGCCCAGCTTGTCAGCCAAGTCTGTGATGGCGTTGTCACGAATCGCTTTGTTGATTTCGCTGTTCAAGCGTTGCACGATGGCGGTTGGTGTTTTGGCCGGTAAGTAAACGCCTTGCCACTGCTCGACCACAAAGTCTTTTTGACCGGCCTCTGCCATGGTGGGGGTGTCAGGCAGTACTTTCAGGCGTGCTGATGAGGTGGCGGCGAGGGCTCGCAATTTGCCAGCCTTGATGTGGGGCAATGCTGCAGTGATCGGTGCAAACATGAACTGCACTTGGCTGCCTAGCGTGTCTTGCAGAGCAGGTGTGTCGCCTTTGTAGGGCACATGAATGAACCGCACGCCGTTGCGTTGAGCCAGCAACTCGGCTTGCATTTGCAAAATGGTGCCGTTACCGCCAGACGCAAACGCAATCTCACCTGGTTTGGATTTGGCGGCCAGCAATACATCTGCAACGCTCTTGAATGGCTGCGACGCGGATACCACCAGTACATGTGGAATCGTGCCCACCAGTGCCACTGGTTCGAGGTCAAGCAAAGGGTCATAGGGCAATTTGCCCATCAAATGTGGCGCAATCGTTTGTGCGCCGATGGTGGTGTGTAGAACGGTGTGGCCATCGGCTGCTGCTTTGGCAACAAATGCACCACCGATGGTGCCTGTAGCTCCTGGTTTGTTATCCACGACTACGGTTGCATTCATCGATGCAGCCATCCGTTGTACCAAGGCTCTGCCGAGCACATCGGTGCTACCCGCTGCAGGATAAGGAATGACCCAACTGATGGGGCGTGTGTTGGGCCAGTCAGCTTGGGCCATTGAGGCAGGCAGCGCAAAAGACATGGCTAAGCTGGCGAGCCAGTTACGGCGTGAGAGGTGTAATGAGTTGTTCATGGTTATTCATCCAAAGTGACGGGGTTGAATCCGTAAAGTTGTTCTGGGTTGGTGACCAAAATTTGTTGCAAGCGATGTGCATCTCCGGTCCAGCGGGCCAGTGCGTTGATTTGCGCTGCATCGTTGGGCATGGGCTGTCGTCCAGCGGAAGCTGTGGCATGTGGCCAATCGCTGCCCCAAACCACGCGGTTCATCGCCGCGTCTATGAAGCTGCGCGCCAAGGGTTGCAGTTGTGGGTCTTCGGTGCTGAGGGTGGGGCTCACGAGGTAGCCACCCGACAACTTGACCCAAGCACGTCGTTCGCGCAATAAGCTCAGCACAAGTTCATGTGCTGGGTGCTGGGCGTAAGCATCGGGAGGTATGCGACCAAAATGGTCAAACACCACCTCCACTGGCAGCGAACGCAGCACGCTTGCCATGGGCATCAAGGTGTCAAGAGGCATCAGCAGTTGCAGATGCCAGCCCAAAGGTGCAATGCACTGGGCCACTCTCTCGATGTCGCTGGGTTCATGTTGCACACCCAGCGACAAGTTGATGCGAGCACCACGCACACCCAGCGCATGCAGGGCGCGCAACTCGTCGATGTTTTCATAGCCAGTCACAACTGCCACGCCACGGCCACCTTCGCCCAACTCAGCAAGTCCCGCCAGCATGGGCTGGTTGTTTACCCCGTAGGTGGAGGGTGTGACAACCACAGCGCGCTGGGTGCCCATGCGTTGCTGCACAGGGCGGTAGTCGCTGACTGATGCAGCAGGCGGGTGCAGACTTGCCCCTGTCACGGCTGGGACGCGCGCATCGTAGACATGGATGTGACAGTCACAGGCACCAACAGGTAGTGGTGTGCCTGCGGAGTCCAAGCCTGCTGAAAATGGGAAAGGCGTCGACATGAAACGTCTGGACGTATGTTGCAGATGTCTTTAGTCCGCTTTTGCGCCAGAGTCTTTGACCACCTGCGCCCATTTGGTGATGTCCGCCTTGATGAGTTTGCCGAATTCATCAGATGAACCTGGCGTGACATTGAGGCCTTGGTCTTCCAGTTTTTTACGCAAATCGGGCGAGTTCAACGCTTTGTTGAGTTCGGCATTGGCGGTGTTCACCACAGCCGTGTTGAGTTTGGCAGGGCCCAAAAGGCCGAACCATGTCACGGCTTCAAAGCCTTTGTAGCCAGATTCGGCCACAGTGGGGGTTTGGGGTAGGTCGTCTGTACGCTTGGCCGCAGTGACAGCCAACGGGCGAAGCTTGCCGTTCTTGATGTGGCCCAGCAGTGTTGGAACTGAAGACATGTAGAGCTGGACTTGGCCGCCGATCACGTCGTTGATACCTTGTGTTGCGCCCTTGTATGGAATGTGCGTGAGTTTGACGCCAGCCTCACGTTGCAGCAACTCTGTGGCGAGGTGTGCCACTGTGCCATTGCCTGAGGTTGCATAGTTGATAAAGCCAGGCTGCGCTTTGGCTGCTTTGATGACATCGCCCAAGGTCTTGAACGGCGAATCGGTGGCGACAACCAACACCAGCGGTGCGTTGCCAACCAGACCAATCGGGGTCAAATCTTTCACAGGGTCATAGGGAAGCTTGCTGTACAGCGATGGGTTGATGGCCAAGTTGCTGGTTTGGCCCATCACCAAGGTGTAGCCATCGGCTGCAGCCTTGGCTGCCGCGTCAATGCCCAAGTTGCCGCCCGAGCCTGGTTTGTTATCGATCACGAACGTCCATTTGGTCGTCATCGACATTTTTTGTGTCACATCACGCGCCACGATGTCGGTGCCACCCCCCGCAGGAAATGGCACGACGATTCGAATTGATTTGCTAGGCCATGCATCGGTTTGGCTGATGGCGGGCGTTAAGGCAAGGCTACCTAGCAGGCTGATCACTAAGCGGCGTGAAGTTGTGTTCTTGGGCATGTATGTCTCCGTGTGGTTGTGTTGTTGAGCGGGTCGGACTTTAAATGTGTGTTTCATTCAGTACAATGCCATTTCGTACAACGAAAGATATTTCATGCCGCGATATTCCGGAACAACCAAAAATGAAGGCCATGACAAGGGTGGTGAAGGTGGGGTGATTTCGGTGACCCGCGCCTTGCTCATCATGGAAGCTTTTCGCATTGGCGAGCGTCATCTCACTCTTGCTGAATTGAGCCGTCGAACAGGCTTGCACAACAGCACGGTGCTGCGCTTGGCGAGAACGCTGTCGCAGGCTGGCTACATGGTTCAGCGTGAAGAAGGCGAGTGGCGACTAGGCCCCGCCGCGGGTTGGTTGGGTGCGCGTTATCAAGCGGGGTTCGATATCAACAATGTGGTGGAGCCAACGCTTCGGGAGCTGTCGCAAGCCACGCAAGAGAGTGCTTCGTTTTATGTACGAGAGGGCAATGAGCGGGCGTGTATTGCTCGCGTCGAGGGGCCTCAGTCTGTGCGTCACCATGTGCGCATTGGGATGCGTTTACCGTTGAACCTTGGGGCACCTGGTCGCGTGATCTTAGGGTTTTCAGGCGAAGCTGGCGCTGTGTACGAAGATATACGGCGCTGTGGCTATCACGTCTCTATGGGCGAGCGTGAACCACAAGTGTCCAGCGTAGCTGCTCCTGTGTTTGGGTTGAATTGGCGCTTGCTGGGATCCATGTGTATTTCAGGCCCCACCTCTCGCCTCACAGAAGCGCAGCTGAGAAAACATGCGCAGACAGTCATGGATGCTGCCAATCGTTTGTCTTATGCGTTGGCTGGTGCGCGCTCCGAAGAAACGCCGAAGGTCATCTCTACTTGGCATCCTTAAATCTGTTGGTGTGGCGCTAGGATAGATAAATGACTGATCTACACATTGATCCTCAAGCTTTCCTTCGCCAGCTCTACGACGCAGCGGTGCACCGCGCCTTGCCCCTGCACAACACCGCCGCCTATTTGCCCACGCCGCCCAAAGGCCGCACGGTCGTGTTGGGTGCAGGCAAAGCCGGTGGCGCAATGGCCCAAGCGGTCGAGGCGCTGTGGCCCACCGATAAACCCTTGTCTGGTTTGGTGGTCACGCGCTACGGCCATACGCCCCCGCGCCCAGCGGGTGTGCCCGAGCGCATTGAGGTGGTCGAGGCCTCTCACCCCGTGCCCGACGCGGCGGGCCTAGCAGCGGCTGAGCGCATCTTGGCGCTGACGCAGGGGTTGACCGAGGACGATTTGGTGCTGTGCCTTATTTCAGGCGGCGGCTCTGCTTTGCTCACGCTGCCCACCGATGGGTTGACGCTGGAAGACAAACAACGCATCAACAAAGAGCTGCTCAACAGCGGTGCCAACATTGGCGAAATGAACTGCGTGCGCAAGCACCTCTCGCGCATCAAAGGCGGTCGCTTGGCCGCCGCGTGCGCACCTGCGCAAGTGGTGACGCTCACCATCAGCGATGTGCCGGGCGACGACCCCTCGGTCATCGCCAGCGGACCCACCGTGGCCGATGCCACCACCTGCGCCGATGCGTTGGCGATTTTGAAGCGCTACCAAATTGAAGTGCCTGCAAGTATCGAAGCCGCATTGAAAGCAGGCACGCTCGAAACACCCAAGCCCAGCCCAGCGTGGGACAAGAACCCAGTGCACCTGATTGCCACCCCCCAACAGTCGCTTGATGCAGCGGCTGAAGTGGCTCGCGCCGCAGGCTTGAATGCCTATGTGTTGAGCGACGAGCTAGAAGGCGAATCCCGCGAAGTGGGTAAGGTCCACGCCGCGCTGGCGCGTGCAGCGGCGCAGGGCAAAGGCCCGTTCCAAAAACCATGCGTCATCCTGAGCGGAGGGGAAACCACCGTAACGATCCGCAAAGACCTGCGTGCGCAAGGGCGCTCTGCGCAGGTCAAGGAGGAGACCGCGCAGCGGTCGGGGGACACGGAGCAGAGCGTCCTTGCGCACGCAAGCCCCGGAAGAGGTGGTCGCGCCGGTGAGTTCTGCCTAGGCCTAGCCGTGGCCTTGCAAGCGCAACCCAACGTGTGGGCCATCGCCGCTGACACCGATGGCATTGACGGCATCGAAGACAACGCCGGAGCCTACGTGTCGACCGACACCTTGGCCCGTGCCGAGGCCAAAGGCGTGAAAGCCGCTGACTGCCTCGACCGAAACGACGCCTACGGTTTTTTCGAAGCGGTGGGCGACTTGGTGGTCACAGGCCCCACACACACCAATGTGAACGATTTTCGCGCCATCTTGGTGCTTTGAGGCTTGGCTCAATAGGCACGGTGTTTGCAATAGCCTTGGCTCAACCTGCAAGCTCAGCAGCAGAGACTGCTGGTAACCTTGCAACCTTTCGCCTCTCAGTCCAACCCGCGATGACCCAGCCTCGACTACAACTCACGCACATCACCAAACGCTATCCGGCGGTGGTAGCCAATGACGGTGTCAGCCTCACGGTGCAACCCGGCGAAATTCATGCGGTGCTGGGCGAAAACGGTGCGGGCAAATCGACGCTGATGAAAATCATCTACGGCGCGGTCAAGCCCGATGCGGGCGAGGTGCGTTTCAACGGCGAGGTGGCCCACATTCGCAACCCGCAAGAGGCGAGGCGCTTGGGCATTAGCATGGTGTTTCAGCACTTCAGCCTGTTTCACACCCTGAGCGTGGCCGAGAACGTGTGGCTGGGCCTCGACAAGTCGCTCAGCCTCGCAGAGGTGACCGAGCGCATCACCCAAACCGCTGCGCAATACGGGCTCGACATTGACCCTGAGCGCCCTGTGCACACGCTGGGCGTGGGCGAAATGCAGCGCGTGGAAATCATCCGTGCCTTGCTCACCAACCCGCAGCTGCTCATCTTAGACGAGCCCACCTCGGTGCTCACGCCGCAAGCGGTGGAAAAACTATTTGTGGTGCTGCGCCAGTTGGCCGCCGAGGGCCGCAGCATTTTGTATATCAGCCACAAGCTGCACGAAATTCGTGCCTTGTGCACCGCCTGCACGGTGATGCGTGCAGGCCGTGTGACCGGCGTGTGCGACCCGCGCCAAGAAACAAATGTCTCACTGAGTCAACTCATGATTGGCAGCTTGCCACCCGAGTTACATGTGCGCGAGCACCAGCCCGGCGCGGTTGTACTCGATGTGAAAGAGTTGGCCTTGCAGGCTGACGACCCCTTTGGCGTCGACCTCAAAGGCCTGAGCTTGCAAGTGCGTGCTGGCGAGGTGGTGGGCATTGCCGGTGTGTCGGGCAACGGGCAGCGCGAGTTGTTGTTTGCCTTGTCGGGCGAAGACTGCCGCGCGCAGCCACAAGCCATTGCGCTCAGCGGCCAAGCCGTGGGCCAACTCGACCCCGACCAACGCCGCGCCTTGGGCCTGCACTTTGTGCCCGAAGAACGCTTGGGTCGAGGCGCTGTGCCCAGCTTGAGCTTGGCGCAAAACCTGTTGCTCACGCGGCATGAGGCCGTGGCTTCCACAGGCGCTGGCGCTGCCGTGGGTTGGCTCAACTTGAACACGCTGCACACCCAAGCGGCAGACATCATTGCCAAATACAAGGTCAAGGCCGGTGGGCCTGATGCAGCGGCACAGTCGCTCTCGGGCGGCAATTTGCAAAAGTTTTTGGTAGGTCGCGAGATTGAAGCGGCGCCTAAGTTGCTCATCGTTTCGCAACCCACTTGGGGCGTAGACGTGGGCGCTGCTGCGCAAATTCGTGCGGCGCTTTTGGCTCTGCGCGATGCAGGCTGCGCCGTGTTGGTGGTGAGTGAGGAGTTGGACGAATTGCTAGAGCTGTCAGACCGTTTGCATGTGATCGCGGATGGCCGCTTGTCGCCCGCGCTCTCGCGTGAAGAAGCCAATGTCTCGCGCATCGGCGCGTGGATGAGTGGCTTGTGGGATGCGCCCGCTGCAACAGGGGAGGTGAGCCATGCTGCGTCTTGAGCCGCGTGCCCAAACCTCTCAGCTGTGGCGTTATGCCTCGCCTTTGTTGGCGTTGGCCATCACGGTGGTGTTGGGGGTGATTCTTTTTGTGGCGCTGGGCAAAGACCCGGTGCGTGGTTTGCAGGTGTTCTTTTGGGAGCCCATCAAAAGCGTGTATGCCTTGTCCGAATTGATGGTCAAGGCCACGCCGTTGCTGCTGATTGCCTTGGGGCTAGCCGTGTGCTTTCGCTCCAACGTTTGGAACATCGGGGCAGAAGGGCAGTTCGTCATGGGGGCGGTGTTTGCCGCCGGCGTGGCGCTGACGGCCGATGCCAACACAGGTGCAGGCTTTTGGGTGCTCATCTTGCTTGCGGGCGTGGTGGGCGGCATGGTGTGGGCGGGCATCACCGCGTTCTTGCGTGACCGCTTTCATGCGAGCGAAATTTTGGTCAGCCTCATGCTGGTGTACGTGGCCATCATGTTGCTCAACTTCTTGGTCTACGGCCCTTGGAAAGACCCGCTGGGCTACAACTTTCCGCAAACCAAAACCTTTGACGCCATCACGCAAATTCCCAAGCTCATCACTGGCACACGCGTGAACATTGGCGTGTTGCTGGCGTTGGCGGGCGTGGGCGCACTGTGGGTGTTTTTGTTTCGTACGCACGCAGGCTTTGCGCAGCAGGTCGGCGGCTTGGCGCCTGATGCGGCGCGGTATGCGGGTTTTTCGTCGCGCAAGGCCTTGTGGCTGGCGCTGCTCACCTCGGGTGCTGCCGCCGGTTTGGCGGGCGCATTAGAAGTGGCGGGGCCGCTGCGTCAGCTCACGCCGTTTGTGCCGGTGGGCTATGGCTTTGCGGCCATCATCGTGGCTTTTGTGGGGCGCTTGCATCCGGTGGGCATGGTGTTCTCGGCCATTTTGATGAGCATGTTTTACATCGGAGGCGAGCTGGCGCAGTCGCGTCTTGGCTTGCCCCGTTCACTGACGGGCGTGTTTCAAGGTTTGTTGTTGTTCACGCTGTTGGCGTGTGACACCTTGATGCAATACCGCGTGCGTTGGGTCAAAAAAGTGGAGGCACTGTGATGGAGACTTATGCACTCTTGTGGGCCGCCACCATGAATGCAGGCACTGTTTTGGCGCTGGCATCTCTCGGCCTTTTGATCAACGAAAAAGCGGGCATCGTCAATTTAGGCGCAGAAGGCATGATGCTGTGCGCTGCTATCGCCGGCTTTGCCACCGTGGCCACCACGGGCAGCGACACGCTGGGCTTTTTGGCGGGCATGGGCGCAGGCGCTTTGATGGCCGGGCTCTTTGGCGTGTTGGTGATTTGGCTCAACACCAACCAATACGCTACAGGCTTGGCGCTCAGCCTGTTTGGCGGTGGCTTCTCGGCCTTTGTGGGTACAAGTTACGTGCAGGCCAAGCTGCCTGAGCGCATTCAATACGAAGTGCCATTTTTGGCCGACATTCCTTGGTTTGGCTCGGCCTTGTTCAAGCACCATCCGCTCGTTTACGGCGCGATTGCGCTCACTTTAGGTTTGATTTTTTTCCTCTACCGAACACGTTCGGGTTTGGTTTTGCGTGCTGTGGGTGAGTCACCTGAATCGGCCCATGCGCTGGGCTACCCCGTGCGCCGCATCCGTTTGTTGGCCGTGGTTGTGGGGGGCGCTTTGTGTGGCTTAGCAGGGGCTTACATCTCGGTCGTATACACGCCGCTTTGGGTCGAAGGCATGATTGCGGGTAAGGGCTGGATTGCTTTGGCCCTCACCACCTTCGCCACTTGGCGCCCGGCACGTGTATTGCTAGGTGCTTATTTGTTTGGTGGGGTCACCATGCTGCAGTTTCATCTACAGGCCACGGGCGTTGATGTGCCCAGTCAGTTCTTGAGCATGCTGCCGTACTTGGCCACCATCGTGGTGCTCGCGCTGATTTCTAAAAATCCGCGTTGGCTCAGGGTAAACATGCCTGCCTCTATTGGTAAACCGTTTTACCCAGGCTGATAATTTGTTCGCTTTTTTTCTTGTTCTCTTGATGAAGGATTTTTCATGACTAATCTGTTCAAACGTCGCTGGTTGCAAGCCGCAGCCTTGACCGCAGTCTCTGCCGCCGTGTTGGTGGGCTGTGGCAAAAAAGAAGAAGCCAAGACTGCTGAGGCACCTGCCGCCGCAGCCAAGGCCGAGCCATTGAAAATTGCATTTGCTTACGTTGGCCCTGTGGGCGACGGTGGCTGGACGTTTGCACACGACAACGCACGCAAAGCCCTCGAAAAAGAATTCGGCGACAAGATCTCCACATCGTTCGTCGAGAACGTGCCTGAGTCTGCTGATGCCGAACGCGTCATCCGCGACATGGTCGGCCAAGGCAACAAACTGGTGTTTGGCACCACCTTCGGCTACATGGAGCCCATGCTCAAAGTGGCGGCTGACACACCTGATGTGAAGTTCGAGCACGCCACCGGCTACAAACAAGCCCCCAATATGCGCACCTACGACAGCCGCACCTACGAAGGCGCGTACATGGCTGGCGTGATTGCAGGCAAGATGACCCAAACCAACACCTTAGGTGTGGTGGCCTCTATCCCAATTCCTGAAGTCATTCGCAACATCAACAGCTTCACCTTGGGCGCTCAATCCAGCAACCCCAAAGTGAAGACCAAAGTGGTGTGGGTCAACGAGTGGTTCAACCCACCCAAAGAAACCGAAGCTGCCACATCGCTCATCAACGGCGGTGCTGACGTGTTGTTCCAAAACACCGACTCTCCAGCTGTGTTGAAAACAGCCCAAGACAAAGGCAAGCGCGCTTTCGGTTGGGACTCTGACATGACAGCCTACGGCCCCAAAGCTCACTTGGCTTCTGCTGTGATCAACTGGACGCCTTACTACATCAACGCCACCCGCCAAGCCTTGGAAGGCAAGTGGACTGGCGGCGGCCACACATGGTCTGGCGTGAAAGACGGCGCGATTGACATCGTGTCCATCGCCGAAGACGTGCCAGCTGACACCAAAGCCAAAGTGGCTGATGTGAAAAAAGGTTTGACCGATGGCAGCTTCGCCATTTGGAAAGGCCCCATCGTCGACAACGCTGGCAAAGAAGTGTTGAAGGCCGGTGAAGTCGCCGATGACAAGTTCTTGAGCGGCGTTAACTTCTACGTCAAAGGCGTCGAAGGCAAAGTGCCAGGCGCTAAGTAATTTGTAAAAGACAGATGCTGGTTTTCTGGCATCTGTTTTGCATAACTTATTTTTTAACCTTGAAGGAAATTAAAAATGAAAAAGAAAATTGCCCTCGTTGCCTTGGCTGCTGCTGCAGTTGGTGCACAAGCTGCTGATTGGAGCGATACATCGATCGCTTTGACACACGGCACAAAGTTTGCCGAGCCCTATGGTTCCACAAACATCAGTAAAAACATTTATTCGTTTAAGCACGTGAGCGGCGATAAAACTGGCCAAAACTTTTTTGTTGCCGATATGCTGCAATCAGATAGCAAAGACCCTGGTGCAAATACAACGGGGGGCGCGCAAGAGGTTTATGCTGTCTACCGCCGTTTATTTGATTTGAAAAAAATAACAGGCAACACTTACGCTTTTGGCCCAGTTAAAAACATGGGCGTGACTGTTGGTTTTGACTGGAATACAAAGAACGATGCTTACGGTTCTAAGAAACGCATGCTCGTTGTTGGTCCAACCATGATGATGGACGTCAAGCAAGGTTTCTTTGACGTTAGCGTATTGATGTTGGATGAAAGCAATGACCCTAATACAAATCGTTTTGGTTATTCATCTGGTCGCTACAACTACAAGAACCATGCAAGCTTGAGCATGGCTTGGGGTGTGCCAACAGGTGTGAACAATCTGGGCTTTGAAGGATGGGCAGACTTTATTTCCTCCAAAGGTAAAGACGAAACCGGTGGTGACACCAAGCCAGAAACACACATCTACGCTGCTTTGATGTACGACGTTAGCGCACCTGTGGGCGCTGCGAAAAACACTCTCAAAGTGGGTGCTGGCTATGAATACTGGAAAAACAAGTTTGGTAATGACTATAAAGGTGGCGCTGGCAATGGTGCTTTTGCCAAGACACCATTCATCAAAGCTGAATACCACTTCTAAGCAAGTGTGATGTCAATAAAAGACCACCTTCGGGTGGTCTTTTTATTGGCTCACTATTTTCTTGGTTAGCATGAAGCCTTGTCGAAGGAAAAAGCCATGTTCAAAGTCCACGCCGTTGCCCCCCACCGTTTGACCCAGCTCTTGCGCGAAATGCCCAAGGCCGAGCTGCACATTCACATCGAGGGCTCGCTTGAGCCTGAACTCATCTTTGCACTGGCCGAGCGCAATGGTGTGAAGCTGCCGTATGCCAACGTCGAAGCCCTGCGTGCGGCCTATGCCTTCACCAACCTGCAAAGCTTCTTAGACATCTACTACGCCGGTGCGAGCGTGCTGTTGCACGAGCAAGACTTTTACGACATGGCGTGGGCCTACTTGCAACGCGCCAAGGCCGACAACGTGGTGCACGCCGAAATCTTCTTCGACCCGCAAACCCACACCGACCGCGGCGTGCCCATGGCTACCGTCATCAACGGCCTGCACCGTGCGTGTGAGGATGCACAAGCGCAGCTGGGCATCAGTGCACAGCTCATCTTGTGCTTCTTGCGTCACTTGAGCGAAGAGGCTGCTTTGCAAACCTTCAAAGACGCGCTGCCTTTCAAAGACAAATTCATCGGCGTGGGTTTGGATTCCAGCGAAGTGGGCCATCCGCCTGAGAAATTCAAAAACGTGTTTGCCTTGGCGCATGCACACGGCCTGCACCTCGTGGCCCATGCGGGCGAGGAGGGGCCACCTGCCTACATGTGGAGCGCCTTAGATGTGTTGCATGTCGAGCGTATCGACCACGGCGTGCAAGCCGTGCACGACGCAGCGCTGATGGCACGTTTGGCCAAAGACCGTACACCGCTCACCGTGTGCCCGCTGTCCAACCAAAAGCTGTGCGTCTTCCCCGACCTCAAACAACACAACATTGGCCAGCTGCTTGACGCGGGCCTGTGCGTCACCATCAACTCTGACGATCCCGCCTACTTTGGCGGCTACATGAACGACAACTTTGTCAAAACCTTTGAAGCCACGGGCCTGAGTGCCCAGCAAGCCTATGTGCTGGCCCGCAACAGTTTTGAAGCCAGCTTTGTGCCCGAGCCGCAACGCCAGAAGTGGCTGCACGATTTGAAAGTCTGCTTTGAGCGCTTCGCCGAAGGCGACCACTGAGCCATTTTTGATACCCCCTAAAATCACGCCATGAGCATCAAATCAGACAAATGGATTCGCCGCATGGCCGAGCAGCACGGCATGATCGAGCCGTTCGAGCCCGGTCAGATCCGCCAAAACGCCGCCGGCCAAAAAATTGTGAGCTACGGCACCAGCAGCTACGGCTACGACATTCGTTGTGCGCCCGAGTTCAAGGTGTTCACCAACATCCACAGCACCGTGGTTGACCCCAAGAACTTCGACGAAAAAAGCTTTGTCGACATTCACAGCGACGTGTGCATCATCCCGCCCAACAGCTTTGCTTTGGCCCGCACGGTCGAGTACTTCCGCATCCCGCGCAGCGTGCTCACTGTTTGCTTGGGCAAGAGCACGTATGCGCGTTGCGGCATCATCGTCAACGTCACCCCGTTCGAGCCCGAGTGGGAAGGCTACGTGACCTTGGAGTTCTCCAACACCACACCACTGCCTGCCAAGATTTACGCGGGCGAGGGCTGTGCGCAAGTGTTGTTCTTTGAGAGCGACGAAGAGTGCGAGACCAGCTACAAAGACCGTGGCGGTAAGTACCAAGGCCAAGTGGGCGTGACGCTGCCCAAGACCTAATTGACCACTCTCAACGTCATCGGATGCGGCCGCGTGGGGCAAACCCTCGCGGCCTTGTTGCATCAGCACGGCGTGTGTGTGGTGCAAGACCTGTATTCACGCACCCCAGCCAGCGCCGAGCAGGCCGCCCGCTTTGTGGGCGCAGGCCATGTGGCCGCCTCGTTGGCCGCCATGCGCCCCGCAGACCTGTGGCTCATCAGCGTGCCCGATGGGCAAATTGCCGAAGTGGCCGCCCAACTTCCCCAAGCACAAGGGCACGCCATGCAAGGCGCAGTGGCCTGGCACAACAGCGGCTTTTTAAGCGTCGAGGTGTTGGCCCCCTTGCAAGCCGCAGGCGCGGCCACCGCCAGCGTGCACCCCGTGTTGAGCTTTGCCACGCCTGCCAGCGCTGTGGCCCAGTTTGCGGGCACCTTGTGTGGGCTAGAGGGCCAGCCCCAAGCCTTGGCCGTGTTGCGCCCTTTGGTGGCCGCCATCGGTGGGCAGGGCTTTGAGATTGAATCGGCCAAAAAACCGCTGTACCACGCGGCGGCTGTGTTTTGCAGCAACTTCACCGTGGTGTTGCAAGGCGTGGCGCAAGAGGCTTGGCGTGAGTCGGGCGTGCCTGCTGAGCTGCTGGCACCTTTGACCCAAGCCCTGCTGCAAAGCAGCGTGGCCAATGTAGCCAAGCTTGGGCCTGCCGAGGCCCTGACTGGCCCTGCCGCGCGGGGCGACACCGCCGTGGTGCAGCGCCAAGGCGAAGTGGTGCAGGCCTGGCACGGCCAAGCGGGCGAGGCGTACCAGCTGCTCAGCGACATGGCCACAAAGCTCAAACGCACAGGGCGCACACAGGGCTAAAACCCAGCCAAAGCCCCATCCCCTCAGGATGCGACAATAGGGGGACATGACAACTTCTTTCTCCCAACTGCAGCTGGCCCCCACGCTGGCACGTGCCGTAGCCGAAATGGGCTATGAAAACATGACCCCCATCCAAGCCCAGGCCATTCCTGTGGTGCTCACAGGCAAGGATGTGATGGGCGCAGCCCAAACCGGCACCGGTAAAACCGCCGCGTTCTCGCTGCCTCTGCTGCAACGTTTGCTCAAACACGAAAACAGCTCCACCTCGCCCGCGCGTCACCCCGTGCGCGCCTTGGTGCTGTTGCCCACCCGCGAGCTGGCCGACCAAGTGGCCCAGCAAATCAAGCAATACGCCGTGCACACCAACCTGCGCAGCGCCGTGGTGTTTGGCGGCATGGACATGAAGCCCCAAACCATCGAGCTGAAAAAAGGCGTCGAGGTCTTGGTGGCCACCCCTGGCCGTTTGCTCGACCACATCGAAGCCAAAAACGTCGTGCTCAACCAAGTGGAATATGTGGTGCTCGACGAAGCCGACCGCATGTTGGACATTGGCTTCTTGCCCGACCTGCAACGCATCTTGAGCTTCTTGCCCAAGACCCGTACCACCTTGCTGTTCTCGGCTACTTTCTCGCCCGAGATCAAGCGCTTGGCCGGCAGCTACTTGCAAGACCCCATCACCATCGAAGTGGCTCGCCCCAACGAAACCGCCGCCACCATCACGCAGCAGTTCTACAGCGTGGCCATCGACGACAAGTACCACGCCTTGCGCCAACTCATCAAAGCCAACGGCATGAAACAAGCCTTTGTGTTTTGCAACAGCAAACTCGGCTGCGCTCGCTTGGCCCGCTCGTTAGAGCGCGATGGTTTCCGTACCAGCGCCTTGCACGGCGACAAGAGCCAAGACGAACGCCTCAAAGCCCTCGAAGGCTTCAAGCAAGGCGAGGTCGATTTGTTGGTGTGTACCGATGTGGCCGCTCGCGGCTTGGACATCAAAGACGTGCCCGCGGTGTTCAACTTTGACATCCCGTTCAACGCCGAAGACTACGTGCACCGCATTGGCCGCACAGGCCGCGCCGGTGCTTTGGGCCACGCCATCAGCTTTGTGTCGAACAGTGACCAACGCTTGGTGGGCGACATTGAGAAGTTGCTCAAGACCAAAATCAAACTCGAAACCGTGACGGTTGAGCAAGACCGCTCGCGTGAGCGTCGCGAACCCCGTGAATCACGCGGTGAGTCGCGTGGTGAATCACGTAGCGAGCGCTACGACTCAGGCCGTTCACGTGGTGGCCGCGACAACGACGACCGCCGCCGCGAAGTGGGCTACGTGCCCGCACCGCGGATCAAGAACGACCCGTTTTTTGACAAACCCTACGAGCCCACAGCTCGCAGCGCCGATGCACCCAAAGTGGCCGCACCCGAGCCGCTACGCAAGTCGGCCAACATCAAGCCCAAGCGGGTGGTGGCGGCTTTGTTTAAGTCGACCACTTAAAAAGAAAACGCGCCGATGGCGCGTTTTTCATTTCTAGGCGAGCGGGTCCATCGTCTGCGGGCACTTCACACTCAGCCGTTCCCACGCAGGTGCATTGCTCACAGTCATCAACGTGTCTGATGCTTCAAGCTTCGCCGCGCTCAAGCAGCCACCCCACACGCAGCCATCGTCAAGGCAAATCACATCGGGGCGATTGTCAATGTGCACGGTAGACCAATGCCCAAAAGCAATGCGCACATCAGCCGTCAGTCGGCCCGGCACATCAAACCACGGCATCAAGTGCGCTGGGGCTTTGTCAGCCCCTTCTTTCACGCTGAAATCCATCGCGCCTTGTGCATCGCAAAAGCGCAAGCGGGTGAGAGCGTTGACGATCACGCGCAAGCGGTCTGCATCGGCTAGGTCATCGCGCCACACGTTGGGCAGGCCACCATACATCTGCGGCATGAAGTGCACCCAGTCGTCGCTGCGCAGCACGGTTTCTACTTCGCCTGCGAGTGTCATGGTTTGTTTGGCAGTCCATTGCGGCAGCACACCCGCATGCACCATCAGCACTTGGCCCACTTGCATGGCCATGCGTTGGTGGCGCAGCCAGTGCAGCAACTCGGCGCAGTCGGGCGCGGTCAAGATGTCTTGGGTGGTGTCTTGTTTGTTGGGTTGGCGCACGCCCTGCGACACCGCGAGCAAGTGCAAATCGTGGTTGCCCAGCAAGCATTGGGCGCTGCTGCCTAAGGCCATCAAGCGGCGCAACACGCCCGCATTGTTGGGGCCACGGTTGACCAAATCGCCTAGCAAGTAGAGCGTGTCGCGGCTGGGGGAGAACGCGATGTGCGTTAACAAACGTTCTAAGGCTTCGTCACAGCCCTGCACGTCGCCAATCAAGTAAAGTGCCATGTGTTGATTGTCTCTAATTAAGTTATCGATGGATGTTCTGCTGATCGTTTTTCTCACGCTGCTCAACGGCGTGTTTGCCATGTCCGAAATGGCGTTGGCGTCTAGCCGCAAAGCGCGTTTGGCCGCGTTGGCTGAGAGCGGTGATTCAGGGGCAAGCGCCGCATTACGACTGATGGAGCAACCCACCCAGTTTTTGTCGACGGTGCAAATCGGCATCACCTCCATCGGCGTGCTCAATGGCATCGTGGGTGAGGCGGCGTTCAGTGACGATTTTTCGTATTGGTTGCTGGTTCAAGGTGTGCCCGAGAGCTGGGCGGCTGGTTTGGCTACTGCCTTTGTGGTGACCATCATCACCTTCAGCACCATTTTGTTTGGCGAGTTGGTGCCCAAGCGCATTGGCCAGTTGTTTCCAGAATCCGTGGCGCGTGTGGCGGCCCCCATGATGTTGGCCTTGGCCACCCTGGCCAAGCCATTTGTGCATTTGTTGTCAGCCAGCACCAGCGCCATGTTGAAGCTCTTGCGCATTGATGTGCACGGCGCACGAACGGTGACGGAAGAAGAAATTTCAGCCAGCTTGGTCGAAGGCGTGGATGCCGGTGTGATTGAACAGCACGAACACCAAATGGTGCAAAACGTGTTCAACCTTGACGAGCGTCCGCTCACCTCCATCATGGTGCACCGCTCCGACATCGAGTGGCTCGATGCCAAGCTGCCCGTGCCCCAAGCTTTGGCGCAAGTGGGTGCGAGTGGCGCACATTCT
Source organism: Pseudomonadota bacterium (assembly GCA_041180165.1). Classification (GTDB taxonomy): domain Bacteria; phylum Pseudomonadota; class Gammaproteobacteria; order Burkholderiales; family Burkholderiaceae_C; genus Limnohabitans. Next base: position 78,129 of record JBEGSC010000001.1, on the reverse strand, counting down.
TGGTACCCCGTGTGCCGTGGCGACCTTGACAACGTGGTCGGCGCGGTCAGTGTGTCTCAGCTCTTGCGCTTGCCGCCTGGCACTGACATGACGGTGGACGCTTTGGCCAAGCCCGTGGCCTTTGTGCCTGAAACCTTGAGTGGCTTAGATCTGTTAGAGCAGTTCCGCAAACCTGCTGAACGCGCTACCGCGCATGGCCGCATGGTCTTGGTGGTGGATGAATACGGCGTGGTTCAAGGGTTGCTTACGCCGCGTGATTTGCTCGAAGCGATCACTGGCGAGTTGCTACAGGCAACGCCAACTGATGAAGCTTGGGCGACTCAACGTGCAGATGGTTCTTGGTTGATCGATGGCATGATGCCCGTGACCGAGTTCAAAGCCCGCTTGGGGCTCAAAGAATTGCCAGACGAAGACCGTGGCATTTACAACACCGTGGCGGGTTTGGTCATGGCCATCTCTGGCGAGTTGCCCGCTGAAGGCGATGTCGTGGAGTTTGATGAATGGCGCTTTGAGGTGGTCGATCTCGATGGTCGACGTGTTGACAAATTACTGGTTAGCCGCGTCGCTTAAACGGCACCTGATACATCCATACCGGTCTGCCATCACGGCATGTGAGTGTGGCGTTGGGAATCAGCTCTTGCGCTTCAAACTCTAGGCTCACCAGCCATGCGCCACGGCGCAGTTCAGCCTCTGCCTTTTCTACCGCGCGAGGCATGCTCTCGGGGCGTTGAAACATGTACACCATGTCAAAGCTACGCCAGTCCACCAGCCAAATATCGCCTTGGCGAATGCGTGCAAACGAGCAGCGCATGGCACTCAATACTCGCAAGGGCCAGCTCATTTCAACCCCGTGAAGTTCGGCGCGTGGAAACGCATCTCGCAGCGCTAACAATCCGTCACCCAGGCCGCTACCAGCATCCAAGATGCGAGCGCCCGCAGGCAACACGACGTGTTGCTGCAATTCACGCAGTGCTTTTTTAGGCGTAGGGAAGAGTGGGGCATCACGCCATGCTTTGCGTGGGTACACCAAAACGATGAGTCCGAGTAAGAACAACCACGCGACGGGTGGAATGCTGATGGTGCTGGACGACACCACCATAGACATGGGGAATCCCAAAACAATCAAAGCCTTGCGCATGGGCGTGTGGCCCAGGCGGCTTAAAAAACCACCCCAAAATGCGGCCAACACTAGGGCGATGGTTTCGCTCAGTCCGACGAGGTACAGCCCTTTGAAAATGAGCCAAGACGAGCCCCAAGCAAGCAGGGCGGGAAGGGGCCATGTCATGAATTTCATGGTGAGAATCATAGAGCCAATGTGACAGCGCATCAGGACCGATTTGCCTGAGAATCAAGAGAAATTGAATTCGTTTGAAAACCACATGAACCAGCCAGCCACTCAGACGCTCAGTACCGTCGATGACATGCGTCAAACCTTGCGCCGCATCAGCCACCTCAAAGGGCGACAGCCCGATGCGCAGTCGTTGCAAGAAGTACGCGCTTTGGTGTCTGCGTTTGATAGACGCGATTTGCTGATCGAACACTTGCACGTGTTGAACGATACCTATCGCGGTTTGTACGAACGCCATTTGGTGGCGTTGGCGCATGAGATGCGTTTGCCCATGGCCGAGGTGTTTGAGGTGGCCACCTTCTATCACCACTTCGAGGTGTTGCCCAACGATGCTCAGCCTGCGGCCTTGACCGTGCGCGTGTGCGATGGTCTGAGTTGTGAGATGGGCGGGGCCAAACAACTGTTAGCCAAGTTGCCCAACATCTTGGGCTCTGATGTGCGTGTGATCAGCGCCCCATGTGTGGGCCGATGCGAGCAAGCGCCTGTGGCCGTAGTGCATCAAAACGCTGTGCCGCATGCCACGCCCGACACTGTGGCGGCTACCGTCAACGCCAAGGCTATTCAACAGGCGTTGCCCGACTACGTGGACATGGCTGCATATATGGCCGATGGTGGTTATGCCTTGGCCGCTTCGCTGGTCAACGGTAGCGTCAAGACAGATGATGTGCTGCAAGCCATGGAGGCCTCGGGCCTGCGTGGTTTGGGTGGTGCGGGTTTTCCGGCAGGGCGCAAGTGGCGTATCGTGCGCGAGCAAACCGCACCGCGTGTGATGGCCGTCAACATCGACGAAGGCGAGCCCGGCACTTTCAAAGACCGCACGTATTTGGAGCGTGACCCACATCGCTTTTTAGAAGGCATGTTGGTCGCAGCGCAAGTGGTGGGCATTGAGGCCATCTACATCTACCTGCGTGACGAGTACCACGGCTGTCGCGAACTGCTGCAAAAAGAATTTGCCGCCTTGCAAGCCAACCCACCCTGCCCACTGCCGCACATTGAGTTGCGCCGAGGTGCGGGAGCGTATGTGTGTGGCGAAGAGTCCGCCATGATTGAAAGCATCGAAGGCAAACGCGGCGAGCCTCGCATGCGCCCGCCCTACATTGCGCAAGTTGGCTTGTTTGGCAAGCCTACCCTCGAACACAACTTTGAAACGCTCTATTGGGTGCGCGACATCGTCCAAAAAGGCCCGCAGTGGTTCACCAGTTTTGGTGCCAATGGTCGCGTGGGCTTGCGCAGCTTCAGCGTGAGCGGACGCGTCAAACAACCAGGCGTCAAGCTCGCGCCCGCTGGCATCACGGTGCAGGCGTTGATTGACGAGTATTGCGGCGGCATGTTGGATGGCCACACGCTGTACGCTTATTTGCCCGGTGGTGCATCGGGTGGCATCTTGCCTGCGCGGCTCAACAACGTGCCACTCGACTTTGACACGCTGCAAGAGCACGGTTGCTTCATCGGCTCGGCTGCTGTGGTGGTGCTGAGCCAGCACGACACCGCACGCGATGCGGCCTTGAACGCGATGCAGTTTTTTGCACACGAGAGCTGCGGCCAATGCACACCCTGCCGCGTGGGTACGGCCAAGGCGGTGCAACTCATGCAAGCCCCCAAGTGGGACAACGCCACACTGGAAGACTTGAACCAAGTGATGGTCGATGCATCCATTTGCGGCCTTGGCCAAGCTGCACCCAACCCTGTGCGTTGTGTGCAAATCTATTTCCCGCACGAGGTGGCGTGAATGATTGATTTCAAACTCAACGACAAAACTGTTCAAGCCTATGAGGGCGAGAGCATTCTCAAAGCCGCGCAACGCAACGGCGTCGACATTCCTCACCTGTGCTACACCGACGGCTTGCGTGCCGACGGCAACTGCCGTGCGTGTGTGGTCGAGATCAAAGGCGAGCGCACCTTGGCCCCTAGCTGCTGTCGCAATGCCACCGCCGGGCTTGAGGTGCTGGTGAGCGACCGTGCGGTCAAGAGCCAGAAGATGGTGCTTGAGATGCTGTTGTCGGATATGCCTGATGTGGGCTACAAGTGGAACGATGCTTCTTCGGCTTCTTCTCTCGCTGCTGCGACGGGGGATACGCCGGGCGCCTCATGCGGCGAGCCAAAATCGTTGCCCGGCGCATCCCCCATCGCAGCGGGTGTGGGTGAGCATGGTGAGCTCAGTGATTGGGCTGCACGTATGGGGGTGACTGTGCGCCCTGAGTTGCGTGCCTTGCGCCGCGAGCAGCCCACGAGCGATGTGTCTCACCCCGCCATGGCAGTGAAACTCGATGCGTGCATTCAGTGCAACCGCTGTGTGCGTGCCTGCCGTGAAGAACAAGTCAACGATGTGATTGGCTATGCCAACCGTGGGGCGCATTCGCAAATCGTGTTTGATTTGAACGACCCGATGGGCTTGAGCAGTTGCGTGGCCTGTGGCGAGTGTGTGCAGGCGTGTCCCACAGGCGCGTTGATGCCCAAGGCGCATGTGGGTTCACAAGCCGTGGATAAAAAGGTGGACTCGGTCTGTCCCTTCTGTGGCGTTGGCTGCTTGCTCACCTACAACGTGAAAGACAACACCATCGTCAGCGTGGATGGGCGCGACGGTCCCGCCAACCAAGGCCGCTTGTGTGTCAAAGGGCGTTTTGGTTTTGACTACATCCACAACCCCCAACGGTTGACCATGCCGCTGATTCGCAAAGCGGGTGTGCCTAAAGATCCAGAGGCTTTGAACGCACTCAACATCAACGCTGCTGATTGGTCGCAAGTGTTCCGCGAAGCCACATGGGAAGAAGCGCTCGACCTCGCTGCATCCAAACTCAAACACCTGCGCGACACACATGGCAAAAAAGCACTCGCAGGTTTTGGCTCGGCCAAGGGCAGCAACGAAGAAGCGTATCTGTTCCAAAAACTGGTGCGCACGGGCTTTGGCTCCAACAACGTCGACCACTGCACGCGCTTGTGTCATGCGTCTAGCGTGGCTGGCTTGCTTGAAGGCGTGGGCTCTGGCTCGGTGACCAATCAAGTGAATGATGTGGAGCACTCTGACTTCATCTTGGTCATTGGCTCTAACCCAACGTCGAACCACCCCGTAGCAGCCTCGTGGATGAAGAACGCCGCCAAACGCGGCGCCAAAGTGGTGGTGGCCGATCCGCGTGGCACAGACCTTGGCAAGTACGCGTGGCGTGCCTTGCACTTCAAGGCCGACACCGATGTGGCCATGCTCAATGCCATGTTGCACGTCATCATTGAAGAGGGCTTGGTGAATGAAGCGTTCATTCGCCAACGCGTGAACAACTTTGATGCCATCAAAGCCAACGTCAAAGCATTCAGCCCCGAAGCCATGGCACCCATTTGCGGCATTGATGCACACACGCTACGCGAGGTAGCGCGTGCTTATGCCACCGCAAAAGCAGCCATGATCTTGTGGGGTATGGGCGTGAGCCAGCACGTGCATGGCACAGACAACGTGCGCTGCCTGATTGCCTTGTCATCCATCACAGGTCAAGTGGGCAAGCCTGGTTCTGGCTTGCATCCACTGCGCGGCCAAAACAATGTGCAGGGTGCCAGCGATGCGGGCCTCATCCCCATGATGTACCCCAACTACCAACGCGTCGCTCAACCCGAGGTGCATGATTGGTTTGAAAAGTTTTGGGGCATGCCGCTTGACCCACAGCCCGGCTACACCGTGGTGGAGATCATGGGCAAGATCTTGGCCGACGAGAGCGACCCCCATAAGGTGCGCGGCATGTACATCATGGGCGAGAACCCCGCCATGAGCGACCCCAACCTCAACCATGCGCGTCATGCCTTGGCCTCGCTTGAACACATGGTGGTGCAAGACATCTTCATGACCGAAACCGCATGGCTGGCCGATGTGGTGTTACCCGCCACAGCATGGCCTGAAAAAACTGGGACGGTCAGCAACACCGACCGCATGGTGCAGCTGGGCCAACAAGCCATCACGCCGCCGGGCGATGCACGGGCTGATTTGTGGATCATTCAGCAAATGGCCCAACGCATGGGCCTCAACTGGCACTACGCGGGTGATCACCACGGCGTGGCCGATGTGTACGAGGAAATGCGCCAAGCCATGCACGCTGCCATTGGCGGCATCACATGGGAGCGCTTGCAACGCGAAAGCAGCGTGACCTACCCATGCCACAGCGCAGACGATCCGGGTGAGCGCACCGTGTTCACCGACCACTTCGCCACCGACGATGGCAAAGTACATTTGGTGCCCGCAGGTTTGATTTCGGCCAATGAGCTGCCCGATGCGCAATACCCGTTTGTGCTCATCACCGGACGCCAACTTGAACACTGGCACACCGGCAGCATGACGCGTCGCTCCGAGGTGTTGCACGCCGTTGAGCCCATGCCCACGGTGTCGATGTGCAGTGCCGACCTCAACGCCTTGGGCGTGCAAGCCGGTGATGTGGTGACGGTGGCCTCACGCCGTGGCCAAGTGTGTTTGCGTGTGCGTTTGGATGAGGGCACGCCTGTGGGCGCGGTGTTCATTCCGTTTGCGTATCAAGAGGCCGCAGCTAACTTGTTGACCAACCCCGCGCTCGACCCGTTTGGAAAAATTCCAGAGCTCAAGTACTGCGCGGTGTCCGTCACTGCGGGTGGCGAGCTAGCGCACCCCGCAGGTTTTGGCGTCAGCGCTTAAAGCGCTTACTGCGTCAGCACCGTGATCTTCTTCGCTGCCGCACGCGCACGTTCGAGCGCGTTGTCGCCTTTGGCCAAAGCCACCGCCATGCGTCGGTAAGGGCGCGTGGTGGGCTTGCCGAAAATGCGCACATCGGTGCCTGGCTCGCTCATCGCGTCGGCCACGCCTGTGAAAGTGGGTGACACACCTTCTTTTGTCGCCAGCACCACCGCGCTCGCGCCTTCGACGGTGTCGATGTTCGGGATAGGCAAACCCAAAATGGCGCGGGCGTGCAAATCAAACTCGCTCAGGTTTTGGCTGATGAGTGTGACCATGCCGGTGTCATGTGGGCGAGGGCTGAGTTCGCTGAAGATGACTTCGTCTTTCGTTACAAAAAACTCCACACCAAACAAGCCAGCACCGCCCAGGTCGGACGTCACCTTCTCGGCCATTTGTTCTGCGGCCTTCAGGTATTCAGGCTTCATGGGTTGAGGTTGCCAGCTGTATTGGTAGTCGCCGCGCTCTTGCACATGGCCAATGGGTTGGCAAAACACGGTGTGGCCATTGCGTTGGCGAATGGTGAGCAGGGTGATTTCAAACTCGAAGTGGATGAACTCTTCCACGATCACGCGTCGGCGGTCGCCACGCATGCCTTCGCACGCGTAGTCCCAACTGGTTTGAATGTCTGCCTCGGTCTTGGCCACGCTTTGGCCTTTGCCTGACGAGCTCATCACCGGCTTGATGACGACTGGGAAACCAATCGCCTTGGCTTGGCTCATCAACTCCTCGGCTGACTCAGCGTAGCTGAACTTGGCGGTACGCACACCCAAGCCCACGGCCACATCACGGATGCGATCGCGGTTCATGGTGAGGTTGGCAGCACGGGCGCTGGGGATGACTTCAAAGCCTTCTTTCTCCACCTCGAGTAACACTTCGGTGCGAATGGCTTCGATCTCAGGCACGATCAAGTCGGGTTGGTGTTGGGCAATGGCTGCACGCAATGCCGCTTCGTCCAACATGCTGAACACGCTGCATTCGTCCGCCACTTGCATGGCCGGTGCGCCTGCATAGCTATCGCAGGCCACCACATAGCAGCCCAAACGCTTGGCGCTGATGACGAATTCTTTGCCGAGCTCGCCGGAACCTAAGAGGAGGATTTTTTTCATAACAAGTCCATTCGGAAGTTCAATGGTTCATATTTTCGTGAAGCTCGGAAAGTTGACGTATACAAAAAATGTCACGCTTCCAAAGCGAGGATGACTGCTACTGGATTTTTATTGAAGCTATCTCACTGCTTAATCAATCAACACTAAATTTTTGACATTCTTAACTTCTTGAATTAGGTTGCACTGGGTGCTACACTTTGTATGTTCAAAAAAGTAAAGCCAAGAGCGTTTAAAACCAAAAAATTTAGCAAGAGCGCTAAAGATGCGCGCATATCGGATGACGATCTGTGCGAGGCCATTAAGCAAGTTCTAGCAGGACAAGCTGTTGATTTGGGCGGTGGTGTTTATAAAAAAAGACTGAATAAAAACCAGCATCGCTCAATCATTTTGGCCAAAGGTGGCGTGTATTGGGTTTATGAGTATTTGTTTGCAAAAAATGACAGAGACAACATCGACGATGCAGAGCTTGAAATGTTTCGACTACTTGCACAAAGCTACGAGGGTTTGGAAAAAGCGCAACTAGCGCAACTCATTGAAGAAAAACACCTCATGGAGATTTTTTATGGCCAGTAAAAAGAAATTTAAAAGCGATGCTTTTGAGGCGATTCACGAATCCGCAACTGCTTTGCTCCGCGTGGGCGCGATCGATAAGGCCACGATGCGACAGTTTGATCATTCGTGCATCGCTAAAACGCCAGTTTACAAAGCGGTGCAAATTAAAAAAATCAGAGAAAGTGCAAACGTCAGCCAGCCCGTCTTTGCGCTTTATCTCAACACCAGCGAATCAACGATTCAAAAGTGGGAAGCTGGCACCAAAAAGCCAAGTGGCATGGCTTTGAAGCTCTTGCATGTTGTCAACAAGCATGGCTTGGGCGTGTTGAGTTAATTGCCCAATTTATGTTTCATATCCGCAATCGCTAGACGAACCAAACGCTTGTGCTCTTCCAGCGCCTCATGGTGTGTGGCGAAGTTTTGCAGCATCACGTAGCTGCCTTCGGGGAGCAGCGACATGGCTTCGTGCGAGATGGTTTCAAAGTGGTTGTTGCGTTCAATCACATACCAAGTGTTTGCAAAGTTCATTCGGTGGCCTGCAAGTTGAATGTTTTGAATGCCGCCAAGAGCTTTGCCTTGGCCTCTTTGGTCAGTGCCGATTGCGGCGGTCGTACACGTTCCCAGCTTTCCATGCGGTAGTGCTGTGACAGCATCAGCTTGAGGGCTGCCACTTGCGGGTAGTTGCCCAAACAAAATATTGTGAGAGTCGGCGGATGAGAAGCAGCATCAATGTTTTTGCAATTTCATCAAGCCTAGCACTGGCGTTGGCGTGTTTTATTTCCGAACATTACATAGACAAAGGCCCGCGTGAAGCGGGCCTTGTTTTGTGAAGCTTAAATAATTAATTTCAGAGCTTACTTCTTAGCGTGATAGCTCGTCACGCGCTCGACTTCGTTCTTAGACCCCAACACCACGCTCACGCGTTGGTGCAGTTGTGTGGGCTGAATGTCCAAGATGCGTTGACGACCGTCGGTGGCCGCACCACCGGCTTGTTCAATCAACCAGCTCATGGGGTTGGCTTCGTACATGAGGCGCAGCTTGCCTGCTTTGCCTGGCTCGCGCTTGTCCCAGGGGTACATGAACACGCCGCCACGGGTGAGGATGCGGTGCACGTCCGCCACCATAGAAGCGATCCAACGCATGTTGAAGTTTTTGCCGCGTGGGCCTTCTTCACCTTGCAAGCACTCGTCGATGTAGCGCTTCACGGGCTCGTCCCAGTGGCGCATATTGCTCATGTTGATGGCGAACTCTTTGGTGTCGGCAGGTACTTTGACGTTTTCTTGCGTCAACACAAACGAGCCTTGCTCGCGGTCCAGCGTGAACATAGACACACCATCACCCACGGTGAGTACCAAGGTGGTTTGTGGGCCGTACACGCAGTAGCCTGCGGCCACTTGTTGAGTGCCGGGTTGCAAGAAGTCGTCTTCGCTGACGCCTTTGCTGGGGTCGACTTTTTTGAGCACGCTGAAGATGGTGCCAATGCTCACGTTGACTTCGATGTTGCTGGAGCCATCGAGTGGGTCAAACATCAAGAGGTATTCGCCTTGGGGGTAGCGGTTGGGCACGACGTGGATGCTGTCCATTTCTTCGGACGCCATGGCAGCCAAGTGGCCGCCCCATTCGTTGGCTTCGATCAACACATCGTTGGCGATGATGTCGAGTTTCTTTTGTACTTCGCCTTGCACGTTCTCGCTGCCGGCCGAGCCCATGACGTCGCCCAGTTCGCTGCCCAAGGCACCTTTGTTCACAGCGTGGCTGATGCTCTTGCAAGCACGTGCCACGACTTCGAGCAACAAGCGCAGTTCAGATGGGATGAGGCCTTTGGCGCGTTGTTGTTCGACCAGATAGCGGGTGAGAGAAACACTCATGGCAAGTCCTTAGTTGGCTAGCGCGCGTGAGACCACCTCACGCACGTCATTGCTTAAATCGGTTTTGGCGGCGACGCGTTTGATGGCTTCGTGCGCTGCGGTGCGGTAGGGCTCAGCGAGCTTGCTCCAACGGTCCAAGGCGCGTGCCAAACGGGCGGCGACTTGGGGGTTGATGGCATCAAGCTCTAACACGCGCTCGCTCCAGAATACATAGCCTGCCGCATCGCTGCGGTGGAAGGCGCCGGGGTTGGCACTGCAGAAACTGAAGATGAGGCTGCGTGCGCGGTTGGGGTTTTTGATGTGGAAGTCGGGATGCAACATGAGGTTGCGCACGAGCGACAACACATGACCGCCACGGTCGGACTGACCGGCTTGCAGCGCAAACCATTTGTCCATCACCAAGGCTTCGTTGCGGAACTGGTTGTAGAAACGTTGCAGCGCGTCAGCCGCCAAGTCATGGCCGTTGCTCACTGACTGCGCTTGCACCAACGCGCTCAAGGCGTTGAAGCGGTCGGTCATGTTGTGCGCGTCTTTGAAGCGTTGGAAGGTGCGGCCGGGCCACACTTCGTCGCCAGTGGTGCGAGCATCCAAACACAACATGGTGAGGGCCATGCCGCTCAAAGCGCGGCGGCCACTCGACACGGGGTCTGGGCTGAACGCACCGTTTTCGCTGTGGGTTTCAAAGGCCCAAGCCCAGTCGTCATGCAACTCGCGGGCGAGTTGGGTGCGCATGGCTTCGCGTACGGCGTGGATGCGCTGTGGATCAACCACTTCGAGCTGTTCCGCGATGTAGGTTTCAGAAGGCAAGGTGAGCACCAAGTCTTTGAACGCCGCATCCAATGCTGGGTTGCGTAGTACGGTGCGCAGGGCTTGCACCAGCGCGGCGTCTAACACTTGTGTGGGTTCATCGCTGTGCGCGATGGCGTGCAAGGCAGCGTTCAAGCACAAGCGCTGCGCGGCTTCCCATTGGTTGAATGGGTCGGTGTCGTGCGCCAAGAGTGTGAGCAGTTGCGTGGCGGTGAAGTCTTTCTCCAACACCACGGGGGCGCTAAAGCCACGCAGGATGGAGGGCACGGGCTCTTCGCCTGCTTGCAAGGACAAGTCTTTGAACTCGAAGCTCTGCTTGCTTTCCGTCAGCACCAAGAGTTGTGTGGGCAACACTTCGCGGCCATCGGCACCGAGCAAACCAAATTGCACGGGAATGACAAAGGGCTCTTTGTGGTCTTGGCCGGGGCTGGGTGGGCAGCTTTGGCTCAAGGCGAGTGTGTAGGTGCGTGTGTCGGCGTTGTAGCTGCCAGCGGCTTGCACGCGTGGTGTGCCGGCTTGCGCGTACCAACGCTTGAATTGCGTGAGGTGTGTGGCGAGGGCAGAGCCGGGGTTGGCATCAGCAATCGCTTGGGCGAAGTCGTCGCACGTCACGGCTTGGCCGTCGTGGCGCTCGAAGTAGAGCGACATGCCTTTGGCGAAACCCTCTCGTGAAGTCAGGGTCTGCATCATGCGCACGACCTCGGAGCCTTTTTCGTAAATCGTGACGGTGTAGAAGTTGTTGATCTCTACATAGCTGTCAGGACGCACGGGGTGGGCCATGGGGCCTGCGTCTTCAGGGAACTGTGCGGTACGCAACAAGCGCACGTCTTCGATGCGCTTCACAGCTTTGGCAGATGCTGCTGCTGTTGGGTTGTCCTTCAGAGCTTCGGCTGCCAGGTCTTGGCTGAACTCTTGGTCGCGGAAAACGGTGAGGCCTTCTTTGAGCGAGAGCTGGAACCAGTCGCGGCAAGTGACGCGGTTGCCCGTCCAGTTGTGGAAGTACTCATGGCCGACCACGCTCTCGATGTTGGCGTAGTCCATGTCGGTGGCGGTGGCAGAGTTGGCCAACACAAACTTGGTGTTGAAGATGTTGAGGCCCTTGTTCTCCATCGCGCCCATGTTGAAGTCGCTGGTGGCGACGATCATGAAGCGCTCGAGGTCTAGGCTCAAGTTGAAACGCTGTTCGTCCCACTTGATGCTGGCCATGAGTGAGTTCATGGCGTGCTCGGTTTTGTCCAAATCGCCAGAGCGCACATAGACCTGTAGCAAATGTTCTTTGCCCGATGGTGCTTTGACGCGCTGCTCGCGGCACACAAACTGGCCGGCGACCAAGGCAAACAAGTAGCTGGGCTTTTTGTGAGGGTCGACCCACTTGGCGAAGTGGCGGCCTTCGTCCAAGTCGCCTTCTTCCACCAAGTTGCCGTTGCTCAGCAACACAGGGAATGCTTTTTTGTCGGCGCGTAGCGTGACGCTGTAGCTCGACATCACATCGGGGCGGTCTAAGAAATACGTGATGCGGCGAAAGCCCTCAGCCTCGCACTGCGTGAAGAACGAGTCGTTGCTCACATACAAGCCCATGAGCTTGGTGTTTTTCGCGGGGTTGCAGGTGGTGAAGATTTCCAAGTCAAAAGCATCGGTGCCTTCGGGCAAGTTCTCCAGCACCAGCTGGCTGCCGTCCATCTTGAACGACGTGCCTTGGCCATTGACCAACACGCGCGCGAGGTTGAGCTCGTCGCCATCCAAACGCAGGGGCTGGGCCGCGACGTCAGGATTGCGGCGCACGCGCATTTGGTTAAGCACGCGGGTTTTGGCGGGGTCAAGGTCAAACGTCAAATCGACGGTGTCGATCCAAAACGCGGGCGCGGTGTAGTCGGCGCGTTGAATCAGTTGAGCTGTGCCTTCACGGTACATAAGAAATCCTTAAATGCCTTGCTTCAAAGACGCTTCGATGAAAGCGTCCAAATCGCCGTCCAAGACTTTTTGTGTGGCCGAAATTTCGACGTTGGTGCGCAAGTCTTTGATGCGGCTGTTGTCGAGCACGTAGCTGCGAATTTGGTGACCCCAACCCACATCGGTCTTGGTGTCTTCGAGCTTTTGTTGCTCTTCTTGACGCTTGCGCATTTCGTGGTCGTACAGGCGTGAGCGCAGGCGCTTCCACGCCACGTCACGGTTGCTGTGCTGGCTTCGGCCGTCTTGACACTGCACCACGATGCCGGTGGGGATGTGGGTCAAACGCACGGCGGAGTCGGTTTTGTTGATGTGCTGGCCACCCGCGCCTGAGGCACGGTAGGTGTCGGTGCGCACGTCGGCGGGGTTGATGTCAATTTCAATCGAGTCATCAATCTCGGGGTAAACAAAGATGGACGCAAACGAGGTGTGGCGACCACCCGAGCTATCAAACGGCGACTTGCGCACCAAGCGGTGCACGCCGGTTTCGGTGCGTAACAAGCCAAAGGCGTATTCGCCTTCGATCTTGATGGTGGCACCTTTGATGCCTGCCACATCACCTGGGGATTCGTCCTCCACGGTGGTTTTAAAGCCTTTGCGTTCGGCGTACTTGAGGTACTGACGCAGCAGCATGCTGGCCCAGTCGCAGGCTTCGGTGCCACCAGCACCGGCTTGGATGTCCAAGAAGCAATTGAGCGGGTCCGCCTCGTTGCTGAACATGCGGCGGAATTCGAGCTCTTCGATGGTTTTGACCAAGCCTTGGGTGTCGGCTTCGATGGTCAACAAACCATCTTCATCGCCTTCGGCCTTACTCATTTCAAACAACTCGGCGTTGTCGGCGAGCTCTTGGGTGAGGCGGGTGAGGGTGACGACCACGCCGTCAAGGGCTTTTTTCTCACGCCCCAGCTCTTGGGCTTTTTTAGGGTCGTTCCAAACGGTGGGGTCTTCTAGCGAAGCATTGACGGTGCGCAGGCGTTCAGCTTTGGCATCGTAGTCAAAGATACCTCCGCAGATCCACCGTGCGCGCGCTCAGATCGGCAAGGGTGGTTCCAATGAGGTTGATGCGTTCTGCTTCCATGATGAGGTCTTCTTTGTGTATTGGCGAAAACCTTGGATTTTCTCACGTTCGGGCCGTTGCTTAGAAGCTGTGCCCGTAAGAAAACAAAAGCCCCGCCGTGCCTAGCACCATGACTTGCAATGAGTCGTCTCGCGACAAGGCGTAGCCCAGTGAGGGAATGATGGCGGGTGCGATGCCATAGTCATTGAACGGAATCTTGTTTTGGTACTTGTCTTTGTAGCCATAGATCAAGCCAGCAGAGACTTTGGCGAACAGCTGGGGGTTGCCCATCAGGTTGTTCCATTGTTTGCCCACATAGACGTAAGCCGAAGGCTGTCCAAATGAGTTGCGAAACAAGGCCAAGCCGCAAAAACGGTTGCCATTTACATGGCGGTCGATGGCGCCTAAGAACACGGGGCGGTGTTCAGGGTTGTAGCGCCAGTGGTGGGCGTGGGGGGCGAGAGTTAAGTCCCATTGCTTGTCTTTGGCAGGGGCGGGTGCGTTGCTCTCGGCCAAGAAATCCGGGCAAGGTTGCCAGTTGTGTGCGGCTGTCTCGGTGGTTTGTGCTTGTGCACAGACGGCAGAAAACAAGCAAAGCGCCACGCATCGACGCTTGAGAATTTGAAGTAGGTTCATGAATTGAATTAAATATTTAACTAAATAATTCTATTTATTTTACTTTTGGTGCTAATTAAGATTTGTTAAATCTGCTTATCGACGATGAAGCTCTCGATCAACTGCGCCAGTTGTTCAGGCTGGTCGTGGTGCAGCATGTGGCCCGCATCCTTCATCACCGCATGGGTGAGATTGGGCACAGCCGCAATGCGTTGCTTGAACTCGTCCAAGGTGTAGTTGTCTTTCCACCACTGGCTCATGCTGTCGCTGTCGGCCACCACACACAGGGTGGGCGCTGTGATGCGTTCGTAGATGGCTTGGGTTTCATCGATTTTGAACAGCTGCGCGTTGACCACCTTGTGGCCCGCATGACCCAAGATGCGCCACTGTCCTTGTGCATCGGGTTGTGCCCAATGCTGAGCCAGCCAGTGGGCTTTGTCTGCGCCCAAGCGCGGGTTGGTTTTGATGAGGCGCTGCGCCACGGCTTCTTGGTCGGGGTAGGGGCGCAGCGTCATCTCGCCGCGTTGCACGGCTTTGAGCTCGTCCATCCATTTGGCCAAACGACCTGGGGCCTGCGAGGGACGCGTGGCGGGCATGCCAAAGCCTTCGAGGTTGATGAGGGTTTGAATGCGTTCAGGTCGAACGCCCGCATACATCGTGGCGACGTGACCCCCCATGCTGTGGCCAATGAGGTGAACTTTGCGGTCGCCCACATAGTGGTCGAGCAGCTGGTCGAGATCGGCTAAGTAATCGGGGAAGAAGAAGTGATCGACGTTGGGTGTTTCTGTGAGACCAAAGCCACGCCAGTCAGGGGCGATGATCCAGTGGTCGTCTTTCAGGGCGTCAATGACGAATTGAAATGAGGCGGCGACATCCATCCAGCCGTGCACCATGACGAGGGGTGTTTTGTCGGGTGAGGGCGTGCCCCACTGCAAGACGTGGTAACTCAGGTGACGGATTGGGACAAACTCGCTGCGCGAAGGTTTTTGGATTGGGTACATTGCACGTAATCATAAGGACCGAGACATGGCCAAGCATTCCGTAGGGACGACTTCACACGACTTTTACCAAGCCATGCAGAAAGGTTTTGGCTGGCAGGTGCCCGAGCACTTCAACATGGCTGAGGTGTGCAGCCGCCGATGGGCAGCGCAACCGGATGCGACTGAGCGCGTGGCGATTGTTGAGCACGCCGCTGCAGATGCGAGTGGACATGCGGTTGCGCCCCGCAGCTACACCTATGCGCAGTTGCAGCAAGCCGCAGATGCGTTGAGCCATGTGTTGGCTGACCTTGGCGTGCAGCGTGGCGACCGCGTGGCCATCGTGCTGCCGCAACGCTTTGAAACCGCTGTGGCTTACATCGCCGTGATGCAAATGGGCGCGGTGGCCATGCCGCTGTCGCTGTTGTTTGGCCCTGAGGCTTTGGAATACCGCTTGCAAGATAGCGAGGCCGTGGTGGCGATTGTGGATGCATCGTCGGTGAACAACGTGCTGACGGTGCGTGCCCAGTGCCCCGCGCTACGCGAGGTGATCGGGGTGGAGCTGAGCAACGCCGCCGACATGCTGCACGTCGATGTGGATTACGCCAGCGCCACTGCCGCGCAGCAGCGGGCCTACACAGCGGTGCAAACCAAAGCGGACGAAGGCGCGGTGTTGATTTACACCAGTGGCACCACAGGCCCACCCAAAGGTGCACTCATTCCGCATCGTGCGTTGATTGGTAACTTGACAGGTTTTGTGTGTAGCCAAAACTGGTTTGGCTTTGCCACGCAAGCCACTTCAAACCAAGCTTCAAACGCCGCGCATTTGCCCACAGGCAGCGATGCGGTGTTTTGGTCGCCCGCCGATTGGGCATGGACTGGCGGCTTGATGGACGCTTTGTTACCCACGTTGTACTTTGGTCGCCCCATCGTGGCGTGGAACGGGCGCTTCAGCCCAGAGCTGGCATTCACGCTCATGCAGCAGCATGGTGTGACGCACACGTTTTTGTTCCCCACAGCGTTGAAGGCCATGATGAAGGCCTACCCCAAGCCCAGCAGCCAATTCAAACTCAAACTGCAAGCCATGATGAGCGCGGGCGAGGCTGTGGGTGATGCGGTGTTTGGCTATTGCCAAACCCAGCTGGGTGTGACGGTGAATGAGATGTTTGGTCAAACCGAGATCAACTACATCGTGGGCAACTGCGCGATGGAGTGGGGCACCATGGGCGAGGGCGTGTCTACCCACCGCAACAACGTGGGCTGGCCCGCCAAGCCCGGCAGCATGGGCAAGGGCTACCCCGGCCACCGCGTGGCGGTGATTGACGAAGACGGTAACGAGTGCCCCGTAGGTGTGCCCGGTGATGTGGCGCTCAACCGCTACAACCAACACGGCCAGCCTGATCCGATTTTCTTTTTGGGCTATTGGAAAAACGAAAAATCGACCGTCGGCAAATACACAGGGGATTGGTGCCGCACGGGCGATATGGCGGTGCGCGACGAAGACGGCTACCTTTGGTACCAAGGCCGTGCAGACGATGTGTTCAAAGCGGCGGGCTATCGCATTGGCCCGAGTGAAATTGAAAACTGCTTGGTCAAACACCCCGCCGTGGCCAACGCCGCCGTAGTGCCCAAACCCGATGCTGAGCGTGGCGCTTTGGTGAAGGCCTATGTGGTCTTGGCCGCAGGGTTTGAAGCCAGTGATGCCTTGGTGGCCGACCTGCAACTGCATGTGCGTGGCAAGCTCGCGCCGTATGAGTACCCCAAAGAAATTGAGTTCATCCGAGAGCTGCCCATGACCACCACGGGCAAGGTGCAACGCCGTGAGTTGCGCTTGCAAGAAGAAGAGCGCGCTAAAGCGCAATAAGCAAACTTAATTCAAGCGCCGGCAGGCTTTAGACTTGTCGGGTTTTTCATCTGTCTCCTTTCTCGGAGTAAGTACACATGACTTTCCCCCTCGTTCAGCTGGGCAACAGCGATTTGCACGTCACCCCCATTTGTTTGGGCACCATGACGTTTGGCGAGCAAGTGAATGAAACCGATGCACATGCCATCC
This sequence comes from Pseudomonadota bacterium, assembly GCA_041180165.1. Lineage (GTDB taxonomy): Bacteria > Pseudomonadota > Gammaproteobacteria > Burkholderiales > Burkholderiaceae_C > Limnohabitans. Next base: position 61,115 of record JBEGSC010000001.1, on the reverse strand, counting down.
TCGACCGATCGCTGGCGCGTGGCGTGAACTTCATCGACACCGCCGAGATGTATTCGGTACCCCCTAAGGCAGAGACCTTTGGTCACACCGAAACCATCATTGGCAACTGGTTTGCCAAGAACCCCGGTGCCCGCCAGAAGCTGGTGTTGGCCACCAAAGTGGCTGGCCCCTCCCGTGGCATGCCGTGGGTGCGTGAAAACCAAGGTATGTCGGCTGACGACATCTTGGCTTCGTGTGAAGGCAGTTTGCGCCGCTTGCAAACTGATGTGATTGAACTCTACCAAATTCACTGGCCCGAGCGCCATGTGCCGGCTTTTGGCGCGGTGTATTACGACCCGAAAAAAGAGAATTCCAAAACCAGCATTCACGAACAGCTGGAAGCCTTGGCCAAGTTGGTGAAGGCGGGCAAAGTGCGCCACATTGGTTTGTCGAATGAAACGCCCTATGGCGTGCACGAGTTTGTGCGCTTGGCCGAACAACACGGTTTGCCGCGCGTGGCCACGGTGCAAAACCCGTACTGCCTGATCAACCGCAGCTACGAGAACGGTTTGGACGAAACCTGCCACCGCTTGAACGTGTCGCTCTTGGCGTATTCGCCACTGGGTTTTGGTTTGCTCACAGGCAAGTACGACGACAGCGGCTTGTTGGGCGAGCAAGCGCCCAAAGACGGCCGTATGGCCAAGTACGAAAGCATGCGCAAGCAACGCTGGGGCCGTCCCGAGTCGCTGGCTGCGGCCAAGCGCTACAACGCGCTGGCGCGTGAAAACGGCATGACGCCCACGCAAATGGCGCTGGCGTTTTGTTACACCAAGTGGCAAGTGACCAGCACCATCATTGGTGTGACATCCCTCGCGCAGTTGGATGCTGATTTGGATGCATGGGGCACCACGCTGTCGCCTGAGGTGTTGGCGGCGATTGACGCCATTCGTTGGGACATGCGCGATCTGGCGCAATAAATTTTTCGCGTCATCAGGGAGATTGATTTTGGATAAGACGTTGTTGGTGTTGGCTTTGGCTGGCTATTTGTTTGGTTCGTTGTCGTTTGCAGTGATCGTCAGCCGTGTGATGGGCTTGGATGACCCACGCACCTACGGCAGCCAAAACCCAGGGGCCACCAACGTGCTGCGCTCGGGCAACAAAAAAGCGGCCTTGGCTACTTTGTTGTTGGATGCGCTCAAAGGCTACTTCCCTGTGTTGCTGGTCAAGTGGTATGGCCCTGCGTTTGGCTTGGACGATGAGGCTGTGGCCGTGGTGGCCATGGCCGCATTTGTGGGCCATTTGTGGCCGGTGTTCTTTCGCTTCAAAGGCGGCAAGGGCGTGGCCACGGCAGCCGGCATTTTGTTTGCTGTGGAGCCCTTGCTGGGCGCTGCTGTGATGGGCACTTGGCTGTTGGTGGCCTTCGTCACGCGCTACTCGTCATTGGCCGCTTTGATGGCGTCGGTGCTGTCGCCCGGCTACTACCTGTTTGGCAACGAAGTGTTGTGGCAAACCAGCGCAGCTGAGCTGTTGACGGTGATGGTCATGAGCCTCTTGCTCTTGTGGCGTCACAAAGAAAACATTGGACGCTTGCTGCGTGGGCAAGAATCGAAAATTGGCGCGAAGAAGGAAGCAGCGGCTGCCGACGGCGCCGAGTAAAGCGGATTCAGACGCAAAACAAAAGGGCCTCTGTTGAGGCCCTTTTTGCTGGTGGCGTTAGCGTTCAATCGCGGAAGTTGTTGAACGACAAAGGCAAGTCGGTCATTTCTTTGCGAATCAAAGCCATCGCGGCTTGCAAGTCGTCGCGCTTGGCGCCGGTCACGCGCACGGCGTCGCCTTGGATGGCGGCTTGCACTTTGAGCTTGCTGTCTTTGAGGTGGCGTTGGATCTTCTTCGACACTTCAGTCTCAATGCCATTGCGGATTTTGATGACTTGTTTGACCTTATCTCCGCCGATTTTTTGCACATCGCCTCGGTCGAGGAAGCGCACGTCGACTTCGCGCTTGGTCAGCTTGTTACGCAGCACGTCTTCCACTTGCACCAGCTGAAAGTCGGCGTCACCGAACAGGGTGATTTCTTTGTCTTTCAACTCCACAGCGGCAGAGGTGCCTTTGAAGTCGAAACGGGTGGCAATTTCTTTGCTCGCGTTTTCAACGGCGTTTTTCACTTCAACCAAGTTGGGTTCGAGGACGGTGTCAAAAGAAGGCATGGCAGTCGGCTTTCAAATTCAGAATGAGACAATTGCCGTATGTTAGTGGAACCCAACACCCCCCTTCAGGCCTACAACAGCTTTGGCATTTCGGCCAAAGCCTTGCAGCTGGTGCGCGTGCGCAGCGACGCCGATGTACAGGCTGTGCTGGCCGATGCGAACCTGCGCGACGCGCCTAAGTTTGTGTTGGGTGGCGGCAGCAACATTGTGCTCACGGGCGACGTGAAGCCCTTGGTGCTCAAGGTGGAAATGAAGGGCATGCGCTTGGTCGAAGAGACCGACAAAGCCTGGATTGTGGAAGCCGCCGCAGGTGAAAAATGGCATGACTTGGTGGCGTGGACGCTTGAGCAAGGTTGGCCTGGCCTAGAAAACATGGCCCTCATCCCCGGCACCGTGGGCGCTTCGCCTGTGCAAAACATTGGCGCGTATGGCGTGGAGCTGCAAGACCGTTTTCATTCGCTCGATGCGATTGACCTGACCACTGGTCAAAGCTTCAGCCTTGATGCCGCGCAGTGTGCGTTTGGCTACCGCGACTCGGTGTTCAAACACGAAAGCAGCGGACCGAATGGTTTGGGCTTAGCGGGTAAGGCGTTGATCACCCGAGTGCGTTTTGACCTGCGCAAAGACTGGAAGCCTGTGCTGGGCTATCTCGACCTCGAACGAAAAATGGCCGAGACCGGCATCAGCCAACCCACGGCCCTGCAAATTTTTGAATGGGTCTGCGCCATTCGGCAAGCCAAGCTGCCTGACCCTGCTGTGATTGGCAACGCGGGCAGCTTCTTTAAGAACCCCACCGTCACGCAAGACCAGTGCGACGACATCATCGCTCGCGAACCCAAAGTAGTTCACTACCTGCTAGACGATGGCCGCATCAAGCTCGCGGCGGGCTGGCTGATTGACGCTTGCGGTTGGAAAGGCAAAACCGTGGGTAACGCTGGCGTGTACGAGAAACAAGCCTTGGTGTTGGTCAATGTCGGCGGCACCGAACACCCCTGCACCGGTGGTGAAGTGATGACGCTGGCCAAAGCCATTCAGACCAGCGTGTACGAGCGCTTTGGCATTCGGCTGGAGCCTGAGCCGGTGGTGGTTTAAATCTCTCGCATCTCAACTGAGCAGCGCATGAAAAAAGCGACCTCACAAGGTCGCTTTTTCTTTGGCGTGTCGAAGTGCTTCAAGCCTTCTTCACAAACTCCGTCTTGAGCTGCATCGGGCCAAAACCGTCGATCTTGCAGTCGATGTCGTGGTCGCCGTCGATGAGGCGAATGTTCTTGACCTTGGTGCCCACCTTGACGACCGAGGACGAGCCTTTGATCTTCAAGTCTTTCACCAGGGTCACGGTGTCGCCGTCTTGCAGCACATTGCCGTGGGCGTCTTTCCACACGCGCTCAGAAGGCTCGGCAGCGGCGGTGTCGGCAGCATTCCACTCATGGGCGCAGACGGGGCAGACCAAGAGGCTGCCGTCTTCGTAGGTGAGGTCGGAGCCGCATTGGGGGCAGTTGGGTAGGGCGCTCATCTCTTATTGCTTGTCGTTAGAGAGGCTCAAGAAGTGATCGCCTTTGCCCAGCGACAGCAAGCCGCTTTGCGAGTAAATGCCTAGCTTGCCACGCGTGTCCACGATGTCGAGGTTGCGCATGGTGAGTTGGCCAATGCGGTCGAGTGGGCTGAACGGCGCGTCTTCCACTTTTTCCATGCTCAAACGCTCGGGCGCGTAGGTGAGGTTGGGGCTGTCTGTGTTGACGATGCTGTAGTCGTTGCCACGGCGCAGTTCGAGCGTGACTTCGCCGGTGACGGCGCGGGCCACCCAACGTTGCGCAGTTTCGCGCAGCATGATGGATTGCGGGTCAAACCAACGGCCTTGGTACAACAAGCGGCCCAAGCGCAGGCCGTTGATGCGGTACTGCTCGATGGTGTCTTCGTTGTGAATGCCGGTGACCAAGCGCTCGTAAGCGATGTGCAACAGCGCCATGCCGGGGGCTTCGTAAATGCCGCGGCTCTTGGCTTCGATGATGCGGTTCTCAATTTGGTCGCTCATGCCCAAACCGTGGCGACCACCGATTTCGTTGGCTTTCAAAAACAGTGCCACGGGGTCGGCGTATTCGACGCCGTTCAGGGCCACGGGCACGCCTTCTTCAAAGCGCACGGTGACTTCTTCGGCTTTCACGTCGACTTCGGGTTTCCAAAACGCCACGCCCATGATGGGGTTGACGATGCGGATGCCGCTGTTGAGGTGCTCCAAGTCTTTGGCTTCGTGGGTGGCACCGAGCATGTTGCTGTCGGTGCTGTAGGCTTTTTCAGCGCTCATCTTGTAGCCAAAACCGTTGGCAGTCATGAACGCTGACATTTCAGCGCGGCCACCAAGTTCGTCGATGAACAGTTGGTCCAGCCAAGGCTTGTAGATTTTCAAGCTGGGGTTGGTGAGCAAGCCGTAGCGGTAGAAGCGCTCGATGTCGTTGCCTTTGAAGGTGGAGCCATCGCCCCAGATGTTGACATCGTCTTCTTTCATCGCAGCCACGAGCATGGTGCCGGTGACGGCACGGCCCAAGGGTGTGGTGTTGAAGTAAGTCACGCCACCGGTGCTGATGTGAAACGCGCCGCATTGGATGGCAGCAATGCCTTCGTGGGCGAGTTGCGTGCGGCAATCGATGAGGCGGGCTTTTTCAGCACCGTATTCCATCGCTTTGCGTGGGATTTCGTTGTAGTCGGCTTCGTCGGGTTGGCCGAGGTTGGCGGTGTAGGCGTAAGGCACAGCGCCTTTTTGTTTCATCCACAGCAAAGCGGCAGAGGTGTCGAGGCCGCCTGAGAAGGCGATGCCGACTTTTTGCCCTTTGGGCAAGTTTTGAAGAATGGTGCTCATGGTCTTGGCCCTTTGGAATTAACCGAAGTGGCAGATGTAGTGGTAGGGCTCGGTCACGCGGATGTCGAACTTGGAGTTGCCGGGGACGTTGAACTGTTCGCCAGCAGAAGACTTGACCCAAGTGTCAGAGCCGTCGAGTTTGTATTCACAAAAACCAGCCACGCATTCCATGATTTCAGGCACGCCGGTGTTGAAGGTGAGTGTGGCGGGCAAGATGACGCCCACAGATTTTTTGGTGCCGTCAGCATAAGTGATGGCGTGGCTGACGCATTTGCCGTCAAAGAAAACATTGGCTTTGGTGGTGACGCTGACGCCGTCGATTTTTTCTGTGGTCATGGTGTGCGCTTGGTATGAATTGCAAAACCGTAGATTTTAGGTGACCCAAAACAACAAAAGCCGCTAAAGGCGGCTTTTGGTTGGTCAAACGCCCAAATGAGCGTGCGAATGGCTCAGTAGCGTGGTGCGGAGCCGGGTGGAGGCACATTGCCGTAGCTGGTATTGGCAGCTGGGGCCATGGGCGTGATTTGCAAACGCACAGTGGGGCCTGGGTCTTGGGGCATTTGCACGGTGTACTGTTTGCCAGCGAACTCGTAAACCACGTTGTAAGCCATGGTGCGGTTCTCGTAGAACATTTGTTGGCTGCAGTTTTGCACGTTGCGCACTTCTGGGGTGCCGCCGCCTTCGACCTTGTCCCCCAAGATAGCGCCGCCAAACAGGCCCAGCATGGTAGCTGCTGCACGGCCTGAGCCGTTGCCGATTTGGTTACCAATTGCACCGCCAGCAATGGCGCCCATGGCAGCACCTGCACCAGACTTTTGGCCTTCTGTGACGACTTGCTGGTTGTTGCATACCTGGCGTGGTACAGCCACTTGTTGAATGATGGGCGTGCTGGAGATGACTTTGCCGACCTCTTGGGCCTGCACTGAAACAGAGGCGAAAATCGCCATCAAACCGGCGAGCAATGAGAGTTGGGTAGATTTGTTTTTCATGGAATGTTCCTGTTGAACTTGGCAGAAGTGTAGTGCTTCGGTGGGGTTGCACTGTAAAGCGGCGGTAAAACTCGCCCTCAAACGGCTCAAGCTACAACGCCAGCCCAAGCCTCTGGGTTGACGCCCACGATCACGGTTTGTCCTTTGACCACAACAGGGCGCTTCACCACGCTGGCGTGTTCCAGCATCAAGGCGCGGGCAGAGGCGTTGTCTGTCACGCTTGCTTGTATAGCGGGGTCTAGCTTGCGCCAAGTCGTGCCTTTGCGGTTGACCAGCACATCCCAGCTCACATGTTTGAGCCACAGGTCGATGGCCTCTGGCGGCACGCCTTGCTTTTTGAAATCATGAAACACGTAGTCCACGCCGCGTTCTGTGAACCACACGCGGGCTTTTTTGACGCTGTCGCAGTTGGGGATGCCGTAAACGGTGATGGTTGTTTTGCTCATGGGGGTGAATCATGCCCCAAACCCGATGGCCGCAAACGCTGGGTGACAATTGCGGCATGAATTCACTCGACAGCTGGCTCGCGCATTGCGAGCGCTTGCACCCCAAAAACATCGACATGGGCTTGGACCGCGTGCGTACCGTGGCCGAGCGCATGGCGCTCAAATTCAATTGCCCCGTCATCACCGTGGCGGGCACCAACGGCAAGGGCTCGACCTGTGCCATGTTGGAGGCTTGTTTGCTTGAAGCGGGCTACCGCCCCAGCGTGTACACCTCGCCGCATTTGGTGCATTTCCAAGAGCGATGCCGTGTGCATGGCGAAACCGTGCAGCCAGACGACTTGCTGCCGCACTTTGAACGCGTTGAGGCTGCACGGACACAAGGAGGTGAGGTGTCGCTCACTTACTTCGAGTTCACCACCTTGGCGATTTTGAGCTTGATGGCTTCGTCGCCGATTGACGTGGCCATTCTTGAAGTCGGCTTGGGTGGGCGTTTGGATGCGGTGAACGTGATTGACCCGACTTGCGCCATCATTACCAGTGTGGACTTGGACCACATGGATTTTTTGGGAAACGATCGCGAAACGATTGGCCGCGAGAAGGCGGGCATCATGCGCACGGGTCGTCCGGTGATTGTGAGCGACCCTGTGCCGCCGCAAAGCGTGATCGATCACGCCACCGAAATTGGCGCCGATCTGTGGCTGTTTGGCCGCGACTTTAATTTCACCGGTGACAAGCAACAGTGGGGCTGGGCAGGGCGTGGCCGTCGTTACAGCGGTTTGGCCTACCCCGCACTGCGCGGGGCAAACCAGTTGGTCAATGCCAGCGGCGTCTTAGCCGCCCTTGAAGCTTTGCGCAGCGAGATGCCTGTAACAGCCCAAGCCATTCGCAACGGTTTGAGCTTGGTCGAGTTGCCAGGACGCTTTCAAATTGTGCCGGGTCAGCCTGCTCTGGTGTTGGATGTTGCACACAACGCCCACGCAGTGGCAGCACTCACGGAAAACCTTGATGCCATGGGCTTTTATCCCACTACCCATGTGGTGTTTGGGGCTATGGCTGACAAAGATGTGGCCCCCATGTTGGCCCGTGTGGGGCCCTTGGTGGACCGCTGGTATTTTTGCGATTTACCCACTGAACGTGCAGCCAAAGCAGTGCAGCTGCAAGAAGTTTGGCGATTAGGAAACACTCGCAAAGACGTGCAAGCCAGCACCCACGCCAACCCCCAAGCTGCGCTCGATGCGGCGGTGGCTGCGGCAAGCCCCACTGATAGAATTGTGGTCTTCGGATCGTTCTTCACGGTCGGGGGGATTTTGGCGAATGGCATACCCCGTTTAGACGCCCCACATTTGAGCTCCTGAGACTCCATTTACATGGCTTTTTTCAAGTTTCGACTGCCCGGTCAGTCTGCTGGCGAGCCCCAAGGCAACACCAGTAATACCCCCGCCGAGAGCGTAGACGCTATGCGTCGCCGCGCCCGTCACCGTTTGATTGGCGCTTCGGTGTTGGTCGTGTTGGGTGTGGTGGGTTTCCCATTGTTGTTTGACACTCAGCCGCGTCCTGTGTCGGTGGACATCGCGGTGGATATTCCAGATCGTGCCACAGCTAAGCCCTTGGTAGACACGTCAGCGCCCAAACCTTTGTCGGCTTCTGCGGGACTTGATGCCAAAGAAGAAGTGGTGCCTGATACCAAGTCTGACCCCAAAGTCGAAGCCAAGCCTAAGGCAGAAGTAAAGCCTGAAACGGCGGTGGCTGCGGCAGCTGCTGTTGCCGCTGTGGCGCCCAAAGCTGAGACAAAGCCTGAGCCTGACAAATCAGAAGTTAAATCAGAGATCAAACCTGCGGCCAAGCCCACGGATAGCAAAGAAACAGGTGCTCGCTTTGTGGTGCAAGCCGGAACGTTCTCGGATGAAGTCAAATTGCGCGAAACACGCAGCAAGCTTGAAAAAGCGGGCATTACTACATACACCCAAGTCATCGAGGGCAAAGATGGTCGTCGCGTGCGTGTGCGCGTGGGGCCGTTCACCAGCCGCGATGAGGCTGACAAAGTGGCTCGCAAGATCAAGCAGTTGTCTTTGCAGCCGCAAGTCTTGACGCTCTAATTCGATTGCCATGCAAGTAATTTCGGCCGTAGATTGGATTCTGCTGGCCGTCTTGGGCCTGTCGTTGCTGCTAGGGATGTGGCGCGGCATTGTGCAAGAGGTGTTGTCATTGGTTGGTTGGGTGGCTGCGTTTTATGTTTCGCAGATGTATGCACCCCTCGCAGCCGCGTGGTTGCCCATGGAAGGCAGCAGCCAGATGTTGCGTTATGCCGCTGGGTTTGTGGTGGTGTTCGTTGCAGTGTTGGTAGCCACGGTGCTCGTCAGCTGGGTGGTGAAAAAGCTGGTGTCAGCTGTGGGCTTAGGGCCGCTCGACCGCCTGCTCGGCAGCTTGTTTGGGTTGATGCGCGGTGTGGTCATTTTGTTGGCCGTGACTGTGTTCGTGGGCATGACGCCCATGCGTGAAACCGAGGCTTGGAAGCAAGCGCAGGGCGCGCAATGGTTGCAACAGTTTTTGCATGTGTTGAAGCCGGTTTTGCCGGCTGATTTTGGAAAGTACCTCCCCTAATGTGTGGCATCGTCGGCGTTGCAAGCAACGCACCCGTGAACCAGTTGATTTATGACGCCTTGTTGCTCTTGCAGCACCGAGGCCAAGATGCCGCTGGCATCGTCACTCAGCTAGACCGTAAATTTTTCATGCACAAAGCCAAAGGCATGGTGCGTGATGTGTTTCGCACGCGCAATATGCGTGCCTTGCCAGGGAACAACGGCTTGGGGCAAGTGCGTTACCCCACTGCGGGCAATGCGTTCAGCGAAGAAGAGGCTCAGCCTTTTTACGTGAATGCACCGTTTGGCTTGGTGCTGGTGCACAACGGCAACTTAACCAATGCGCATGCTTTGAAAGCTGAGTTGTTTTCAGAAGACCATCGCCACATCAACACCGAGAGCGACTCTGAAGTCTTGCTCAATGTGCTGGCCCACGAAATTGACAAAGCCACTCGCGGCTTGCCTTTGAAACCCGAAGATGTGTTTGAGTCTGTGCGTCGGGTACACCGCCGCATCAAAGGTTCTTATGCCGTTATTTCGATGATTGCAGGCCACGGTTTGTTGGCTTTCCGCGACCCATTTGGCATTCGTCCTTTGTGCATTGGCCGCGGTGCGGACGGCACCTACATGCTGGCCAGCGAGTCGGTGGCTTTAGATGGCACTGGTCATGTGTTTGAGCGGGATATTGCGCCAGGCGAGGCGGTGTTCATTGACCTCGCAGGCAAAGCGCACTTCATGCAATGTGCCGATGCGCCGCAGCTCAAGCCCTGTATTTTTGAATATGTGTATTTGGCCCGCCCTGATTCGACGATGGATGGCATCTCTGTGTATCAAGCTCGCTTGAACTTGGGAGAGACCTTGGCCAAACGCGTGATTTCGGTCGTGCCACCGACAGACATTGACGTGATCATTCCGATTCCAGAATCAAGCCGCCCCAGCGCTACACAGCTGGCGCATCTGTTGGGTGTGCCTTACCGCGAAGGGTTTGTGAAAAATCGTTACGTGGGTCGCACCTTCATCATGCCGGGCCAAGGCGTGCGCAAAAAATCGGTGCGTCAAAAGCTCAACGTGATTGCCAGCGAATTCAAAGGCCGCAACGTGTTGCTGGTGGATGACTCCATCGTGCGCGGTACCACCAGCAAAGAAATTGTGCAAATGGCGCGTGATGCGGGCGCACGCAAGGTCTACATGGCCAGTGCTGCGCCGCCTGTGCGCTTCCCCAACGTGTACGGCATTGACATGCCCACGCCCGAAGAGTTGGTCGCGCACAACCGCAGCATCGACGAAGTGCGCGACCTCATTGGTTGCGACGCTTTGATTTACCAAGATGTGGATGCGATGAAACAAGCTGTGCATGCCGCGACAGCCACGCAAGCCCATCAGCTTGATGGCTTTGATGCCTCATGCTTTGACGGTGTGTATGTGACGGGCGATGTGTCTGTGGGTGACATCGCGCGTTTGAATGAAAAACGCGTGGGCACAGAAGAGGGCGCTGAAGATAACTCGCGCCTTGCTTTGCCTAACCAATCGGAGTGAGTAAGGTATGAGTCAACACCCTTTGCCTACTGATTTGCATCTCGAAACCTTGGCCGTGCGTTTGGCTGCAGACCGCAGCCAATACGGCGAAAACTCCGAAGCGCTGTACCTCACCAGCGGTTATGTGCAACCCTCTGCTGAAGCCTCAGCCCGCCGCTTTGCGGGTGAAGAGGATGGCTACACCTATGGCCGCTCGGGTAACCCAACAGTCACCAGCTTTGAAATGCGCTTGGCCGCTTTGGAGGGCAGCGAGGCTTGCTTGGCCACATCGTCCGGCATGTCGGCTGTGATGCTGATGTTGTTCAGCTTGCTCAAAGCGGGCGACCATGTGGTGTATTCGCAGTCGATGTTTGGCTCGACCTTGAAGTTAGTGGGCTCGGAGTTTGCACGCTTTGGCGTGGAATCGACCGTGGTATCCCAAACCGACTTGGCTGCGTGGAAGGCGGCGATTCGCCCCAACACCAAAATCCTATTCGCTGAAACACCGACCAACCCGTTGACTGAGGTGTGCGACATCGCTGCCTTGGCCGACATGGCGCACAACGCGGGCGCTTTGCTGGCAGTGGACAACTGCTTTGCTACGCCTGCGCTGCAACGCCCCATCCCTATGGGGGCAGACATCGTCATGCACTCGGGCACCAAGTATTTGGACGGTCAAGGGCGTGTGATGGCTGGCGCTTTGTGCGCGAGCGAACAACTCATCAAAGAAAAATTGCTGCCTGTGATGAAAAACAGCGGCATGGTGTTGTCGCCTTTCAACGCATGGGTGGTGCTCAAAGGGTTGGAAACACTCAACTTGCGCATGCGCGCTCAAAGCGCTCATGCACATGCCCTGGCCGAATGGTTAGAGCAACACCCGCGCGTGTCACGCGTTTACTACCCAGGCTTGGCCAGTCATCCACAACATGATTTGTCGATGAAGCAAATGTCGGGTGTGGGCGGTGCGGTGTTGTCGTTCGATGTCAAAGGGACTGACCCACACACATCGCGCGCCAATGCCTTTCATGTGCTCGACAGCTTGCGCACGCTCTCGCTGTGTACCAACTTGGGCGACACCAAAACTTTGCTCACGCACCCCGCCAGCACCTCGCACGGCAAGCTCTCGGAGGACCAGCGCCAAGCTGCTGGCATCGGCCAAGGACTGATACGTGTGGCGGCAGGCTTAGAGCATTTAGACGATATGAAAGCCGATCTTTCACGCGGCTTGGACACTCTGTAAATTTTGTAATGACTTCAAAAATTCGTACCCGCTTTGCCCCATCGCCCACGGGCTTTATTCACCTCGGCAACATCCGCTCAGCTCTGTACCCATGGGCATTTGCACGTGCCAATGGTGGCGACTTTATTTTGCGCATCGAGGACACAGACCTTGAGCGATCTACCCAAGCCTCGGTGGATGTGATCATCGAAGGCATGAAGTGGTTGGGCCTCGACCACGACGAAGGCCCGTTCTATCAAATGCAGCGCATGGACCGCTACAAGGCCGTATTGGAAGAGCTTAAGGCCGCAGGCCATGTGTACCCCTGTTACATGAGCATGGAAGAGCTCGACGCTTTGCGCGAACAGCAAATGGCCAACAAAGAAAAGCCACGCTACAACGGCACTTGGCGCCCCGAGCCTGGCAAAACATTGCCCGCGATTCCCGAAGGCGTGAAGCCCGTGCTGCGCTTTAAAAACCCACAAGGCGGATCGGTCGTGTGGGAAGACAAAGTCAAAGGCCGTATCGAAATCAGCAACGACGAGTTGGACGATTTGGTCATTGCCCGTCCTGACGGCACGCCCACCTACAACTTCTGCGTGGTGGTGGATGACATCGACATGGCCATCACCCACGTCATCCGTGGCGATGACCATGTGAACAACACGCCGCGCCAAGTCAACATCTTCATGGCGCTCGGCAAAGAGCCGCCTGTGTATGCCCACTTGCCAACGGTGCTCAACGAACAAGGCGAGAAGATGAGCAAGCGCAATGGCGCAAAAGCCGTCACACAATACCGTGACGAAGGCTACTTGCCCGATGCCATGGTGAACTACCTCGCACGCTTGGGCTGGAGTCACGGCGATGATGAAATTTTCAGCCGTGCTCAGTTCTTAGAGTGGTTCAACCTCGATCACCTTGGCCGCAGTGCTGCGCAATTTGACGAAGCCAAGCTCAAATGGGTGAATGCCCAGCATTTGAAAGCTATGGCGGATGATGCGCTCGCACCTTTGGTGAGTGCAGAACTGGCCAAGCGTGGCATAGCTGCCGACGATCGCTTGCCCGCCATTTGTGGTTTATTCAAAGATCGCTGTGACACCTTGTTGGTTTTGGCCGATTGGGCTGCAGCTTTCTACAACGACGTGACCCCGCAATCGGATGATGTGGCCAAACACATCACGCCTGCTGTGTTACCAGCGTTGGATGCTTTGGCCGCAAAGCTGGGTGCATTAGCGGAGTGGAGTGTGTTGAATGTCAATGCTGCTTTTAAAGAGGTGCTGACTGAGCAAGGTTTGAAAATGCCGCAACTCGCCATGCCCGTGCGCGTGTTGGTGATGGGTACCCCGCAAACACCTTCGGTGGATGCGGTGCTTTTCTTGTGCGGCAAAGAAAAAGTTTTGGCTCGTTTGACCAAACGCTGAAATTCTTGCTATACTAACGTTCTCGACACCCAACGGGGGTATAGCTCAGCTGGGAGAGCGCTTGCATGGCATGCAAGAGGTCAGCGGTTCGATCCCGCTTACCTCCACCAAAATGTCGAGATGATTTGAAAAAATCAAGTCCAGGTTATGACCCTATCGTCTAGAGGCCTAGGACATCACCCTTTCACGGTGAGTACCGGGGTTCGAATCCCCGTAGGGTCGCCAAGTTTTGTAGCACTTGGCTAGGTTGCTAAAGCAACTCAGCAAACGCTACTGCTACCAGGAGTGGTAGTTCAGTTGGTTAGAATACCGGCCTGTCACGCCGGGGGTCGCGGGTTCGAGTCCCGTCCACTCCGCCAAATAAAAAGCCTAAGTAGTTTGCTGCTTAGGCTTTTTTCTTTGTGTAAAACCTTTCTAATAACCTAATATTCGAATAAAAGTCTCTTTTATATTTCAAATGTTAGAAAGAGGCGCATAATACTTCAGCGCTTGACTTAAAACACCCAGTGCTATTTTGGTGATAGGTCAGTTTCGCGCATTACGGCGTTACTTTTCGGTTTGTTGTGCTTTCGGGACCCCATCGCTTTTCTAATGTATTTAAGGAGTCCTCATGGGCAATAAACTTTACGTCGGCAATCTGCCATACACGGTTCGCGATGGCGACCTCGAGCAATCTTTCGGTGAGTTCGGTTCTGTTACCAGCGCCAAAGTCATGATGGAGCGCGATACAGGCCGCTCAAAAGGTTTCGGCTTCGTCGAAATGGGTAGCGATGCCGAAGCACAAGCTGCTATCGAAGGCCTGAATGGTCAATCATTGGGTGGTCGTAGCATCACTGTGAACGAAGCACGCCCAATGGAGCCACGTCCTCCACGTTCAGGTGGCGGCGGCTACGGTGGCGGCGATCGCTCAGGCGGTGGCGGCTACGGCGGCGGTGACCGTTCAGGTGGTGGCGGCTACGGTGGTGGCGGTCGCGGCGGTTACTAAGCCCTGCAGATCTCTTGACTCAGCCTTGTGCTGAGTCAAACAAAAAGGCCTCGGAATTTTCGTTCCAAGGCCTTTTTTACGTCTGGTGGTTGATTAATGTTTTTGCGCTGTGCGCTGCACCCAAACAATGCCTTGGGCTAGGGAGAACTTGGCCGCGTCATCATGTGTGGCGAATTGATCGGTGAACGACATGATGCGTGCGGTGCTGGCACTGCCTTGACCGCTGGCTACAGACACTTGGGCTGTGAAGCTGCCACAGGGCAGGGCTCGTGGGCTGGCTGCAATGCGGTATTTGCCAAGCGTGATGGATGTATGTTGGGGTTGAATAGCTGAAATCATGAAAATCTTAAAAATAGAACGACAAAACGCAGTGCAGTTGGCACTGGTTGGAAATACGCGTAGAAGTGGGAATTTACTTAAAACGCCCCTTTGCTAAGAGGCTGGCACGCGCTAGGTAGAGGTAGCGTGCTAGAAGTCGACTAAAGCGATCAACTAATGTAACAGGCTTGTGCGTGCCATGGTTGTTTATTTTCTTCCGACCAAACCTGAAGCCAAAGCGGTGCCCGCCACGATGACCACGGCGCAGCCCATCATCCAATGCGTGACGACCTCATCCAAAAAGATCACGCCCAGTAAATTGGCGAACACGGGAATCAGGTAAGTGACCGTCATGGCGCGCGCAGGTCCAGTGCGCGTCATCAACCGAAAAAACAGCACATAGGCCAAGGCTGTGCACAGCAGACCTGCAATACCAAGCGCGGCCCATGCGTGCCAGCTGGGGGCTGCGTCGGGCCATGTGAGCAAAGCCGGAACACCCAGCCCCAAGCTGGCGCCCCACAAGCTACCCGTGGTGGTGACCAAAGAGGGCACGTTGTGCAAATAGCGTTTGGTGAAGCTACCCGAGATGCCGTAGCAAAACGTTGCCACCAAACAAGCGGCTATAGCCAGCCCTGAGCCGCCTTCCTTGAACGAGATACCGCCCGGCACATCGCTGGCCAACAGCACCACACCTGTGAAGCCCAGCGCCAAGCCCAAAGCGCGCATGGCATTGAGTTTGTCGCCCAACCAAAACCAAGCGATGAGTGCGCCAAACAAAGGCGTGGTGGCATTTAAGATAGAGGTCAGGCCTGTGTTGATGTGCATCAGGGCATAGGCATAGCAGGCAAACGGAATGCCTGCATTGAGCACGCCGGCTGACATGGCCTGACGCCAATGCACGATGAGCACGGGCACTTCTCTGCGCCACACCAGCACGGGTGTGAGAAAGAGGGCAGCCAAGGTGACGCGTACCCACGATGTGGGAAAGGGCCCAAATTCATGGGCGCCTTCGCGCATGAACAAAAACGACGAACCCCACAGCACGGCCAGCAGCACAAAGTCGGGCACCCACTCGCGCCAATGCAAATGACGATCGCTCATGCGTGCGTGGCCTCGTGGTGTAGCAAATGTTGTTTACGGTCTAAGCCGCCTGCAAAACCTGTGAGCGATCCGTTGGCGCCCACCACGCGATGGCAAGGCACGATGATGCTGTGTGGGTTTTGCCCAATGGCTGCACCTACGGCACGCACGGCTTTGGTGTTGCCAATGTCGCGTGCAATATCGCCATAGGTGCTGGTGCGCCCGTAGGGTATGCGCAGCAAGGCTTGCCACACGGCACGTTGAAACAGCGTGCCCCAAGCGGGTTGCAGTGGCAGATCGAAGGTCTGGCGTTGGCCGTCAAAGTACTCATGCAGTTGGGCTGCCGCAGCCCTCAAAGTGGGGTGTGCTTCATCGGTCGTCCATTGGCGGCTGTCGGGCATGTGTTCTTGACGGTGCACAAACCACACGCCTGCCAAGCCTTGCTCGGTGGCGGCCAACAGCACATCGCCGAGGGGCGAGGTGGTGTGGCTTTGGACAATGCGGGGGATGGGTGTAACAGGCACGAAAAAGTGTTTTAGAGGCTGGTGCAAGATCATCATAGTGGGCTCTAAAAAGCCGTGTTGGCCTCTCTACAATCTGATCACTATGCAAGTCAACGCGTCTATCTTCAAAGCCTACGACATCCGCGGTGTCGTTCCCTCCACCCTCAATGTCGAAGTGGCCGAGGCCCTTGGCAAAGCCTTTGGTACACAGGCTGCGGCATGCGGCGAAACCACTGTGGCCGTGGGCCGCGATGGTCGTTTGAGTGGTCCTTCGCTGGTCGAAGCCCTCATGCGCGGCTTGGTCGCCGCAGGCGTGCAAGTGATTGACGTGGGCGCTGTGACCACCCCCATGCTGTACTTTGCTGCCAGCACGCTGTGCAAGAGCGGTATTCAAGTCACGGGCAGCCACAACCCCAAGGACTACAACGGTTTCAAAATGGTTTTGGGTGGCCGCGCCATTTACGGCGATGAAATCCAAGGCCTGCGCAACATCATGCAGGCCGAGAGCTGGACGCTCAAAGCAGGCGGCAGCATCAAGCAGGTCGATGTGACCGCCGACTATGTGGCGCGCATCGTAGGCGATGTGCGCTTGAGCCGCCCCATGAAAGTGGTGGTCGATTGCGGCAACGGCATTGCAGGCGCCACAGCGCCCGCCATCTTCCGTGCTTTGGGGTGCGAAGTCACAGAGCTCTTTAGCGAAGTGGACGGCAACTTCCCCAACCACCACCCAGACCCCAGCAAGCCAGAAAACTTGAACGATGTGATTCACGCCCTGAAGACCACCGATGCAGAACTCGGCTTGGCCTTTGACGGTGACGGCGACCGTTTGGGCATCGTCACCAAAGACGGCGAAACCATTTACCCCGACCGCCAAATGACCTTGTTTGCACAAGACGTGCTCTCACGCGTGCCCGGCGGTGCGATTGTGTTTGACGTGAAGTGCTCGCAGCGTTTGGCCCCTGCCATACGTGCTGCAGGTGGCGAGGCCTTGATGTTCAAAACAGGCCACTCGCTCATCAAAGCGAAGATGAAAGAAGTCAACTCGCCCCTAGGTGGAGAGATGAGCGGCCATATCTTCTTCAAAGAGCGTTGGTTTGGTTTTGATGACGGCACGTATGCCGGTTGCCGCTTGCTCGAAATTGTGAGTCGTAGCCCCGATGCCAATGCGGTGCTCAATGCTTTGCCCACCAGCTTCTCTACGCCTGAATTGAACGTTGGCTGCGCCGAAGGCGAGCCACACCGTTTGAGCGCTGAGTTGCAACACATTGTGTCTAGCGAAGCCTTGCCTTCGCCTGAGTTCAAGCCTGAGGCTTGTGTGATTGATGGCCTGCGCATCGACTGGGAAGACGGCTTTGGCCTGATTCGTGCCTCCAACACCACACCGGTGTTGGTGCTGCGCTTTGAGGGGCAAACCCAAGCTGCGCTAGACCGCATTGAGCACGACATGCTGGCGCTGCTGCGTCGCGTCAAGCCTGATGCGAAGTTTCAAGAGGCTGCGCATTGAGCCTCGCCTTGCATGACCGACAAGCACCGTTGAAGGTGCTCATCGTCAAGCTCTCATCACTGGGCGATGTGGTGCATGCCATGCCGGCGGTGATGGACATTCAAGCCGCGTTTCCCAATGCCCAAATTGATTGGGTGGTGGAACGTGGCTTTGCCCCTTTGGCCGCACGGTGCGCGGCTGTGCATCGCGTGATTCCGTGTGAGATACGCAAATGGCGCAAAGCTTTTTTCAAAGCCGATACCCGTGCCCAAACCCGTGCCGAGTGGCAAGCTTTCAAAACTGATTTGCAGCAAGAGGCGTACGACGTCATCCTCGATTTACAAGGTCTGACCAAGTCAGCCTTGGTGGCATTGCTGGCGCGCAAAGCCAATGGTGGTAAACGGTATGCCTTGGCCAACCGCACGGACGGTTCTGGCTACGAGCGACCCACACGTTGGGTGGCTGATGTGGCAGTGCCCATCACGCCGCACATCCATGCGGTGGAACGCGGGCGCGTGCTCTGTGCCAAAGCCTTGAGCTATGACGTTCCCAAATATTTGAACTACGGATTAGGCCAAGCGGCAATGCAGCGCAAGCCTTTGGTGGCTCTGGTGCATGGCACATCGCGTGCTGACAAAGAATGGCCCTTGTCGCATTGGCATGAGTTGGGTTTACGTTTGAAACAGCAAGGTTTTGATGTGGCACTGCCCCATGGCAGCGAAGCAGAACGCTTGCGTAGCGAAGCCATGGCCGAAATGCTGCCGGGCGCTGTGGTGTGGCCCCGCTTGTCGCTGGACCAACTCACCACCGAGATGGCGCAATGCACAGGCGTGATTGGTGTGGACAGTGGTTTGAGCCATATTGCTGTCGCGCTGGATTTGCCCCATGTTCAGATTTACAACTTCGACACCGCATGGCGCACAGGCCCTGAGGGTTTGACGCGTCAACGCAGCGTGGTGGATTGCCCCACACCAAGCGTCGATGCTGTGTGGGATGCGTGGCAAAACTGTTTGCACGCGCCAGGTGCTGCGACATGAGTGTTGTGACGCAAGCCGTGTTGTCTGTGTACAGCTTGGCGATGTGGGCCTTGCAGCCTTTGTTGCGCCGCAAGCTGCAACGACGTGGGCGCGAAGAAGCGGGTTATTTGCTCGCGATTGAAGAACGCTTTGGCCACTACACGCAAGCACCTGATGAGGGTGGCTATGTATGGGTGCATGCCGTGTCTTTGGGTGAAACACGCGCTGCTGCCGTGCTGCTGCAAGCCCTGCGTGCAGCGCAGCCGGGCATTCGCATCTTGCTCACACATGGCACGGCCACAGGGCGTGCGCAAGGCGTGAGCTTGTTGCAAGAAGGCGATGTGCAAGTGTGGCAACCTTGGGACACCCCCGCCGCTGTGCAACGTTTTTTGAAGCAGTTCAAACCGCGTGTAGGCATCATCTTAGAAACCGAGTTGTGGCCCAACTGGGTGGCGCAGTGCAACAAGGCCCGTGTGCCACTGGTGTTGGCGAATGCGCGCATGAGTGAAAAAAGCATGCATCAAGGGCTGCGCTTGTCATGGTTGTCGAGGCCTGCGTACCAAGGCCTATCAACGGTGCTGGCACAAACGATGGCCGATGCTGAACGCTTGCAAACTTTGGGTGCCAAGGTCGATGCGGTGTTGGGTAACTTGAAATTTGATGCCAAGCCTGATGCCACACAACTGGCGCAAGCGCTGGTTTGGAAAGAAAAGCTCCAGCGTCCCGTGATCTTGTTCACCAGTTCACGCGAAGGCGAAGAGGCCCTGTGGCTGGACACGCTGCAAGCTTTGAAAGACGCGCCGCGTGATCACCAAGACCATATCCATGCTGTGCAATGGTTGCTTGTGCCGCGTCACCCGCAACGCTTTGATGAGGTGGCTGCATTGATCGCGGCGCGAGGCTGGAACGTGTCACGTCGCAGCCAATGGGCAGATGGGCCAGATGCCGAACAACAAAACGAAGTCAACACCATTTGGCTCGGTGATTCCTTAGGCGAAATGGCTTTGTATTACGGCCTGTCAGACGCCGCTTTGCTAGGCGGTAGTTTTGCGCCCTTGGGCGGTCAAAACTTGATTGAGTCCACAGCCTGTGGCTGCCCCGTCATCATGGGGCCACACACATTCAACTTTGCAGAAGCGGCTCAGTTGGCCGAAGAGGCGGGTGCAGCCTTGCGCGTGCAAGACATGGCGCAAGCCGTGACGACTGCTTTGCAAATGGTGCGGTCTGGCCCTGATGAGAATGCACACGTGCAAGCATGCATGGCGTTTTCTCAAGCACACCGAGGTGCGGCACAGCGCACAGCGCATGCGCTGTTGCCGTATTTGAAAACGAATTAAGGCGCGAGCAAGTCGTTGATCGGCTGCAAGTCTGCAGGCGTCAACGTGCCAGCAGCTTGGCGCAGTTTGAGGTTAGTCACTAACACGTCGTAACGGGCCTTGGCTAAGTCACGCTTGGTTTGGTAGAGCTGGCTTTGCGCGTTTAGCACATCGATGTTGATGTTTACGCCGACTGAGTAACCGAGCTTGTTGGCATCCAACGCGCTTTGGCTGGAAGCTTCTGCTGCTTCGTAGGCTTTGACTTGGCTCAGACCTGCGAGTAAACCGAAGTAGGTGTTGCGTGTGGCTTGCTCTGTGGCGCGACGTGCGTTTTCCAAATCAGACTGCGCTTTGTCTTTCAAAGCGATGGCTTCTTTGACTTTGTAGACGCCGCTGAAACCTGTAAATAACGGTACGTTCAAAACGAGGCCTACTGACGGGTTCCAAGTGGTGGAGGGGGTAGATGCGTAGGTCGTTCCTACGAACGAACCTTTCAAGTTTTCTGTGCGTCCGTAAGTCATTTGTGCGTCAAGTGTTGGCTTGTGCACGGCTGTAGCTTTATCCATCTCAAAATCAGCAACCTCAAGGGCCAATAGCGCTTGGCGTACTGCGGGGCTGTGTGCATGTGCTTGGCTGACCCAAGCATTCACATCCTCTTTAGGCGGTTCGACTAGGGCTGCACTTTTGCCAAGACGTTTGGGTTTTGTTTCACTCAAGCCGACTACCATGCCAAGAGCCAAGCGCTTTGTACGCAGATCATTTTCGGCTGCAATAGCTTGTGCATTGGCCAAGTCATAACGCGCTTGAGCATCGCGCACGCCGGTGATTGTGGCGGTGCCCACTTCAAAGTTACGTTGAGCGGAGGCCAGTTGTTCGCTTACAGCTTTCTTTTGGTTTTGTACCAATTCGAAGTTATCTTCGCTGGTGAGTACATCAAAGTACGCTTGTGAGACGCGGATCAGTAAGTCGTGTTCGGCTGCCTCATACTGCGCCGCGGCTTGTTGCAACTGACGTCCGCCTTGTCGATAAGTTGCCCATGCCGCTGGGCGATAGATGGGTTGGGTCAAACTGGCTGCAGTAGTTTTTGTTTCCAGCTCAGTAATTGCTGAGCGCGGGCCACCTTCCACTTGTCGCTGAAAGTCAGTTCGGACTTGGCTCACCGACACCGCAATGTTGGGCAAGATACCCCCCAAAGCCTGGTTGGCTCGCGCCAAATTAGCTTCAAACTGCGCCTTGGCCGAGATAAAACCAGCGTCATACCCACGCGCTGCTTCGTACATCTCCACCAAACTTTGGGCTTGTGCGTTTGACGCAAAAGCCATCATCACCGCAGTGGTGAGGGGGAGAGTACGAAACACAGTGCGAGTGAGTGACATTCGGTTCTTTCAAAAATCAATAGGTGGGCACAGAGGCGTCCACTTGCGATGACCAAGCGTTGATACCACCCGCGATGTTGGCCACATGGCTGAAGCCTTGCTGCACCAAAAATGCAGCCACTTGCATGCTGCGGCCACCGTGGTGACACAGCACAGCAATGGGTTGATCGCGGTCTAGCTCTGACAGGCGGGGTGGAATCAGGTGCATGGGAATCTTGACCAAATCAAAGCCTTGCGCGGTGACGCAAGCCGTTTGGACTTCCCACGCCTCGCGCACATCCAGCACCACGGTTGAGCCATTGGGTGCTTGCGATGCAATCCAGTCTTGCAACTGGGCGGGGTGAACTTGGTCAATCATCTTGGCGTTTTTAGAACTTGAAGCGTGAGGGTTCTGCAAAGCCTTGCAAGCGTGGGGCGGTGTGGTCCCACAGGGCTTTGCTGTCCCATGCTGCCTCAGAGGTGCGTGTGAACAATGTGGCAGCCATGACATGGTCTTGGCCCACGATGGCCAAGAGGTGACCGCCAACTTTGAGTTGCTGCAACAAGGCTTGTGGCACTTCGGACACTGAGCCGCTGAGCACGATGGCATCAAACGGGGCATCGCCTGCAGCGCCTGCGCTGCCATCGGCCACGCGCACATCGGCGTTGGTGATACCAGCGCGTTGCAGGTTGCTGCGGGCGGTGTTGGCCAGTTCAGCATTGATTTCCAAGCTCACCACACGCTGTGCGCGGCCAGCCAACAAGGCGGTCATGTAGCCGCTGCCCGTGCCGATTTCCAAAACTTTTTCAGCGCCGGTCAGGTGCAAGTCGTGCATCAAACGCGCTGCCACACGGGGGTGCAACATGGCTTGGCCGTGGCCCAGAGGAATGTCGGTGTCGGTGTAGGCCATGGCTTGGTAAGCCTGTGGCACGAACAGTTCGCGTTGCACATTCGACAGCACAGTCAGCACTTGGGGGTCGAGCACCTGCCAAGGGCGGATTTGTTGTTCGACCATGTTGAAGCGGGCTTGTTGGGTATTCATCTCAAAACTCCGAAATCATTCAGTTAAAGCTGGGCAAAATTTTAACGGGCGGGGCTGTCAGAGCCTGACGACCACTTGCGTTTCATCCATTGGGCCAAATCGTCCAAATAGCAATACACCACGGGCACGACCACTAAAGTAAGCAAGGACGAGGTAATCACCCCGCCGATCACGGCTTGGCCCATGGGGGCACGCTGTTCAGAACCCTCAGACAGGGCGAAAGCCAAAGGGACCATGCCAAAAATCATGGCCAAGGTGGTCATCAAAATAGGGCGCAAACGCACCTCAGCGGCCAGCAAGAGGGCATCGGTGCGGCTCAGGCCTGGTTTGATGGAGCCATCGGGCTGTTCTTGGGGCTCACGCGAGCGGATGGCAAAGTCGACCAACAAAATCGCGTTTTTGGTGACCAAGCCCATCAGCATGATGACGCCAATGATGGAGAACATCGACAAGCTAGAGCCAAACATCAGCAAAGCCAACACCACGCCAATGAGGGTGAGGGGCAGGGCCGTCATCAAGGCCATGGGCTGCAAGAAGCTTTTGAACTGGCTGGCCAAGATCATGTAGATGAACACGATGGCCAACACCAAGGCTGAGATGGCGTAGCCAAAAGACTCAGCCATGTTTTTGGTGGAGCCGCCAAATTGGTAGCGGTAGCCGGGTGGCAGTTGCATGCCATCCATGATTTTGCGAATGTCACCCGACACTTCACCGGCGGAGCGGTTGTACACGTTGGCGTTGATGGCCACTTCACGCATCAAATCGCGGCGGTTGATTTGGTTGGGGCCTGTGCCTTCTTCCACTTTGGCGACTTGGTTCAAGCGCGCTACGCGGGGGCTGCCGTCGGCGTTGGCGCCAATGGTGAAGGGCAAGCGCTCAAGGTCTTGTATGGCGTTGCGAGCGTTGGGGGCCAAGCGCACATTCACATCGTAGGTTTGGTCATCGGCGGCGCGCCAGTTGGTGACGGTGGAGCCTGCTACCAAGATGCGCAACTGGTTGGCCACGCTGCCCAAAGACAAACCGAGGTCGTTGGCGGCTTCGCGCTGGACTTTCACTTCGATGGTGGGCTTGTTGGGTTTGACGCTCGAATCCAAATCGACCAAACCGGGGACGTTGCGGATTTTGTCCATCACTTGGGTGGTCAGGCGTTCGAGCTCGCGCAGGTCGCTGCCTTGCAGTGAAAACTCCACTTGTTTGTTGCCGCCTACGGCATCGAGCAAGCCCGCGTGCGTGACGGTGATGCCTGGCACTTGGCGCAAGCGCTCGCGCAACACGGCGGACATTTGGTCGACGTTGCGTTGGCGGTCTTTGCGGTCCACCAAGCGCACGTAGATGCTCGCGTAAATCTTGCCGTTGGCGTTGCCCGTGTTGATGGTGGAGAGCGTGTAGCGAACCTCAGGAAACTCGCGAATGATGGCTTCGACTTGTTTGGCTTTGGCCTCGGTGACTTCGATCGATGAGCCCACAGGTGTGTGAAAGCTTACCGAGGTTTCTGAAAAATCGGCCTTGGGCACAAACTCAGTGCCCAGCAGCGGAACCATGAAGATGCTCAACACAAACGTCCCCGCAGCCAAGCCAAGGGTGGCACGCTTGTGAATGAGCGACCACTTCAAAATGCGTTGGTAAAGCGCAATGAGTTTGTCTGTGGTTTCTTCAAACCAGGTGGTCACTGGGCTGATGAAGCGGTCGTACCAAGTGTGGCTGTGCCCGTGTTGGCCGTGGGCATGGATGGTGGGGTCATGCCACACCGATGACAGCATGGGGTCGAGCGTGAAGCTCACAAACATCGAAATCATCACCGCAGCTACGATGGTGATGCCGAACTCGTGGAAGAACTTGCCGATGATGCCGCCCATGAAACCAATGGGCAAAAACACCGCCACGATCGACAGCGTGGTGGCCAGCACCGCCAAGCCAATTTCTTGTGTGCCGTCCATCGCCGCTTGGTAGGGCGCTTTGCCCATTTGCACATGGCGCACGATGTTTTCGCGCACCACGATGGCGTCATCAATCAACAATCCCACGCACAGCGACAAGGCCATGAGCGTGATCATGTTGATGGTGAAGCCAAACATGTACATGAACAAAAACGTGCCGATGATAGCAATGGGCAGCGTGAGGCCCGTGATCACGGTGGAGCGCCACGAGTTCAAAAACAAGAACACGATCAGCACCGTCAGCAGCGCACCCTCAATGAGTGTTTGACGCACATTGGCTACACCCACACGGATGGGACGCGAGCCGTCTTGCACCTGCTCCAAACGGATGCCTGGGGGCAACTGGGCTTTCATCTCGGCCACGGTTTTGTTGAGGCCGTCAATCACGTCAATCGTGTTTTCGTCTTGTGCTTTTTGCACCGTCATCAACAGCGTGCGTTGGCCGTTGTACAGCGCCAAGCTTTCTACCTCTTGCGCACCATCACTCACGGTGGCGACTTGGTTCAAGCGAATGGGCGTGGTGTTTTTGCGGGCCACGATGATTTGGCCAAAGTCTTCGGGGCGCAGCATGCGCCCTTGAATTTGAATCACACGGTCTTGTTGCAGCGAACGCAAGGTGCCCACGGGCAAATCTTGGCTTTCTGTTTTGACAGCATTCACCACTTGGTCGGCGCTGACGCCGAGTGACTCCATGGCTTGCGGATTCAAATACAAGTTGATCTCGCGCTTGGTGCCCCCCACCAGCGACACCGAGCCCACGCCGCGCACGTTCTCAAGGCGCTTCTTTAAGACTTGGTCAGCCCAGTTGGTCAGCTCCACCGCTGAGAGTGGCTTGCCGCCTTGTGGCGTTTCAGGCAGCACAGCCAGTGACCAAATAGCGCGGCTAGAGGGGTCAAAGCGCAAGACCTTGGGCTCTTTGACTTCGCTGCGAAGGGTGGGGCGAAGGGCCGCGACTTTTTCGCGCACATCGTCAGCGCCTTTGCGGCCATCAATGTGGAGTTGAAATTCAATCACCACCACCGACATGCCTTCGTAGCTGCGCGAGGTCAGGGCACTGATGCCCGCAATCGAGTTGACGCCTTCTTCAATCTTCTTGCTGACTTCACTCTCGACAATCTCAGGTGAAGCGCCTGGGTATTCGGTTGTGATCACCACCACCGGAAAGTCGATGTTGGGGAACTGATCAATCTTGAGGCGTTGGTACGAGAACAAACCCAACACCACAAAGGCGAGCATCACCATGGTGGCGAAGACTGGGTTTTTGAGACTGACTTTGGTGAACCACATGGTGTGTCAGTGACTTCATTTAGCCTGGCTGGCGCTGGCAGCAGGTGCATTTGCTGCAGTGGTGTACTTGACCGCCATGCCCTCGCGCAAAGCGCCCACATGGCCTTTGAGCACGGTGCTGCCTTGCGCCAAGCCACTCACGCCCACCATCGTTTCCGACTCGGGTTGTGTCAAGTCCATGCCACGCACGCCCAGCGTGACGGTCTTGTGCGCCACCTGCAGCTGATCACCCACTTGCTCGACCACTTGCACATACGGTTGTGCGCGGTCGGTGCGCACGGCTGACAAAGGCACAGCCAAAGCTTCGCTTTTGCCCAGCCCCAAAATGCCTTTGGCAAACAAGCCGTGGCGCAAGCCTTCGGCCTTGTCGAGCACCAAATAAATCAAGATGCTGCGGCTGCCCGCTTGGGCGCTGGGGCTGATGCGTTTGACCTTGGCCGCAATCGTTTGGGCGCGGTCTTCCACTTGCAGGGCCGCACTTTGGCCTACGCGCACATCCATGGATTCGCTCGGGCTGAGCGGGACTTCGACTTCGAGTTGGCTCAAGTCCACCAGCTCCATGATCTTGGCATCCACGCCCACGCGCTCACCCACTTGCGCGCCGCGGCCCGAGACCACACCCGCAAAGGGCGCGCGCAAAGTGGCGTCGTCCAGGGCTTTACGAGCCACATCAGCACCGGCCATGGCCGCTTTGTGGCTGGCCACTGCGCCTTGGTAAGACGCCACCGAGTTGTCCATGGCGGCTTTGGAAATGAAGCCTTGATCTACCAGCGCTTTGTTGTTGTCCCACGCGCGTTGTGCAATGTCCATCTGCGCCTTGGCAGCAGTGGCCGATTCGGCAGCTTGCAGCCAACGGCGTTGGTATTCGGTGGGGTCGATGCGGGCCAGCACGTCGCCTGCTTTGACGACATCGCCCTCACGCGCCACCACCTCTTTGAGTTCACCCGCCACGCGGGCTTTGATGACGGCGTAGTTCACTGCCTTGACCGTGCCTGAGATGGGCAAGCCTTGGGTGATGTCGCGCAGCTCGGCTTTCATCACATCGGTGTTGGCCAGTTCCACTTGTGTCACAGTAGCTGTGGGTGCCGAGGCTGCGTCTTGTTTGGCACGTTTTTGAATCATGGCACGCACCACACCAGCCACCAAGGCCAACACGATGACGCCAATGACGATCCAGCGGGGGGCAATTTTTTTCATAGCTTGTTGTTGTCACGAATGCCGTTGATGAGTAGGTCAACGTGCAAGTGGATAAAGGCTTGCGGGTCAAGAATGTTGGCCGATGCAGCGCAGGCGCTCATCGAATGCTTCCACATCATCAAAAAAATCATGGGTGAAATGATGCTGAACACGCTTTGCTGGGTGTCCATGGGGCGAAACTCACCGCTGTCTACGCCGCGTTGCAAGATGTTGCGCAGCAAGCGCGTGCCGGGCTCCACCACCTCGCGTTGGTAGAACTCAGCAATGTCTGGAAAGTTTTGGGCCTCGCTCAGCACCAGTTTGACAATGCCGCTGGCGGGTGTGTTGCCCACGTTGTTCCACCACAAGTCCATGGCGTAGTGCAGCATGTCAGCGCTGCTGCCTGAAAACGCCTTGAATTCTTCGTTCCATGCAGGAAACAAATTGGCGATGTTTTCGGTGATGACCGCTTTGAACAAATCTTCCTTGCTCTGAAAATACAAAAACAAGGTGCCTTTAGACACACCCGCACGCGCGGCCACTTCGTCTGCACGGGTGGCAGCAAAGCCTTTTTCAACAAACAAGTCCCGCGCAGCCGTGACCAATTCACCAGGGCGGGCTTCTTTGCGTCGCTCTCGTTTAGGGGGTGATTCGTGGGGGCTGCAGGGTGTGTCGGAGGTCATAAGCCGTTAATGACTAATTGGTTAGTAATGTACCAGCTTAATCCTTTTGATGCACTTAGGTCAGCAATAGCCCTAGCCATTCACGGATGACCCAGCCGCTGTCGCGCAGGCCCTTGCCACTGGGTAGCCATTGGAGCCAGGGTGAGAGGTCGCTGCGCACAAAGCCCATGGGCGCAGGAGTGACCACCAGCCCCGCCGCTTCAAACTGACGCACGCTGCGCGGCATGTGCCATGCATGGGTGACCAAGGCAATGTGCATCACGCCATCGGCTTTGAGCAGGGTAGCCGTGAGCAGGGCGTTTTCACGTGTGTCACGCGATTGGCTTTCATGCCAGCGCAACGCTGGCAAGCCAAGCCGTCTCAGAGCGATGCTGGCGACCTCGGCTTCTGACGTTTGTCCGCTTGGCCCAGCCCAGCCAATGCCACCTGTGTATGCCATGGGCAGCTGAGTGCTGCGCGACAAATGCACGCCATACAACAGACGCGACATGGCGTCTGGCGACAAGGTGGGGCCACTGTATTCAACGGCTTCATTTTCGACACCGCCACCTAAGATGACGATGGCCTGGACCTTGTGTGACTTCAAATCGTCAAGGTTCACAGGGCTGACTTGCGGCAACACATGCAATGAGAGCCAAACGGCCACGGCTTGGCAACTCAGCAACCACAACAGCAAAGATGTGACGCCCGCCAGCGCAATAGGCACACGTGCCAGCGAGCGGGCGCTGCGCCGCCACGCCCACACCAACAGTGCAAACAATGCCAGTAAACCGCTGCAGGCAGGCAAGATCAAGCTGGTGAGGATGGGTTTGAGGGCGAGCAAGGAGTCCATGAAATTAGGATAGGCCAAGGGTCTGTGGGGGTTCTGTGGTGAGTCGCATGCAATCATAGAATCACGCACCATGACATCTCGCCCAGATCAACACCCCAACACCCGGGTCATCACCTTGGGCGGTGGCTGCTTTTGGTGCACCGAGGCAGTGTTTGTGCGCGTGCAGGGGGTGTTGGATGTGGAGTCGGGCTATTGCAATGGCCACACCCTGAACCCAACGTATGCACAAGTGTGTGAAGGTGATACGGGCCACAACGAGGTGGTGCGTTTGGTGTACGACCCAAAAGTGATCAGCCTGCGTGAGTTGTTAGAGATTTTCTTTGTCATCCACGACCCCACGACCTTGAACCGCCAGGGCAACGATGCGGGAACGCAGTACCGCAGTGGCATTTACTGGAGCGATGAAGCCGACCGAGAGGTGGCTCAGCATGTGTTGAACGAAGTCAACACCGCACTGTCGGGGCGGGTGGTGACCGAGCTGCAACGCTTGAGCAACTATTCGCCTGCCGAGGACTATCACCAAGACTACTTTGAGCGCAACCCAAACCAAGGCTATTGCGCATTTGTGGTGGCTCCAAAAGTCAAAAAGTTTTTGCAAACCTTTGCCAGCAAGGTGCGACATGACTGATGTGTCTCGCATTGTGCAGCGTGGCTTGCTGGCCCTGTTAACCGCCTTGATCTTGGTGCAAACCGTCGGCGTGTTGCACCGTGTGGCGCATGCCCAGCAAAACGCTGCAGGGTGGTCACATACCATGCCTGCTGAGGCCAAAGCCGATGTCAGCCTGCTCGCTGCCATTTGGGGCGAGCACAGCAATTCGGCCGAATGTCAATTGTTTGACCAAACCTGTCCCGACTTGCTTGACACGCCTGTTTGGGCACTGCCTGCTGTCACAGCCTTACCCGTTTGGGGGGCTGCTGAGCTGCGCGAACGTTTTGCGCTGTTCGAGCGCTTTTATGCGGCCCGAGGGCCACCTGCTGCTTTGCTTTGATCACCGCGCCTGTGTGCCCCATATTGAGTGGGCACACTGACTTTCATTGCAAAACATTTGGGGCCACAGACATGCCCCGCAGGAACAAAACATGACACACGTTTTTCAACGCAGCGCCGTGGCCGCTGCTGCTTATTCACTTTTTTCTCTCTCGTTCGGTAACGTCTTTGCGCAAACCGCGCACACCGATGATGTGCACCGCTTAGATGAGGTGACCATCACTGCTCGCAACTTGGAAAGCGGCAGTTTGTTGGTCCCCGCGCAGCAACTCTCAGGTGCAGCGCTCACCCAGCGCCAAGGCGGCACTTTGGGCGAAACCCTCGACAACCTGCCCGGCATTGCCAACAGCTCATTCGGCCCTAATGTGGGCCGCCCCATCATTCGTGGCATGGAAGGCGACCGCATTCGCATTCTGCAAAACAGTGGCGCGAACATCGACGTGTCGGGTTTGAGCAACGACCATGCGGTGCCAATCGACCCGCTCACCACTGAGCGTATTGAAGTGCTGCGTGGCCCAGCCACTTTGCTGTACGGCGGCAGCGCCATCGGTGGTGTGGTGAATGTGATCGACAACCGCATTGCGCGCGAACGCACCTTTGGTGCCAAAGGTGGCGTGATGGGCAAAGCTGAAGTGCGTGCTGGTGGCGCAGCCGACGAGCGCAGTACTGGCGCAATGGTGGAGGCAGGCAATGACAAATTTGTGTTGCACGTCGATGCGTTTGACCGCAGCACCAAAAACTTGCGTGTACCTAAAGACATGAATTGCGGAGACGGTCTTGCAGCAACACCCAATGGCCGTCGCGTGTGCAACTCGGCCAGCGACAGCAAAGGTGGCGCGGTAGGCGGCACACTGCTGTTTGATCGCGGCTATTTAGGCGTGTCGACCAGCGAGTACCGCAGCACTTACGGCACAGTGGCTGAACCTAACGTGACCATTGGCATGTTGCGCCGTCACCACGTGATGGAAGGTTTGGTGCGTGATGTGGGGGCATTTGAAAACGTCAAGGTTCAGCTGGGTAACACCCACTATCGGCACACCGAGTTTGATGATGGAAGCCCTGAATCCACATTTAAAAACAAAGGCCACGATTTTCGTCTAGAGGGGCGTCAGCGCACCATGCGCTTGAGCAATGGCATGCAACTCGATGGCACAGTCGGCATCCAGCACGAGCGCAACAACCTGCAAGCGAAAGCGGACGATGGCATGGCCAACACGCTTTTGCCACCCACACGCTCTCGCAGCACCGGCGTGTTCACCTACCAAGCCTTGAAAACTTCTTGGGGGCAGCTGAGTGCGGGCGCTCGTGCTGAAGATGTGGAGGTGGTGTCGCTAGAGGACCATGTTGATCACCTAGCTCAAACCAAAAAATTCAAGCCCTTGAGTTTGGCAGTAGGCGCGATGCGCAATTTGCGCCAAGGCGAGGCACAAAACGGCTGGCAGCTCACAACGAACCTCAGCGCGAGCCAACGCGCGCCTAAAGACTATGAGTTGTTTGCGCATGGTGTGCATGCGGCAACGGGTACCTATGAGATTGGCCAATCAAATCTCAAATTAGAAAAAGGCACCCAGTTGGATGTAGGCGGCGAGTGGAAGCAAGGTCCGCATAAATTTGGCATCACGGGGTTTGCTTCGCAGTTTTCTAATTACATATCGTTGCAATCTATGGGTACAGATAGCAATGAACCTGATATGCCAGACTATCGATTCGAAGGCGTCCGCGCACGCTTTTATGGCATCGAATCCACCGTCAAACTGCGCATGATCGGCGGTCAATCGGCCTTGCTTTCACCCAACGCAGCCCACGGCGCGATGGACATTGAACTTCGTGCCGATGTGGTGCGGGCCAAAGACTTGACGCACAACAGCTATTTGCCACGCATTGCGCCCATGCGCGTCGGAGCGGATGCCGTGTGGTCACGTCATGCATGGGGTGCGCGTTTTGGCTTTATGCATGCGGCGGCTCAAAACCGTGTGCCAGAGGGCAATATCACCACGGCCGGCCATACGTTGTGGAATGCGGGCATCAACTACCACGCGCACACCTATGGCCCGACACACTGGCTGCTTTTTGCCAAACTCGACAACATCACCAACAAGTTGGCCTACTCATCCACCTCGGTGTTGACGCAGACCATGGGTACCAATGCCCCACCTATTGCAGGGCGTAGCTTGAAGGTAGGCGCTCAAGTGAGCTTTTAAGGCGCCAAGCGCTCCCGTAGCCAATCACCTTCGGGTGATTGGCGGTAGCGCAAGCGGTCATGCAAGCGGCTTTTACGCCCCTGCCAAAACTCCCACTGCTCGGGCACCAAGCGATAGCCGCCCCAGTGGGGTGGGCGTGGTGGCTGCAGCAAAAACTGCGCGCCGTATTTGGCGGCGTTGGCCACCAGTGTGCCGCGCCCGTCAATCACTTGGCTTTGGGGGCTGGCCCAAGCGCCAATGCGTGAGTCGAGTGGGCGGCTGTTGAAGTAGTCGTCGCTCTCGGTGTCGCTCACTTTTTCTACACGGCCTTCGATGCGCACCACGCGCTCCAACTCCACCCAGTGGAATTGCAAGGCGGCAAAAGGGTTGCCCGCGAGTTGCTGGCCCTTGCGGCTGTTGTAGTTGGTGAACCACACGATGCCGCGCTCGTCATAGCCTTTGATGAGCACCACGCGTGTGCTGGGGCGCAAGTCAGAGCTGACAGTAGCCAAAGTCATGGCGTTGGGCTCGGGCACTTCGCTGGCAATGGCTTCTTTGAGCCACTGGTCAAACTGCTGCATGGGGTCTGCGGCAGAGGCTGACTCGTTGAGTTCGGCGCGTTCGTAGCTTTTGCGAAGGTTGGCTATGTCGTTCATATGACAAGGATAGCGCACGGGCTCAGGTAAAACCCCTGTGCCTTGATGTTGATCAATCGAAAGCCGCGATCTGTCGTTAAGATACGCAGCGTCAGTATGTTCTGGCCCAATTTCAAACTTTCCCAAGGGGACCTTGATGCAAAAACCAACCAACCGTCGCGTATTCATGATGCAAACCATTTCTGTTGCTGGCGTTGCTGCCTTCGCAACAACCGCTGCACAAGCAGCGATGGTCGACGAGAAAGACCCACAAGCTGCTGGCTTGGGTTACAAAGCTGATGCCACCAAAGTGGACAAAGCCAAGCAACCCAAATACGCAGCAGGTCAACAATGCAGCAACTGCACATTGTTCCAAGGTAAGCCCACAGATGCAGCCGGTGGTTGCCCCTTGTTTGCTGGCAAGCAAGTCGCTGGCAAAGGCTGGTGTTCGGCATACGCCAAGAAGGCTTAATTTCAGCCTTGGCCTGCCTGCAGGCCAAAAACCAAAAGGGAGCCCGATGGCTCCCTTTTTCATGTGCCCTTGAATTTGGGCGCTCGGCGCTCGGCAAATGCAGCACGCCCCTCGGCAAAGTCTTGGCTGTACACCGATTGGCGTGAGCGTTCTTTCAGCGCAGGCTCGTTGTACAAACCAGCGGCAATGTCGTTGAGACTTTTCTTGGTTTGAGCCAAAGCCAAGGGCGCTATTTGGCCAAGGGTGGTGACCAAGCTTTGGACTTGGGCTTCAAAAGCATCTTCATCCACCAAGGCTTCAAACATGCCCAGTGGTTCTAGGTCTTCATACGGCATGGCTTGGCCGAGTAAAAATGCACGCTTACTTGCCTGCAGACCCAAGCGGCTCACATAGCGACGCAAACCACTGGGGTAATAGTGCAGACCCAAAGCCGCTGCGGGCATGCGCCATGTGCAGCCGCGCTGCGCCACGGTGAAATCACAAGCCAACACAAGGTCGGTGGCACCGCCATACACACTGCCGTTCAGAGCACAAATCGTGACAGGGCGAAGGCGCTCGAGGGCCTCAGGGATCTTTTCAAAAAACAATGGGGCCATCGGGTCGTTTTCAAAGCCGCTTACGTTGTAGCCCGCACTGAACACGGCTTGCTTTTGGCCTGTCGTCTCGGCACGTAACACCAACACATGCACAGCGGGGTTGCGGTTGATGGCATCAAAGTGGGCCAGCAAGGTGTTGAGGTCATCGTCCGTCAAGCTGTTGCGCTGCGAGGGGCGGCGCAAGGTGAGGGTGGCGATAGCGCCTGCGATGTCTAAGAGGGGAGTGCCTTCGGTCATAGCCTGTGATGTTAGCCAATCAGCGAGTAGAGTTAGGGGCAATACAAAGGATAAGCAGGAGGATCGTGCTATGGCTCAAGAAATTATGCAAGTCTCGCCCTTGCCGCCGTTCATGATGAAGGCTTTGCAAGAAGCCGAATTTATTGTGCACGACCACACACACATCAAAGACCCAGGAGCTTTGAGCAAGGTCACTGCTCTCATTGGAACGGGGGCATCTAAGGTAGATAAAAAGCTGTTAACTATGTTGCCTAGTGTGAAGTTAGTTGCTATCTGCGGCGTAGGCTATGACGGCATAGATGTGGCAGTATGTAAGGAAAAAGGCATTGTCGTCACGCATACGCCCAACGTCTTGACAGATGATGTCGCGGATTTAGCTATTGGATTGTTGTTGTCTATCGGGCGTCGTATCCCGCAGGCAGATAAGTTTGTACGTAATGGGGATTGGGTGGATGGCGAATTTCCATTGGTTAACAAAATCTCTGGGGCGCGAATTGGTATTGTGGGTATGGGGCGTATAGGTCGTGCAATTGCTAAACGTGCGGCTGCATTTGATATGCAAATTTCATATACCTGCCGTGAAGCAAAAACAGATATTCCGTACGCATTTCACAAAACTGCGCCGCAGTTAGCTGCAGACGTTGACTATTTGGTGGTCGCAGTTCCAGGTGGTGATGAGACGAAGAATTTGATTGGTGCATCGGTGTTGCATGCTTTGGGCAGCAAAGGGTATCTCATCAATGTGGCACGAGGGTCTGTGGTGGATCAGCCTGTGTTGGTACAAATTTTGAAGGACAAGAAAATTGCTGGTGCCGCCTTAGATGTTTTTTGGGATGAACCCGTGATTGATCCTGAGTTGCGTCGCTTGCAAAATGTTGTACTAACGCCCCACATTGCGAGTGCTACAGAAGAAACGCGGCGCGCAATGGCAAAGCTCACGTTAGAGAATTTGCAGGCGTTTTACGAACGTAGACAGTTGCCTTCACCTGTGCCAGAGTGCACGATGTAATGCATTGGCAAAGGCTGCTCATGCAAAAAGCCAGCTTAACTGCTGGCTTTTTGCATGATTGTCACAGGGATCGTCAGTTAGCGACTGAAACCGCCACCAAAGCCACCCCCGCCTGAGCGATTGCCACCTTTGCCACCAGAACGGCGACCATATCCGCCACCGCCACGTTTACGTTCGGTAAGCAGATCAATGCTGGTGCGCGTGGGATCTGGCTGACGACCGCCCCCACCTTGTGTTTTATGACCAAAGGCATTTACACCGCTTTGGGTGCCCAAATGCGCGTTAGCGCGGGGTTGGAAATCATCGTCATCGCGGTGCGTTGCGCGTGATCCGTCAAAGTCGCGAGGTGGACGTGAGCCATCGTTGCGCGGGCCACGGTTGTCAAACTGACGGGGTGGTCGCTGACCTTGGCCTTGTGGACGGTTGTTTGAACGGGGGGGACGATTACCAAATTGTTCATTGCGTTCACCATCGCGAGCAGGACGGTCGCTGATGCGGTCACGGCTCACATGGCTGTTAGGACGAGGGGCTCGGCCAGCTTCACCACCACGGCTTCCTCCATTGCGACCACCGCCAGCGGCTTTGTTGTCGCGAATACGCTGCATCATTTCACCACGTGCGGCCTTGGCCGCTGCTGCCATCACGTCACGGCTTGGGGGCTTGCCTAAGCCACCCCACAGAGTTTGGCGACCCATGGCAATGGGCTCGGCCTTTTCGTCGGGTTCTGGGCCAAAGCCCTCGACCACTACCACGGGCACTTGTTGTTTGGTAAAGATTTCAATGTCGCGCATGAAGCCTTGTTCATCCAACGACACCAAGCTCACGGCTTCTCCGCTGGAGCCAGCGCGGCCTGTGCGGCCAATGCGGTGCACATAGTCTTCGCTGATATTGGGGATTTCGTAGTTGACCACGTGTGGCAACTCGTCAATGTCAATGCCGCGCGCAGCAATGTCGGTGGCCACCAAGGCGCGGATCTCGCCGCTCTTGAATCCAGCCAACGCTTGGGTACGAGCAGTTTGGCTCTTGTTGCCGTGCAAGGCCATGGCGCTGATGCCGTTCTTGGTCAAAAACTCGGCCACGTTGTTGGCACCAAACTTGGTGCGTGTGAACACCAGCACTTGGCTCCAGTTGTGCTCGTTGATGATGTGTGCGAGCAAGGCCTTTTTCTTGCCACGCCCCACAGGGTGAACCACTTGCGTGATGCGTTGCACCGTGGTGTTGCTGGGTGTGACCTGAATGCTTTGTGGATCTTTGAGTAAGTTGTTGGCCAATTCCCGAATCTCGTCGCTGAAGGTCGCTGAGAACAACAAGCTTTGCTTGTCAGCAGGCACCAAAGCCAATACTTTTTTGACGTCGTGGATGAAGCCCATGTCCAACATGCGGTCGGCTTCATCAAGCACCAAAATTTCCACAGTGGATAAGTCGAGCAAGCCTTGTTGCTGCAAATCGAGCAGGCGACCTGGGGTGGCTACCAAAATGTCCACGCCTTTTTTGATGCGGGCCACTTGTGGGTTCATGCCCACGCCGCCAAAGATGACGGTGGAGGTGAGTTGCAAGTATTTGCCGTAGTTGCGCACCGACTCTTCCACTTGGGCCGCGAGTTCGCGGGTGGGGGTCAGCACGAGGGCGCGCACGCCGTAGACGCCAAACTTGTTCTCTTTGCTGCGGCTCATGGTGAGCTTGTGTAACAAAGGCAGGGTGAACGCCGCTGTTTTACCTGTGCCTGTTTGGGCACCTGCCAACAAGTCGTGTCCAGCGAGAACCGCTGGAATGGCTTGGGCTTGGATGGGTGTTGGCGTTTCGTAGCCTTGTTCGGCCACAGCTTTTTGGATGGCCGGAGCCAAATTTAAATCTTCAAATTTCATGATGGAGCGCTTTATGTCAGCGCGTGACACCAACCCGCTTGGCCCGAAGGCCACCCAGTCAAAGGTCGGCAGTATTTACAGGTGAGCTCTAGAAATCACAAACAGAAGTGTTTGGAACCGGCTCCAGCAGAAGTGCTGATGTTGCGGCAACTGGCGGCGGCAACGTTGTTATTGTCGCACGGAATGAACCGAACCTTTATCGCGAACAGGCAGGGCCTTTAAGGGCCTGCAAAACGGCTGGGATGTCTTTCAGTGTCACAGATGCGTCCACGGGTTTTTCTTTGTTGTCTTGTCCTTGGAGGTGGATCACTGCGTTCTCTACGTTAAGACGACTGACATTGCGAACACGCACGCAGTTGCAGGAGTTGTCCACCAAGTTGGTGCGACTCGAAGGCACCACGATTTGATCGTTCACAGAAATTTGGTAGGTCTTGAGATCTTTGGTTTCTTTAAGGCCAAGCACCAACTTTTGCTCGCTGAGGGTGATGCTGGAATGTACGGTGTGCTTTGCGATGCAGCTGTTGTAGTTGGTCTCGTCTGATTTGTAAATCTTCCATTCACCGACGCTTTGTAAAGCGCTAGTTTTGGACGAGTCAGTTGGTGCTGCCCATGCAATAGAGCTCCAAGCCATGATCAATGCGATGCTGAGTATTTTCATTTTTGAAGTGCAGGTTGGGCTAGATCTAATTTTTGATAACTTTATGTTAATCGAAAATGATAAAATTAATCACAGAAACTTTTTAAATTTATCGTTTTTCCATAATTGAGTCCCCAGAAGTTGACGGCGTGCAGGGCAGGGATAATGGGCAACTTATTGAATAGACCCCCTCTCGAAAGAAAAACAAATGGCTCAGTACGTTTTCAGTATGAACCGCGTCGGCAAAATCGTGCCGCCCAAGCGTCAGATCTTGAAAGACATTTCCCTATCCTTCTTCCCAGGCGCCAAGATTGGCGTGCTGGGTTTGAACGGTTCGGGCAAGTCCACCTTGCTCAAAATCATGGCGGGCATCGACAAGGAGATCGAAGGCGAAGCCATTCCCATGGCCGGCTTGAAGATCGGATATTTGCCTCAAGAGCCACAGCTCGACCCTGAGCACACCGTGCGCCAATCGGTCGAAAGTGGCATGGGCGAAGTGGCCGAAGCCAAGCAGCGCTTGGAAGAGGTCTATGCGGCTTACGCGGAAGAAGACGCCGACTTTGACGCCTTGGCCGCCGAGCAAGCCAAACTCGAAGCCATCATCAGCGCGGCAGGCGCAGAGGGTGACTCTGAGCACTTGTTAGAAATTGCGGCTGACGCACTGCGTTTGCCACCTTGGGACGCCATCATTGGCAAACTGTCTGGCGGTGAAAAACGCCGCGTCGCTCTGTGCCGTTTGTTGCTGTCTAAGCCCGACATGCTTTTGCTCGACGAACCGACCAACCACTTGGACGCTGAATCCGTGGACTGGCTGGAACAGTTCTTGGCTCGCTTCTCAGGCACCGTGGTGGCCATTACCCACGATCGCTACTTTTTGGACAACGCCGCTGAGTGGATTTTGGAACTCGACCGCGGACACGGCATTCCCTACAAGGGCAACTACTCCACATGGT
This sequence comes from Pseudomonadota bacterium, assembly GCA_041180165.1. GTDB lineage: Bacteria > Pseudomonadota > Gammaproteobacteria > Burkholderiales > Burkholderiaceae_C > Limnohabitans. Next base: position 23,321 of record JBEGSC010000001.1, on the reverse strand, counting down.
TGGAACAAAAAGAAGCCCGTTTGGAGCAAGAACAACGCACCGAAGACGCACGTACCAAGGCCATGAAAAAGGAATTGGAATGGGCGCGTCAAAACCCCAAAGGCCGCCAAGCCAAGAGCAAGGCCCGTTTGGCCCGCTTTGAAGAGTTGTCTGACTACGAATACCAAAAACGCAACGAAACACAGGAAATCTTCATTCCCGTGGCCGAACGCTTGGGCCATGAAGTGTTTGAGTTCAAAAATGTCAGCAAATCGTTTGGCGATCGTTTGTTGATCGATAACCTCAGCTTCACCGTGCCTGCGGGTGCGATCGTGGGCATCATCGGCCCCAACGGCGCCGGTAAATCCACCATGTTCAAGCTCATCGCGGGCAAAGAGCAACCTGACAGCGGCGAAATCAAAGTGGGTCAAACCGTCAAGATGGCCTTTGTCGACCAAACCCGTGACGACTTGTCTGACGACAAGACCGTGTGGGAAGACATCTCCGGCGGTTTGGACATCTTGAACGTAGGTAAGTTCCAAATGCCAAGCCGAGCCTATTGCGGCCGCTTTAACTTCAACGGTGGCGACCAGCAAAAGAAGGTCGGCATGTTGTCAGGCGGTGAGCGTGGTCGCTTGCACTTGGCCAAGACTTTGATCGAAGGCGGCAACGTGTTGCTGCTGGACGAACCTTCGAACGACTTGGACGTGGAAACTTTGCGTGCGCTGGAAGACGCGTTGTTGGAATTCGCGGGCTCCGTCATGGTGATCAGCCATGACCGTTGGTTCTTGGACCGCATTGCCACCCACATCTTGGCTGCTGAGGGCGATAGCCAATGGGTGTTCTTTGATGGCAACTACCAAGAATATGAAGCCGACAAGAAGAAGCGTTTGGGTGAGGAAGGCGCCAAACCTAAGCGTGTGCGCTTCAAAGCATTGAAGTAAATCTTATTTTTTCTTTCAAAGGCTCAATCATCCCTAGCGGTGATTGAGCTTTTTTGTTTTGTGGCTGTGCGAATTTCTCATTTCAAAAGTCTTGCTTCATCATTTTTAATACTTTGATGGTTTTAATTGTCGATACAATGCATACAAAAGGTTGCATATTTGTATGTGACTTTCCTCAGATTAGTTAAGAGAACAGGAACTTGTAATGAATATGCCTCCTTCAAAAGAGCCTTATGACGGCTACTGTGGGACCAGCTATGCCGCCAAAATGTTGGGGATCTCTGTCGGGACAGTCCAAGGGCTAGTCGAGAAAAATGACCTGAAAGCTTGGAAGACCCAAGGTGGTCATCGCCGCATTTCATTACAGTCTATTCAGGATTACCAACGCCGCCATAACTTGGCTCCTGCGTCAATGATGCAGGGGGAAGATCGTTTACGCGTACTGGTCGTGGAAGATGACGAGAGCACTCGTTTGATGCTGCAAGCAAATTTTGATCAGTGGGGTTTGCCTCTGGATGCGGTCATGTATTCATCTGCCATGGAGGCTTTGTTAGACATGCCCAGTTTGCAACCGCAAGTTTTACTGACCGATTTGAAGATGCCGAATGTGGATGGTTTTGAGTTTCTAAAAACATTGAGTGCACATAATTTGTTCAGTAGTCTGGCGGTTGTCGTGATGACGGGTATGAGCCCACACGATGTGCAAGCCAAAGGTGGATTACCCGACGGCGTGCAGATGCTGCAAAAGCCCATTGATATGGACTGGTTGCATGGTTTCTTTGACGCACTCATGTCTGTGCGCCAAATTAATCGGCGCGCACGGCAAGTTGCATAAGGTAAGGGATCAACGCAAGGCTAACGCCTGAGTGACAGCAGGGACAGGCAGAGCCAGTTAAGCTTTGCCCCGTGCTCAAACTCTCTGTACTCGATCAATCTGTTGCTGCCGCTGGCCGAAGCCAAGACGCGACCATTCGCCAAACCTTAGACCTCGCCACTCAATGCGAGGCATGGGGCTATCACCGCTTTTGGGTGAGCGAGCACCACAGCCATCCCAGCATCGTAGGCACGGCGCCCGAGGTATTGATGGCAGCTATTGCCGCACGCACTTCGCGCATTCGCCTCGGCAGTGCAGGCGTCATGTTGCCGCACTATGCGCCGCTCAAAGTCGCCGAGCAATTCCGCGTGCTCGATGCCCTAGCGCCTGGCCGCATCGACCTCGGTGTGGGGCGTGCCCCCGGCAGTGATGGTCGTACGGCGCAGTTGCTCAATCCTGATCGGCATGCGGCTGAACACTTCCCTCAGCAAGTGATGGAGTTGCAGGCCTGGGTGACCGGTGAGCCGATTCCTGCTGGCCATCCTGGCCACGGGGTATTTGCCTATCCCAGCGGGCCCACATCGCCCGATGTTTGGATGCTGGGCAGCTCAGACTACGGCGCACAACTGGCCGCCCATTTGGGCCTGCCGTATGCCTTTGCCTACTTCATCACCGAAGGGCAAGGCGCGGACAACGCTTTCAACCTTTACCGCGCCAACTACCGCCCCAACGAACGCAACCCCAAGCCCCGTGCCACGGTGTGCGTGTGGGCGTTGGCGGCGGATACCGAAGACGAAGCGTGGCATTTGTTCCAGAGCCGTGCCCGCTGGAAAATGGATCGCAACACAGGCCGCATCGGTGCTTTGTTGCCGCCTGACCAAGCCGTGCGCGACTACAACGCTTCAGAGCAAGTGGCGATGGCCGAGCTGCGTGCTGGCGCTTTGGTGGGCAGTGCCCCGCAGGTGGCCGACAAACTGCGCAAGCTGGCTGAACGTTTGCAGCTCGACGAAGTGGTCATCATCACTTGGACGCACGACGCAGCAGCACAAGCACGCTCGTATGAGCTGTTGGCTCATGAGTTTTCATTGACAACATCCAGCTAAAACCAAAACGGAGACCACACCATGTTTTCAACAGCAATCGCAGGCAGCTTGCCCAAACCCGAATGGTTGGCCGAGACCAACAAACTTTGGCCCAAGTGGCAGGCTGAGGGCGATGCACTGTTGCAAGCCAAGGCTGACGCCACACTGTTGTGGATCAAAGCACAAGAAGACGCAGGCCTCGATGTGATTGGTGACGGCGAGCAATCGCGCCAGCATTTTGTGCACGGCTTTTTAGAGCAGGTGGAAGGCATCGACTTTGAAAACAAAGTGACGATGGGCATTCGCAACAACCGCTACGACGCACAAGTGCCACAAGTCATCGCACCTTTGAAGTTGAAAGGCCGCGTGCACGCGTTTGAAGCGCAGTTGGCTCGCGCCCACACCAAGAAAAAACTCAAGTTCACCTTGCCCGGCCCCATGACCATCGTCGACACCGTGGCCGACCGTTTCTACGGCAAGGGCAAAGACGCAGTGCAAGGACGCATCGACATGGCGTTTGCGTTTGCTGAGTTGCTCAACCAAGAAGCCTTGGCGTTGCAAGCCGATGGCGTGGACATCATTCAGTTTGACGAACCTGCGTTCAATGTCTATCTAGAGGAAGCCGCAGATTGGGGCGTGAAAGCGCTAGAGCGTGCCGCACAAGGTTTGACCTGCACCACCGCTGTTCACATTTGCTACGGCTACGGCATCGAAGCCAACAACAACTGGAAGAAGACCTTGGGCGACGAGTGGCGTCAATACGAGAAAGTGTTGCCCGCCTTGGCCAAGAGCAGCATTCAGCAAGTGAGCTTGGAGTGCTACCACTCGCACGTCCCGCCAGAGTTGATGGCGTTGCTAGAGGGCAAAGATGTGATGGTTGGGGTGATTGACGTGGCCAGCGATGTGATTGAAACGCCAGAGCAAATTGCCGACACCATTGGCATGGCGTTGAAGTACGTGCCCAAGAATCGTTTGATTGCGTGCACCAACTGTGGCTTGGCGCCTATGAGCCGTGAGGTGGCTATGAAGAAGCTGGAGGCTTTGGCGGCTGGTGCTGCGTTGGCTCGTACGCGTTACGCTTAAGCTTCTTTGTTCGGGAGGCGAGGGGTTTGGGCACCTGTTTACGCTCATGTCCCCCGATTCAGGCAAAGCCTGAATCTCCTCCTTGACTTCGCTACAACAGATACCCAAACCCCTCTCTTCGCTCACGAAGATGCTTGCTCGCCTTCGGCTTTGCAAGCTTTAAAAGACACGGCTTTTTAACCAAGGCCTGTGCGGCAAGCATTCGCACGAAAACCCAAAGGCTCATGCGGCTTGGGTGTCTTGTGAAGCGAAGTCAAGGAGGAGAGAGGCGCTTAGCGCATCTCGGGGGACATGAGCGTAACAAGGCGCCCAAGTTGCATGGGCCGCCTCGGCTAACGAAGAAAAGACGCTACTTAAGAAGTGCAGCCGCTGTCACCGCAGCTACCGCTGCCGTGGATTTCGTCTTCAGGCAAGGCCTCGGGCGCTGAGACGATGCCTGTCTCAGCGTCGTAGCCCACACGGCGCAGGTGCAGCGCCAAAGCGGCATCCATGGTTTGGGCGTGTTGGGGAAACCAAATGCCCAGCTCATGCGCCATTTGGCGCATCACCGCCATGTCGCCTTTTTCACGGCCACGGCGCAAGCCTTCGCGCATGACTTCCAGAACCACGTTGTGCTGCATGGTGTGGCAGTTGCTGGATGAAAACTTGGTGTCTTTCATCCACTTATCTTCACTGCCAAAGTGCTCTTCGGTGTGTTCGATCAAGGCCGCAAAGCGCTCGGTCAAGGTGTCGTCATCGGCCAGTTCAGTGGCGGCCAACAAGTCGACAAACTCACGGTGCGTGTCGTCCATGAAGTCCAGTTCAAGAGACAAAGCGTCCGTCCAAGCGAGGGTGACTTCGCGGGTGGGCAGTGTGGCGGTGAGTGTGTCGGACATAAAAGCTTTCGAATAAAACAGAGTGCCGGATCGCCGCGAGTGAGCTGGGCGAGGCCTTTTGACTTTGTGGGGCAAGCTTAATTGTAAGAAGCTGCCTTGCCCTTGCGTTGGGTCAAACCCCGCGCAGCCAAGCTGCAAATCGGTGCAAATAACTGGGCTCGGCCATGAAGATGGCCAGTGTCACCGCCGCGTTAGCCACCCCCGTCCACAAGAAGACATCGGGGATGCCCATACCTGCGCTCAGCATGGCCCCTGCAATGAGCGAGCTGGCAATCATGAACATCGCATTAATGATGTTGTTGGCCGCAATGATCCGGGCCACTTCATGGGCGTGGCTCTCGATTTGAATCAGCGCATACATGGGCACGCTGTAAATGCCCGTGAACAAACTCAGCAGCAACAAGTCGGCCATGATGCGCCAGTGCGCGCTCTGTGCCATGAAGGCACTCACACCCATGAGTTCAGATGCAGGCAAACTGCTGGCGGCCACATACAAGTCAACAGCAAAGAGCGTCATGCCAATGGCGCCCAATGGGCTCAGGCCTATTTCTACACGGCCACGGCTGAGGTACTCGCACAACAGCGAGCCCGCGCCAATGCCCACTGAGAACAGAACCAACAACAGTGATGCCACTTGTGCATCGCCATGCAACACCTCTTTGGCAAAGCTGGGGAATTGGCTTAAAAACACAGCGCCAAAAAACCACATCCAGCTGATGCCCAGCAGGGTTTGAAACACTTTGGCGTTGGCGCGAGCCAAACGCAGATTGCGCATGGTTTCGGTGATGGGGTTCCAGTTGATAGGTTCATCAGGGCGGGTTGCTGTGAGCGTTGGCATGCGCCCACTCATCCATCGGCCAAACACCGCCACAGCCACACAGGCCACAGCCACTGAGGCGTGGCCAATGTCAGGAATCGCCACCAGCAAACCGCCCGCGACGTTGCCCAGCAAGATGGCCACAAAGGTGCCCATCTCGGTCATGCCGTTGCCGCCTGTGAGTTCGTGCTCGTCCAGTACGCGTGGCAGGTACGAATATTTGGCCGGCCCAAATACGGTGGAGTGCAAGCCCATCAAAAAAGTGCAGGCCAACAGCAGCGCAGCTTGCTGGGTCATAAAGCCCACTGCAGCGATCAACATGATGGCGATTTCACAGTTCTTCACCCATCGCATGATGGTCGTGTCTGAATACTTCTCAGCCAGCTGCCCACTGGTGGCTGAGAACAACAAATAGGGAAGGATGAACAGTGTCCCAATCACCAAGCCCGCTAAAGAGACGGGCAACCAGCTCACGCTGAGCTGGTAGGTCACCATCACGGTGAAAGCGAACTTGAACAGGTTGTCGTTCGCCGCACCGCAAAACTGCGTCCAGAAAAACGGCCCAAACCGAGGTTGATTTAACAGTGCGAACTGGTTGGCTTCGCGTTGGATAAAGCTGTCGTCGGTAGGGCGGTTCATGTGGGTTTAAAGACGCTCAAAAATAGCAGCGATACCTTGGCCGCCACCAATACACATGGTGACCAAAGCGTACTTGCCATTGATGCGTTGCAGTTCGTGAATGGCCTTGACTGTAATCAAAGCGCCAGTCGCGCCGATGGGGTGACCCAGAGAAATGCCAGAACCGTTGGGGTTCACTTTGGCGGGGTCAAGGCCCAGCTCTTTGCTCACCGCGCAGGCTTGTGCTGCAAAGGCCTCGTTGGCTTCAATCACGTCCATGTCGTTGGTGGTCAGACCTGCTTTTTGCAAAGCGAGGCGAGAGGCGGACACAGGGCCCATGCCCATGATTTTTGGGTCGAGGCCAGTGTGGGCGTACGACACCAGACGTGCAAGTGGTTTTGCGCCACGGGCTTGTGCTGTTTTGGCCTCCATCAACACCACAGCAGCAGCGGCATCGTTGATGCCAGATGCGTTGCCCGCAGTGACCGTACCGTTTTCTTTGACGAAGACAGGCTTTAACTTGGCCATGTCTTCCATCTTGCAGCCGGGACGGAAGTGCTCGTCAGTCGCGTAGGCCACATCGCCTTTTTTGCTCTTGAGCATCACAGGCACGATTTGGTCTTTGAAGTAGCCCGCCGCTGTGGCGCGTTCAGCACGGTTGTGACTCTCAACGGCTGCAGCGTCTTGCATTTCGCGGGTGATACCAAATTTGGCGGCCACGTTTTCAGCGGTCACGCCCATGTGGATGGTGTGGAAGGGGTCGTGCAAAGCGCCCACCACCATGTCGACCATCTTGGTGTCGCCCATGCGTGCGCCCCAACGTGCGCTCAGAGATGCGTAGGGTCCACGGCTCATGTTTTCAGCGCCGCCGCCAATGGCGATGTCGCAGTCACCCAGCATGATGGCTTGGCTAGCAGACACGATGGCTTGCAAACCCGAACCGCACAAACGGTTCACGTTGAAAGCGGGCGTGCCTTCGGCGCAACCGCCATTGATGGCCGCCACGCGCGAAAGATACATGTCTTTGGGTTCTGTGTTGACCACATGGCCAAACACCACATGGCCCACGTCTTTGCCTTCGACGTGTGCACGAGCCAATGACTCACGGACGACTTGGGCTGCCAGCTCGGTGGGGGGAATATCTTTGAGGCTACCGCCGTAGGTACCGATGGCTGTACGAACACCGCTGACCACTACTACTTCACGCATTTTTGTCTCCAGTTGTAAAAATTGAACCGAAACAGTTTGCGCCGCGATTGCTACAGATCTCTTACAGAAATGCGAGAAAAACTAGGGGTTTACAGCAGACCAGGCCACGGGAGCGCTGAAAAACAGGGGTTCTTCCGTAAACGGGTGGGGAAACCCGATGTCTTGCGCGTGCAGCATCAGGCGTGGCGTGAGCGCTTTGATGTCTGGTGGGGCGTACAGCGAGTCGCCCAACATGGGGTGCCCCAAGCTTTGCATGTGTACGCGCAGCTGGTGGGTGCGGCCTGTGAAGGGCTCTAGCTCAATCAAGCTGGCTGTGTCGCCCGCTTGCACCATGCGCCACAAGCTCAGGCTGGGCTTGCCGTCGGGGTGAATGATGTGAATGGGGCGACGCTCCCAATCGAGCAGGATGTTGCCTTCAATGGCACGCCAGCCTTCTTCGTTGGTGGGCACATGCGTTTGAGTGAGCAGCGGGTTGCCCGCCACCACCGCCATGTAACGCTTGCTGACCTGACGTGTTTCAAACAAACGGCTGATGCGGCGCTGCGCCTCAATGCCTCGCGCCATCACGATCAGGCCCGAGGTGTCTTGGTCGAGGCGGTGCACCACCAGCGCATCGGTGTAAATGTCTTGCACGCGCTTAGACAAGCAGTCTTGCTTGTCAGGCCCACGCCCGGGCACAGACAGCAAGCCGCTGGGTTTTTCAAACACCAGCAGGTGTTCGTCTTCGTAAAGTGGCTGCATGTTTAGCTGGCGCGAGCTTCGGTTTGCTCGATCACCACGTTGCTCGTGGGCCGTGCCACGCAGGGCAAGACATAGCCTTCAGCTTTTTCTTCGGCGCTCAGGCCTGGCCACTCCACGGTGTAGCTCACTTCGCCACTCACCAACTTGCACAAGCAGGTGCGGCATGTGCCATTACGGCAAGAGCTGGGCAGCTCGATGCGCGACATTTCAGCGGCTTCTAGTAGGGTGAGGTCACCCTCGACGTCGTATTGCAGTCCAGCGGGCTCCACCTTCACGGTGAAGATTTCAAAATTCTCTGGGGCAGTCATGCTTAGATGGTTAATTCGAGGCAGTTAATTTCGCTTCGGCTTTGTCAAGCACCAGCGCAAGGTTGTCTAGCAAATCGGTTTGGCTGAATGAGCAGCTTTCTTCGCTGAACAAAGCGCTCGATTCCAGTCGGTCCACCAGCTCTAACCACACCTCTTCAAACTTAGGCGGCAGGGCTTTGAACAAAGCCTCTTGCGAGCGTGCGGTTTGTATGAACGCACGGTCCGTTAGCGTGTTGTTACGCAAATCGGTCAGTGCAATGCGAAGTGTGGCGAGAGCAAGGGTGGCAGACATTACTTGTTCTTCAATTTACCGCGTGGTGCGACGAATGTGGTGGGAGGGTTGGGACGGTCCGAGGTGGAGGTCTTGGGAGGTGACATGTCCTTTTTAGGCTTCTTTGTCATTTTGTTGCTGTGTTGTTCGCCTTTGGCCATATCACCTTTGTTGTGGTTCTCTCGGATTGAGATGGTGTCATGGTAATTCAGTCTCTTGCCAAGTTGCCAGCGGCAGGTCTATCACGCTGTAGGGTCCGATGTTCGTGCGTATCAAGCGCAGCGTAGGCAGGCCCACGGCGGCGGTCATGCGGCGCACTTGGCGGTTGCGGCCTTCGCGGATGGTCAGCTCTATCCAAGACGTAGGTTTGGTTTGCCGTACACGGATGGGCGGGTCGCGTTCCCACAGGTAGGCTGGCGCTTCTGCTGCACGGGCGCGGGCGGGCAGGGTCATGCCGTCGTTGAGCATCACGCCACTGCACAGGGCTTGCAGCGCGGCGTCATCAGCGATGCCTTCGACTTGTGCGAGGTAGGTTTTCTCCATCTTGAAGCGCGGGTCGGCAATGCGGGCTTGAAGCTGGCCATCGTCGGTGAGCAGCAGCAGGCCTTCGCTGTCGGCGTCTAAGCGGCCGGCCACATACACGCCGGGCAGGGCGATGAAGTCTTTCAGGCCGCGCCATTTCCCCTCGGGGGTGAACTGGCTCAGCACGCCGTAGGGCTTGTTAAAACGAATCAGCATGGAAGATGAAAAGCGAACGAAGGCTAGAGCGTATCAGGCGGCTACCATGGCCGCATGACTGCCCATTTTGAAAGCGTGCAAAACGCCGCGATGTACCCCGATGCCTTTGATGTGGCAGCCCCCGAAATTGCCTTTGAGCGCGACCTGTGGCCGCGCAAGCTGGGCGTGTTTGTGCGCAATGCGCCTGCGACTGAAGGCGCTGAACCTGATGCAAAGCCAGTGCGCGAACTGGCCGTAGGGCAATTTGGCTTTGTGCCCCAGTGGGTCAAGTCGGCATCTGACGCCAAGCTGCGTTCCACCAAGATGGTCAATGCCCGCTCAGAAACCGTCACTACGTCCAACAACTTTCGTGATGCTTGGCTGGCAGGCCAGCGCTGCATCGTGCCCATGATGGCGTTTTTTGAAGATGACTGGCGTAGCGGCAAAGCAGTGCCCACGCGCATCGCCCGTGTGGACGGCAAGCCCATGGGTGTGGCGGGCATTTGGGAGCGGTGGGCCAAAGACGGCACAGAAATCATCAGCTTCACGCTGCTGACGGTCAACGCCAACAGCCACGCCTTGCTGCACCGCTACCAACAAAACGGCAACGAAAAACGCATGCCCGTCATCTTGGGCGAAGGCGCGTATGACGCATGGCTCAATACAAAAGCCGAGAAAGCTCGCGAATTCATGCGCGCTTACTCGGCTAACTTGTTGACGGCCAATCCCGTCGAGAAGAAGTAATTACTTCACTTCGGTCACGAACTGCTCGCGAGGGCGACGCACTTTCTTGAGAGGTGCGAGCCAGTCTTGCTCAGCCAAGCGGTAGCCCAAAGGCATGATGGCCACACTGCGCAAACCGCGTGCGTGCAAGTTCAAAATTTCGTCCACAGCCTTAGGGTCGAAACCTTCCATTGGCGTAGCGTCCACTTCTTCAAACGCTGCAGCGATCAACGATGCGCCCAAGCCAATGTAGGCTTGGCGCGCGGCGTGTTCAAAGTTCACATGTGCGTCACGCGCAGGGTAGTTGGCCAACAACATTTGGCGGTAGTTTTCCCAGCCTTCGTTTGTGCTGCCGCGTTGGGCGTTGGTCAGGTCAAACATCATGTTGATGCGATCAGCGGTGTAGTTGTCCCACGCAGCAAACACCAACAGGTGTGAACCTTCGGTGATCTGCGCTTGGCTATGTGCGCTGGCTTGAATCTTGGCGCGCACGTCTGGGTTGGTGACCAACACAATTTCAAACGGCTGCAAGCCGCTCGATGTAGGCGCTAAGCGAGCCGCTTCGATGATGCGCTCCACTTTGTCTTGAGGCACCACTTTGGTGGCATCCATTTTTTTAGCGGCGTAGCGCCATTGCAATTTGTCGAGAAGAGTAGACATTGAATAAGTTCCTTTGTGCGGCGAAGCATAGCCAAGCCAGCAGTGGTTTGCTGGCTTGGGGATATTGAGTTGATTGCTACTAATAGGTGGTGCTTCATTGCCTGTTTTCAAGGCAATGCTTGCCAAGCCTGATGGACACTATGCTTGAAGAGATATCCAAGATGTTGTTCACAGCTTCATGCACAGAGGCTGGGAGTAACTATTTTTAAACTTTATGAAGTTAACTTTTAATGTAATGAAGCATGTCAATGATATTGCTCGCAGCAGAAGAGCTATGTGACTTTGCTTGCTGTTGCAAATCTAATAAGACTTGTTTGTATGGGATTAGGGAAATGCCCAAATCTTTAATGTGATCTAGTTCAGTGATGTCTCGGACTGCCCCGTGTACTAAAACATATCGCCACGTGGCATCAGGGGCGATTGCATTGCGGCGCATTACTTTTTTCTCAGAGGTGAATTTCTTTGTAACCCAAGTTTTAATGCCTTCTTCTATTTCATCCGAGCTTCGTTTTTTCGCGTTTGAATCGCCACCGATATATCCAATTGGACGATAACTAATTTGTACCTCAACATGCCAATACTCGTTGCCTGATGGAGATGTGCGAACACCAAGCAAATCGATTTCATCAACACCTTGTTTGATGCCTCGCATGGTGAAGAAATTCTGGCGATTAAGCCATTCTTCAACCAGTTGTTCGTCAAGCATTGACATCAGTTACTTAGCCCAAGTGTCTTTCAAGCCCGTGATCTTGTTAAACACCAACTTACCCCCCGCATGGTCCACGCGGTCAGTCACAAAGTAGCCGTGGCGTTCAAACTGAAAGTGCGCGCCTGGGGGTACGTTGGCCAGTGATGGCTCAACATACGCACTCACCACTTTGAGGCTGTCGGGGTTGAGGGCGGCTAGGAAGTCTTTACCGCCTGCATCGGGTTGTGCGTCGGTGAACAAGCGGTCGTACAAGCGCACTTCGGCTTGCAGACCGTCGTTCACGCCCACCCATGTGATGGCGGCGCTGGCCTTGACGGTGGCGCTGCCGGGTGTGCCGCTCTTGGTGTCAGGAATGACGGTGGCAAGCACCTCGGTGATCAAACCATTTGCATCTTTTGTGCAGCCCGTGCACTCGATGACGTAGCCACCTTTGAGGCGCACTTTGTTGCCGGGGTAGAGGCGTTTGTAGCCTTTGGGCGGCACTTCGGCGAAGTCGTCACGCTCAATCCACACTTCTTTGCCAATTTTGAAATGGCGTGTGGGCACTTCAGCGCCTTCTTCGGCGTGCGGTAACGCGGGTTGTGTGCAAGGCTCAAGATGGCCCGCGCCCATCACGTCGTCCCAGTTGGTGAGCACGAGTTTGACGGGGTCCAGCACGGCCATGGCGCGGTATGCAGTGTTTTCTAGGCTTTCGCGCAAGCAGCCTTCGAGCGTGCTGTAGTCAATCCAGCTGTCGCTCTTGGTCACGCCAATGCGTTCGGCAAACAGTTGCAGGCTCTCGGGTGTGTAGCCACGTCGGCGTAGGCCAACGATGGTGGGCATGCGGGGGTCGTCCCAGCCGTTGACCTTGCCCTCGTTCACCAGTTGCGCGAGTTTGCGTTTGCTGGTGATGACGTAGGTGAGGTTGAGGCGCGAGAACTCGTATTGCTTGGGTGCAGGTGCAGCCAGCAGGCCGCACTCGCACAGGCGGTCCATCAACCAGTCGTAGAACGGTCGTTGGTCTTCAAACTCCAGTGTGCAAATGCTGTGGGTGATTTGCTCCAATGCGTCTTCGATGGGGTGGGCAAAGGTGTACATCGGGTAGATGCACCAGGTGTCGCCCGTGTTGTGGTGGGTGGCGCGGCGAATGCGGTAGATGGCCGGGTCGCGCAGGTTGATGTTGGGTGAGGCCATGTCAATCTTGGCCCGCAGCACGGCTGCACCATCGACCAACTTGCCGTCGCGCATGTCGCGAAAACGTGCAAGGTTTTCAGCAGGCGTACGCGCGCGAAAAGGGCTGTTCACACCAGGCTTAGAAAAGTCGCCACGGTTGACCCGCATTTCTTCTGGCGTTTGTTCGTCCACATAGGCGTGGCCTGCTTCGATCAATGCCTCGGCAGCGCGGTACATGAAGTCGAAGTAGTCGCTGGCTTGGTAGGCAGCATCGTTGCCAGGTTGGCTCCAGCTAAAGCCCAGCCACTTCACCGCGTCGATGATGGAGTTGACGTATTCGGTGTCTTCTTTTTCGGGGTTGGTGTCGTCAAAGCGCAGGTGGCACACGCCGCCGTAGTCGCGTGCCAAACCGAAGTTGATGCAAATGCTTTTGGCGTGGCCCACATGCAAGTAGCCGTTTGGCTCGGGTGGGAAACGCGTGCGAATCTTGGCAGGGTCTGGCTCGCCCTTGGCGTGATGCGCTGCGTCCCCTGGGCTGCCCGCCCAGCGGCGGCTGGCGTAGGTACCTTGAGCCAAATCGTTCTCGATGATCTGGCGCAAAAAGTTGCTGGGCTTGTGGTCTTGTTCTGTCGCGGGAGAGGCGGGTTTCGTCATGCCGTGATTTTAGGCGGCACGCAAGGGCAAATCAGAGCCAGCCGAGCCATTCATGCCAAATCAATTGCCCCAAATAGCGAGAGGGCAGCAGCGTGAAAGCGCCTGCTACCACGCAAGCGCCAATATAGAGGCTTTGCATCGTTTTTCGATGGGCTACAAATTCGCGTCTGACCAATGCACGAAAGGCAAAAAACAAGCTCATCAGAGTGACCGGAATGAGTACATGAATCGGCGTGTAGCCCCAGATGTTGGGCAGGTTGAAATCGCGGATGAAGATGGCGCTGATGGCCGCCACCAGCATCAGCGTGGTCCACGCATAGCCCAGTGCACGGTGCAGCCATGGCCTGACATGCTGGCCTAAGCGTGCCCACAGCACAACGGGGCCAATCGCAAATGCGGCGATCGCTGCGCTCATGTGGATGGCGATGACGGGCGTGAGTTGCATGTGTTTCGGATTTTAGGAGGCAAGCACACAAGGGATAATCTGATACATCTAAGGAGTTGTATGGATATCGTTTTATTGCTCAAAGCCGCAGCTATGGGCGTGGTCGAGGGTTTGACCGAATTTTTGCCTATTTCATCGACAGGCCACCTGATCTTGGCTGGCGCGTTGCTGGGCATGGATGACGACAAAGCCAAGGTGTTTGACATCGCCATTCAGACCGGCGCGATCTTTGCCGTGATCATTGTTTACTGGCAAAAGATTTTCAGCACCGTGGTGGCGTTGCCTACGCAAGTCGAGGCGCGTCGCTTTGCGTTGAACGTGTTCATCGCCTTTGTGCCAGCGGTGGTGCTGGGCTTGGTGTTTGGCAAGTTCATCAAAGCGCATTTGTTCACGCCCACCGTGGTAGCCAGCACCTTCATCTTGGGTGGCTTCATCATTTTGTGGGCCGAAGGCTGGGGTCGAGCCAAGCCTGAGGGCGAAGAAGAGACAACTGTTGAGCCTGCACGGATTGAAACCGTGGAAGCCATGTTGCCCATCGACGCGTTGAAAGTGGGCTTGGTGCAGTGCTTGGCCATGATTCCCGGCACAAGCCGCAGCGGCGCGACCATCATTGGTGGCATGTTGCTGGGCTTGTCGCGCAAAGCCGCCACAGACTTTTCGTTTTACTTGGCGATTCCAACGCTCATTGGCGCGGGTGCGTACAGCCTTTACAAAGAACGCGAGCTGCTAAGCATGGCCGATGCGCCCGTGTTTGTCGTGGGCTTGGTGTTCTCATTCATCAGCGCGTGGATTTGTGTGCGTTGGTTGCTGCGCTACATCGCCAGTCACAGCTTCATTCCATTTGCTTGGTATCGCATCGTGTTTGGCATTGTGGTGTTGGCCACGGCGTGGACCGGCACAGTGACTTGGGCGGCTTAATCAGCCAATCAAATTCAGCAGCGCGGTTTCCACAGCCGCTGCTGCGACCAATGGATGCTCCATCGGAAACAGATGCGTGCCATCAATCTTCATCACGCGCCCCTGCGTGACGCGACGGCTGAAATCTAAGCCTACTTGTTTCAACTCACGCGATTGCAAGCCGCCGATCAGGGCGGCTTTGCATTTGAGCGGGTGGCGTTTGAAATAGGTTTCCAAATGGTCGGGCAGACCGTTGTAGATGGCGCTCTCGATATCGCGATCAAAGCTCAGCACGCGGCGTGTGCCTTGGGCGGTTTGCTCGTCGTGCGTGCCGTAGGTCACGTAGTCTTTCAGCACTTGTGGATGCCACTTGGCAAAGGCTTTTTTGCGTTGGAAGTGTTCCAGCACTTCGGCTTCGTTGGCCCATGTGGTGCGACGTTTGCGGCTGATGGCGGCGGGTGAAAACACCTCGGCGCCTGGCACCCGTTTGACCGTTTTGAGCAGCTTGGCTTTCCAGCCACCCAACATGGGCGAATCAAGCAGCACCACGCCGCGCACCAGATCGGGGTGCTTGGCTGCCACCATCATGCTGAGGATGCCGCCCAACGAATGGCCGACTAAAAACACGGGGCCGTTGTGCGACGTCAATGGCTGGACGAAGTCGGTGAGTTGTTGCACCAAATGCGGCCAGTTGTCAGTGACGGGGTAGCGCGGGTCGTGGCCAAATTTGTCTATAGCTTCCACACGAAAACCGCGCGCACGAATGGCGTCGAGCATGACGCGGTAGGTGCAGGCTGGAAAACTGTTGCCGTGCGAAAAAACGATGAGCGGTTGAGTCATGCCGATCAAATCAACTTTTCGTCAGGAGTTTGAATTTTCTTCAACGCTTGCACACGTTGTGCGGGTTGCAGTAGCGGCGTGGCGGTGGCTGCGCCGTCCCACACGGGGTCGTCGATGCCATCAAACACTTCTCGCAATTTTTGGCCCCAGCTGTTGTGCAGCATTTGAAAGTAGGGGTTGTGCTCGTCGATGCAAACCACCTTGTCGCTTTCAAATTTGTCTGCTTCGTACACCACCATGTCCAGTGGCAAGCCGACCGAGAGGTTGGATTTGAGTGTGGAGTCCATTGACACCAGAGCGCACTTGGCGGCTTCGTCCAGTGGGGTGTCGGGGTGCAGCACGCGGTCGAGCACAGGCTTGCCGTATTTGGATTCGCCAATTTGAAAGTAAGGCGTTTCGGCCGTGGCTTCGATGAAGTTGCCAGGCGAGTACACCTGGAATAAACGCATGCCTTCGCCAGCGATTTGTCCACCAAAGATGAGCGACACATTGAAGTCCACCCCCGATGCTTTGAGGGCCGCTGCATCGCGCTCGTGCACGCGGCGAATGGCTGCACCCAAGACGCGCACTGCATCAAACATGCTCTTGGCGTTCCAGATGGTGATGGGTTCACTCTCTGGGGTGTCTTTGAGTTGCTCGACTTGCAAGATCTCACGCACCGATTGCGAGATGGACAAATTGCCTGCCGACAACAACACCATGAAGCGGTCGCCCGGCTTTTCGTACACGATCATTTTGCGAAAGGTGCTGATTTGATCGAGGCCCGCGTTGGTGCGCGAGTCTGACAAGAACACGAGGCCCGCTTTGAGTTTGATGCCGACGCAGTAGGTCATAAAAGTTTCTTCAGTTGATACAGAGCGTCCAACGCATCGCGTGGACTGAGTTTGTCGGGGTCGATCTCGGCTAGCTTGGCTTGCAGAGGGCTGGGGCCTACATCGTCTTGCAACGGGGGAGGCGCAAAGAGGTCGACTTGTACCTTCGATGCATCAGCCCCCGCTTCGAGCGAGGCCAAGGCATGGCGGGCATGGCTGAGTACAGCAGAAGGCATGCCAGCTAAGCGAGCCACTTGAATACCGTAGCTGCGGCTCGCGGGGCCAGGCTGAATTTCGTGCAAGAACACAATGCTCGCGCCACTTTCAGCCGCACTCACATGCACGTTCACCGCGCCCTTGTGCTTGGTGGGGAAGTCTGTGAGTTCAAAGTAGTGCGTGGCAAACAGCGTGAAGGCTTGGGTCTTGTCGTGCAAGTGCGTGGCAATGCCGCTGGCCAAGGCCAAGCCGTCAAAGGTGGAGGTGCCTCGGCCAATCTCGTCCATCAACACCAAGCTGTGCGGCGTGGCTGCGTGCAAGATTTGCGCGGCCTCGGTCATCTCCAGCATGAAGGTCGATTGCGCGTTGGCCAAATCATCGGCCGCGCCAATGCGGGTGTGGATGGCGTCAATCGGTCCCAGTCGGCAAGCGGTGGCAGGCACATGGCTGCCAATGCTGGCCAGTAACACGATGATGGCCACTTGGCGCATGTAGGTCGACTTACCGCCCATGTTGGGGCCGGTGATGACTTGCATGCGGTGCAGGTGGCCCAGCCGCGTGTCGTTGGCAATGAAGGTTTTGGCCGCACCGCCAGCTACCACGCCATGCGTTTCGGCCAAGCGGGCTTCCACCACGGGGTGGCGGCCTTGCTCAATTTCGATGCACGGTGTTTTGACAAACTCAGGTGCGCACCAGCCCAGCGTGAGCGAGCGTTCGGCCAAGGCGCACAATGCGTCGAGCGTGGCCACAGCTTGGGCCAAGCGGGTGAGGGCGGGCACAAACTGCTGCAAGTTGTCGAGCAGTTGCTCGAACAAAAACTTCTCGCGAGCTAAGGCACGCTCTTGGGCGCTGAGGGCTTTGTCTTCAAAGGCTTTGAGCTCGGGCGTGATGAAGCGCTCGGCGTTCTTCAAGGTTTGGCGGCGCGTGTAGTCGGCCGGCACTTTGTCGATCTGGCCTTGCGTGACCTCGATATAAAAGCCATGCACTTTGTTGAACTGCACGCGCAGGTTGGCAATGCCGGTGCGCTCGCGTTCGCGGGCTTCGAGTTCGAGCAAGAAACCGTCGCAGTTGTTTTGAATGGCGCGTAGCTCGTCCAAGTCGGCATCGTAGCCGTGGCCGATGACGCCACCATCGCGCACCAACACGGCGGGTTCGGGTAGCAAAGCGCGCTCTAGCAATGCACCGCATTCGGGCGGTACGCCCATGTCTTGGGCTATGTGCACTAAAAGCGTGGGCGGCAGACCGCTCTGCTGCGTGTCCCCCGCTCGCTGCGCGAGCTCCTCCTTGACCTCCGCAGAGCGGTCTACCGCCCCCGCTTTTGGTGAGGTAGGAATGAGCGGCTGAATGCGCAGCGCTTTTTGTAGCGCTTGACCCAGCGACACCAACTCGCGCGGACGCACTTGGCGCAGCGACACGCGGGCGCTGATGCGCTGCACATCGCCCGAGCCTTTGAGGGCGTCGCGCAACACTTTGTAGCTTTGGGTGCGGTTGTCTTGCAGCGCTTCGATGGCGGCCAAGCGGTGCATGGCTTGGCTGCGGTCACGCTCGGGCGAGAGCAACCAGTTTTTGAGCTGGCGGCTGCCCATGCCTGTCATGCAGGTGTCTAGCAACGAGAACAGTGTGGGCGAGTCTTCGCCGCGAAGGGTCTGGGTCAGCTCTAGGTTGCGGCGGGTGGTGAGCGGCAGGTCGATCAGCGCATCGTTGCGTGCCACGTACACGCCGTGCACGTGTGTGAGGGCGCGGCCTTGGGTGTGTTCCGCGTAAGCCAGCAGCGCAGCAGCGGCGGCGTGGGCTTGCACCACGTCTTGTGCGTTCCACGCGTTGAGAGACGCGGCTTGCAAATGTTCCAGTAGCTTGCGGCTACCTAAGGCTGCATCAAACTGAAACGCGGGGCGTACTTGGGCGGGTAGGCCCAAATTGCTGCAAAAGTTTTTCAGCTGTTGCTCAAACGCAGGGCTAACCTCGGCGCTGTAAATGATTTCGCTGGGAGCTACGCGGGCTATCCAGTTGGGCAGCTCAGTCGTGTTGCACTCGGCCAAATGCACCACACCCTGGGTGACGCTGAGCCACGCCAAGCCACAACCTGTGCGTTCGCTTTGGTAAATGGCCAGCACATAGGCTTCGGTTTTGTCACTGAGCAACGCGCTGTCGGTGAGTGTGCCGGGCGTGACCACGCGCACCACCTTGCGCTCGACTGGCCCTTTGCTGGTGGCCACATCGCCCACTTGTTCGCAAATGGCGACCGATTCGCCGAGCTTGATGAGGCGGGCTAAATACGTTTCAACCGAGTGAAACGGCACACCCGCCATGACCACCGGCTCGCCGTTGGATTGGCCGCGTTGCGTGAGCGTGATGTCGAGCAAGCGCACCGCTTTTTCGGCATCGGCAAAGAACAACTCGTAAAAGTCGCCCATGCGATAAAACAGCAGTGTGTCTGGGTACTCGGCCTTGAGGCCTAAGTACTGCTGCATCATGGGGGTGTGCCCAGATAAATCGCGCATTGCTGTGCTCGCCAAAAAGTGTGTGCCTTCTGGTGGTTACAGCGGTGCGTCGGGTGTTTGACGCGAGAGGCTCAAGGTTTTAGCCGCTGTACCGGCAGCACGCTTGTCGTCTGCACCTGCAAACTTGGAGTACTTGGTGGTGAGTGGCACCAACTGCGCGTAGATACGGGGTGGTGCGGCCAAGCACTCTTCGTGCTCGAGGTAAGGGCCTTCGCCTGTGAAGTTACTCACCAAGCCACCGGCTTCGGTGATCAGCAATGCGCCTGCGGCCATGTCCCAAGGCTTCAATCCGAGTTCAAAGAAACCATCGCTAAAGCCTGCGGCCACATAGGCCAAGTCGAGTGCTGCAGCACCGGGGCGGCGAAGGCCTGCGGTGCGTTGCATCACATCGCCCATCAGGCTCAGGTATTTGTTGAAGTCGTCACCGGGACGGAACGGAAAGCCTGTGGCCAGCAAACACTCTTCCAAGCGGGTGCGTTTGCTCACGCGAATGCGGCGGTCGTTCATGAACGCGCCACGACCTTTGGTGGCGGTGAACAAGTCGTTGCGGGTGGGGTCGTAAATGACGGCTTGCTCTAAGCGGCCTTGCACTTGCAAAGCAATGCTCACGCAGTAATAGGGGAAGCCGTGGATGAAATTGGTTGTGCCATCCAATGGATCGATGATCCAAATGTGGTCAGCGTTGGGGTTGCCGTGCATGGTGCCTGACTCTTCGGCCAAGATGCCGTGGTCAGGGTAGGCGGTGAGGAGGGTCTCGATGATGACGCGTTCGCTGTTTTGGTCAACTTCAGTCACAAAGTCGTTCACTTGCTTTTGCGAGATGCGAACCGCCTCCACGTCGAGCGCGGCGCGGTTGATGATGGCGCCTGCGGCGCGGGCGGCCTTGATGGCCACGTTGAGCATAGGATGGGTAGTGGACGACATAAATTGTGTGAAAGAGCTGACGCCAAAACTGGCAAAGAAAGCGCCCGAGCGATGCGGGCGGCGACAATGGGGCAGATTTTACGCGCTTAGACTGACAAAACGCCCATGAAAACCCGCTTCATACTTTTAAATACCAGCCACGCCGGCAATGTGGGCGCTGCCGCCCGCGCCATGAAGGTCATGGGGTTTAGCGATTTGGTGCTGGTCGCGCCTCGCTGGGCGAACGTGTTGCGCCGTGATGAAACCATTCAAAGGGCCAGCGGCGCCTTGGATGTGTTGGCCAATGCCCGTGTGGTGGAGACCTTAGACGAGGCCATTGAAGGGCTGCATCACCTGTGCGCCACCGCCATGACGCCGCGTGACTTTGGCCCACCCACGTTAGAGCCGCGTCCACACTTTGCGGCTTTGGCGGCTGAACATCGCGAGAGCGCCGACTTTGGCGTCGGCTTTTTGTTTGGCTCCGAACGCTTTGGCATGCGTAACGAAGATGTGTACCGCTGCCACACCTGCCTGCGCATACCCACCAACCCCCAGTTTGGCTCGCTCAACTTAGGTGCGGCGGTGCAGGTGTTGGCGTATGACTGGCGCGAGGCACTGGGTGGACTGGTCACGATGTTGCCCGATGCAGCTGGTGCTTTGACGCACATGGCTGTAGAGCCAGAGCCCGCACCCTTGGCCGATGCCCAACAACTCGCAGGCTTGCTTGAACATTGGCAGCAATCTTTGACAGACATTGGTTTCTTGGACCCAGAAGCGCCCAAGAAACTCATGCCACGTTTGAACCAGTTGTTCAACCGCGCACAAGTCACGCAAGAAGAAATTCACATCTTGCGCGGCATTGCCAAAACCATGTCGCAAGTGGCTAAAACCACAACCGAGAAAAGCAAGGGTTGAGGCAACGATAATCACGTCACTATGTTTTCACGCCTACGCTCTGACGTTCAATGCATTTTGGACCGCGACCCCGCTGCACGCAGCTGGTGGGAAGTGCTCACCTGCTACCCTGGCTTGCACGCGGTGTTGCTGCACCGCTTGGCGCACGGCTGCTGGAATATTGGCCTCAAGTGGTTGGGCCGCTTTATTTCGCACATCTCGCGCTGGTTCACCGGCATTGAAATTCACCCCGCGGCCAAGATTGGCGACCGCGTGTTTTTCGACCATGCCATGGGCGTGGTGGTGGGCGAGACAGCTGAGATTGGCGATGGCTGCACGATTTACCAAGGCGTGACCTTGGGCGGGACGTCGCTCTACAAAGGTGAAAAACGCCACCCCACCTTGGGCAAAGATGTGGTGATTGGTGCAGGTGCCAAAGTGTTGGGCGGTTTCACCGTGGGCGACGGAGCCAAAGTAGGCAGCAATGCTGTGGTGACCAAGCCCGTGCCTGCAGGTGCGACGGCGGTGGGAAATCCTGCACGCATCATTCAAGCTGAGACCGATGCCAAACGTGAAGAGGCTGCATCCAAGATGGGCTTCTCAGCCTACGGTGTCACGCAAAACGACGACCCTGTGAGCCAAGCCATGCGTGGCTTGATTGACAACGCCACCTCACAAGAACACCAAATTGCATTGCTCTGGAAAGCGATTGAACAGCTTTCATCTGGTCAGGCCAAACCCGATTGCGTGCCGACTGATGCTGCTCGTCAAGAGCACTTCGAGGCAGCACGCATCAACCAGTTATTGGATTGACCATGCAATTTTTAAATGTGTATCCCAAACGCCTTTGGGCTACGCTCAATCCAGTCGGGGCGTTTGAGGGGCAGTTCACATTCGACCTAGAGCAATATGGGTTGGTAACCAGCGACATCGTGTGTGATGTCACCGTGTGCGAAGACGCTGTGATGGCTGGGCAATGGAAAATTTTGGTGAAGCCCATGTTCAATGTGGAGATGCCGCATTTCGATAAGTTCGTCGAAACTTTGAACCACTATGTGTTTGAGGTCTTGCAGTACACGCCCAATCGAAGCGCACCAGGCAAGGACTTAGCCATGGTGAAGATTTTCTTTGACGGCATTTACTTTGACATGTCAGGCGAGGATCCTGTGGTGCAGAGGATTGGTGCAGATAACACTGAGAAATAAAAAAGCCCGCTGATAGAGCGGGCTTTTTTGTGGGCGATTTCTGCGTTACACGCGCTTTGACTTCAGCGCGGTTTTGGGTCGCCAGCCTTTGCAAAACTCATCACGCGTTTCCATGTAAGGGCCGCCGATCAAGTCGATGCAATAGGGCACTGCCGCGAACACGCCGTCCACAATTTGCTTGCCCTCGGCGTCTTTCAGTCCGCCCAAAGTTTCTTGGATGGATTTGGGTTGGCCTGGCAAATTGATGATCAGTGTCTCATCGCGAATCACCGCTACTTGGCGCGACAAGATAGCGGTGGGCACAAACTTCAAACTCACTTGGCGCATTTGTTCGCCAAAGCCTGGCATTTCTTTGTGAGCCACAGCCAGTGTGGCTTGGGGTGTCACGTCGCGCTTGGCGGGGCCTGTACCGCCGGTGGTCAACACCAAATTACAACCTGCATCAACCAGCTCAATGAGTGCTTGGCTGATGGTGGCTTGCTCGTCAGGAATCAGGCGCTCAACGTATTCAATCGGGTTGTACAAGGCTTGGCCTAACCAATCGCGCAAGGCGGGTAGGCCTTTGTCTTCATACGTGCCGCTGGATGCGCGGTCGCTGATGGACACGATGCCCACCTTGATGGTGTCGCAACGTGCATCTGGGGTGGGCAAGGTGGTGTCGGTCATGGTTTGTAACTTTCTTCGTCTTCTTCAGGCGTGTGTAACGCGTCTTCCACCAAGTTGAGCTGTTCTTTGATGAGTTGAAAAATCTCACGGTACGAACGGCTTTGACGTGGCAGCAAGCCTTTGGCAATGTCTGCTTTGGTGGTCACGTCGTCCTTGCGCGCTTGGCGCACCAGTGCACGCAGCTGTTGGCTGTCGGTGCTGGGGTATTCGTTCATCCATTCTTGCAAGGCCGTGTCTTCGGCCATCAGGCGGTCACGCCAGCTTTCAGCCAAGTGCAGGGCCAAGGTGTCTTTGGTGCTGCCCATGCGTTGCTCGTTCAAGGCGTCTTTGACTGCCTCAATCGATTCGTCGCTGAGCTTGCGCATGAGCTTGCCCACGTACTGCATTTGACGGCGCTTGCCTTCAAAGTTGGTGATGCGGCGTGCTTCAGCCAGCGCTTCGCGCAGCAGGTCGGTCATGTGGCCTTGGGCATGCAGGCGCTCGGTGAGGTCATTGCGCAGCGTGAGCAGCTCAACGCCTAACTCTTGACGGCCATCGCTGTCTTTTTTGCGGTCAGTCCGGGTTTTACCCTCTGTGCCTCTGAGTT